>JARRKU010000061.1:0-30945 GCA_037387725.1 Desulfobacteraceae bacterium
TTCGGACCACCTTGATTAATATCATGACGGCCGGTGCCCGGAAGAGCTTGTCGACGCTCCGAACCAATCGATCGGAATACTTCAACACTTTGGCTTTCTGGGTGTACTCCAGGCAAAGGGCCCTTTTCCAATGGATCTGGCACAAGTAGGAGTAGTCCCCGTTTAAAAGAATGCAGGTCGAACTCATTGTTCGATCTCCTCTATCCGGTATGACTGGGACCGTAAGGCGCATCCTCGGTCCGGTATTCCGTTATTTCTGAAAGTCCATATTAATACAATTTGGCCGCAATTGTATAGAAAAGGTTGTAAGGCGCTAAATACAAAACGAACGATACGATGGGCTGTTGCACATTGCCGCAGTGCCGGGGTCCCAGCTGGGAGCAACCGGTCCCGTGTTCGCCGCCGGCCATATACTGATGGTCATTGCCGGCGGTAAAAAGTGAGTAAGCAGCGTCAATACGACCCCTGTTAGATGGGGACGGAGAATTGTCATATGTTGCGGAAATAAGGGCTGGCACAAACTGGAATGAGATCATCTTGTTATTGGGTTGCAATATTTAGGTGAATGCAATATAGTTGCATTTGTTCTGTGTATTGATGGTGTTGTGAAATAAGCCTGCCAAATTAAATTTCGTATATAAATCAGCTTGCTGCCATATTGGTTGTGGGGATGTTCTGCTTATTGGACGTTTGTCCGGCTATCCGGACCCAGTCTGGTCCGCGGATATTGATGAGGATATGGAGATTAATGAAAAAACAAATTATTATAGCGATATTCGCTTTGATGTCGGCTCAGACGACGGTGGCGCAGGACAAAATCCCCGTTTATGTCAGCATTGTGCCGCAAAGATATTTTGTGCAACAAATTGGCAAGGATCTTGTGGATGTTCATGTGATGGTTTCACCTGGTGCCAGCCCGGCCATTTATGAGCCCAAGCCACGGCAGATGGCCGACATCTCTACCGCCAAAGCCTATTTTTCCATCGGCGTTCCTTTTGAAGGCAGGTGGCTGAGCAAGATTGCATCTTCAAATCCGGCCATGAAGGTGGTGGCTACGGACAGGGAGGTTCAGAAAATACCGATGGCAGTCGGCTATCATCTGGACGAACCGGTGGATGGGGAGCACCCTGACGGCCGGGAACATGGAGAGGATGACCATGGCCACGGCGGTATGGATCCCCATATCTGGCTCTCTCCGCCCCTGGTGAAAATTCAAGCACGCCATATTCTGCACGGGCTCGAGGAGATCGATCCTGCGCACGGCAGCCGGTATGAGCAAAATTATCGGGCGTTTATTCGAAAGATCGACTCGCTGGACGAAGCACTGAACAGGAAATTTGCCAAATGGAAAGACCGTCGATTTATCGTCTTCCATCCATCCTGGGGGTATTTTGCCCAAGCCTACAACTTGAAGATGACGGCCATCGAAGTTCAAGGCAAAGACCCCAAACCGGCCCAGTTGCAATCCCTTATCAAGCACGCCAGGCATAAGGGCATCAAAGTTGTATTTGTTCAGCCACAGTTTTCCATGCGAAGCGCTAAATTGATCGCAAGGGAAATTGGGGGCAAGGTGGCCTTTGCTGATCCCCTGGCCGAGAATTGGGCGGACAACCTGCTGGGTGTGGCCGATCAGTTCAAGGCAGCCTTGAAGTAGGGGGATGAGATGACGAACGCGATAGTTGAACTTAAAAATGTCTCCCATGCCTACAACGGCGAGGTGGCGCTGGAGGATGTGAATCTCGATATTCAGCACGGCGATTTCATCGCCATGATCGGACCCAATGGCGGCGGTAAAACCACACTGCTGAAAATTATCCTTGGGTTGGTATCTCCGGACAGCGGCACGGTTCGCGTCAAAGGGGAGCCGGCGCATAAAGCATCCTCGTGCATTGGGTATGTCCCTCAGAATGTCGATATCAACCGCAACTTTCCCATTTCGGTTTTGGATGTGGTCCTCATGGGCAAGCTGGATCCAAAAAGGCGATGGGCCCGCAATTCGGCGGTCAACCGGCGGGAAGCGATGGCGGCATTGGACCGCATGGGGATGGCATCGGCTGCCAATAAGAAAATCGGCACCCTCTCCGGCGGGCAGCGCCAGCGGGTTTTCATTGCCCGGGCCCTGGTGACCGCACCCCAATTGTTGCTCCTGGATGAACCCACGGCCGGGATCGATACCAAGGGGCAAGCCCAGTTCTACAAGCTGCTTAAGGACCTCAACGCGGAGATCACCATCGTGGTGGTCAGTCACGATCTGCTGGTAATCTCCAGCTATATCAAATCGGTGGCCTGTATGAACAAGCGGCTCCACTATCACGACGATGCCGAAATCACGCAAGAGATGTTGGAAACCATGTATTGCACCAAGGGAGAGGTGTGTCCGGTGGAGATGGTGGCCCACGGTATCCCCCATCGCGTATTGCACCAACATGAGGAGTCGTGAGATGATCGAGGCCCTTCAATACGATTTTATGCGGCACGCACTGGCCGCCGGACTGCTGGCAAGTGTCATTTGCGGCATCATGGGAACTCTGGTGGTGGTCAACCGCATCGTGTTTCTCTCCGGCGGCATCGCCCATGCGGCCTACGGCGGTATCGGTATGGCCTTTTACTTCGGCTGGTCCTATTTATTGGGCACTTTGGGATTTTCTCTGGCCGCCGCCATGGTAATGGCCGCCGTGAGCCTGAAGGCCAAGCACCGCGCCGACACCATCGTTGGCGTTATCTGGGCCATCGGCATGGCCTTGGGGATCATCCTCATCGACCTGACACCGGGGTACCACGTGGACCTGATGAGCTATCTTTTCGGCAGCATCCTGACGGTACCCAAATCCGACCTCTTCATCATGGTGGCCATTGGCGTGGCCATTACATTTCTGGTGACGTATTACTACGACGATCTGCTGGCGCTTTCGTACGACGAGGAGTTCGCGCAGATCCGGGGGGTATCTGTAAAGGGCCTCTATTTCGGCATGATTGCCCTGCTGGCCGTGACCATTGTGATGGTCATTCAGGTGGTGGGCCTGATCCTGGTCATTGCCCTGTTGACCATTCCCCCATTTATTGTTGAAAAATATGCCAAATCACTGCTTCAGATGATGGTGGGCTCCATCTGTCTGGGTGCCGTATTCACCACTTCCGGACTCTGGCTCTCTTACCGATATGATATCTCCTCCGGCGCTTCGATTATCCTGGTCGCAGGCATTGCATTTTTATTATCCATTTTGATCGGTCGGATTCCCTGGCCGAGTTTGAAACGGAGGGGGAAGGCGGATGTGTCATCGATGTGACTATGAGGGGTTGTTGACGTCGGCGGAACTGGAGGCTTCATCCAACCGTGTGCGGATTCTGGAGGTCATCGGCAACAACGGTTTTCCGCTTTCAGCCGGAGATATTTTCAGAATCCTGGAGCGCAGCAGTTCCATCAACCGGGTAACGGTCTACCGCATCCTCGATTTGCTGGTTGAGGCAGGGGTGATCGAGCGCATCAGCACCGGGGGCAGGGCCTTTTATTACGGACTGGCGCCTAATCACCATCACGCGCCGCACTCTCATTTCTACTGCAAACGCTGCGGCCGGATGGACTGCCTGATACCCGGAACGCTCAATGTGGAAACCGACGCGCTTTGGAAAACCTTTTCCGGTCGTATCGACAAAGTAGAGGTCCGTGTGGACGGGATCTGTAAGAACTGCCTGCAAACGCAGACGCATTGAAACGTCACCGGGACCAAAGGCCAATCTATCCTCGATATATAGCTCCGGTGCTTAGGGTCAGGCCATTGGAATATCGAAGCGGAACCATATGAATATCGAATATCGAACAAGGAACCGCAGAATGTCGAAGGAAGGTATTCTGCCATTCGAAATTCAATATTCGATATTCTGCGGTTCCACCCCCTTCCCAAATGGGTCATCCGAAGCCGTGTCTTCCGGATCCGGATGCTTCACTGGTGCCCCTCTTTGGGCACAATGCAGATAAAACGGAACATTCCGCTGCCGGTGTTTCTGAACTGATGCAGCTTATCCGCCGGGACGTAGGCGTATGATCCGGCCTCCACCGCATGCGCTTTATCCTCGATTTGAAGGATCCCCTTGCCTTCCACCATGTAATTGATATGCGGCCAGGGATGGGTGTGCTTGGGCGAGTAGCCGTCCGGCCCCAACTCGATGATGCGCATGACATGGTCGGTCCAGCCTTGCTCGGCGCCGATGAGCACTTTTATGGCGGCGTGTTTCACTTCAGGGCTCTCAATGGTGTTCGAAAGGGCTTCTGTTTCGTGGGATACGATCATAATAGGCCTCTTTTATATCATGGGGTATGGTTCATTTTCCGAACCTTTTTTACGACGACGAACCTAATCCATATCCACAGGGGAGTCAATGCCGTCCGCCAGGGTGCAGCAATTCCAACTGAACGGTATTCATGGCAACCGGTCCACGATTGTTTGTATTCAAACCGGGTGCTATACACCCGGCTGCAACTGTAACGATCGAAGCACTGAGGTGCTTTGACTCCGTTCATCAGCAAGATAATTTTTCACGAACCCCATGGGTATCATGGACGTTCTTTCGAAAGCGATACCGGTCCCGACCCCGATTTGCCGCGACCTCGGGGTCGGTATCGAGGTCGATTTTTTTCTTTCGTGTTCTTCGTGTCCTTCGTGGTGAATAATAGCAGGTCGGCTGGACATCACCCTTTATCCAAATTACCAGATGCCCACCCCATCCTGGTCCACATGTTTCGCGAAATATTTTGTTCCAAAGGCGCGAAAATCACGGTCTCAAAACGATGAATTACATTCAGTTAGGACTACTGATGGGAACAGGAAAAGCTTTTTTCTTGATCCTGATTGGCGTACAGTGGCCCATTAGTGAATTCCAGTATAGGTAGTGACAGGATGCCTCAACCCATCTCATTGCGTTACGGGGAAACGGTTGTCAAGTTCGATATTCGGTCAGATGCGGATGTCTACACGGTGAATGATCCGGTTCCGCGGGTAGACCCCGCCGGATTTGCCAAGCGATTGAAGGCGGCCATACAACGGGTCGGGCTGGATCTGACCTGTCCTGCAGTGGTGGTGGCGGATAAGACACGACTGTGCGGGTATCCCATTTACCTGCAGGTGCTGTTGGATGTGATGGTTGAGCACGGCGTCGATCCGGAGGCCATTTCGATTCACATCGCCTATGGGACCCATCCGCGTCAAAGCGATGAGGCCAGTCAAAAGGCATATGGAAGCGCATATAAAGGGTACCGCTGGGTGCACCACCATTGTGATAAGGGACCCTTTATGCGCCTGGGAGAGACCCGCCGCGGCACGCCGGTTTATCTTCGGCAGGATCTGGCCGGAGCATCCTGCGTGATAACTTTCGGCGCCATCTCCCATCACTATTTTGCCGGGTACGGTGGCGGCCGCAAGCTGATTTTCCCGGGGTTGGGAAAGAAGGAGAGTATTTATGCCAACCACCGCCTTTTCCTGGAAGCCGAGTCCCGAAACCTGGCGGACGGTTGCCGGTCCGGCCGGCTGGACGGCAACCCGTTGGCGGAAGATTTGGCAGAAGTGGAGCGCTTTCGACCGGCGGATCTGTCCATTCACGGCATCTTGAACAGCCGGGGAGAGGTGTGCGATCTGATGGTGGGAGAGGGAGACGATCTTTTCCGGCGCGCATGCGCCCGTCATGGGGAGGGATCAGAGGTGGTCATCAAACGCCGATACGACCTGGTGGTGGCCTCATGCGGCGGTTTTCCCAAGGATATCAATTTTATCCAGAGCCATAAGGCCATCCATCATGCGGCCGACTTCGTGCGGAACGACGGGACGCTGATCGTGCTGGCCGAGTGCCGGGACGGTATCGGATCTCAAACCTTCCTGCCCTGGTTCGGGCCGGGAGGATGGGATGCGGCCTTCGATGCCTTGGCCCATCAATATGTCGGCAACGGTGGCACGGCCCTGGCCATGATGGCCAAGTGCCGCCGCATCCGTATCCGTCTGGTGACCGGATTGGATGCGGCCACAGTTGACCGGATCGGCTGCGATGTCATTTCGGCGGCCGGGGTCCAGGGGGTGATGGATCGTCAAAACGGTAGCCTGGCCGTGGTTCCCAATGCATCCTTGACCGTCGGCGCAACGGATATGGAATAGGCCTGGATATCGAATGACAATGGAAGCAGACTTGATCAACGCATTATCGCGATTGGCCGGAAACATTGACGGTGAAGTGTACACGGATGATCTGCGGCGCTATATGCTCGCAACGGACGCGAGTATTTTTCAGGTCATGCCCCTGGCTGTGGTCTACCCGCGTACCACAGCCGATGTCGCAGAGACGGTCCGCTTAGCCGACCGGCGGAGGATCAGCCTGCATCCCCGCGGCGCCGGAAGCGGTTTGTGCGGTTCGGCAGTGGGAGAAGGCATCGTTCTCGATTTTTCCAAATTCATGCATCGGCTGCTCCGGCTGAACTTGGAAGAAGGGTGGTTCGAATGCCAGCCCGGCTACCGGTTGGGAGAACTGGAATCCGCCCTGGCGGGCGGCCTTCTTTTCTTTCCACCCGACCCCTCCAGCGGGGAGTACGCCACCTTCGGCGGCATGACCAACACCAACGCCAGCGGGGCCCATTCGGTGAAATACGGGAATGTGGCCGACTACTTCATGGATGCTGAGGTCGTACTGGCGGATGGGGCCGTCTACACTTTGTCCCAGGTAGCATCGATGCCTGTGGCCGAATTGCCGGAGAATCTGCAACACCTCGTCGATCTCTACCGGAGCAATGCCGATGCCATCGAGGCCGCCTACCCGCCCATTGCCTGCAACGTGGCCGGATACAACCTGCGTGGTTTGGTGGATGACAGCCGGTTGCGGCTGCACCGTTTGCTGGCCGGCGCCGAAGGGACCTTGGCGATCATCACCCGCCTGAAATTTCGTCTCATACCAAAACCAGCGGCCGACGCTTTAGTGGTGGCTTATTTCGACGATATCGTTCAGGCGGCCAAGGCGGTTCAACTCACCATGCCCCTGGGACCATCGGGCATCGAGATCATGGACAAGTCCCTGCTCGATCTGGCACGGGCTACGGATGCCACCCTGCGGGAACGCATACCGGAGGGGGTGGACAACGTCCTGCTCATCGAGTTTGATGGCCCTTCTGCCCAAGATTGTGCGCGGCTGGTCGATGAGAGCCGGCTGCTGCTTTCCCGCAACCTTGCCCGGAGCATCCATCCGGCGGCCTCAGCCGGCGAAAAGGAGAAATTCTGGGCGCTGCGCAAAGCCGCTGTTCCCATCCTTTACAAGCTCAAAGGAGAAAAAAAGATTCTGGCCCTGGTGGAGGATGCGGCCATACCAGTGGACCGTTTGGTGGATTATTTCGATGGGATTTACCGCATCTTTGGGCGCCATGATGTCCAATTCGTTCTTTACGGCCATATCGCCAAAGGGCTGATGCACACCCGGCCGCTGCTGAATCTCAAGGATGCCCGTGATTGCGCCATGCTCAAACCCATTGCCGACGCGGTTTACGAGCTGGTGGACCGTCTCGGCGGAACCGTTTCCGGTGAACATGGCGACGGACGGCTGCGCAGCGCCTATTTGCGGCGTACATACGGCGATGTTTACCCTCTTTTTGAAAGGGTCAAAGCATTGCTTGATCCCCGGGGATTGCTCAATCCGGGGATCAAACAGGCCGACGATCCAGAACAGATGTCCCGGCACCTGCGACTGGGGCCGGCTTACCGGTCTGAGCCGCCGAAGCAGCTGCAATTGATTTGGCAATCATCCTTTGTTGCCGAAGCAGAGAAGTGCCACGGCTGCTCCAAATGCACCACCATCACCACGACGACCCGCATGTGCCCAGTCTACAAGGTCACCCGGGATGAAACCGCGGCTCCCAAGGCCAAAGCCAATGTGTTGCGCGGTTTGATCAGCGGCGTGTTGGAGCAAGATGCCATGTACCAGTCGGGACTCCAGCAGGTCATGGCGCAATGTATCAATTGCGGCAGCTGTTTCAAAGAGTGCCCCTCCAATGTGAATATCCCCAAGCTGGCCATGGAGGCCAAGGCTATTTACGTGCGGCGGTTTGGCTCCCCTGTGTCGGAGAAGCTCACCGCTAATGTGGAGGTAGCGGCGAAAACCTTTCATCCCTTTATGGCGTTGCTTGCACCTGCCTTGCGATCACCACTGGTGAATGGGCTTGCAGCCCGTTTGGGCGGCCTGGCTCCTCAACGGGAGATGGTGGCCTTTGCCCGACGACCGCTCTATCGACGGGTCTCCAGACGGATACAGGGATCGGGTCCATCGGTACTGTATTATGCCGGATGCTATGCAGGCTATATTCGACCGGAGCTTGGAGAGGCCGCAATTGAGGTGCTGACGCGCGCAGGGTTCGAAGTTCATCTGCCCCCCCAATCGTGCTGCGGCTTGCCCCATCTTTCCAAAGGGATGGTGACGGCGGCGCGGCGGAAGGTGATGGAGAACCTGCGCAGCTGGCAAAAAAGTCTCGATGGCATCGATCATATTGTGGTGAGCTGTTCTTCTTGCGGTTTTGCGTTGATGAAAGATTGGGGGTGCCTGATATCGGATCAGGGGATGGCCGAAAGGATTAGCGCCAAAACGGTTCATATTTGCCATTTGCTCAATCGATCCATGGATCGATTGGAATTGAGGAAGATACCGATGAAGGTGGCGTATCACCAGCCCTGCCATTTGCGCATCCAGCCTGACAGTGACAGTTCGCTGACGCTGCTGTCGGCGGTTCCCGGAGTGGAACCATGCGATTTGAAAAGCCATTGCTGCGGCATGGCCGGCAGTTGGGGGCTGTTGGCCAAGAATTATGCCACGAGCCGATCCATCGGAATCCCAATGATCGACAAGCTCAACGGATCGGGCGCACAATGCGGCGTTACGGACTGTCCCACATGCCAGCTCCAGATGGAGCACCTTGGGGATCTGCCGGTTCGCCATCCGGTTGAAATTGTTAGGGCGGCTTTGCAGGACCGGTGAAAAATATTGAACCCTGAAGGCGGTAATCGCCTGGTGCTCTCTTTTGTTTGGAACTTTATGCAGGTGCGATCACCCTGCGATCCATGCGTACGGTGAATTTGTTCTGCATCCATCTGCAGCCCCATCACCCACTGAGTCGGTATGGCGATCCGTGCCGGTCGGGGCTATCGTAGGGTCGGCCTCCGTGCCGACCTGTTCGGGCAATGCACACGGCATCGAGATGCGGCGGGTACGGAGCCTCGCCCTACGAGACCATTTTTCAGACCCACCATCGGTTCCACTTCCGCCTTGTCGAATCTGTCTCCGTTCCGATTTGATCAGGCGACCGAAATCCCGTTTAAGATTTTGTATTGATATGATTTATTAATCAGCGCAAAAACACCGCAGATCCATGCGCGAGGCCGTTGACATTGAAAGGGGGAACTGATACGAAATGGTCCCCTGTGTAGGCCAGTAGCTCTAATTGGTAGAGCACCGGACTCCAAATCCGGGTGTTGGGGGTTCGAATCCCTCCTGGCCTGCCACCGTGGGATATCGATGCAGAACCGCAGCATATCGAAGTAAGGTATTCTGCCATTCGAGATATAAATGACAGAGCGAAGCGATGCCGAACTTCGACATTCGATATTCCTTGTTCGATATTCTGCGGTTCCCTACGCTTTCTCCTTGCCATTGAAGATCTTTTTGAGGACTGCGGAGAGGGCGGCTACGGTAAACGGCTTTTGGATAAAGCTTTGAGCGCCTGAATCGAGGATATTGCGAGCAGGCCCGTCCAGCGCAAAACCACTGCAGACCACCACTTTCATGTCAGGACGCTTCTCCATTATCCTGGGATAGATGAGGCTGCCGTCCATATCCGGCAGAATGACGTCCAGCAGCGCGAAATCGATTTTGCCTTCATATTGTGCGGCGATCTTTATGGCCTCTTTACCGGTTTTGGCTTCCAGGACTTGATAGCCTAGTTTTTTGACCAGGGCGCGATTGACCTCCATGACCAGGTGTTCGTCTTCAACGATCAGTGCGGTGCCTTGATTTGTGGCAGCGTAAGGCTCGACCTTTTCGGCCACCTCTGCCTTGACCCGGGTACCCGGCAAAAAGATGGAGACCGAGGTGCCTTCGCCGGGGGCTGAATCGACGTAGACATAGCCGCCGTGCTTTTTCACAATGCCATAGACAGCGGCCATGCCCAGACCGCGTCCCTGGAATTTGGTGGTGAAGAAAGGTTCGAAAATGCGGCTGCGGGTTTGTTCGTCCATCCCTTTGCCGTTGTCCTCGATCCGCAGAAGGACTTTGCGGCCCTTCTTGAGTTCGGGGTGTTTTTTTCGCTCTTTACCGGTGATGGTCGTGTTCTTCAGCGTGACCCGCACGCTCCCCTGGCCGGTCATTGCCTCCGAGGCGTTGGAGAGAATTGCGGCCAGCAGCATCTGCATCTGGGTCAGGTCCACTTCGATATGATCGGTGTTTTCGTCCAGGTCGGTTTCCACTTCCACATAGGGTGCCATGCTGTGCTGGACGATTTTGAGGGTACCGGAGACAAACTGATGCGCGGAAATGATCTGGGTCTGGAATTTTCCCCCCCGTGCATAAGCAAGGAGCTGACCGGTAAGCTGGACCATCTTCTGTCCGGCCTGGCTCATCGGTTCGATGTAGGGGGCGAGCTTGGCGCTATGCAGACCATCCATCTGAATCAGCTCAAGATTGCCCAAAATAACCGCCAGGGCATTGTTGAATTGATGGGCGACCCCTCCCGCCAGGGTTGCGATGGCCTCCATTTTCTGGGCTTGCTGCAGGCGAGCCGATAGGCGGCTGTTTTCCATCTCGGCCTTTTTGGCTTCGGTAACATCCACGGCAAAGGTCAGGGCGCCATCGTAGTGCCCCATATCATCATCCTGCCGGATGGCGCTGAGCAGAACATGCTTTATCTCTCCACTCCGGGTGAGCAGCTGAAAGGGTTTGTTTTTCATCTGCCCTGTCCGGTAGAATTCAGGCAGCAACAGGTCCACCGCATCATTCCGGCTTTCCGGTGTGAAGAAGTCGAGAATATTGCGGCCGATGACGTCTGCTCGTTCATAACCCAGCGTATCCAACCAAAGGTTGCTGGCACTGGTGATGATGTTGGCGCTGTCCATGGAGCTGAGCATCACCGGTGTATTGTGGTAGAGATCCCGGTAGCGCCGTTCGCTTTTTTTGAGTGCTTTTTCGGTCTGTTTTTTTGGGTGACGTCTCTTCCACAGCCCACCGTACCGATCATCTCGCCATCAGGCCCCCAAAATGGCGCCTTGTGGACATCGAGCACCAAATGGCAGTTCCGCACCAATCCCTCTTCCAAATAGCGGCCGGGTTTTTTTGTCTTTTTGATAATATCGTCGGAACGTTCTCCTGTCGCGCCAATGGTATGATGGTGGCCAGCGTCTTTTTCTCTTTTGGCAAAAAATGCGTCCGTCCTGCCGACAGCATCGTCCGGCCGCTGGCATTTGATCAGTTTATCGCAAACCGCCTGGTTGACAAAAAGATACCGGTCCTGCAAGTCTTTTGCCCAAATCAGGTCGGGGACGTTGTCCGTCAGCAATCGCAGCATTTTGTATAGTTCCTGATATCTACTTTCGCTCTGATTGAGTATGGCGTTGACTTGTCGGCGCTCTTCTTCCACCGAGAGCGCCCTGGCCAGTGTGGTGATAAGGTAAACATCATTGTCATCGAATTTCCGAATCCGGGTGTCCGCCACGGCAAGCGATCCGATCACTTTATCTTTGCAGCAGATGCGAATTCCCAAATAGGATTTCAAACCCAAGTCTGCCACATATGAATCGCTCTTCTGGAAAGCGGTTTGGGAGATGTCTTCCAATATCACCGGCCGGTTTTCCCCCTTGATGGTGGCTTCATAGCAGATATGGCCTTCGGGCGCGGTTTGTGAGGGGAAATAGGACGGTACCTGATAGCCGGATACCCGGGTGAGCTTATGGGTTTGGTCGTCCATGCGATGATAGAGGGCGCAGGCGCAATCGAACACTCTACCGGTGTGGCTTACAATAGCGGGAATGTTCCGGGAAGGATCGGTTCCGAGAACACTAAAGAGGTCTCCTAATTTATGAATCTGATTCAGACGCTTGCCGTCAGATCCGAGGTCTCCATCCTTAATGGTTTCAGGTGGTTTTTCGGACGGCGTCAATCCCATGCAAAATCCTCCTGCCTCCGCAGAGCCGCACCAATGTATTACCCTATCTTGTTTTAGGTTTCCAAGTCAAATTTTGCCTTTCAGCTTTTTCGAATTCATGGCATGGGATATGGGTGAACCCGAAGATGAGGTGGATATGAAATTGGTTCGATTCGGTCAGCCGGGCGCGGAACAGCCCGGCCTCTGGCAAGAGGATGGGATTGTGGATCTGCGCTTCGTTTATCCGGAGATTCCGGATATTGGCGAACAATTTTTCCAAGAGGGCTGGCTGGAAAAAATTTCCGACCTGAAGATGGAAGGGCGCAAGATGGATGTGCGATTGGGCCCACCGGTCAGCCGGCCGCAGAAGATCATCTGCCTTGGGAAAAACTATGCCGAGCATGCCAAGGAGGGGGGGTTCGATACACCCGAAGCGCCCTTGCTGTTTTGCAAAACCGCCAACACCCTCAATGGTCCTTATGACCCAATCCTCCTGCCAATAAGTTCAGATCAGATCGACTGGGAAGTGGAATTGGCCGTGATTATAGGAAAAGCCGGCAAACGTATCGTGCCCGATCAGGCGCTGAAGCATGTTGCCGGCTACTGCGTGATGAACGATGTCTCCGGCCGCAGGGCGCAGTTCGCCCACTCCCAATGGTTCCGCGGAAAATCCTTTGACACTTTTGCACCCTTGGGGCCGGTACTGGTGACGCCGGACGAGATCGGGGACGTGCAGGATCTGCGCTTAACCGCCAAAGTCAACGGTGAATTGATGCAAACGGGCGCCACGCGGGATATGATGTTTCCCATCGATGCGATCATCGCCGATGTGAGCGAAGATATCTCCCTGCTGCCGGGGGATATCATTTCCACCGGCACACCGGCCGGGGTGGGCATCTTCAGAGATCCCCCGGTAGTGCTTCGGCCAGGAGACGTGGTGGAATGCTGGATTGAAAAGATCGGCACCTTGTGCAACCGGGTCGTTGAGACCATTGGGTCAGGCCAATAATTTACCGATGTAGTCTGCTACCTGATCTGCACCGTTCACCTTTTTTTCCTCGCTTCTGGGTTTACAAAACAGATCGGGCAGTTTCGTGATCCACTCTCCGGATGGATAGGCTGCAGCTGGTATGGCCATGGATGGCAAATACCGATCAATAAACGATTCCAGCACGGCCGATTCCGGAGAACGGGGCCGCTTGATGTAGCCGAAGGGGATACCGCAGTGATAAGCCTCTGCTACTGTGCTGTAGCCAGCCTTTCCCACCAGTGCATCGGCGGCGGCCATTAGGTCGGGGTGAAAGAATTCCGAGAAGGTGGGCAAGAGCCTTATCCTTTTTCGGGGGGACTGGTTCGCGCCGGCGCCTGCCACCACCAGATACCACTCCAACGCTTCCGGTAGCTGAGAAAGGAAGGCGTGCCGGTCGGGAATCCCTCCCATACTCAGCAGTACCATCTTTTCCTCATCGGAAATCCCCAGTCTCTTTCGAACCTGATGGCGCTCCGAACGGACACGACGGCTGATGGGGGACATGCCTACGGCATCTGTAGCCGGCCGGCAGATGGGCGGCGATTGGATATGGTGATCGGCGTGACGATAAACATCCACCAGGTACTGGATGTGAGGTCCGAAACGAGGTTCCGATGACTGGTAACTCCGGTAGATCCAGTCCCAGGTGAAATTCTCAACCAGTACGCTTTCAATCCCGGCCGATCGGGCGACTTCAATTCCCAAAGGTGAGATATCGCAGATTACCAATCGGCATTTTAATTGGATCAAATCGCCGGCGATTTCATCCACCATTGACGTTTTGAACGGAAATGCCCTGTCCAGTTGATCGCAGGTGGCCGACAAATCCTCTTCCAGAGGGCTCAATTGGACGACGCCGATATCGCTGTTTATCGGGTGATAGCCAAAACCATGGCCTATAGAAGAAGCAAAGAGTTCCTGCGGGCTGGTGGTAAAAAGTTCGAAACGGGTCTCTGGATAGCGCTGCAATATGGCCTCCATAACCGCGGCGGCCCGGCAAGCGTGACCGAAGCCGTGAGCGGTGATGAAGTAGGCGATGGCGAGGTTATGCGGCATGGGCGCTCCATTGTCCCCTGTGGGACGTTGTCTCGTGTGGAAGATTCCAATATATATCAGCAAAGAGATGAATTTTCCATAGCTTGCGCTGTCTTCCCATGATATTGAAGGACCATTGCCTGAAACGCGGTGCCTTTTCGGCACTGAGCGGTGAAGATTCCAGCACAATTTTACAACACCCCGTATCGGAGAGCAACAGATGGTCTCAAATAGTCGCAGCCTGCGGCAGCGTCCAAATCTTTTGGTTACCGGCGCCAGCGGAAACCTGGGGTGCTGGGTCTGCCGATTGGCGGCAAAGAATTGGACTGTCACTGGCATCCATTGGCAACACGCCTTTTCCATGGATGGTGTAGAATCGGTTCAGGCGGATTTGACCGATCTCCCTGCGCTTGAAGACCTGATGGCGGCGGTCAAACCCAAAGCGGTGATTCATGCGGCTGCGGTGTCCCAGCCGGCGTTTTGCGAACAGCACCCCAACATTTCCCGACTTGTGAACGTGGACGTGCCAAGGCAGTTGGCCACCTTGTGCGCCGATCTTCAAATCCCGTTTATATTTACTTCCACCGACCTGGTTTTTGACGGATCAAATGCCCCTTACACAGAACACGATACGGTGACGCCGGTCTGTGTTTACGGACTCCAGAAAGCGGAAGCCGAAACAGCGGTGCTCAGCGTTAATGGTAATGCATTGGTATGTCGTCTGCCGTTAATGATCGGGGTGGGAGCTGGAGGAGCAGGCGGTTTTTCAGCGCAGATGCTCTTCAAGATACAGCGCAGACGGCCCCTGCGGCTTTTTACCGATGAGTTCCGAACGCCTGTGACCTACCGTGATGCCGCCAAGGGCTTGCTGTCCTTGGTCGGCAAAGCCCGCGGATGCCTGCACTTGGGGGGGCGAACCCGGATATCCCGCTATGATCTGGGGCTTCTCATGGCAGAGCAGATGGGGGTCGCACCCACCATGATCGAACCGATGACCCTCGAATCCATCAATACAAAGGTGGCGCGATCTCCCGATTGCAGTCTCGTTAGCGACAGGGCATATGCTTTGGGATACGATCCTGCCCCCTTGCCCAAGGCCATCCAATGGGTTGTCGGACAGTTAGGTGCACATTTGGAAGTCTCAACGACAAGGAGACGATCGTCATGACGCGACTAATGGGAGTTGTGTTGCTATGGGCAGCGGTTGCCGCCGGCTTCACGGGGCTGTCAGCGGCTGCCATTTCATCCGGAGAGATCCCCCCGGAATTGGCGCGCTGGCGCTCTTGGGTCCTCCACGGACACGAAGAGGCGCTTTGTCCGTCGGATTACAACAACGGCGCTGTGGTGCGATGCCAATGGCCGTCCCGCTTGAAGGTGGAGGTGACAGATGATGGCGGCAGTTTTGAACAGCGATGGAGAATGTTTTCCGAAGGGTGGGTGGAACTGCCCGGAAGTCTCCGGATGTGGCCGGACAGCGTGGTCGTCGACGGCAATTCAGCCGCTGTGGTGAACCGCAGCAACCGGCCCTCCATAAAGTTGACACCCGGGGAGCACCATATCAAAGGGCGTTTTTATTGGCAACGCAGGCCTGAAATGATCAACGTGCCGCCGTCCATTGGGTTGATCACTCTGTTGGTGGACGGACAGGTTTTCGAATCCCCCGTGATGGACGATCAGGGGCGTCTCTGGCTCCAGGAGCAAACTGGGAGAGAGATACGCGAAGATCATGTGAAGATCCGCATTTTCCGGTTGATCAACGACACCATTCCCATGCGGGTGACCACTTTGCTGCGTCTGGATGTCTCCGGCCAGCCTCGGGAGATCCGGCTCAAGGCTGTGTCGTTGCAGAATCTGATCCCCATGGAACTCAGCAGCCGATTGCCGGCCCGCCTGGATGCCGATGGACAATTGCTCGTTCAGGTGCGGCCCGGTCGCTGGGAGGTGAGTATTATCGGCCGCATGCCCGAACCGGTGGTGAAAATGGGACCGGGGCTTTCGATGTACGGAGATGAAATATGGTCGTTCCAGCCCCAGCATCAGCTGCGAATGGTTGAGATCCAGGGGGCTCCCCAGGTAGAGCCCGGGCAAACGGAAATGCCGGACCCGTGGCGTACCTATTCCGCTTTTCTGATGAAACCCGAAGCAGCGATGCAATTCAAAGAGATTCGACGCGGGGATCCGGACCCGGTACCGGATCAGCTCCAACTCATCCGCCAGTGGTGGCTGGATTTTGACGGCGGGGGATTTACCCTTCACGACAGAATCGAGGGGCAGCTGAACCGGCAGTGGTATCTGGCAGTCAATGCCCCCGTGGAGCTGGGCAGGGTCGCCATCGACGGCAAGGATCAGGTCATCACCGAACAGGGCAGCGACGGAAAAGCCGGTGTTGAGTTGAGAAAAGGGGCTTTGCAACTGCAGAGCGATGCCCGCTTGCCGGCGCGGTCGGGCCCCATAGAAGTTGTGGGGTGGGATCATGACTTTCAGAAGGTGTCGGGAGAACTTCGCCTGCCTCCGGGATGGCGACTGCTGGCGGTCACTGGCGTGGACCAGGTTTCGGACACCTGGCTGCAGCACTGGTCT
Source organism: Desulfobacteraceae bacterium (assembly GCA_037387725.1). GTDB lineage: Bacteria > Desulfobacterota > Desulfobacteria > Desulfobacterales > Desulfosarcinaceae > JARRKU01. The sequence goes on from JARRKU010000061.1 coordinate 16,791, forward strand.
CTGCTCGATTTTTTCCTGGTGCTCATCATCACCCTGGCGGTATTCAAACTGCGCGATTGGCGATGGGGCATCCTGGCGCTGGCCACAATGGCGTTGATTTTCCACGAACCCGGTGCTCCCCGATTGGTTTGGCTGCATATTCTGGCCGTACTGGCGCTGCTGCCGTTGCTTCCCGATAACTGGGTCAAGCGGATCGTCGGCCTATGGGGTTTTGCCGCCGTCGGGGTGCTGCTGATCATCTCCATCCCCTTCATTGTGGAGCAGGTGCGCTGGGGGCTTTATCCCCAACTATCACAGCACAATGATTTTGGCGTAGAAAAATTGGCACGATTTGAGATGGATCAGGTTGCCCAGCAGGAAAAGAAGGCGGCCAGAAAATCCGAAAGGCGCATGCGCACCCTAACCCAACTGCCCGGCAAGCTGTCGAAGCAGGCCGCATCCCCGCCGATGACCGCCGACATGGCGGTTCAGGCCGGTGAGGGCCGCGCGGTCTGGCATCAAGATCCGGACGCATTGATTCCAACCGGCCCCGGTCTGCCCCAATGGCATTGGCACACAGTCCGTCTGGGGTGGAACGGGCCGGTGGACAAAAGCCAGGCCATGCGCCTCTTCCTTCTCTCGCCCTGGATGAACCTGGTGCTGGCCGTCTTGAGGGTCGGCTTGTTAGGGAGCTTGATCTGGGGGGTTGTCGACTGGAGACCGTGGTGGAAAAAGATCCAAGACCACCTCCACAAAAGTCCGGCTGCGATGGCGGCTGTACTCCTGCTCATCGGCGCCTACCAAGTTCCCGCCCACGCAGAAGGCGAATCGGCCTTCCCGCCCACCGAGTTGCTGGAGACCCTCAAGGAGCGGTTGCTGGCGCCGCCCGATTGCCTGCCTTATTGTGCGGATATCTCGCGTTTGGAAGTGGCCGTATCCGAGGATGCGCTGCGGATCATGCTCAAGGTGAACGCCGCCGACCGAACCGCTGTCCCGCTGCCGGTCAGCCGCCAATCTTGGAATCCGGAACAGATCCTTCTGGATAATGCCCCCATCAGCGCCATGGCCAGGGATCGAAAAGGCGGCCTCTGGGCCGTCATACCCTCCGGCTTGCATACTGTGATCATGTTGGGCAGCGTGGCCGGTGAAAGCGTTGTTCAGATCCCGCTGCCCCTCAAGCCCCATTTGGCATCCTACGAGGCGTCGGGATGGGCGGTTAAAGGTATCCTGCCCGACGGTTCGGTGGGATCGAGCCTCCAGCTGACCCGGATCCGGCAACAACAGGCGAGCCGGCTTTCCACCCGGGACAATGGCCGGCTTCCGCCCTTCTTGAATGTCCGGCGTACCCTCTACCTGGGCTTGACATGGCAGGTTCGCACCATTGTGACACGGGTGACGCCCGTTGGAACACCGGTGGTGGCCAGTGTGCCGCTTTTGGTGGATGAATCGGTCACCTCCGCAGGGATGCAGGTGGATGACGGTCAGGTGCTTATCAATATGTCACCAGCCCAGCACCAGGTCTCTTTTGCATCGACCCTGAAAATCGCTCCAGCCATCCACCTGACGGCGCCGCGGGCCGTGCCGTGGACAGAGACATGGGTGCTGGATGCCAGTCCGATCTGGCATTGCGATCTGGAGGGTATCCCAGTGGTTCACCATCAGGACCGTGGCGGCCAATGGCAGCCCCAATGGCAACCCTGGCCCGGTGAGACGGTCACCATCAGGGTGCACCGGCCCAAGGCCCTGGAGGGCCAGGCGGTTACCATTCACAACGCCGACCTTATTCTCTCCCCGGGGCGCCGACTGAGTCGTGGGGAGTTGATGTTGAAGATCCACACCAGCAGGGGAGGCCAGCACACCATCGAACTGCCGCCCAACACGAATCTGCAGGAGGTGCGGGTTAACGATAAGAGCCTGCCGGTTCGCCAGGACGGACAATGGGTCACCGTACCGCTGCAACCGGGTCGCCAGAGCGTTTCCGTCAAGTGGCATCAACTGGTGCCCTTTCAATCGCTGCTCAAGGGGGCTTTGGTCAAGATCGGCCAACAGGCGGTCAACGCCCGCGTCACCATCAAAATGCCCCAAAAAAGGTGGATTCTGCTCACCGGTGGCCCCCAATGGGGACCGGCGGTGCTTTTCTGGAGCTACCTGGCGGTGATTGTCCTGGCGGCGCTGGGATTGGGGCGGCTGCCGCTGACACCGTTGAAAACCTGGCAGTGGGTGCTGTTGGGCATTGGACTGACCCAGGTGCCGACGGTAATGGCCCTGGTGATTATAGGCTGGTTATTGGCCCTGGGGTTGCGGGAGCAACGGTCCGCCGTTTCCCACTGGTTGGGGTTCAACCTGCTCCAAATCGGTTTGATTCTTTTGACCTTGGTCGCCTTGGCAGCCCTTTTTGCTGCAGTAAAAGCGGGCCTGATCGGGCAACCGGATATGCAGATCGATGGGAATCAATCCAGCAGCTGGACCCTGAACTGGACCCAGGATCGTATCGGCGGCAGTCTGCCCCGGCCGTGGGTATTGAGCCTTCCCCTCTGGTGTTATCGGACGCTGATGCTGGCCTGGTCCCTTTGGCTGGCTTATACGTTGTTGGGATGGCTCAAATGGAGTTGATGCATGTGACCTTTGAGGTGGCGGGGTGGTGGTACGTCGTCGAGCCAGAAGAGGACGAGGTGATCAACTACCGACATGATCGGTTGGCGCTCACAGCAATCCTACGCTCTGTGCTGTTATGCGTCCCCCCATCCCGGCTGGGCCGAACAGGACCCGGAGTGCTTCTGGGAAGCGCTGATCAAGGCGTGCCGGCAATTGTGGCAGGATCATGGCATAGACCGGGCGGCCATAGCGGGTGTGGCACTGACCAGCCAGCGGGGAACCGTCGTCAACGTGGATGAGAACGGCCGCCCCCTGCGCCCGGCTATCCTCTGGCTCGACCAGCGCAAAGCCCGTGGCCTGCCTCCCATGAACGGCATTTGGCGGTGGATTTTCAAGGGCATGGGCCTTCACCGGACCATCGAATATTTCAGATCGGAAGCCGAGGCGAACTGGATTGCCGCTTATCAACCCGATATCTGGGCGCGAACTCACAAATACTTGTTGCTTTCCGGATATTTGACCCACAGGCTCACCGGCCGTTTTGTGGATTCCATAGGGTCTCAGGTGGGCTATATCCCCTTTAATTACAAAAAATTGAGGTGGGCCTCGGCCGGCTCGTGGCATTGGCGCTGCCTGAAGATGCAGCCTGAGATGCTGCCGGACCTTGTGCCGCCCACCGGCGTGCTGGGGGAAGTCTGCGGGCCGGCTTCAAAGCAGACCGGCATCCCTGCCGGATTGCCGCTGATAGCCTCGGCCGCCGACAAGGCATGTGAAGTTATCGGTTCCGGCTCACTTCTGCCCAATATCGGGTGCCTGAGCTATGGCACAACCGCGACGATCAATGTCACCCACTCCCGTTACATCGAGCCCATAACGCTGTTGCCCGCCTACCCGTCCGCTTTACCCGGCCATCATAGCATTGAAGTGCAGGTCTATCGCGGGTATTGGATGGTGAACTGGTTTAAAGAGCAGTTCGGTCATCTTGAGCAGGAGACGGCTGAAAAAGGGGGTGGTACGGCGGAAATCCTGTTTGAACAATTTCTGGAAGAGATTCCACCCGGCGCCATGGGATTGATGCTGCAGCCCTACTGGACCCCGGGATTGAAATCTCCGGGGCCGGAGGCCAAAGGAGCGATCATCGGATTTGGGGACGTGCACTCCCGTGGGCATCTCTATCGCTCCATAGTAGAGGGATTGGCCTATGCCTTGCGGGAGGGCAAGGAGCGCATCGAACGGCGGAGCCGCACGGCCGTCACCAGCTTGCGCGTATCGGGCGGCGGCTCCCAGAGCAACCAGGCCATGCAATTGACAGCGGATATCTTTGGATTACCCACCATTCGACCCCATCTTTATGAGACGGCCGGTTTGGGTGCGGCCATCAATGCAGCGGTGGGGTTGAACTTTTTTCCTGATGTAGCCGCGGCTGTTGGGTGCATGACCCATATCGGCACGGCATTTGAACCCGACCTGCGCAACCATCGCCAGTATGACGCCCTCTACCGCCAGGTGTATAAAAAGATGTATCGGCGACTCAGACCGCTGTATCAAAAAATCAGAGAGATCACGGGGTACCCGGAGTAGACCCGGGTGCAATTGAACATCGAACATCGAATGCTGAACATTGAACGTCGAATGCGGCATTCGCTACGCTCAGCCATCTTATAAATCGGTAAAATGCATTATTGTATGCCCGATGTTCAAAGGCCGCTGACGGGTGCCAGACGATTCTGCAGGTACCGCTTTTGACAAACTGACTGGCAAAGGAGCTGCCAACAAAGCGGCCTGCTGTTGACTCGGCCTGTGGGTTTCACTAATATACCGGCGGTCCATAACTGCCGCTGGCGGTGAGGGATACAGCTATCGGGCCTGTACCGTAGCAAATTCTCCATGCGATGTAACGAATGCCATCATAAGGGCGACGATACCCCATGCTTGAGGAACTCTCCATCCGTAATTTCGCCATCATCGAAGACCTGACCATTCGTTTTGAATCCGGCTTGACGATTCTGAGCGGGGAGACGGGCGCTGGAAAATCGATTTTGATCAATGCGGTCAACCTGCTGCTGGGGGGCAGGGTATCGGCCGGTCTGATTCGCACCGGAGAAGACCAGGCCGAGTTGGAGGCGGTGTTTGACATCACGCCGGAGAGTCAGGTGGCCAGGGTTATGCAGGAACAAGGCTACGATGCCCAGGAAGGTTTATTGGTGCGCCGCGTCATCTCGCGAAATGACCGCCATCGCATCTATATCAATGGACGGGCGGCCACTATGCACCTGCTTGCAACCATTACGGCCAATCTGGCCAGCATCTCCGGACAACACGCCCATCAGGGCTTGTTGAAGGAGGAAGAGCACCTGCTGATTCTGGACCAATACGGCGGCCTTATGGACCTGCGCCTGCAATATATGGATGTCTATCAAGGGCTTATCCCCCTTATCGATCGGGAATCGCAGCTGCGCCGGCGCCAATCGCGTCTGAGTGAGCAAATGGCGTTGCTGCAGTTCCAAAGGGATGAAATCGCAGCCGCCAATATCCAGCTGGACGAGGACCTGGCCCTGGAAGAAGAACGCCTGCGGTTGAAAAACGGTCAGCTGATCCACGATACCCTTCGCCAATGCGTTGACGAGCTCTACGGCATCGACGGTGCCATCTTTGAACGGCTGGGACAGATGGGAAAAGAGTTGGCCAGGTGCGGTGCCATCGATGTGCATCTCAGAGAGGGTGCTGACGCCATGGAGCAGTTGGCCTATGGGGCCGAAGACCTGGCCGCCAACCTGCGGGACTATCTGAGTCATCTCGATCTCGATCCCCACCGGCTGGATGCGGTGGAGGAGCGATTGGACCTGCTCAACCGGCTCAAACGCAAATATGGCGGCGCTATCAATGCTGTGTTGGCCTACGCGGAAGACGCTCGTCGTCAATTGGAAGAGATGGAGAATATCGACAATGCTATTGCCGAGGCGGAAAAGGCGTGTGCAGCAGCACATGAGGATTTGTGCCGTTTGGCCCAGACGCTCTCCGGCAGGCGGAAAGCGGCAGCCGGCGAGCTGGCAGCGGCGGTTGAGGCGGAACTGGATTCCCTCAGAATGGCCGGTACCCGCTTCGCTGTGGAATTGACCTTTGCCGTGCCGTCCAAGGATTTGAGTCCCTATCTGCGCTGCAACGATGCCGGTTTGTCCGAATACGGCCTGGATCGGGCGGCCTTTTTGATCGCTCCCAACGTTGGAGAGGCCATCAAGCCCTTGGCGGCCATCGCATCCGGAGGCGAATTGTCGCGGGTGGTCTTGGCGCTCAAGGCGATTCTGGCCCAAAACGATTCTCTGGAGACTGTCGTCTTCGACGAAGTGGATGCGGGCATCGGCGGCGGTGCGGCCGAGCTGGTGGGAAAAAAACTGGCCGATCTTTCCCGATACCATCAAATCCTTTGCATTACCCATTTACCGCAGATCGCCAAATACGGCCGCCATCACTTCCGCATTGAAAAGGGGGTGGACCGGGGGCGTACCCGAACGACCATCGCCCGGCTGAGCCCCGACGACCGGATAGAAGAGGTCGCTCGCATGCTGGGCGGTGAGGCGATCACAGCCACTACCCTTGAGCATGCGCGGGAAATGCTGGCAGATACGGCTGGATAGCGGAAAGGGATCTCGGCGGTATTCTTGACATTGTAGATGCAATGGTAATACAAATGGCCGTTAACCAGATTGACCAGCGAGGAGCTTTTTATGCCGATTTTTGAATTTAAATGCATTAAATGCGAGGAATATATCGAACTACTTGTCATGGGATCAAATGACAAGGATGTGGAAATGAAGTGCACCAAATGCGGCAGTGAAGATTTGGAACGCATATTGAGTTCAACCAATATAAATATGGCGCCTGGCGGCGGTTCAAAATCCCAGGTTACCTCTCAATCCCGCTCTTGCTCTAATGGGTCCTGCACCACCTGGAATCTACCGGGTCACTCCCGCTAGTATTGCTGTTTCAGACTACAAGCGGGGGCAATCCAATGGCAACACATGCCATCCATAAGCAGGAAAAGGAACAATTCAAAAAGCTCTTCAAACAGGATCGCATCGGTCGGTTCGATGATCGGCTAATGATTCTTGAGGTCTTTTTGCGCACGGAGCACCATGTCACGGTGCAGGAACTGGTGGATCTGGTGCATCAGGAGGGACGCGCCCTGGATGTCGATTTTGTTAAGCAGACCATCGATATGATGTGCCACTACGGTTTTGCAAGACAGAACCATTTCGGTAACGGCGAACTTCGCTATGAGCATCTCCACCTTGGGCAGCACCATGATCACATGATCTGTACCAAGTGCAATGGCATCTTCGAGTTCCAGAATGAAGTCATGGAGCAGCTGCAACTGAAAATAGCGGCCGAGAATGGTTTTCATATGCTCCAACATCGAATGGAACTGTATGGCATATGCCGGCAATGCATGGCGCGGCAGAATGTTGTGATTTCCCTCGATCTTGCCAGAACAGGGGAGCGTGTAATGATCAAGTCCATCAATGGCGGTGCGACCTCCCGGACGCGGTTGTTGAGCATGGGGTTGCGTATTGGGGATGAATTGGAAGTGATTACCAATCTCAGCCACGGACAGCTGGTCGTTGCGGCAGACTACAAGCGCTTGGTACTAGGGCGCGGGCTGGCGCACAAAATTCAAGTGACCCTGGCGCCAGAAAAGACAGGAGTGGCCTCAAAAGCCTAGCGGTCTGGGAAAGGGCAGTACACAGAAAAACACCCGGTGGTATATATCGACTGTGGAGGAAAGGTGACCAGTCTATGAGGTGGACGAAAAGTTTTTTGTGCCTGGCAGTGGCGGCGATTGTGTTGACTTCGGGAACGGTCCTTGCCGGAGAGCGGGTCGCTGTCGCCAGAGATATTGCCAATGTGAGGGCACAACCCAGCACGACGTCCGATACCCTCTGGCAGGTGGAAAAATATCACCCCCTCCAGGTACTCGAGAAGAGAGGTCAATGGTATCGTTTCAAGGATTTCGAAGGTGACATCGGATGGATCCACAGCTCTTTGGTGGACAAAACGCCGACCGTCATCGTGAGGGTGCGGCGTGCCAACGTTCGCACAGGCCCCGGGACCCAATACGACTTGGCGTTTGACGCCGAAAAGGGGACGCCGTTCAAGGTATTGGAGACCAAGGGGCGCTGGAAGAAGATCCGGCACGCCGATGGCGATGAAGGTTGGATATTTAACTCGTTGGTATGGTGAGGCAATGGCTGTTTACGACAAGATAGATAGAGGAAAAACACGGGTGGTCGGCGTTGGGTCGGCTCTGGTGGATATTCTAATTCATGAAGACGACGCCTTTGTTGCAAAGGCGGGAACCCCAAAGGGCGGTATGACCTATGTGGAAAAAAGCGTCATCGACGAGACGATCGCTTCGGCCCGACGGGAGCCGACCGTCGTACCCGGCGGGTCGGCCTGCAATACCATGGTGGGTATTGGCCGTCTGGGGGGCCAGGCGCGCTTTGTCGGAAAGTGCGGCAATGACACCATGGGGCGTTTGTTTCGCGACGATTTGCGAAAACAGAACGTCGATCCCATGCTCTTTGAATCCCCGCTGCCCACCGGCCGGGTCTTATCCATCATCACCCCGGATGCGCAACGATCGATGTTGACCTATCTGGGGGCTTCCGCCGAGACGCGACCCGAAGATATGGCGCCGACTTGCTTCAGTGGTGCTGCCATCGTCCACATTGAGGGGTATCTGCTGTTCAACCAGGCGTTGTTTGCGGCCATCATTTCATCCGCCAAGCAAGCCGGGGCCCTGGTATCTCTGGATTTGGCAAGCTTCAATGTGGTGGAGGAGGCCAAGGAGGTGCTGCCGGGATTTATAGCGGATTACGTGGATATTCTTATCGCCAATGAAGATGAGGCCTTTGCCTATACAGGGCGCAAGGATGAGAGCGTTGCCCTTGAGCAGCTATCCCGATCTGTGGATATCGCTGTTTTGAAGGTCGGCGACCGCGGCAGCCTTCTCGCACATAACGGAAGACAGATCCAGATCGCTCCCCGCGGGGATGGAAGAGCCGTGGATACGACAGGGGCGGGTGATTTGTGGGCTTCGGGGTTTTTATTCGGATTGGTGCATCAATGGCCGCTGGAGGAATGCGGTCGTCTGGGAAGCATTTGTGGGCATGCCGTTTGCCAGATCGTCGGCGCCAATATACCCGATGATCAGTGGGATACCATTCGAAAATCAGTGGAGGAGAAATGGCGAAAAAGCGAGTAACGCGCAAACAGCTTTTAAAGGAACCGGATGAGTTTATCACCACGACAGGGCAGGTGATCAGCTGGGCCAAAGAGAATGCCAAAGCACTGGGGATAGGCGCGACGCTCTTTTTTGGCGTCATTATCGCCGTTTCGATTTTTGCCTTTGTGAATCAGAGGCGGGCCGAGGCCGCCAATCAGTTATTGGGTCAGATGATAGAAAAATATCAGACCGAAGCTGGAGCGAAGGATGGGGGAGCCGCCTTGGCAGCGATCAGCGGAGAGTTCGATGTGCTCATCGATTCATACGGAGGGCAGCCGGCTGGGAAATTGGGTCGTCTATTATACGGCCACATGGCTTCAATTGCGCATGACTACGACAAAGCCATCGAGAATTATCAGAAGGCTTTGGATGATTTCGGGGACGATGCAGCGTTGCATAATATTCTCCACAACGGTTTGGGGGTGGCTTACCAGGAAAAAGGCGACTACCCTAAAGCCATTGCCCATTTTCAAAAGATCGCCGACGGACCGGATTCGTTGCTGAAAGATACAGCGTTGTATCATCTGGGAAAGTTGCTAGGCCAAATTGGCAAAGCGGAAGAAAGCCGGCAGGCATACCAACGACTCATTGATGAATTCCCGAATTCTACATATGCCGGCATCGCCCATGAAAAGGTATAGAAGCTGTCTACAATAAGTCTCTTGGCTCGAAATCCGTTTCTTGGAATAGCTTCAGATCAACCCCCTATTCGTTTTGCGGTTTTTCGATCCGAATACCGAATTTTTTGATTTTCTGATTCAGCCCGCTTTTTCCGATACCCAGCAGCGCTGCGGCATGGGCCTGGACGTAATCGGCTTCCTTCAGCGCCTGTTGGATCAGCTGCCGCTCCACGTGGGCCAGCGCCTCATACAGGGTAGCTTGACGGGGTAGATTATCCAATTTCAATCGACTGTCCTGGTAGGCGCTCGTTTTGAAGTCCTTGGGCAGGTCCTCCACCTTGATTACGTTATCGGAACACATCACCATGGCCCGTTCGATGACGTTTTCCAACTCCCTTACATTTCCCGGCCAACTGTATTTAAAAAACAGTCGTTCCACCTCCTGTTCCACGCGGGAGACCGAGTTGTCACCATAATGTTCGGAAGCGTATTTCTGAATAAAATGGGTCACCAGTGGCCGGATGTCTTCCAGGCGGTCGCTCAGTTTAGGCAGGACCACATGCACCACATTCAATCTATAGAAAAGATCTTCCCGAAATCGTCCCTTGTCGATCTCATCTTTCAATGATTTGTTGGTGGCGGCGATCAAGCGGATATTGACTGAGATGGGGCGTACACCGCCAACCCGTTCGAACACCTTCTCCTGCAGCACACGAAGCAACTTTACCTGCAGAGAAGGTGACAGCTCTCCAATTTCATCAAGGAAGAGCGTTCCGCCGTCGGCGATCTCGAACCGTCCTTTTTTCATGGCCACCGCACCTGTAAACGCCCCTTTTTCGTGGCCGAACAGCTCGCTTTCCAGAAGGCTTTCGGCCAGCGCCGAGCAATTGACAGCCACAAAGGGCTGGTTTCGTCTTGGACTGTTGAAGTGGATCGATTTGGCCACCAGTTCCTTGCCTGTACCGCTGGCACCTTCGATCAATACCGTGGCGGTGGAGGGGGCGACTTTGCGAATGGTTTCGAAAATATCCTGCATGGGTTTGCTTTTGCCGATCAGATTTCCAAAGCTGTATTGCGACTCCACTGCACTTCGTAAATGTCTGTTCTCTTTAACCATTCTAAACATGGCGATGGCTTTGTGGACATAGAGAACCAGGCGTTCGTTGTCAAAAGGCTTCAGGATATAATTGTAGGCGCCCTTTTGCATGGCCTCCACCGCCTTTTCGACCGTACCGTGTGCCGTCATCATGATGACCGGAAGCTCCGGATCCTTTTCTTTAATCCTTTCGAGGAGCTCAATACCGTCCATTTTGGGCATCTTCATGTCTGTAAGGACGAGATCAATGTCTGAATGATCTATGGTTTCAAGCGCTTCCTTACCACTGTGCGCTGTCAGTGGTTCAAAGCCCTCTTCCTGAAGGACCGCGCTAAGAATCAAGGGATAATTTTTCTCGTCATCAACTATAAGAATGGTTTCCATATCTACGCTTCCATATCCACCGGCAGCCTTATGGCGACACGGGTACCGCCTTTGGACCTGTTTTCAATACGAATTTTGCCATTATGCGCTTCGATGATGTTTTTAACAATGCCCAATCCTAAGCCGGTACCTTTATCTTTGGTGGTGAAGAAAGGATCCCACATCTTCCCCATGGCCTCTTTTTGAATCCCAGGTCCATGATCTTCGAAGGTGATCCACAGATGGCTGTCGCGGGAGAAAGCGGTGATATCGATGACGCCGCCGTCCGGCATGGCCTGCATGGCATTGAGCAATATGTTAAGAAACGCCTGGTATAACATATCGGCATCGGCATGAATTTTTGGGACATTGCGATCGTACTCGGTGTGGATCGTGTGTCCTTCGTTCTCCATTTGCGATGAAAGATATGCAATGATCTTGTCAATCACGCCGATGACACTGCATGGAAACAGGTTGGGTTCTCTCGGGCGCGCATAATTGAGAAAGTCGGTAATGATATTGTTGAGGCGGCCGGATTCTTCGATGATGATATCCGGTATGCGAGCCGATGTGTTGTCGGGCCCCATCTTTATTTTGAGCAGTGATGACAAATGCTTGGCACGGCTCAGCTGTTCTTTTAATTTGAGCCTCTCCTGAGCCCGCCTTTGAATGATGCTTTCACCGCGCTTAACCACGATGGTCATGATGAGAAACAGCACCAGCATCACACCGCTGACTGTGATGAGGGTCAGGACCTGAAATCGGAAGATACTCTTATAGTCGTTGGAAAGATCCTGAACGATTTCAACCACTCCAAGAACAGGTCCTGCTACGGATGAGAGGGGTTTGGCCGCCCGAAGGGGGGCGAAAGTGACGATTTTTATTTCCTTGGGAACCCCCATGAGCAATTCCCAGAAACTTCCCTTTTGCACCAGCCTTGAGGTGGCCTCACCGTGAAGTGCCTTCGCAAATCCGGTTCCCCCAAGATTTTCTTGCCCGATCAGCTCTTTGGAATAGCTGTAGGCCACTTGGTCCTTCATCCCGTAGATATTGACCAGGTCAACCTTGAAGCTGTGCAGGGTACTGCGCACGACACTATCCATCCTTTCATATTGCTCCCGGTTGCGCAATTCGATTTTGCCGTATTTGAGGCCAACGGGAAGAATGAATTGCATAAAGACCTGGTGGTTTAGATTTTCGATCAGCAATAAGGCATAGTCTTCGCTTTTGGTGAATTGCATGGATCGAATCCAGTGCGTATTGAGAAATGATAAGATAATGGTGCCGAAGAAGATGAGTATCAAACTTGAGAACGAGAAATATTTGACCAGACGAAATGGCTTGGCACGCTCGGATATTTGGTGAGATCGCATTTGTATTTACACTGCTTCTGAGGTCTGTCTGATTTGGGTCATAATTAGGCCTAAAGTTTGCATTTGCGATACCGATGAAATGGGTGTCCGGAAACAGGGTATGCTCTTGTGGCAACGCATACATGCTGAAATCACGATCACACCTATATAATGGAACTCGGCGGAGTTAGTCAAGACGGGCCTGATCAACCGATTAAAGGCGCGGCAAAGGGCAAAAAGAGCACCACAGCGGTACCTAAAAAGGAGAATCATTGGAAGGTCGTCATGTCGCTTCAGTGTCCATATAATGACAGTGCACAAGATATAGGTGTGTCAAAAATTAGAACACAATATGGCCTAAATTAGATAAATTATATGTAAATTATATATAATTTTACTTGACAGTGCATATTAACTCATTGAGGATTAGTACATCATAGGAAGAAAGGCAGCAAACAGATTTGCCTGGATTACAGGTGGCATTAAAAAATACAAGTGGGCAGAAAAGTGAACATGGCAAAGAATTCCCTTAAAAAGATTCGCGAGTCTCTATTGATGAGCAAGTCAGAGCTTGCAAGAGAAGCAAATGTATCTCCGATTACCATTTCTCGGATCGAGCAGGGCATGCCTTGCCGTATGGAAACGAAGCGAAAAATCCTGCTCGCATTGGGATACAGTTTGTCGGACGCCAAGAAAATATTTAAAGAATGAGATGGGATTATGTTTGGTGCTAAACGAAACAGACTGGTAGGCCTGGATATCGGATCCAAAACGATTAAGGCCGCTGAGGTGACAGACAGCAAAAAGGGGCATACGCTGTTTAAGTTCGGAATGAGGGATATTGCCCCCGGGCTTATTGAGGATGGGGCCATAAAGGATCCTGAGGCTGTAGCCGATACATTGAAAAATCTGTTCAAATCCTACGGCATCAAAAACAGCAATGTGGCCCTTTCCATTGGGGGGTATTCGGTTATTGTCAAAAAAATAAGCGTGCCAACGGCCACTGAAGATCAGCTTCAAGATACGATTCACTTTGAAGCTGAGCAGTACATCCCATTTGATATCAATGACGTTAACCTCGATTTTCAAATTCTGGGTGAGAACGAGAACAATCCGAACCAGATGAATGTCCTCCTGGTGGCGGCCAAGAAGGAGATGGTGAACGACTATGTCAGCCTGGTGGAATTGGCTGGTTTGGAACCCAAAATCATCGATGTGGACGCCTTTGCACTGCAAAATGTTTTTGAGTTGAATTACGAACCCAACCCGGACGAAAATGTCGCCCTTATCGATATTGGTGCGAGCAAGACATCGCTCAACATCCTTAAAGGTGATAATTCGGTTTTCATGAGGGATGTTTCATTGGGGTGCGGACAAATCAATCAGAAGATCGCCTCGCTGGTCGATTGCTCCATTGAGGAGGCCGAGTCTATAAAATTCGGCGAAGGCAGCGACAACATCTCTCCGGAGGATCTGTCCGATATCATCTCATCGGTGGTGGCCGATTGGTGCACTGAAATCCGACGCGCACTGGACTTTTTCTATTCCACTTATCCGGACGACCAAATCAAAAAAATTGTGCTAAGCGGGGGCGGCGGCAATATCCAAGAGCTGCGCCAATTGTTGGCGGTGGAGACATCCGCTGAAGTGACCACCATTAATCCGTTTCAGCGGTTTTATTTGGATAGTGAGAAATTTGATACGGACTACCTAGAGCGTATCGCGCCCCAGGCCTCGATTTGCATGGGATTGGCGACCCGCAAGATGGATGACAAATGATACGAATAAATTTACTGCCATATCGTGCTGCAAGAAAAAAAGAGAATATTCGCGTTCAGGTCAATATTTTCATTGGATCGGTTGTGAT
>JARRKU010000062.1:0-15562 GCA_037387725.1 Desulfobacteraceae bacterium
GGCCGATTTTGTGTCGGAAAGCCGGGCAATGCAGCTGTTCATGGAAGATGTGATGCAGGTGATCGCCAACGACACACCCATTCTGCTGTTGGGCGAAACCGGCGTGGGCAAAGAGCATTTGGCCAAAGCGATCCATGCCCAAAGTCCTCGATCCGCAGGCCCTTTTATCTCTGTCAATATGGCGGCCATGCCCGATCAATTGCTGGAGAGCGAACTTTTCGGCCATGAGCAGGGCGCTTTTACCGGGGCCATTCGCTACCGCCGCGGCGAATTCGAATTGGCCCATGGCGGCACCATCTTTCTGGATGAGATTGGAGAGATGCCCCTGCATTTACAGTCAAAGCTGTTGGGCGTTTTACAGAATTACGAGGTAAAACCCGTGGGAGGGGAGACGACCATCGATCTGGATGTACGGGTCATTGCCGCGACCAATCAGAATCTGGAAGACTTGATCGCCGATGGTCGGTTCAGGCAGGATCTATATTACCGCCTCAGCGTACTGACGCTCACCATCCCGCCGCTGCGCCACCGCCGAGAAGATATTCCTGTTATGGTTAGGCGTTTTATGGCCTATTATCGCCATAAAATTGGCCGGGAAATCAATACCATTCAGAATAGGGTGCTCAAAGCACTGTGTGAATACGACTGGCCGGGAAATGTTCGTGAGCTGATGAATGTCATCGAACGGGCCATCTTGCTGTGTAAGACGGATGAAATCAGTATGGCGGAGCTGCCGCTTGTCTTGCATGGAGATACCGGCGATGGGGACAGCCTGTTCTCCGGATCGTCTTTCAATTGGGAGGAATTGTTCACCAAAACGCTACCCGAAGTTCAGCAAGCGGTCACGGAGATGGTGGAGCGACGGTATCTGACTGCGGTGCTGCAAAAAACAGGGGGAAAGATCAATCAGACCGCTCAAATGGCTGGCATCCATCCACGCGGGCTCTACAATAAAATGAAAAGGTACGGATTGCGCAAAGAAGCATTCAAGTGACAAGGCCAAGGGGGAGCGGCCGCATTTTGCCGGCAAGACGGTCGTTCTGTGCAAAGCGCTTGTCGCGTAGACCATCCACCAGGGGACGGCGGCGATGATTCATAGTGAATTGATTCCAAAAGTCAAGATGGTCGCGCCCGGCACGCTGCTGCGGCGGGCGCTGGATGACATCCTGTTGGCCGAGTTCGGGGCGTTGATTGTTTTCTTGGACGATATCGAGGCGCAGGAGAATATCCTGGAAGGCGGCTTTTATATCGGGGCCGGCTTTTCACCGGAGAAGTTATACGAGCTGGCCAAAATGGACGGCGCCATTATTATGGATGAGAGCGTCTCCAGGATACTGGCGGCCAATGTCCAGCTGACCCCCGACCCCTCTCTGCCGACCAATGAGACCGGGATGCGCCACAGGGCGGCCGAGCGTACGGCGCGCCAGACCGCCAAGTTTGTGCTCACTATCTCGCGGCGCCGTGGGGTCATCACTTTATACTATAAAAATCACAAGCACCAGATCAATGCCATCAACTACCTCATCTCCCGCATCAATCAAACGATTAGCACTGTGGAACGCTACAAAGAGAATCTCGACAAGAAAATTTTCCGGATCGAAAGAGACGAATTCCAAGGCCGCGTTCAACCGATCCAAGTGGTTGACATCATCAGCGACAGTTTGGGGATAGTGAACCTTTTGGATGAAATAGCGCCCTATGTCGTCGAAATCGGCGTCGAAGGCCGCCTTGCGGCAATGCGACTCAATGCCGTCGAAGAAGATGTGGCGTCCATGGTGCAATTGTTCATTATGGACTATTGCGCCAACAAATGCTCGGATGCCGAGGCGTTCATGATTGTCACTGATCACAAATCGGTTGAGCAGGACGACCGTATGAAGGCCGCTCGCATGCTGGGGTGGCATACGATGACAGAAACCGATCTTCATGACTTGACTGTGCACCCCCGGGGATTCCGTCTTCTCAAACAGGTGGCCAAAATACCTTCAGGGACCGCTTATAACGTGGTCGAGCGTTTTCAAAACCTCCTCAACCTCAGGCGGGCTGATGCACAAGCTTTGATGCAGGTCGAAGGGGTCGGGGAAAAACGGGCCAATTCCATCATCGAAGGGATTCAGCTCATGCGTAAACGAAGCATTTACCAATAATGTTGCCCTTTTTTCGATTTCCCGGAATTTGCCACATGCCCCTTTCCGCATCAGGAGGCAGTGCCTTTGGTCTTCTGACGTCAAAACACCGGAGCGTTCCCGACACCAAAGAAATTGGCAATCAGCGTGTTGAGAATGCGGTACGCGTCGTGTATCCAATCATCAACGCCGATGTTTTTCATTAAAAGCAGAACTCACAGGTCTCGAACGGTTGCACCTCTATCTATTTTTATTAATAATTATATATAGTTGTAATTTTGGCATTCTATTTGCCAAAGGAAATTAAACCCAGGGAGAAAATAGGGTTCATTCTGCTAATTGTAGATGGGTGGTGCATGACCGCTGATGCAAATCGTATCGAAGGATTCGACCTGGCGCGTGCTTTGGCTATCATGGGAATGGTGCTGGTGAATTTCGCTGCCATGATGGAGATCGATGTCTACCCCACGAGATGGCTGGGGCCTGCAGTGGACTTTATCTATGGAAGGGCGGCTACGGTCTTCGTGATGTTGGCGGGGGTATCCCTTTCGTTGATGGCAGATCAGTGGACGGATCGGAACGGCTCCCTTGGGTTGAACCGCTATTTGATGAGGCGCTGCGTCCTGTTGCTGATTACAGGTGTGGTTCTATCCTAGTCCCGGTCTGGCCCTTTGAGGACGCGGTGGTACAGTGGACTTTCTTGCCCGACCCGGCTTCCCATGTCATAGGTGAAGTCGGAAATGGCCACATGGCGAATCCAGTATCCGGTTTGCACCGGCCCCGTAGCGTCGTAACCGGTGTGAAAATGCACGAACTCGTCCCGGGGCTCCGGCCGCGTGTCGCGCCAGGCCTCGGGCGTTGCCGCGAAAAAGACCGGATTGATCCTGTCCTGGGCCGGGATGACCACATCGGCCCGGGGCAGCGTCGCCCGCACCGCCGTCCCTTCGTATAGTTTGGCACCGTTGGGCATGTCCGAGCTGTAGAACCGGTTTTCGTTGAAACAGATGAATCGCAGCCGGCTCAGATCCCCGGGGTCCTCCGGCCGGAAATAGTAGCCCACGAAGGGTCCGAACCCGACCATCCGTCTAGTATGCTCAAGTGAGGAACACCGTTCAGTACAGCCTTCATACCGCTCGTCCCGCAGGCCTCGAAAGGAGGCAGCGGAACGCATAAGTCGCTGCATTCTTATATGTAATCTCCCGCCAAAAAGCCCAAACCGCCGGCATAAAAAGGTAAGGAGCGATGCAGACCGTATTCGGCGGAAAAGTGGGCCACAGCATACTTGTGGTCCGGCGAAAAAGGCGTCAGCAGATCGCACTCTTTTTGTTGCATATAGTCATGGAACGCGTTCATCACATCATCATATCTGCGAATGTAGTCGGCATCAGCGCAGGCCTTATCCAGAATCTCGCCGGGTAACTCTCGGAACATTTTGTCGGGGTTGTGGCCGCTTTCCTTCCAGGCCTGTCGGTCGAGTGTCTTGAACAGCATGCGTGCCCCAGGATTCCAGCTCCACCAGAGATTTTCAGCCAGCGCCTCCAAACCTGCGAGGCGTGCCGGCAAATGGGGAAACAGAAGTGGCATGGTATTCACGTTTTCCACAATCCCGTCCTTCCTGGCGATGAAGTCGCCATCTCCGGTGTCGATGCTGATCGGATTATGATTTCAGGTCTATTTTTTTCCGCTTATATTCTTCTTTGTCGATTTCACCTTTTGCGTAACGCTTTTTTAAAATATCCAAAGGGGTTTCAACCTTGGAGCTGGAGCCGTCGGAGCCCTTCGATTTTGACACCTGCAGCATGTAATAAATGGCCCCGCCGACTAAAACCACTATAAATAACCACATAGTTCCCCCACCATATCCGTATCCCATCATATGGTCCCAGTTGCCAAAGGAGTTATTCGGCTCTTGCGCACAAGCAAAAAATGTTAGGATTAAAAATGCTATCAAAGTGGATGAAAATGTGTTTAACATCATCTTCTTCTCCATTATGTCACCGCCTTTTAACTAAATTGAAGAACGTGCAACCTGCCTTGGAAGCACACGGCAATCGTCTATTCGGCAACAACATCGGCATGTTTGGTGTGGGTATTGCTTTTTCTTCTACGGAAAGCTCCTCGCAGCAACCAGCCTGTTATTATTCCTAATGAAAAAATCAGGGATATCGTCAGTGTCATTGTCCCCGGAAGTGTCCAGAATAGAAATTTCAGCTCCACGATCGCTGCATTCTGCACCATCGCTGCATTCTGGAAAATAATTACAGCCGCCAGTCCGGCCAGGATTATGCTGGTAATACGCTTAGCATTCATGTTTATCCTCCTAAGTCTGAAACTGTTCTTCCATTACTCATCATTGCATTAGGGGCGGCACTGCACTTTACGATGTTCACCTGTATCTGTTGTGCGGTTCTCCGAAAGAACTTTTTCTTCGTTGGTTTTGGATGGAAATTCTTTTTTGATCAATTCTTGAACACATGTTCGCACATCGTATTTAATGATATCATCCATTTTTACCTCGTACGGTTTCCGGGCGTATCGCGCACTGATCATCAGGTGTTCTCAGTGAAAATCCGCTGATAACGTCGACCACCGGCTTCAACATATCGTAAGGGTCCTGATCTTTAGCCGGACCGCCAAGGTAATAAACCCACCCGTTTGATTTGGCTGCCATCCGTTCGATGCCGTTTCTGCCGAGTTCGTCCCAGTCGTACGCGACAATGAAGTGCTCGATATCAAGGCCCTTAAGAATAGCGGCCGCTTCGGGGGTGACATAGGAGCCCAATGTCGAAACCACTACCGGTTTGTCCTGGTCCTGGAGCAGGCTGTAGAAGGCAAAATAATCAAAGATGCCCTCCACCAGAATAATTGTCCGGTATTGCCGGATATGCCGCGCTGCCTTTTCAATGCCATAAAGGGGAAACACGATCCGTCCGGCTAAAGTATCACCGTAATTTCTTGAAAACGGATATTTGCGTCTAAAATCGATCTGCCGGCAATAGTATCCATATCCATTGACGCTGTTGTCGTTTAGTAATATAGCCAAGCCGACATCGGTGAAGGCCTTGAAGGTCTCGTTATCCATTTCAAAGCGTGGCAGGAAGCCGTCTATCAGCGCCCGGCCTCGGTACGTTTCATCGCTGTAAGCAGGGGCGTAGCCGATGTTGAACTTATTTATAGCGTCTTTTCCGACGCCCCGGCCGGCAAGATAATCCCAAATGTGTTTGAACCGGTTCTCATTCAACTGTAAAAGATCATTGTAGAAGTTGGCGGCCTCTTCCAAAGTGGCAACATTTTTTTGATCAAGTTTCAACGGTTCGACAAAACCAACCGGAGCATCGGGCGCCGGTGTCTCGTCAGGTTCAGGAATACAGGAGCTGCTGCCGGCATCAAACGTAAAATCCGCGACACCCGGATGCTCAGCCCAAACCTGCTGTGCCTTTCTGAACCGATATTTCTTGCGCAGCATGATCAGATCGTAAATTTCCCAATCACCTTTGCAGGCACCGAAGCAATGAAACCGGACCTCATCATCCTTATTGACATACACCATGAAACTGTTTTCGGTGTCGGCGTGGAAAGGGCAAGGGGCCTTGTACCGATTCGTTTTAATTTTCGTGAAACGAATACCAAGCAGCGTTTCAGCATACTGGACGATGCTATCGATGGTCGTCGCGGGTTTTATTTCCTGGTAAGTTTTCATTTTTCGTATCCAGAGCTAAAAATCAATTGAACACCCTTTCCATTTTACCGGTTTTAAGACTTGCCTATTTCACGATCAGATCGTTCTTGACGGAATGAACCCCTTTAGGGTTTGCTGAATTCGGCGACCGCATTATTGTACGCGCCGGCCAAATCCGCCTTCGCGGCATCAATACCTGACTTAAACTGGTCCCACGCATTTGCACCGGAAGCATCCAGCTCCTTTTACAAGCATTGCTCTTTTCATTTCGATGGTCCCCTTTCATGAAAGCATCAATTAACCGTGATGTGTTCCGCGTCCTTTTGTTTATCGTGGGTGATGCCTTTCCTTCTTTTGAAGCCGGCGTGCAGCAACCAGCCCAGGAAAGTGCCGGCTGAAAGGATCAAAAACATCAACAATGCCCCGGAGATGGACAGCGTCCAGAATAAAAATCGAAGCTCCATCACCGCGACATTCTGAATGATAAAAACGACCGCCAGTCCGGCCAGGATCATACCGAAGATAAGTTTGGCATTCATGTCTATCCTCCCAAGTCTGAAGCTGTTCTTTTCATGCTGGCGAATGCAGCAGATGACGGCTGCACGTTTCGATGTTCACCCGCATCTTTTTTGCAGTTCTCCGAAAGAACTTGTTCTTTTCTGTTTCTGAAAGAAAATTCTTTTTAGATCAATTTTCCCACATAGGTTCAAACATCGTATCTAATGATTCATCCATTTCCACCTCCCGACGTTGGCTCGTTTTCGTTTCCGACCTTATGCCATTCGTGTTCAACGGGAGCCGCGGATAACGGTTCGCTTGTCGCCACCGCCAGCATCTGTCTTAGCTCCTCGCCCTGCACGCTTTCCTTCTGCGAAAGAAGACGGGCCAAATCATCGAGGACCGTTCGCCGTTCCGAAAGGATCTTGCGCACGCGCTGGTGGGCTTCATCGACAAACCGTTTGATCTCGTCATCAATTTGCGCGGCTTTGGTTTCGCTGTAGTTTTTGCCCGGGGAAAAGCTTTCCGGCAGAAACATCGCCTGGCGCGGACGCTCATAGCTCACCAGGCCCAGGGAATCACTCATGCCGTATTCCGTGACCATGGCCCGGGCGATGTCCGAGGCCCGTTGCAGATCGTTCTGCGCGCCGGTGGAGATTTCATTGAAAACGAGTTCCTCTGCTACCCGGCCGCCCAAAAGAACAGCCAGTCGATCGTTCAACTCCGAGCGTGTTAACAAATAACGGTCCTCCGTGGGCTGCTGTTGGGTGTATCCGAGCGCCGCAATGCCGCGGGGAATGATCGATATTTTATGAACAGGATCGGCATGCGCGACAGATTCCGCCACAATGGCATGTCCGGATTCGTGAAAGGCGACAATTTCTTTCTCCTGCGCATTCATCACCAGCCTGGGGTGCGGCCGGCGACCTGGCGCAGATCGACTTCGGGTCCCAGTTCAACATTCCTGGAATGGATTTTTAAGATGGCTTCTCGCCCGTTGATATCCGGTCGATCCACCAGGACTTGCCGGTCTAAACGCCCCGGGCGCAGCAAGGCGGGATCCAGGATTTCCGGCCGATTGGTGGCAGCCATGATGATGACGCCTTTATTGGTATCAAAGCCGTCCATCTCCACCAGGAGTTGGTTCAGGGTTTGCTCCCGCTCGTCATGTCCGCCCATCACATTCATCCCCCGGGCTTTGCCCAGGGCGTCCAGTTCATCGATGAAGATGATACAAGGCGCTTGTGCCGCTGCCTGCGAGAACAGATCGCGAACGCGGGCCGCGCCGACGCCGACGAACATCTCCACGAATTCGGACCCGCTGATGGACAAAAAATGCACTTTGGCCTCCCCGGCCACGGCCCGGGCCAGAAGGGTTTTGCCGGTTCCCGGCGGGCCGACCAGCAGCACGCCTTTGGGTATTCTGCCCCCTAGTTTCTGAAATTTTTCCGGAGTTTTGAGAAAATCGACCACTTCCTCAAGTTCTTCCCTGGCCTCATCGATTCCGGCCACATCGGCAAAAGAGACCTTGGTATCGCTTTCCGCGAAAATTTTAGCCTTGCTTTTGGAAAAAGACATGACCCCCATGCCCGTTCCCATCTTTTTCATGCCAAACCGCCAGATAAGGAACATGATGCCAAGCGGAAGAACCCAGGATAAAAGGCTGCTCAGAAATCTATTTTCATACCGTCCCGAGTAACTGACTTTGCGTTCATCCAGTTCCTTCACCAGATCCGGATCGTTCACCCGAACGGTGGCAAACGCTCTTTTGGGCGATCCTGCCAGCGTGCCTTTGATGCTTTCAGGTCCGATGACCAAATCGCCCGCGATTCCCTGCTCGACATACTGTTTAAATTGACTATAGGAAATCGTCTCTATTTTTGAAGAAAACAGCATTGGCTGAAGATAAGAAAATAGAATCATGGCGATTACAAAATACCAGATGCTGAAACGCTTCTTTGCCGGCAACGCAGACTGCTTTTTCGCACGATCGCCAAAGCCGAAAAAGGAACGCAGTTTGTCGATCAGATCGCCGATGGGATCTTTGTTTGCATTGGGTGCCATTTTAATTATCCTGTTTCATTCAAAAGCGCCCGGCTGTCATCCGGAAAGTGATTTTGCGAAACCCTGCACGGCCTTCACAATATCAAGAATCGCTTCATGAATGCCTTCCGCGCTGGAGCCTGCTGTCCATGCTTTTTTCTTATCGCTTCCGCCCTTAACTTCGGATTTAATTTTTTCAAGTTTTTGCGCATGTATTTCAAACTGCAACCGATGCTCTTCTTCCAGTTCGTTGAGGACATCGAAGTTAATTCGCTGTACGAGCTCATCGGCCTCGTCTATCAATCGTTCGATATCCTTTGGTAATTGAGTCGTTGTCATGTTGTTTCCTTTCCGGCGTGTCGTTGCCGGTTCCGGCACAAACTCCGGCAACCCTGCCAGCCGCGAACCCTCGCAAAAGCCAGAGGCATTGTCATCCACAAACCTAATTGGTTGCGACCGCTTCCCGCCGCCGGCGAATCTTTTCGTGACTATGGGGCTGATGGAGCCTGCTCTTGGCCTGGTTTCGCGTTCTTGATGTATTGATAGAAGTCACTGTCCGTGGTGAGAATCAACACGGAGTTCGGATTGGTCTTCTCCTTGTAGCTTTCAAGGGTGCGTAAAAAAGCATAGAATTCGGGATTTTTATTGTAGGCCCGGCCGTAGATTCGCGTCGCATCGGCGTCGGCTTTGCCTTGCACCTCCTGCACCTGACGGTAAGCGGTTGAGCGAATCTGGCGCAGCTCTTTTTCCATTGTCCCCAGAATTTCGGCGCTGCGTCCTTCGCCTTCTGAGCGGAACTGCGCGGCGATGCGCTTGCGCTCGGAAATCATGCGCTCATAGACCTTTTCGCGTACGCTTTCCACGTAGTCGAGACGCTTGATGCGCACATCCACCAGCTCGATGCCGTATTGCGGGATAATCTTCTGTGCCTCCGTTAGTATCGTACGGGTGATCTCCTCCCTGCCTCGGGCGATCTCTCTTTTAAGCTCTTCTTCGCGCTCCTTTGGGACCTCCTTCAAGGCTTCGTCCTCGGGCACTTCCCACGAGGCGCTGCGCACAAGCTCCACGAGCTCGCTGCTCGACACCTGGTCGCGCACCACCGAATCGAGGATATCGTTCAGACGCGACTGAGCGCCTTCTTCGCTGGCCACGTTTTCCAGGAATTTTTTCGCATCGGCAATCCGCCATCTGGCGGTGGTGTCCACCCATATGAATTCGCGTCCCTTGGTGGGAACCTGGTTCGGATCACCATCCCAGACCAGCAGTCGCTTTTCAAAACGCCGGACCTCCTGCACAAAGGGCAGTTTCATGTGCAACCCCGCCTCGGTCACCGGTTCGCCAACAGGCCGGCCGAACTGCACGACAATCGCCTGCAGACCCTCTTCCAATGTGTAAAGGCCGCTATAGAGCACGATAGCGATTACTACTGCAATCGCGATGGTTATTGCTTTGACGGTAAACTTCATGGTTGTCTCCCTTGTGCCGGTGGTTGCGTGCCGGACTCAATCGGAAGCCACGGCACCATGGCCTTCTGGTCCTGATCTACGATATAGAGCCCTTTCATGTCCGACAGGAAACCGGTCATAGCCTCCAGGTACAGCCGCCGGCGCGTGACCTGCGGCGCTTGTTGAAACTGCCCCAGAATGGCTTCGAAGCGTGTGGCCTCACCTTCGGCCCGGTTGACGCGCTCCAAGGCATAGCCTTCGGCCTCGCTGATGCTTTGCGCGGCCACACCGCGGGCCTTGGGGATTTCGCGGTTGGCCTGTTCCTGGGCTTTATTGATGGTGCGTTCTTTGTCCTGACGCGATTCGTTGACTTCATTGAAGGCGGGCTTGACCGTATCGGGCGGGGTGACGTCCTGCAGTTCCACGGTCACCAGGCGCACGCCGGTATCATATGCCGTCAGGATTTTCTGGATTTCGGTTTTGGCTTCACTGGCCACCGCCACCCGTCCGGTGGTCAGCACATCGCTTCCAAGACGGTTGCCGACCGACCTGCGCATGACCGCCTCACTGGTATCGCGGATCGTTTTTTGTGTGTCGCGGACATGAAACAGGTAGCGGATCGGGTCTTCGATGCGGTACTGGATGATCCACTGGACATCGATGACGTTCAAGTCTCCGGTGAGCATCAGCGACTCATCTTTGTAGGCGCCGCGCGTATCATAGCGGGTCTTTTCGCCGGCAACGGTGGAAACCGAAACCGTCCGAAACCCGAATTCTTCTTTGAGTACCCGGGCAGTAGGCACCATTCTGGCTTTTTCTACACCAAGCGGCAGTTTGAAATGCAACCCCGGGCCGGCCGTGCGCATGACCTTGCCAAAGCGTTGTACAATACCGGTCTCTTCAGGCTGGACGGTGAACCAGGCTGACCAGAAGAGAATAACAACCACAATGGCTGCCAGGATAATAATCGGACCTCCTTTAAATCTTTTGAACTGCTGCCGAATTTTATCCAAGATCTCATCTAAAGTCAGTGTTGATCCCCCCGATGATTGATACCATTCCGTCATAGTATACCTCCTAAGCACCCGCACTGTTGAAAGCGCTAATAGTTTTGGACAAATTTTTTAAAAAAAGGCTCGATAATCATCCTCGTTCGACGGAGGCTTTGTTTTCCTCCACATACGCGGCGTTGGTTGTTTCGTTCGGACGAACCTCTATCTTCTCTATTTTCTCATCAACCTCCAAAAGAGCGGGAAGCCATACCGCCACGGTCGTTCCCGCGCCCCATTGGGACTCGACCGAAATCCAGCCGTTATGGTTTTTTACTACGCCGTAAACCGCTGCCATGCCTAAGCCGCGTCCTGGAAAGCGCGTCGTGAAAAAAGGCTCGAACACACGGTTTCGCGTATCCTCCTTCATCCCTTTGCCATTGTCCTCGACTGTCAAACAGGCGTAACTGCCGGGCCTCAAACCTGAAAACGCCTTCACACTCTCAGCCGTCAGCACCTGCTTGCAGCATTTAATCCGGATGAGCCCCGGCCTCTGTGTCTCGATGGCCTCCGATGCATTGGCCAGGACGGCAAGCAAGGCCATTTGCATCTGATTTCTGTCCGCTTTTATGGGGGGCAGATCCGAAGAGAACTCGGTTTCGTGGACTGTGGCCGGGTCGGCCGGCGTGAACGAACGCAAGCTGTCGGTTACCAGATCGCTCAGCCATAAAGTTTCAGCGCTATATTTTCCGCCCCTGGCATAAGCCAAAAGTTGCCGGGTCAGCCGAGCCATTTTATCCGTCGCTTCGTTCATGGACTGAAGATAAGCGTCAATATCCTGAGGATATCTGTCTTCAAGAAGGCTTAATCCGCCGGTGATGACAGTCAGGGCGTTGTTGAACTGATGGGCCATGCCACCGGCCAATGTGGCCACAGCCTCCATTTTTTGGGCCTGTTTGAGTTCGGTTTCCAATTTGAGATGACTCTTTTCCGTTTGTCTGCGCCGTGAAATGTCGCGGATATTGCACTGGATCGTTCGCTTTCGACCGGTCTTATAGACATTGCTGATGAACTCCACCTCAACGCGACGTCCATCTTTGGCTTCCAACGGCAAATGCTCATAGCGGATATAGTTGTTGTTTTTTAATGTCTGAAAAGCGGACTTGCTTGCCCGGATATCCCTGAATGGGCTGAAACGCCATAGTGTTTTGTCGATAAAATCTTCGCGTGAATAGCCCAGCAGATTGACAAGAAAAGGATTGACGTCGGTTATGCGTCCCGTATCAGCATCGATGATTAAGATACCGTCCTGGGCGGTTTCAAACAATCGCCGGTAGCGTAGCTCGGAATCCTTCAGGGCGTCCTCAACGGTATTTGAAGGGCGTGTGATGTTGCCTCTGATCATTTTATCGTTGCCGGTTCTCATTTTTTGGTCTTTCTTCGACATTTGATTTTTAAAGAATGTAGCGTTCGCAGATTTTGCGGTAGTGGTACCCGTAGATCGCCAGGGTAACAGCCAACGGCATCAGCTTGGGCCGTTGCACCATGGTCCACATCAACAGACGCCAGTATTGGAATCTTTCCTTGCCCAAAACACCCAGCCGCAGGCCGGCGCGCCAGAATGCGAGGATGCGCTGCCAATCGGCGGGCGTGGTCGCCGCCGGTGCCTTGAGTTCCTTCAAAATGCGTCTAACCCGTTGGTAATATTCACGGGGCGCATAGATCTGTCGCATGATGGCGCGATACCCATCGACCAGCTTGTCCAGTCCCATGGCCGGAATGATATTGGTGCGGCCATCCACATTGTCGCCGGAAAACTCCGTGCATACGCGTTGTTCTCGCGCAAGGCGTTCAAACAACCGCGTTCCCGGAGGTGCCTGGAGCATGCCTACCATTGCTGTTACAATGCCGCTTTGCTGAATGAAATCGATTTGGCGCTTAAAAATCGAGGGCGGATCACTGTCGAAGCCGACGATGAAGCCGCCCATCACCTGCAATCCGGAGCGGTGTAATTTTTTCACATCCTGGAGCAGATCTCTGTTCTTGTTGTGCGTCTTGCAGCATTCGGTGAGGCTGTTCACATCCGGCGTCTCTATGCCGATAAAAACCGAATCGAACCCGGCCTCGGCCATCATGTCCATGAGTTCGGGGTCATCGGCGAGGTTGATCGATGCCTCGGTAAAAAAGACGCATCCTTTTTTATCCTTGCGCCATTTGATCAGGGCTGGAAGCAAATGCTCCTTAAGGCAGCGTTTGTTGCCGATAAAATTATCGTCTACAAAAAAGATATTGCCGCGCCAACCCGCCTGGTAAATTGCGTCCAGTTCAGCAACTACCTGTTGCGGAGTTTTGGTGCGCGGCGTGCGTCCGAAAAGCGCCGTGATATTGCAGAACTCACAGTTGAATGGGCACCCTCTTGAGTACTGAATATTCAACGATGCATAGCGACGGGTATCAATCAAGCTCCACAAAGGTATGGGGCTGCCGCATATATCGGGATATTCTTTTGCCCGGTACAGTTGTTTCGGGCATCCGTTGGCTAAATCCGCGATAAAGGCCGGCAGCGTGGCCTCTGCTTCGTCCAAAACCAAGTGATCCACTTGCCCGAAATCGTATGGCTGTGCCGTGAAAAGGGGCCCGCCGGCTATAATTTTCAAGCCCTTGGCCTTGCAGCGGTTGACGACATGAACGGCCGACTTGCGCTGAACCGCCATTGCGCTGATAAAAGCCATGTCGGCCCATGATAGATCGTCGTCTCCAAGGGCGTCCACGTTCAGGTCGACAAGACGTATGTGAAATTGTTCCGGCAGTAGGGCCGCGACTGTGATCAGGCCAAGCGGTGGAAAGGCCGACTTCTTTCCGATGAAACGCAGCGCGTACGAAAAAGACCAAAACGTATCGGGGAATTTAGGGTATATAAGGATAATGTTCATTTGATAAGGCTCCTGTGCCCGTCGGGCGGAGATTTATTTGGTTTTTTATGGTCTCTGATCGAATGAACGGCATCCATTCCCTCTGAACGGGAAACCGTGAAAATCTGAATATCCAGTGGTTCACATAAAAGCGCTTTGGTTCCCAACAAAATACTGAACTGGTGAGACGCGAAATGCTGATCCAGCTCTTCACGGGTTTTCCACTCCTCCAGCAGACAGAAACGGTTTTTGTCTTTGGTATCGCAAAAAACGCCATAGCTTATGCACCCCGCCACCCTTTCCGTCGGCTCGATCATGGAGAGAAGGGTTTGCGTCATTTCCAGTTGTTTACTTGGGATGGCGTTCATGGTGATTTTAATGACGATCATTATGGTAACCTCCCTGAAATGCCGACCTTTTCCATTAGCCCACGATTTCGAGCAAAGCTCGTTTCTTTGCCTTAGCCGAAACGGCGCTCAATAGCGTCCGCAAAGCATCGGCTGTACGGCCCTGTTTACCGATGACCTTGCCAATATCTGTTTTTGCGACGGTGAGTTCCAGTATTGATGTGTGCATTCCGCCGACTTCGCTTACGGATACCAATTCCGGCTCATCAACTAATGCTCGTGCAATAGTTACGATCATTTCTTTCATGGCGAAACTCCTGTGGTGACTTGACTTCACATGGTCAGCAAGGCTGATCGCCGTCTTCACTCCGATAAAATTGGAAAAGCTTATAAGTGCCCATCTATATTAGAAAACCAATTTATGGATGGACACTTCGCTATACCTCATAGAATTAAATTCTGTGAATGACGGTCCTTAAATACAATCTTCCGGTCTATACCGATGCCGGCTCGGCATCCAATGGCACTCTTTGGTCAAAATGAATACGAGCCAATTTCATCAACGAATCCATGATTTCCTTCTTTGGAACCACGGCATTCACAATGTTTTGGACTTGAGATCTTGAATATCCGGCCTCTTTGGTATCCGGATGGGCAGCAATAATGTCTTCATAAAGTGTGAAGGCTTTATGAATATCCTTTGTCGTGTAATGCGTGTCATAAGCCGTCGTATACTGCTGGTCTGCTTCTTCGGATAATCTGCTCTCTCTCATGTCTAATTCTCCTATTTTATGGCTAACGAGCGGTCGCATCGCTTGGGCGAAAGCCCACCCCAAGAAAAAAATTGGGGTTTTGTATGCTATTGTTAAGATCAAACTTCATGCCAGATCTTAAACATTGGATTTTTGGACCGCATCATGCTGATTTATAAGGGAAACAAGCAAAGAGAGTGCTCACGGACTATCATAATTTTTCGTGGAAACTGGGTCATATTTAACCAATGGTCATATATGACCCTTTCGGGGCGGGAGGGAATATAGAAGGACAACAGGGTAAAAGGAGAAAAAGCTAACCTATCATCGGCAAGGCTTATCAAAAAGTTGTATATGGTTTTTCCATCGCCTCGGGAGTTTGCAGAAAGATATACCGATAGAGAGTTAGGAAATGTGATTCAACGCTTCTTCCACTCCATCGGGAGGCGGCTTGACCTTTGATAACTCGTTGAAATTGAGTGACTTCGGTTAACTGCGGGAGAAAGAGAACGGAATTTTGGAGACTTGGGTTACGATATCACCGCGTTTGATATGCAAATGGGAATCGAACCCGCGTCCTTTCTCTGTTTGGGGAAAATGTGGAGAAAGGGATTTCCCGCAAGGGGACGCGGAGAATGGTGTCTTGATGCACCGTAAGGCCTTGTAATCAAGTGATTATCGATGTGTCAGTGTGTATGAGACGGATTTGCTGGACGGCGAAAAGCCCTCCACCACCGCGATACCGCAAATCGGGATAAAGGATTGGCTCCG
>JARRKU010000062.1:15588-61472 GCA_037387725.1 Desulfobacteraceae bacterium
AATGATACTTCCCGCCCTTTTGATGAAGTGCATTAGCGTGCAGCTCTATGCAGATTGGGGTTAATCCTGAATCCGACCTTTTTTAAGGAACAGGCGGTCGAAAACGCGCAGGTGGATCTGAGCCGCGGCCCATCCGACCAGTGCCATGCCGACACCCGTGGCAATTTCCTTCAGCGTGTCCTTGAAGCGAACGATTTTCATCACGAATTTACCGAAAACGGCGCCCAAGGCAAATAGCACAAGTCCTGAACCGATCCCGCCCAGGGTCAAAAGGGCCACTGACGACCATCTCCAGCAGATCCAAAGGAAGAGTACCACGACAACGCAGATTATTGCCCAACCCGCTATTTCCAACGGTTTGCTCAAGCGCCATATCTTAAAAGCCCGCTGGCTGCCGGCCGTTAAAATCTTTAACAATCGATCCGATTTGGAGCGATCCTGCATGGCCGGATGGATTCTGAGAAACGCCCACTGCGGCGGCGCGGCCTCTGAAATGGTGAAATGGTGAAACGTATCAGGGAACTCCTCCTCGGTCATACGGTACCCGCTGGTCATCAGCGCATAGGCTTCTGCGTCGGAGAACGAATCCAAGTCCGTTCGTATGGCCGCAAGCTTCTCTTGAACCACCTTTAAAATCTTGTAGCCGGTTAATGGGTCCAGCTGGCCGACCGGGCGTGCTTTGTCGGATGCGTCAACCGGCTCCTGGCAGCCGATCCAGTCTACGGATGTCACATCAAGATCCTTTTTAAGATGAATGAACATCAGGTTGCGAAGCAACGAAGAACGCAGACGGGCATGGAGCTCACGGTATTCAGCCTCTCTGACCCGGGCCATGAGAATACTGTTCGACCGCAGCGGCACGCCGATGAAGCCTTTGCCGGGGTCATCCTTGGTGCCCATCTGGCCACTGGCGTCACTGACCATAATGGCGGTGCAATCCTGATCCAGAAGCCCCATGGTCCCCTGGTTGTCATGAACGCCTCCGTCCACGAGGCGTACGGTGATGTTCCCGGTATCGCGTCTGTAGAGATGGTAAAGCACAATGGGTTCGAACAATCCGGGAACACAGGCGGATGCGGCCACCGCATGTCCGAGTCTGACCTGTCGATGTTCTTTGGGTGCGTCATGGTAGTACATGCGCCGCAGGCGATAGTTGCCGTCCACATCCGTATTGATGGCGGAAGGCGGTTCACCCATCCATGAGGCGGTGAATTGCCAATTATGCCCGGTATTGAGGGTGGTGGCGTTGAGGATCAAGATGGGAACTTTGGCCGATCGACGCCAGTTGTCATACTTGGGGGCAAAATGGCCGTCTTCACCTTTGGGGTGGATGTACAAATGGTTCAACCAGCGAGGTTGGTCCCCTTCTCCGTCCTCCACCATGGCGAACAATTCTTCCTCATAAAGCTCTCCGACCCGCTGGGTCCGGGAATAGTCGCGCTGGAAAATCATCTTCAGATTGGTGTCGAACTCTGCGGCCACCCGGGTACGGATATTGCGCTGAACGCCGGTCAGAAATCGCTTGGCGATACGCTGAACGATCTCGACGTAATCCTCGCGGGTCACCTCCTGATCACTCTTTTCGGTGAGCAGCTTTCGGATTTCCAGGTAGTAATGGGCGCCGATAATCGACCCGCCGGACACACAGGACAAAACTTCCACATGACGCAGCACATCCATTTCAGCAAGCTTGGCCAGAACGCCGATATGAAAAAGCGACGCTCGAAACCCTCCGCCGGAAAGGGCCAGTCCTACCTTGCCAAGGAGCATGGTACTGACCGCCCCGGCCCTGCCGTCCAAAAATTCTTCCAACACTTTCCAGGCCGCGGTTTGCTGAACATCCCGATTGCCGAGTTCCGACTGATGGCGCAACCTGTAGATTGCGGCCAACTGGCGCGCTGTGGATTCAAGCTCCCAGGGCGGCAGTTCAGGCAACTTGCGGGCTTTTTGCAGCCAACGACCGGCATGATCATACTGCCCCAGTCCGAAATAGGCCTCCGCCACGGTCACCAGAAACCAGTAGGCCTGGTCCAATCCAGCCTCCTTTTCGATTAGTACCGGCAAAACCGACACGATTTGTTGGCGGATGACATCGGCATCGTTTCTTCGCTGGACGGCCGTATCAGAAAGTGCGCCCACTTCCCGGGATTGTTCTTCTTCGAGGTTCGCCAGTACATCTAAGACATAAGCCGCATTGATACCGGTGTAGCCATGGTCTTTTTCGACGCCATGCATGTATCCCCGCTGATAGCAGGCCAATGCCTGCTCCAGATGTTTTTTGGCACCTTCTACCTCCCAGCGCCGCTTGCAAATGGCGCCGGCAATGCCAAGGGTTTCCTGATCCTTTGTCTCTTTGACGTTGTCGGCCTGGTCGAGAATCGCAAAGGCGCGATTCAACCGGTCGCCGATTGGAAGATCAGGATCTTTATACGTACACAAGGCATGCTGCTGGCCTAATTTTAGCTTTAAGGCGCTATCTTTTCCAATCTCCGGTCCAATCTCCGGGTCCTCAATCGCCCGGCCGATGATTTTTCTAGCAAGACCGAATCTGTTTTCACTTTTCAGCTTTTTGACCAATTCCCAGATCTTTGAAGGTTTTTCATATTTTCCCCTTAATATGGCGACAGCTTCATCTTTGGCCCCTGAATTTTTTCGTTGCATGGCTGGCCTCCTGTGGCTTCATGTAGGGTGAATTCCTCGTGCGATAGTGGTTCCGGTTAGGTCTGCCTGAAGATTCCAACGACAGCCTGCCCGAATTGTACAACCTGCGCATATTGGATCAGTTGAATGCGCAACACGGCTCATTGTAGAAATATGGATAAGGAAATGAACGGGTCATTAATACGGTATCAATATGTCAAAATACATATTATTTGTCAATAATATTGTCATATCAGCATGTTGTATTATTCTACAACTGACCGGCGCATCATATCCCCCCTGCCGTATCGCCAAGACAGACCAACGGCATCTTAACTGGAGTTACTGCTTGACATGTCGCAGACCGCGGTGGTAATAAGCGGAGTTTAAAATTTAGCGAAGCCGTTTATCCTTGCTCCAATCGCGCATTGGGGCTTCATAACCAAGAGGAGGTTTTATGAGACGGTATGAAACCATTATGATCGTCGATCCTGATCTGAGTGAAGACGATCGCACTTCCCTGCTTTCCCGCGTCAAAGAGATCATACCCCAACAACAGGGTGTTTTGCTCAAGGAAGATCTTTGGGGCACTAAAAAACTCGCTTACGAAATCAAGAAGAAGCCTCGCGGATTCTACGCGCGGTTCGATTACTGTGGTATGGGACCGGCGGTGGATGAGCTGGAACGGTTCTTTCGTATCGATGACGGGGTATTGAAATACCTGACGGTTCAATTGGCCGAAGAAGCGGATCCTGAAAAGATTCTATCGGAGATGGCCGCCGAAGAGGCGTCCGCGACTGCGGCGGAAAGCGCTTCGGCACCATCTGAAGCATCTGAACCCGCGACCCAGACAGCTGGCGAAGCGCCGGCGCCGGAGGCACCAGCACCCGACGCAACCCCAGCTTCAACCGAGCCGGATAAGACTGAAACCGCCACCGAATCAAGCGAAAAGGAGTAAGCCATGTGTGCGCAACCTGCCAGAAGACCGGCCCGAAGGAAACGTAGAGTATACCACCGACGCAAAGTATGCCGTTTTTGTGCAGACAGTAGCCTGGTCATCGACTATAAAGACAACAAACAACTGCGATATTTCGTCACCGAACGCGGAAAAATCATTCCCCGTCGCATATCGGGCACCTGTGCGACCCATCAGCGCGCCTTGACGCTGGCGATTAAAAGGGCCCGATCAATCGCCCTGTTGCCGTTTGTGGGGAACATGGATTAAAGATCAGCACGAATGCCGCCAAGGCACTCCATGAACAGGGGGCCTTTCAGGCAACGGAGGATGCAGATGAAAGTCATACTGAAAGAAACCATCGATTCTTTGGGAATCATCGGCAGCGAAGTTACAGTGGCGGACGGCTATGCCCGCAACTACCTGCTCCCCCAAGGAAAAGCGGTTCCGGCCACTGAGCAGTACCGTAAATTATTGGAACATGAAAGGGCCAAGTTCGAGCTCCAAATTGCAAAAGAGAAAGAATTAGCGGAGCAGATGGCAGAAAAGCTCGAAGCCGTTGAGTGCGAAATTGCCGCCAAGGTCCATGAAGGCGAACAACTCTACGGCTCTGTTACGGTAAGAGATATCGTCAGTGCGCTTGAAAAACAGGACATATCTGTCGAAAAACGAATGGTCCTGCTCAAGGAACCCATCAAATCCATCGGAACATTTAAAGTTCCCGTAAGGGTTTACACGGAAGTTGAACCGGAAATAACGGTCAACATCATACCGGAATAGTTTCTCAGGCGCCGGTCGTTGGTTTGGCCGGCGCTGCTCCAAAGCACTTGGATTGCGATGGCGCAAAATCCAACCCATAATACTTCTTCGGATCCGTCGCTTCAGAAGCTGCCGCCCCACAGCATCGAAGCCGAGGAGTCGATCCTTAGCGCCATACTCCTTGATAACAGCACCCTTTTGGATGTACTGGAAGTCCTCCTTCCCGATCATTTCTACCGCACGGCCCACCAGAAGATTTTTTCCGCTATTTCCGAACTGTTCTCCAAATCAGAGCCGGTGGATCTGGTCACCCTGACCAATATGTTGCGCGACCGCAACCAGTTGGAGGAGATTGGAGGCGCCGCATACCTGGCTAGGGTCGTCGATACAGTGCCTTCGGCGATCAACGTGCAGCATTACGCGCGCATCGTACGCGATAAATCTGCGCTGCGCCGCCTGATCGCCAAGGCCAACGAGATCACCCAACACTGTTATGAGGATGGGGGGGATCTGGACCAGGTCCTTGATTTTGCAGAAGGCGCCGTATTTGAAATTTCGGAGGACAAACATCAGGCCGCATTTCATCCCATCAGCAAAATCATCGAATCCAATATCGATGCACTGGAAGAGCGCCAGGGAAACAAAGCATTGGTCACCGGCGTGCCGACGGGATTTGCGCAGTTGGACCACAAGACATCCGGCTTCCAGGGGTCGGATTTGATTATCCTGGCCGCCAGACCCAGTATGGGGAAAACCGCTTTGGCATTGAACATCGCACGCAACGCGGCTGTGGACAGCAGCGTTCCGGTGGCTGTTTTTTCCCTCGAGATGTCTAAGGAATCTCTTTCTGAACGTTTGTTGTGCGCCGAAGCGCGGGTGGATTCCGGTCGCTTGCGGGGAGGATTTTTGAACCCCGAAGACTGGAGTCGCATCACTGAAGCGGCCAGCGCACTCTCCGAGGCGCCGATCTACATCGATGATTCACCCGACATATCGGCCACCTCCATCCGGACCAAATCCCGTCGCCTCAAGATGGATAAGGAGCTGGGGCTGATCATTATCGATTATCTCCAGCTGATGAAGGGGCGGCCCGGGACAGAGCGCAGGGATCTGGAGATATCGGAGATCTCCCGGGCCTTGAAGCTGCTGGCCAAAGAGCTCAATGTTCCGGTGGTGGCCCTTTCACAGTTGAACCGCAAGTTGGAGGAACGCAGCGATAAACGTCCCCAATTGTCTGACCTGCGTGAATCCGGCGCACTGGAACAAGATGCCGATGTGGTCGCGTTTATCTACCGGGATGAAGTCTACAACAAGGACGAAAATAATCCCAACAGGGGAACCGCCGAACTTATCATCGCCAAACAGCGCAACGGTCCCACCGGCGTGGTCCCGCTCACCTTTTTGGGACAATATACGCGATTTGAAAACCCCGCATGAAGCAGATCTGGGGCCATACCAAGGGACTCAAAGCCGGACAACTGAAACGGGTCGAAAATCTTTACCGCAGACGTGTCCAGCCCCATATGCTCATTTCGCAGGAACTGGCCAGAGACACGGCACGGCTCTCATACGAAATTCAACGGCAGATCGGCCTGATGATCAATCGCAAAGGGCGGGTCGTCTATGTGATCGTGGGCGATCATCAGCGCATCATGATCCCCTCACTGGAAGACTATCGCATCAACCCCGGCCGGCTGCGGGGGGTGAGATGTGTGCATACGCATCTGCGCGACACCCCGCTCAATGATGATGACCTTACTGATTTGGCCTTATTGCGGCTGGATTTGATGGCGGCCATCACCATGACGGCCAAAGGCGACCCGATTCGCGTCCATTGGTCTCATGTGCTGCCGGGACAGGCCGCGCAATCCCCCTATGAAATTCGAGAAGCGCTGCGGCCGAACGAACTGGACATCGATTGTCTGGCCCTCATTCAGGCATTGGAACGTGAACTCTCCCAACTGAATGCCGGGCTTCAGGCCGATAACGGAAGTGAGCGGGCGCTGCTTATTAGTATTTCCACGCAATCGCGTCAAAAAGCCAAGGATTCGCTCATGGAACTGGCCGAACTCTGCCGTACGGCAGGGTTGGTGGTGGTTGATTCCATCCTGCAACTGCGCAAGAAAGCCGACACCCGATTTCTCATCGGACGTGGAAAACTTCAGGAGATAACCATCCGTGCCATGCAACTTGGGGTCGAAATGCTCATTTTCGACCAGGAGCTCAATGCTTCTCAAATTAAATCCGTCACCGACCAGGTCGAACTCAAAGTCATCGACCGCACCCAGTTAATATTGGATATATTTGCACAACGCGCCCAAAGCCGGGAGGGGAAGCTTCAGGTGGAGTTGGCTCAGTTGAGATATCTCCTGCCCCGTCTGGTAACCAAGAATACAGCCATGTCTCGATTGACCGGCGGTATTGGCGGCAGAGGACCCGGCGAGACAAAGCTTGAAATCAATCGCCGCAGGGTCCGGGACAGGATCAACCATCTCAACGCGAAACTGTCCAAAGTTCAGAAACACCGACACCAGCAACGCCGTCAGCGGCAGCAAAAAGGCGTGCCCATCATCTCCATTATCGGCTACACCAATGCTGGAAAATCCACCCTGCTCAATACCTTGACCCAGAGCCGGGTACTGGCCGAAAGCAGTCTGTTTGCAACCCTTGACCCCACCAGCCGGCGGCTGCGCTTTCCTGAAGACGTGGAGGTGATCATCACTGATACGGTGGGTTTTATCCAGGACTTGCCCAGGGAGCTCATCGTCGCATTCCGCGCCACCTTGGAGGAATTGGAGAATGCCGATATTCTGTTGCACGTGATTGATATCAGCAACCCGATGCACATGGAGCAGGTACAATCCGTTGAACGCATTCTACATGATCTCGGACTGAATCACATCCCTCAAATCAGAGGGCTCAACAAAATCGACCTGACAGCTCCGTCCGATGTAGACAACAGTGTGCAACGGCTCTGCGGCATACCGATCTGCGCACAAGACTCAAAAACCCTGATGCCTCTGATTGAGAAGATGTCCGCGCTGGTTGAAAGATTGTCGCGCATTGTGGATGGATAGTTGTGATCTTGAAATCGGTTCTTTCTGATAAGATATCCCTATCCGGGTAATGATCCTTGACAATTGACCTTGATTCCAGCTATTTTTCCACTCTTATGAATTTGGAAAGAATCAAACAGGTCGCAACCCGTGCTTCTTACAGCGCAGGTGAAGTCTTGAAGCGCCATTTCGGCCGTCTGGATAAGGTGGAGAAGAAAGGCGCCATCGACTTGGTGACGGCGGCAGATTTCGAATCGGAAAAAACCATCGTCAACGAAATTCAGTCGGTTTTCCCTGATCATGCCATCCTGGCTGAGGAGAGTGGATTACACAAAGGCCATCCTGATAAATGCTGGATCATCGATCCTTTGGACGGAACCACCAATTTCGCCCATAATCTGCCCATTTTTTCCATATCCATCGCCTTCTCCCTTGATCAGGAAATCCAAATAGGCATCGTCTTCAATCCCATCAGCGGAGAGTTATTCACTGCCATGCGTGGTCATGGAGCACAACTAAACCACCATCCCATTTCGGTGTCATCGGCCTCGAACTTGGAGGAGAGCCTGCTGGTTACCGGTTTTCCGTACAACCTGCATCTCACCATTTCCGACCTTATGCAACGGTTTCAACGCACCCTTTGTGCTTGCCAAGGTATCCGAAGGCTCGGATCCGCAGCTTTGGACCTGTGCTATGTGGCATGCGGCCGTTTTGATGGCTTTTGGGAAGAAAACCTGAATCCCTGGGATACTGCGGCAGGCGTATTGATCGCCCAAGAGGCCGGCGGTCGGGTATCGGATTTTGGGGGCAGCCCCTTTGATCCGGAAGGCGAACAGATACTGGCCACCAACGGTCATATTCATCCGGAAATGATGGCGCTACTCAAATTAAAGGAAATCGAATGAATCAGATACAAAGCGAACTGGCCACCGTCTTTGATGGATCCGACTGCATGGGCGCTTACACCAAGCAGGATCCGCAATGTGCAAAACACTGCGCGCTGCGATTGCGTTGCGCCATTGAAAAGGAATATAACCTGCGACTGGAAATAATAGAAGAACTGGTGACCTCCGATAGTGAGCTGGGAGGAAAAATGCAATAGCCCACCGAAATGTATCCCCTCTACCTCCTATGGAGAGACCAATTCCACACGCCTGTAACCAATGAAAATGGGACAGCCATTATTTCCCGCCTGTCCCCATCGTTAATAAGCTCAAGAAAATGGCATTAAAAATTGCCCGATTCAAGCTTATGAGTTAAATACTCGATCTGCCCTTGAATGGGACCGCCTTGGCTTAATCCTTTCTCTACCGAACCGATGGCGTGCAACGCCGTCGCATGGTAGCGATTGAAACTTTTGCCGATGGCTTGAAGCGGCTGATCCGTATATCGCCGGGAAAGGTACATGGCAACTTGTCGGGGTCGGACAACAGAGTGCTTTCGAGATTTTGAAACCAACTCTTTCGGAGAGAGCTTGTAGTATTTGCATACCAGCTTCTTGATACTGCCGATCGTGATGGCTTGTTTTTTCTGCACCATATTCTTGATGACACTGGCCGCCAGCTCGAGATCGATAGACCTCCCCAACAGCGAGGCTTTTGCGGTCACGCTCATCAAACCGCTCTTTAGCTGCCGAACATCCTGGGTTAATTCCGAAGCGAGATATTCCAGTACGCTAATGGGAATTTTCCAGTCATGTGTCTTGGCGTGACGCTTCAGAATTCTCAACCGCAGCTGATATTTGGGTGGATCTATGCTTGAAATCAATCCGCTGGTCAACCTGGACCGCAAATTATCGTTCAGCTTTGGGATCTCACTGGGGGCATAGCAGCTTGAAAAGATAATTTTTTTGCTGTCGTTGAAGAGAGAGTCCAAGGTATGGGCCAGTTCGATCTGCGTTCGATCCTTTCCGCTCAGATACTGGACGTCCTCCAGCAACAGCACATCGCAGCATTTATGATATTTGTCCTTGAACAAATTAATGGAATTGGACTTATACGATGCCACCATCTCATTGGTAAAATCCTCTGCGGTCATATAATAGACCCGTTCATTTGGGGATTCTTTCAGGATATGGTGGCCGATAGCCTGGGAGAGGTGGCTTTTTCCCATGCCTGTTTTTGAGAGCAGAAACAGCGCGTTCTGCTGGGTGTGATTTCTGGCCGCCAATGATAGCGCGGCCGTATAGGCAAAGTCATTGTTCTTGCCAACCACAAACTGGTCAAAAGTATACTCTTTGTGCAGCAACCGACCATAGTGGGGCTGGATGGACATATTGGGCAACGGCAATTGTTCTGGTGCGGCAATTTTCTTCTCCGGCACTTTTTCCTGGGGTATGACATGAACACTGAGATTCAATGAACGACCAGTGATGCGCTGCAATTCAGTGCAGATGATTTGCCCGAAATTATCCAGCACGCGCTTTTTGGAAAAATGGTCCGGCGCCAATACGCGGATCTCGTTTTGGTCGATGGTCTTCAGTTGTAGGGGGGCAATCCACATACGATAGGTGTGGCTGGGAATTCTCTTAACCAATGCCGCCTTCGCCTCATGCCAAAATCGCTCCATAAAACCAAACCTTGTCAGATAACTCAATGAGCAGTTGGAACGTGCCGGTAACGCGTCTGTCCTCAACACCCCATATGTTGTGAGAGTATTTTAGAATTAAATTGGGTTAACCGATAGTTTCGGCATCAACATGAAAAGTATGGTGCTTTATTATGAGAGAGCCGCCTTGCTGTCAAACCGAAAGACCGGGAATATTTTAGCAAGAAACTCATGCGTTCCTAACACTTTGCAACCCTCTATTTTCGTGACTTTATTTTTAATTTGACATCGCAATGGCCTTAAAATCGGCGCATTGGTCGGCTGGGTTTTTCCGTAAACATTTTAAGCAGATCCAAAGTTATCAACAGAGTTGTCAACAACGTTGTGCTTCTAAAAAGCTCTTATTTTCTCCTCGTTTCTCCATTTTTTCTATTTTTTTATCTGCATAATGGGACGCTGATTTTTTGACCTTCCAAGCGGACGATTTCTATCGCCTAGCGCCTTGGTTTCGCTGCCAATTAGTGAAGTCGTCATTATTTTTTCTCATGGTGCGTCGAATTTACGAATCGAGCGCGCAATATAATCGGTTTACAAAACAGCAGCCCAGGGTTATGAGACAGTGCGAGTCAACGACCACCCGAAATGCGGGTGACCATTAGTTGTTTTTTAACTATGCTAAATAAAATAATCATCCGTGGTGCACGGCAACACAACTTAAAGAAAATCGACTTGGACATCCCTCGTAATCAGCTGGTGGTGATCACTGGATTGTCCGGTTCCGGAAAGTCCACGTTGGCTTTCGACACCTTGTATGCCGAAGGCCAGCGCCGGTATGTCGAATCCCTTTCTACCTTTGCACGCCAATTGCTGGAACGAATGGAGAAACCGGACGTCGATCTGATCGACGGTCTTTCACCTGCTATTGCCATCGACCGGAAATCGGCCGGGCACAATCCCCGATCAACCGTCGGTACAGTGACAGAGATCTACGACTACTTGCGTCTGTTGTTCGCCCGCGTCGGAACTGTACGCTGCCACCTATGCAAAAGCCCGATTGCAGCCCAAAGTGTCGACGAGATGGTCGACGGCATTATGCAACTGCCAAGCAGTACAAAAATCATTTTACTTGCGCCCATCGTTTACCGGAAAGAAGGCCGCCATACCAAAGCCATCAAAAAACTCAGAAAAGACGGATTCGCCCGCATCCGCGTAAACAGTGAGATTAGAGAGATTGAGGCCATCGGTCCATTGCCGGCGTCAACACCCCATAGTATAGAAGTTGTGGTGGACAGACTGGTTTTAAAGCCAAACCAACGCAACCGGCTGACAGACTCCCTAGAGTTGGCGCTGTCCATCTCCAAAGGAACCGTACTTGTCGATGTCCGCGCGCCCGATGATGAAACGGTCGAATCCTTGTTACAGTTCAGTGAAGCAGCGGTATGTCCGCAATGCGATATCCGCAACCCAGAGTTGACACCGGCAAGTTTCTCTTTCA
Source organism: Desulfobacteraceae bacterium (assembly GCA_037387725.1). GTDB lineage: Bacteria > Desulfobacterota > Desulfobacteria > Desulfobacterales > Desulfosarcinaceae > JARRKU01. Next base: position 27,041 of record JARRKU010000062.1, read on the forward strand.
ACTCTCCACATGGCGCATGCCCGGCCTGTTCGGGTCTGGGCACCGTTGACCGCATCTGCTCCGAGGCACCTGGATCAGAGCCGGAGAAGTCGCCTTGCACTTCATGCGACGGCAGCCGGTTGCGCGCTGAAAGCCGCGCGGTTACCATTTCGGGAATGGCTATCCATGAATTGACCCGCATGTCAATTACCGAGGCGGCAACCTTTTTTCGACAGTTGGCGTTTGATGGACAGCGCGCTGTAATCGCAGAAAAGATTAAGCAAAATATCATCGAGCGCCTGGAGTTCTTGGCGGAAGTAGGATTACCCTATCTCTCCCTCGACCGTACCGCAAACACCCTCTCCGGCGGAGAGAACCAACGCATCCGATTGGCGACCCAGATCGGCGCCAAACTCACCGGCGTCCTCTACGTGTTGGACGAACCCAGCATCGGGCTCCATCCCAGAGATACCCAAAAATTGCGCCAGATCCTTTTAAAAATGCGCGATTTGGGAAATACCATGCTGGTGGTGGAACATGATCCCGATACCATCATGAAGGCTGATTGGGTTATCGACATGGGGCCAGGTGCCGGGAGCAAGGGAGGCGAAGTTGTATTCGGATCGATGTGGCCTTTCCTTTGGGATGCCTGATCTGCGTCACCGGTGTTTCAGGATCGGGAAAGTCTTCCCTGGTGACCGAAACCCTCTATACGGCCCTAAGCCGCCACTGCTACCCAGCAGCCGCGCCGTGCAGCGTCCATGCCAAGATTGAGGGAGAGGATCATATCGACAGGATTGTTCATATCGACCAGAGCCCCATTGGACGGACGCCGCGCTCCAACCCGGGAACCTATACCGGCACCTTATTCTTCGTTCGCGATCTCTTTGCCAAGACGCCTGACTCGCGGATGCGTGGCTTCAAACCGGGACGATTCAGTTCAAACGTCAAAGGGGGAAGATGTGAAGCGTGCAAAGGCGACGGTGTCATCCGGATCGAAATGCATTTTCTACCGGATATCTATGTGCCTTGCGATCTGTGTCAGGGGAAGTGTTACAACCGGGAAACCTTGGAAATACGGTACAAAGGAAAGAACATTGCCGACGTCCTCGACATGACCGTCAACCAGGCCTGGACCTTTTTCAATCGTATCGCTCCCATCCGGGACCGTTTGCAGACCTTGATCGACGTTGGCCTCGGATACCTTCACCTGGGCCAGCCGTCCACCACCTTGTCAGGAGGTGAAGCCCAAAGGGTGAAACTGGCCCGGGAGTTGAGCAAGCGCGGCTCCGGCCACTCCCTATATATTTTGGATGAACCCACCACCGGCCTGCACATGGAGGATATCCACAAATTGTTGTTGGTGATCAACCGACTGGTGGATAGCGGCAACACGGTCATCATCATCGAACACAATCTCGATGTCATAAAAACGGCCGACCAGATCATCGACTTGGGGCCGGAGGGCGGTGATGGCGGCGGCCATGTCATAGGGACCGGCACCCCTGAGGATCTGACCATGCATGAGCAGTCTTATACCGGACAATACCTGCGTAATCTGTTCAAGCTGTAGGCGCTGGCTGAGGATGGCTTATCAAAACGATTCTACCCTTCTCCATTCTGCGGGTGCAGGGTCTTGTTCGAGATTCGATTGCTACAGCCAGGGTACCCCGTCTTTTCGATATCAGCCGTCGATATGCCGTCCCTGCCATTCAATAAGAAAGGCCGCTTCCCTCATTCGGAAAGCGGCCTTTCGAAAAAACTCGTACAGGACAGTTTATTTGGCGAGTCCCATGATGGCATCCAATGCAGGCAATCTAAATAGCAGCATCAGCGATACAACCAGCGCATAAATACACAGAGATTCGATCATGGCCAGACCGATGAGCATGGTTACGGTCACTTTACCTGATGACTCAGGATTGCGGGCGATGCCTTCAACAGCAGATTTGAGACCGAGACCCTGGCCAATGCCACAGCCGAAAGCTGCAATCGCAATACCAAAACCTGCTGCCGTCGCACATGCAATAAAAAGTTCAATAATACTCATTAATTCTTCCTCCTTTAAGAAAATAATATAACGGCTTCTTCCTTTACTTCCATTAATATCCGCTCTGCAAGAGCTGGTTTAACACTATGCAAATCTAATCGATTTTCGGTTCGTTAGTGGGCATGCTCCATCGCACCGCTAAAATAGATGATCGAGAGCAGGAAGAACACAAAGGCTTGAACAAATGCCACGAAAATACCCAGCGCCATAATGGGCAACGGCGCCAGAAACATTCCTGCCAGGAGAAACAAGCTGCCCAGTACGATCTCGTGCCCCATCATATTGCCGAAGAGACGGAAGGTGAGAGAGAGTATCCGTGCCAAATGACCGATCACCTCAATAAGGAAAATCAATGGTGACAACCACCACACCGGACCCAGAAAATGCTTGATGTATTTCGCACCATGATACTTGATACCAATGATGTGAGTGAACACCACCACCACCAGTGCACAACTTAATGTGGTGTTGATGTTGGCCGTAGGCGGAAACAATCCGGGAAAAAGCCCGATCAAGTTGCAGACAAAGATGTATAGGAAGACAGTAGCGGCTAGCGGTAATAGCCAACGTCCCTCTTCGCCAGTGACATCCACCATGAACTCCTCAATCCCAGAAATGATGATTTCGAAAAGATTCTGCATCTTGCCGGGCACCATGCGAGCGCCTTTAGCGGCCAGAGCCCCGCAGATAATCAGAAGAATCATCACGAACCATGAATAGATAATATGGGTGCCCTCATGTGCAAAGTGGCCCAGTCCAATGGACTCAAACAATTTGACGAATATTAGCCAGGGATGCTCCATCCTTAACCTGCCTCCTTCGTGATAAGTTGCCGCACTTCATTCAGGGTGGCGAAGATCATGCTTGCCACCACTACGGATAACCCGGCGATTAACCCCATGGGATCGACTTGCTTCGATACCATCAGCATGTAGATAATAATCGCGGTAATCAAAAACCTAAAGTAGTACTTGAAGATAACGCCTTTGACCGAGGCGATATGGGGCGGGGTCAACGCTTTTCGCAAGGTCCTGGCCAGCAGGTGGAAATTGATGGTCACGATCAGCCCGCCGGCTGCAATGCCCAGACCGACCTGGGGCGAGAAGTGAGAGAAGCCGACGGCTGTGGCGGTTATCAGCAACAGCCAATTTGAATAGGTGACAAACTTGAGAATGCGTTTCTGTATTTTCACAAGCCGGCTTTCGTCGGTTAGAATTTCCTCAGTTTTTTAATGGCCAATCCAACGTTGCGGGCCGCCGCAATCACTCCCAGAATGAAAAAAAGGATGGTCAGCTTCGGCTCAGTGTCCCATTTTCCATCAAGGTATCGCCCCAGCCCGTAGCCGATGAATATCGACAGGGTGATCTGAAGCCCCAGGCTGCTGAAATACGCAAGCTCCTTGATGTAGCGCCAGTCTCTTTTTTTCAAAATCAGTACATTTGGCTGATGCAAATAGTTGCGGCCATACCCCCCAATATGCTGTATCGCCGAAACTAGAAGATCGCAGGACTACCATAGGTCCATGACCAAGTCAATGAAAATCAGAACACAACATAGCGGTGTTACAGCTTGATTTCCTGAGCATTGAAAACCGGTCCGTGCACGCAGGCATGCAGATAGATATCCGGGTCTTTCACCGATTCAACGGCACATCCCAGACAGACGCCCAAACCGCAGGCCATGAGAGTTTCGATGGAGACCTGGCAGGGTGTCCGGGTGCGTTCTGCGATACCAGCCACACAGGCCAGCATGCCGTGGGGTCCGCAGGCATAAACCATGTCAGGGGCTTGATCCGCAATGGCCTGTTCGAGCGGATCCGTAATCAGGCACTGATCCCCTTCACTTCCGTCATCGGTGGTGACGGTCACCGATATGCCGTGGCTTTCAAAATCTTCACGGCAAAGCAGATCTTGTTTACGCTGCCCTCCAAGAAAAAGCCTCATACGGGTCGCCGGCACCCCCCGGCGGATCAATGCGGATGCCAAAAACCGAATGGGGGCAATGCCGATACCGCCACCGGCCAGATAAACTCGGGTATGTTCACTGCCCAGTCGAAACCCGTGGCCCAACGGTCCGATGACGTTCAAGGGCTCGCCGGTTTGTATTTGACCAAGCCGTTCGGTTCCGGCCCCCACCACCTTTATCAGCAACTCGATGCCTTGGAAGCCACGGCCGTGGCCTATGAGGCCACTAATGGAAAAGGGCCGCCGCAACAATGACTTCTCCTCTGTCCCGACCTGCACCATCACAAATTGGCCGGGGACAGCTTTGGAGAATTCATGATCTGCGCTCAAGCCGAGGCAGAAACAGTCTGTGCCGACAGGGCGGTTCCACAACACGGTTGTTTCTTGTTGGATCAACTTCCGCTCCCCTCTCCCGGTGCAAGGCCGACCACCGCAGCGAATCTTGCCGACTCACGCTCCCCTCTATAGGAAAAAAACAGATGGGGGTTACACCGCGTACAAAGTCTGGATATGGTGATGTTCTCAAGTCTGACGCCGGCGGCGGCCAGTTGGTCCTTGCTGGCTTCCCAGAAATCAAAATGGGATGCCGAATGGCGATACTTCAAGAACGACTCGGGCAGTTCATTCTTATAATGGATGAATTCGGCACAGCATGGCCCCAATGAAGGCCCGATGCCACACACCAAATCTTCCGGTCTGCTCTGAAATTCAGCCGCCATGCGTTCAACGGTTTCGCCAATGATGTTTCGAACGCTGCCCCGCCATCCGGAGTGGACGTTGGCCACCACCCGCTTTTGCGGATCGATGATGATCACTGGCTGGCAGTCAGCCACGAGAATCACTAAGGCGAATCCCGGAAGATCCGTGATCAAGGCATCGCCATTCAATCGCATCTGGCCGGCTGTCTCCTGTGACTGATGCATGTTATCTTTTCTGAGAACCCCCACCTCGCTGCCGTGCACCTGACGACCGTACACGCCGCAAAGCCCCTCCCCGAAATAGGCCACCATCCGCCGACGGTTGGATTGGACAAGGTCATGGGATGTACCGTCTCCCATCCCCAGATTAAAAGGTGCGCTATGGCCTTGCCCGTCAGCGGTCTCACGCAAGAAGACGCCATGAAAGAAATCGGGAAGGGCCGACAGGGCCGGGAATTGCAAAGTCATTATCCCGTTGCGACGGATCAAGTGCATTGAATCGACCTTTTCATTGGGGGCTGCAAGCGTATCGAAGCCGGCTATCCGCCCCCTATCAAACCGCACGTGCCAGGGTCAACACCCGTACCGTGTCCGCCCCGGCCGATTTAAGGGCCTTGGTGCATTCAACCGCCGTGGCCCCAGTGGTCAAGACATCATCCACCAGCAAAACCCGCTTGCCGTTGACAATGTCTGTCTGGGGTACAACAAAGGCGTCCTTGAGATTGGCCCTGCGTTGCTGCTTCCCGAGACCGGTCTGGGCTGGGGTTCGACGCCGGCGGTTCATCAGATGGCGCGCAACCGCGCCAGGTTTCCAGGTCATACCGGCATCGGCCGCAAATTGGCGCCAATCCCGCACCAGTAGGGCGGCTTGGTTGAATCCTCTCCTGAACCGGCGAAACCAGTGCAGTGGGACAGGAACAATCAAATCGATTTGCTTGGGATCGTAGAAACGAATCAGGGCATCCCAGAGCAGCCTCCCAAGAGGACGCGCCAATTCGCATCGTCCCTGGTATTTAAATTGGTGGATAAGGGTCTTTAACGGCGGGGCGTAGAGGCCTGCAGCCCTTGCGGTCGTGAAGGCCATCGGATGGGACAGGCAGTCGGCGCAGAGGTGATCGATGCCTTGATCCGTCCGATACGGTTGTCCGCACGCATGGCATAGTGGATGTTGTACAGGCGCATAGCCACTGGCACAGTGCGGACAGATAAAGGCGTTCATCAAACATCCAAAAGAGGACGGCGTTGCGGCTTCAACCGCGCCAAGGCTTTTACTTTTCTCCAGGGGTGCATACAGCGAATCGCACTGCCAACAGCGCAGTGGAAAGGCTGCCTGGACGCCGATACGGGCCAGCCGCGACGCACCTTTGATCAGAAATCCTCCACCGCCCATCTGTGACACCTTTGACGATGGCACTCATTTTGCCATCTATTTAAATGCCGTATCGGGACCTACTTCTTCAGCCGCTCGACAATGGCCGCTGCAAAAGCCGAGCATTTTACTTCTGTCGCGTCTTTGATCTGCCGCGCCAGATCATAGGTCACCACACCATCCCTCACAGTGGTCTGTAAGGCCGCTCTGATCTGATCGGCGGCTTGGCGCCATCCCATGTAGTCCAGCATCATGGCACCGGAAAGAATCAAAGAACTTGGATTGACCTTGTCCAGCCCGGCGTACTTGGGCGCTGTCCCGTGGGTGGCTTCGAATACGGCGCATTTTTCACCGATGTTGGCGCCCGGCGCCATACCCAATCCGCCGACCTGGGCGGCCAGGGCATCGGAGATGTAGTCTCCGTTCAGATTAGGCGTTGCGATTACGGCGAATTCATCGGGCCGCAGCAAAACCTGCTGAAAAAGCATGTCGGCGATGCGGTCTTTGATGACCACTTTTCCTTCCGGACGCTGGCCATCGTACGTGTCATACAACTCGGCCTCGGTGATGGTATGGTCGGCAAAGCGTTCCTTGGCCACTTCGTATCCCCACTGGCAGAAAGCGCCTTCGGTGAATTTCATGATATTGCCTTTGTGCATCAATGTCACGCTGGGCTGCTTGAGTTCAATGGCGTAAGCAATGGCTTTGGCCACCAGGCGTTTGCTTTTCTCTTCACTGATGGGTTTGATGCCGATACCGGTGTTTGAACCAAGTGCGGTTCCCATCTCCGAATTCAGGAAATCGATCACCTTGCCTGCTTCCTCGCTGCCGGCCGCCCACTCCACACCGAGATAGATATCTTCCGTGTTTTCGCGGAACACCACCATATCGATCTTCTCAGGTGCCTTCATGGGGCTGGGAACCGGATCGATATAGCGAACCGGCCGCACGCAGGCATAAAGATCGAGTTTCTGCCGGATGGCCACATTCAGACTGCGTATCCCAGTGCCCACGGGAGTGGTCATGGGGCCTTTGATGGCCACGACATGTTCGACAATGGTATTAAGAGCATCATCGGAAAGCCAATCGCCGGTCTGCTCATAACCTTTTTCACCCACCAGCAGCTCCAGCCACTCAATTCTGCGCTGGCCGCCATAGCTGGATGCCACAGCCTTGTCGATGACCAGTCGCGTAGCCGGCCAGATATCACGCCCGATACCGTCACCTTCTATGAATGGAATAATGGGAACATCAGGAACCTGCAACTGGCCTTGTTCGGTAAGGCTTATTTTCTGAGCTTGCTCGCTATTCATCGTTGTTTCCTACCTCCTTTTCGATACCGTGAGGAGCGACGGCCATAACCGGACAAAGTCATTGAGGGGCAGCAGTCCGTCAGGCTCCTTCCATTTTGGTTGTTCCGTTCCAAACTATGACCGCTTACCGGCTTTGACAACGCTCAAAGTCCCCCCTGGCTTAAAGCTGCCGTTGGCGAAAAGCTTCATACAAAACAACGGCAGCGGCGGCCGATGCGTTGAGCGAGCCTATAGCGCCCGATTGCGGTACGCTGACCAGAAAATCGCACTGCTTCTTCACCAGGGGCCGGATGCCTTTTTCTTCCCCGCCGATGACAATGGCCAACGGCCCGGTAAAGTCCGATCTAAAAATCTTATCCGGGCTGTTTTGATCCGCACCGGCGATCCATATCTGTCTTTGCTTCATGTGCTTAAGCGCTTCGACCAGGTTGGTCACATAAGCGACCGCCATATGCTCCAAAGCCCCGGCCGATGCTTTGCAGACGGACGCGGACGGAGGTGATGAGTGGTTTTTGGGAGCAATAATACCGTGAATGCCTGCACAATGGGCCGTTCTGACAATAGCCCCAAAATTCTGAGGATCGACGATCTGGTCAAGCACCAGTATAAAAGGCGCCCTGGCGCTGCTTTCCGCTCGCTCCAATATGTCCTGTAAAGAACTCAGTGGATAGGGTGACACCTGGGCGCATATCCCCTGATGCCGCCTGTGCCCCACCATGGCATTCAATTGTTGGGGGCTCGTCCCCTTGATATGGACCCCAAGTTGACGGGCGATGCGCATCAGCTCCTCTTCACGGGGCCTGATTTTTTCCAGAACCATATGCAGGGTCTGGACCTTGCGGCGCCTGGCGCGAAGGGCTTCGTATACCGGGTGATACCCCCATAAGCAGCTATTATCTTTCATCTCCGCCTATCCGCCGTTATGGATGGTTTGATATTGGCCCACCAAGGCCACGAGCTGTTGGCTGGTGCTTTCCAGATCATCGTTTACCAGTACGTGGCGGCAGAAATTCTTTTGCGCGATCTCTTGGCGAGCATTGGCCAATCGCAAGGCGATGGTCTCCTCGCTGTCCGTTCCCCGCAAGCGGAGTCTTCTCTCGAGTTCCGTCATTGAGGGGGGCATGATAAACACGGTGATGGCCTTGGGGAACCGTTGCACCAACTGACGGGCACCCTGTAGATCGATATCCATCAGGATATGCACCCCGGAACGCAGCATTCGGTCAACCCACTGCGCCGAAGTACCGTAATAGTTGCCATGCACCCGGGCCCACTCGGCCCATCGTTTCTCTGATATCCCCTGCACAAATTCCTCGGCGGTGATAAAAAAATAGTCTCTCCCGTTCTGCTCATCCCGGCGCGGCTGGCGTGTGGTATAGGAAACCGAATAGGCCAGCTGCGGGCAATGCTGCCGCAACGCCTCGCACAAAGTGGTTTTTCCGGCACCCGATGGTGCGCAGAGGATAAAAAGACGGCCGGTTGATCGGCCGGCCGTGGTCCCCTCTTCAGGGATATCAATAGGATCTTCAGATGCGGCCATGGTTAACTGCCAGGCTCCTTGAGGGTCTCGAACCGTTGGGAGATCGTCTCGGCCTGAATAGCCGACAACACGATATGATTGCTGTCCATGATGATGATTGCGCGAGTCCGCCGCCCATGGGTGGCGTCCACCAGATGTTTTTCATCGCGGGCTTCATCTTTGAGGCGTTTCATCGGCGCCGAGTTGGGAGAGACAATGGCCACCACACGTTCAGCTACCACTGTATTTCCAAATCCGATATTGAGCAAAATCTTATCCATCCCTTACCCTCTTCCATTCATAGTTCTCTGGCCATTATCCGATAACCTGTTGATGATGTTTCAGCCGTGGCTTGTAGCTGCTGCATGAGTCGCACCTGCACAGGATCACCTTTTGCGCTCACCTGCAGCGGACTATTCAATATTTTGAATTTGTTCACGCAGCTTCTCTATTTCCGATTTAACATCGACGATCATATGGGCCGCAGTGGCCTGCCCCACCTTCGCACCCATGGTATTAAACTCCCGATTGAATTCCTGCAACAAAAAATTGAGCTTGCGTCCGGCCGGTTCATCCCCGTCCATGATGTTTCGAAATTGACTAATGTGGCTTCTTGCCCTGACGATCTCCTCAGATATATCGCTGCGGTCTGCCAACATACCGGCCTCTTGGGCAATTCGTGAAGGATCGAGCTCTACCATTCCCTTGGTCAGCGCTTCAACCCTTGCCTGTAATTTCTGCCGATACTTCTCCGGCAAGTCTTGAACCGAGTTTTCAATCGCATCCAGCTTTTGTTCCACCTGGGTTAACCGCTGGACAAAATCTTTTTTCAGGAAAGCCCCCTCCTTTTGTCTCATTTGATCGACTTGACGAAGCGCTGCATCAACCGCCCGAGAGATTAAATCCCAATGCGATTCAATATCGCTCTGAACTTCAGTTGGCTGGATCACACCCGGCACACTCAGCAGATGCTCCACCGGCAGAGCATCCGCCTTCAAAGCAAGCTCTGATTTGAGCTGCTCGCATGCGGTCAGATAGGCTTTGGCTCGGACGGAATCGATTTCATAGTCACAAACATCCGATTTGTCATCCCTGACGGTCAATTTCAGATCCACCCGCCCGCGATTGATAGATCCCGCAACCAGCGTCTTTATCTTTTCTTCAAAGGCAGCGTATCCCATGGGCAACCGTAATATCACATCCAAATAGCGGCTGTTATAGGTGCGGATCTCTACGGAAACGTTCAGCTCATTTTCCGTCTGTTCCACAAATGCGTATGCGGTCATGCTTTTTATCATAATGGTGTACACTCCTGAATGGGAAATCCAAAATTAGTCCGATGTTCCTTGTGACCGTAGATCCGCAGCGTATTTGTGTCGAACCTGCTTTAGGAATGATTTCATCTGGCCGTCCCTATAGTCTGGATAAGTCCAGGGCAAGGATCGAAAATCACCGTGCTGATATATTAGGGTGAGGTCGGCATAAATGCCCGATCCGATGTAGATTCGATGGGTGAAATTCTTCCCCGTGGCCAGTACAAACCTCTCCAATAGCAAGTAGCCGGGATCGATATTGACACGCCGTTTACCCTCCCGGGCAAACCTGGATTCCATTGTGTTGGTAGTCAATTTAATTTGCCCTATCGCCTCCTGCGGGATCAACGCCTTGAAAACCACCATACGGCGATATAAGGGGCTGCCCATCTCTTTGGCATAATAATGGGTGTAATCGAAATCCATCCACCTGCTGATCAAGTCGATAGCCCCAAAAACCCGCACCATCTCATTGGCCACGTCGGGCATTAACGATTTACTATTCATCAGCAATCCGATGACCAGCTTTGCCGGTTGGGCATCCCGAGGCTGACTCATGCCTGCGATCCGTCGCTATTCCCCATCGAGCGACCGGGCCTCATCGATCAACATAATGGGGATGTCATTGCGTACTTCGTACAAAAGCTTGCAAGCATCGCAGATCAGCCCGTCCTGACCATCATTTAAATAAATGTCCCCTTTGCATTTGGGGCAGACCAATATTTCCAGTAGTTCTGAAGAAATGGACATTACGCCTCCTGTTGCATACCAGCCAGGCTGGGATTATCAGTATTATCGTTGCAATGACCTTGGGGCGATGCGCCGGCGCAGACGCCGATATTCGCCAGAAAGTATGAAAGCACCGCGGTGTAAAACGGATCGTAGATGTTCCACCCCGTCAGCCCGATGACAATGCAGACCAACGGCCAGCTCAGCAGTCCGGTATCATAAGCACTGCGACTCCTGAGAATCGTTTTGGTGGCGCGAAGATACAGCCAGCCGAATGCTGCAATACCAACGATACCGGTGCACGCCGCCAGTTGTAAAAAGATGTTGTGTGCATGCCGGGGATCCATATTCTGAAGGACTTGGCCAGCAGGAGACACAAAAGGGCGTACCAAAGCAGACGCTGCAACCTGATGGTAGGCTGTATTGAATGAAGAGATCCCAACGCCGAATATCGGATCTTGAAGCCACACCTGCAGGGACACCTGCCAGATGTATACACGATCATAGATGCTATTGAAGTTTGAATGCAACTTCAAAATCCCCAGCACACCTATGCATGCGAACAGTGCCATCGCCAGAACATGGAATATTTTTAGCCGTCCACGCAGGTAGAGTTGGCAGAAACTACCGCCCACCAAACCGAGCAAAGCCGCCATCAAAGCCGTTCGAACCTGGCATCCGACCAGCAAAAGTATGGCGATGCCGCCGATTACAAAGATCCAAACGCGTTGTCGCTTAACAAGTTGCCTGTCGAACAACCCCCATTGCAGGAACATGGGGGCAGCATATGCGCAAACCGCACCGATTCTGGCGCCCTCTTTGAGACGCAGGGCATATCTCAAGAGCGGCTTCCCCAAAAAATCGTGGCCGATGGTATAGGCCGACGCCATGTTGAGCATCGCATAGACAATACCGACAATCAAACCGGCCATAAGGTACCGTCTTACCGGAATTCGGCTGGAGACATCCAACAGCGCTATGACAAACAGGGGATACCGGATGAATGCAGCGTCATGGGCAAATTGGAAGGCACTGCCGCCATTGACTGCGCGACTGAGCACAACGGCTGCCAACCAGCAGATCAATGGCCAAAACAACGGATTTTGGCTGAGGTTTTCGCGCCAAGCCGCCGCTTTTCTGCATTTACTGATCGACCAGACCAATCCGGTCAAAATGATAAAACCTTCAATGGGAACAACACCCAGAACCACGGCAACAGGGACGCACCCCCCCAGTGTGGCGACCCACTGGTCCGCGCTGAACCGGCGCAAAGAGAAACGATTTGGCATCTTAGATATCAATGGCCGGTCAGTCGTTTGCATGCCAGTGTTCAGCAATCCATTGTGTGGGTTTTACTGTCTTGTAGAATTTCTTGAACCACGGCACGGGTTTCCCCCATTGGCCGGCGATGGCGTCCGGTGGATCCGGCTTGCCGTGGAAGACGATGATTTTGGCATTCTCCGGTATCTTCGCGGGAATGTTCAAACTATTTAGGATGCCGCCGGGCATGCAGTGCATCTTAAAGCTTTTACACCAATCATCAGGAAAATATTCGAACCCGCCGACGCCCAGTTCCCGGGTGATATAAACCTGTTCGGTTCGGTTGTTGCGTAGAACCTCATCCTGCTGGTTGCGGTACTTATCAAGCAAGTGTTTATATTTTCCGATATCAAAGCAGAATGCCGAAGACTGACCGATCAAACGATTGGGTTGGGACCAGTTTTCGATGATGGCCAGTTTGTCGGAAAAGCTAAAAAAGCAATCGATGTTGTCGATAACCACCACATCCAGATCCAAGAAAAGGGTTTTACCTTGGAGATCATAGACAGGGTCATCGAACAGCGCCAGTTTTCTCCAGGCCAGACAGAATTTCAAGTATTGCGCAGGAGGTTCTTGAAACTCGGGCAAAGGTTTGATCTCAACCCCCTTTTCGATACCATCCGACACCTCGGTCATGCAGATAAATCTAAACGGCAACGTTATGTTTCTTTTCACCATATGATACAGATTGTTGACAAATTCAGGTCCGAATTTATCCCCCCACTTCATACATACAATATTCACCGTCTGCATTTGTTAATCCTTTAAGACCAAGATTATTGAATCGTTTGGATCTTCTATCCGGCAATCGGCCCCTGCGGGCAGATGCAGACATAGCATCGTTTCAAGACAACGATCAACGAAAAAGGCCCACCGGAGGTCAATGGGCAATCGACAGCCAAACCGGTGCAATTGCGAAGGTGCCATGGTTTTAAGGATTTCAATTTGTTGCTAAATTGTTCCCAAAAAGCGCTTGCCTCCCATTGCCATTCCATTTAAAGTGCGTTGGCGTTTGATTTATGGATGGCGGCAGTTTGACCATACCCCCAGAACGGCGGAAGCATAATTAAAAGGAGCAATGGGCGCCCACACCTGCAGTCGGCAAGCGGCGCACCGAAAAAAGTACTCTCGATGAACACCCAACCAGCTCATCATCACAGGCCCACCCTTGGACTCAGCATCCTGAGTTGGCGGTCCTGGAGCACGCTCGAAGCGGCCCTGACGTCCCATAAATCGGCCGGCCTGTTCAACCATTTCGACAAATGTCTGATCTTTTTTCAGGACCTTTGCGATCGCGACCGACAGATTGCCGATGCGTATGGTCTTGATTATACCGGTGGTCCCAATTGCGGCATCGCGGATGGAATGCGCAACGCCGCCAACCATCTGGCCACCGATTACGTTCTTTTTTTGGAAAACGATTGCCCCACCATCGCCAGCCCCGAAAAAGTGGAAAAAGAGCTGGCCTTAGCCGTAAACTATCTGGAAAAAGGCACCATCGATATCATGCGCCTCAGGTCCCGGTTGGAGCCGGGTGAAGGTTTCTGCGATCCCATGAAATATTTGCGGTACTATCCGCCGCAATCACCTGAGCCGAGCGTGAATATATCCGGATTCAAAACCCCCAGCTGGAAACGGTGGCTCCGGCGGATCTTCAAACCCTACAACGTGCATCTCATGAAGGGGCGTTCGCTCTATTTGGAGCAATATCCTGAAAAACTTTTCCCGGAGATCATACAGAAAACCGAGGACGGCATCTGGATCGGCGATTCTTCATGTATTGACTGGACCAACCAGTCTGTGCTGTTGAAACGTTCGCTGTTTCTGGATGTGATCATGCCGTATGTGGATGCGCACCCATCCGGGCTGGAGCTGCACGGCACGCGCGAGCCCGAACGACCGCTGAACTGCCGTTGGTGGCGCAGACAGCATTTCAAGATCGGCCAGGGCGAAGGCCTTTTTTCGCATGCCCGTTTTGACGGCAGTTGGCGCCCCGATCACCAGGCCTACGAAATGAAGTAACAGGATGCCCCTCTCTTACCGGAAAAAACATCGACGGTTGAACACCCCATCCTCCTCAAAGAAAGAGACAATGCCATGACGGATGTACTCATGTGGGGCCGCATGGACCGAAACTACGCACGCAACCGCATTATCACCAAGCTCTTCATCGATCTCGGCTGGGAGGTGCACTATTTTCATCCGTTTAGCAGCCAGCTGGGTTTGCTTCAGGCGCCATTTTCCGGCCTGAAGCGGCCTGACCTGATCTGGGTTCCTTGCTTTCGCCAAAGAGATGTCCATTCAGCTGCGGTGTGGTCCCGGCACTGGGATGTACCCGTCATTTTCGACCCCATAACCTCGGTATATGAGAAAGAGACCTATGAACGAAAAAAGTGGTCTCCCGGATCCAACCAGGCTGAGCGCCGCAAAGCGTGGGAGAAAAAGCTTTTTTTGATGACCGACTTGGTCGTGCTTGAAAACCATGCCTATGTCGATTTTGTCCACGGTGAAATGGGGGTCCCCGAAGAGAACCTTGCCGTCATCTACCAGGGGGCTTTTACCGAACTGTTCAAAGCGTATCCCATGCCGCCGTCCGAGGGCCCTTTCGAGATCATTTTCGTGGGCAGCTTTCACCCCTCCATGGGAACGGATGTCATCGTTGAGGCGGCCAAACAATCCAAGGATCTGCCGTGCCGATGGGTATTCATCGGTGACGGCGATCTGCGCAAATCCACTGAGGAGCAGGCCAAAGGGTACCCGAATATTGTTTTCGAGGGATGGTTGGACTACCTGAAATTGCCTGAAAGGTTATCGAAAGCCCATATATTGCTGGGCATCTTCGGCACGACCTTTAAAACGGACTTTGTCATTCCCAATAAGGTCTTTGAATCCATGGCCATGGCAAGACCCCTGATCACCCAATGGGCAAAGGCATATGAAGCCAATGTCGGCCGAACCCGTACAATTGGATGGATACCGCGCGGTGACGCCGACACCTTGGCGGCAACCGTTCGCGACTGGCTCTCCCGCCCTGGGGAGTTAGTGGAGCGGGGCAGAAACACGCGGGCGCTGTTCGATGAACATTTCAGCTTCGAAGTTCAGCGCAGAGATTTGGCTTCCATCTTAGATCGTGTACTGCGATGAAGCAAAATTATAGGTCAAACCCAGCATGGAATGGTATAGCCCCAACGTCTTTTCACACATCCGGCGGGTGGTGAAGTTTTTTTGTACCCACAACCGGCCATTATCTCCGTATAAACGGCAAAGGTCGGGATCTTCCAACAGCGCTTCGAGGGCTAGGGCAAGAGAGCGCACATTGCCGGGTTCGAAGAGCTCCCCTGTCCTACCGGGCTGAATGGTTTCAAGACTGCCACCATGGGCGGATGCCACAATCGGACGCGCCATGGCCTGGGCTTCGATGGATACCCGACCAAATGCCTCTGCTTCCGCCGATGCAGCCGACACCACGATATCCGCGGCAGCATAAACCGACGGCATATCGGTCTCATGACCGACAAAGCGAACCCTGTCGGAGAGCTGCAATGCCTCCACCTGTTTGAAAAGGCCTCTGACGTATCCACTCTCCGGATCAAAAGCCCCCACACATACGGCCAGCCAGGGTTTATCTCGGATTTGATCCAACGCCTTCAGAAACAGATCATGCCCCTTCCAGAAAGTGACCCGGCCGGGGAGGACGATGATGGGTTTCGAATTCCCCGCCGGGTTCCATTTGCTTTTGATGCGTCGAATCCCCTCCGGATCGACATGGTCGGGATCAAACTGGCGTTCATCCACACCTCGATGGATGATTTCAATCTTGGATGGCGGGATGTGATAGCAAGACCGAATATGCTCGGAAACGGCTTCGGAGATGGCGATGATTCGCTCCCCCTTGGTCATGACCGCACTGTAAGCATTGATTGAATAAAAACCATGAAAAGTGGTGATTAAACAGGGTCTTTTGCGTTTTGGCAAACTCTTCCAGGCAAGGTAGGCCACCCAGGCCGGCAAGCGGGAGCGCAGATGCACGATATCGATGCCGCCTTGCCTGAAGAGATTTCTGAGCGGCAGCCAATGGGATAGGCTGCGCGGGGTCTTCTCACCGATATAGGCCATCCGCAGGTGGGTGCTGCCTTCTTTCTCCAGTTGCGGGACCATGCCGCCACCTTGCGAGATAACCACCGAACTATGCCCTTTGGAGACCAGGAAGTCCGCCAGTTCAAGGGTTCCCCGTTCAACCCCTCCGGCGTTCAATTCCGGCAATATCTGAACTACTTTAATCTTTCGGGCCACCATCTCAATAAAATCTCCTTGGCACAACGCGAGGCTTCGTCGAGGGGTTTGGACGGTTCCGGCAATTTGCGGGTAGCGCGCCATTGTTCGTAATCCGCCACCATACCATTTGTTTTAAGATCGTCTATGCCGCGTTGAAATTTATTTTGCGGATGTCGCCAAGCCACGGGCAGAACCCCCACCCTGCATCCGGCGGTCAGCGCTTCATAGATCATGGAGACGCTGTCGGCCGTGACCCATACCGACGAATGGGATTCGTAGGCCGATTCGATCCAACCTCTGGGCGTATGGTCTGCGCTGAAAAACACAATGCTGGGGTTCCCTCCCGCCAGCTGGTGAAGTTTTTCAATGGTTTCATCGGGTGTTCGCGGGGATGAGGCGATGGTCCAGGTTATGTCACCAGATCCCTCAATAATATTATCAATTTGTGCCAATAGCTCGGTGCTGGACCAGTGATGGCTTTTGACATCCACCCCCCCTGCCAAAATGAGTCCTTTGCCCGGATCATGCTTTTCAGTGTTCAACCGCAGACAAGGTGGGCCAAAGGTGAGAAGGAACTTTCCATGTCGACGCGGCCGGTCATGCCTCGGAACCAGGCAAAGATCGAACCAGGGAAGGAGCCAAGGGTGTGGCGTCATGCAGGCTACCAGCCGGGCGGCGGTGCGCCGTTTCACCCCAACCATGGGCATATGGGTACTCGTACCGGTACCGATGACAAGATCAATGGTACCCGGCTTTTCATTGCCGACGAATCCTTGAGGGGATATCAGAGACTTGAAACCATGGTACAGCCTTGCAGCACCTTGGGTCGCTTTCACGCCGAGCGTGGTGACGGATAGCGGGGTCATCCGCTCCAGCGCTTGAGCAATCGCCAGGGACTGTTTTTCATGCCCCGGCCGCCCATCGGTTACGCACACCAGGTGCAGTGGATTCATTATCTTTCTCGCCTTTGGTGGATCATCATTCCCACTTTTTCCTTGATGAACCGGCGCCAAGCACTGTCGTCATCAGGAAATTCAATTTCAACGCCCAAAACAACCAACGGCTTTGGAAAGCACGCTTTTCCGGCTATCCGGACATAGTCTTTATCCGTGGTGATCAGGTAATCCGCTCCTGCCAACCCCGCGGCCTCTCCGATTTGGTCAATCTCTCTGTCGCTATAGTCGTGATGGTCTGCAAAACCACGCTCACCGACGAGCTGTGCACGCTGGCATCGGATGGTGTCAAAGAACGCCTGGTTATCGGCCAACCCGGAGAATGCGAACATTTTCAGATCTTCCAGGCCGGCCGGTCCGACCTGGAGATGACAAAGCGACGGTAATGGATTGCCGGCATCGGCCATTCCACGGATAATACTGCGATGGGCCGATCGAAAAACCGGTAAAACCGGATACTGGCTTGTTACCGCCTCTAGACGCGAAGATTGAATGGATTCCGAGCGTGTAAACACCACCGCATTGGCTGCACCGATGGCACCCGCAGGTTCCCGCAGCCGCCCACGGGGAATCACAAATGAGTTCCCCAGCGGAGCGCCAGCATCCAGCAGAAGCAGGTTCAAATCCCTTTTTAGCCGCAAGTGCTGGAAGGCGTCGTCCAGGAGAATGACCTCCGGCTGTGATATCTTGCAGGCCCGCTTTCCGGCACGGTATCGATCCTTTCCCACCACCACCGGAATATTCCCCAACAGCTGGGCAATTAGATAGGGCTCATCCCCTGACTGGGCAATATCACAGCGCAAGGTGCTCCCGTCGCACACTACAGCGCCTTTGTTCTGGGCGCTCCCTTTATAGCCCCGACTGATGATGGCCACCCGATGCCCCATCCCGCTGATCATCCGGGCCAGATGAATAACCATCGGGGTCTTTCCTGTTCCGCCCAGGGATAGGTTGCCGATCGATACCACCGGGCAGGGCAGCAAATATGATGGCAGCACCTTCTTTTCGTAGAGTTTTCGCCGTATCTTCATGAGGCCGCCGTACAGCTTGGATGCGCCCCATAGAAGGGTCGCTGCTGAAACCATCGGATAAGTCCTGCTGCTGGACATGATCTCCGTTAGCCGGTTATTTTGCATCATGCAGACGCCTCTCGGTCATTATACTCCGATATGCTCAATTTACGCAGCCAGCTCCAAATGGGACAACGTCCGGTGCACAGCACCGCGGTGGTCGTTCACCACCTTGAGCGCGCGCTGCCCCATGCGTTGGACTGTATCCGGTTGTTTCAATAAATGCACCACAACGGCTTGCAGAGCGTCGACATCGTTCACTTGCAGGGCGGCGCCCCCGGTCAATAGATATTCGGCAATAAGAGCAAAATCCTGCATATCCTTCCCAAAGAGAATCGGTTTGCCCCAAAAAGCCGGCTCAAGCGGATTATGGCCCCCATATGGCGCCAAGCTGCCGCCGATGATGGCAAAATAGGCCATCCGGTATAAATCCTTCAGCAAACCGATGGCATCCACCACCACCACTTGGGGATATATCTTCCCCTGCATTGCCGCCATCCGGGAGAAGCGTTGAACCTTAAGCCCATGTTGCCGGCAGACCGATTGAATGGCGGCGCTTCGCTCCGGATCACGGGGAACGACCATCAGGGTGATGCCCGGGTCCTTGAAAAGGATCGGCTTCAGCGCCTCGCACAGCATCTCTTCTTCTCCCTCATGGGTGCTGCCAGCAACGATGACGCGATGACCTCGCGGCAGACATAGATCATCGAACGGCATAGGGAGCTGTTTTGCCGAACCGGAGGCCGCTGCAGCATCAAATTTAAGGCTTCCGGTGATGCGGATTCGGTCCTCGGACACCCCTAATTTAATGAGACGCCGCTTCTCTGTGGCCGTCTGGACACATACGCGTTCAAAATGGGCGTAAAGAGATCCCGCCAGCCACCTGAACCGCCTGTAATTTTTCCAAGTACGGTCGGATATCCTGAGGTTGACCATGTCTACCGGCACCCTTCGCCGTTGCATCTCCCACAAAAAGGTGGGCCAGATGTCTGTCTCTGTGATGATAACCCGGGTCGGCCTGATCTTGGCGAACGCCATTCGCACGGCCAAGATACAGTCATATGGGAAATATCCGATATGAACGCGCTGCTTTCCAAAGTGCTGCCGTGCCGTTTGAAATCCGGTGAGCGTCGAAGCAGTATGCGGACATCGCCTCCCCCACGGAGAGCGCATGCACCCAGATACGTTGGGATTCAGTGCTTTGTTTTTCTGTCTCCCATGGATAGCGGCACCACCCCATTCGCTGACAAAAGGTTCGACGGCGTTTTTCCGTCGTCCATACCAGCGGCAGGAGCAACGGCGCGAGAAACAGTCCACCGGTAATCAACAACGTATTGTAGATCATGATAAAGAGCAGCGATATGCGCGATGATTTCGACCGGTTTTTGACCATGATGGCGAATACGACCTCTTATTCCACAACCTAAAAATGGCCGGAAGCATTGAATAATTCGAGGAAACATCCTAAGATCCGCTTCGACTGAAGTCAATAAAACTCTCTGCCGAGGGACAACTTAACCTTGACAGGATCAGGCAAAATAGGATAGCAAAAAACGTTTAATTTCAGCACCAAACGGTGAAGGATCTTCAACCAACGGGTGCGATGCAATGCCGTTGCATCGAGCAACCCGTTTTTTCATATGAAAGCGTTGAAAATGAGCAAGGATAGGACAAGCGACCTGATATCACAGCGAAAACAGAAAATTGCGGACCTGCGCGAGGCGGGCATCAATCCATTCCCCAATGGCTTCGAAGTGCGCCATACCGTAGCCGATGTGATGGAGAGCGTTGAAACTTTCGGAGACGAACCGGATCAGGGGGTTCAATTTACCGCGGCCGGAAGGATCATGGCGATCAACAGTTTCGGCAAATCGGCCTTTATCCGGTTTCGGGACCGGACAGGGCAGCTGCAGGCCTATGTTCGCAAAGATAAGGTCGGTGAGCTGAAATATAAAGCATTCAAGCAATTTGATATCGGCGATTTTATCGGACTGACCGGTCCAATGTTCCAAACCAAGACAGGGGAGTGGACCCTGATGGCGGTGGATCTCACCCTGCTTTGCAAAGCCACCCGCCCATTGCCGGAGAAGTTTCACGGCCTGAAAGATCCGGAAAAGCGCTACCGCCAGCGCTATGTGGATCTTATCATGAATGAGCAGGTGCGCCGCACCTTTATAACACGAAGCCGCGTCATCCAGGCCATTCGCAATTTTTTCCTGAAAAATGAATACATTGAAGTCGAAACCCCAATGATGCAACCCATTGCGGGGGTGGCTGCAGCCACCCCATTTGTCACCCATCACAATGCATTGGACATGCCCTTATTTTTGCGCATTGCCCCTGAACTTTACCTGAAGCGATTGGTTGTGGGGGGGTTTGAAAGGGTTTTCGAGATCAATCGCAATTTCCGCAATGAGGGAGTTTCCACCCAGCACAATCCGGAATTTACCATGATCGAGTTCTACCAAGCCTATGCCACTTACACCGATTTGATGGCCCTGACGGAACACTTATTCGCTGATGTGGCAGTGGAGGTTTTAGGTGCGACAGCTTTTGAATACCAAGGAAACACCATCGATTTTCAAGGGCCGTGGAAACGGTTATCCCTGGTCGACGCCTTGGCGCAAATGGCGGGATTGGATTCCGGACTGATCAATGATCAGCAAGGCTTGATGAACTTTGCAGCTGAAAAGGGCGTCCAATTGACCAAAACCAAACGCATTGGAAAAATCATTACGAAACTTTTCGATGCACTGGTCGAACCCCAATTGATTCAACCAACTTTTATCACCGGTTATCCGGTGGAAGTGTCGCCGCTTTCACGTCGCAGCGACAACAACCCTGAGTTCACCGAACGCTTTGAACTGTTCATCGCGGGCAGCGAAATCGCCAATGGTTTCTCGGAACTCAACGATCCTGAAGATCAACACAGCCGCTTCATGCAACAGGTGGCGGATCGCCAAGAAGGCGACGAAGAGGCTCACCAAATGGATGAAGACTATATCGAGGCCCTGGAATACGGCATGCCGCCGACAGCTGGCGAAGGTATTGGAATTGACCGGTTGACCATGCTGCTGACCAACTCCCCGTCCATACGGGAGGTGATATTCTTTCCCCATATGAAGGCGAAGAACCCATAGGGGATTAAGCATTCTGTCGGTCATTGCAATTCATCACGGGATGATAGAGGGTTGATGTCATTTGAATTATTCATAAGCCGTCGGTATTTCAAGTCAAAACCCAATCAAGCCATCATAGCTTTAATCACCCTGCTGTCCATCATTGGGGTCGCCATTGGGGTGACGGCTTTGATCGTGGTGATTGCAGTGATGGGCGGCTTCGAATCCGACCTGAAGGCGCGCATCCTCGGCATTGAGCCCCATCTTGTCATCGATCAAGGCGATACCCCCATTACAGATTATCAAAAAGTGGTTGCCGTATGTGAAGAAAACCGCCACACATTGGCAGCATGGCCGGTTGTAAAGCTGCAAGCGATGTTGCGGTCTGAATCACGTGTTGCCGGGGCGACCATAAAGGGCGTCGATCCTTTGGATGCTGCAGACGGGTTGAAGGTTCCCGGACTAAAGTCATTGGCGGCAAAAGCCTTTCCCACCGCATCCCGAAAGTCGGCGAAGGGTCCCGCGCCGGCTCCCATAGTGCTGGGCCGCGATCTGGCCCGCACCCTCGGCGTCTTTAAAGGTGACACCCTATTTATCATATCACCGCGCGGGGCGCTTGCACCCGTTGGCTTTGTCCCTTATATGAAACGATTCGAGGTCGTGGATTTTTTTGAGACCGGCATGTATGAATATGACGGCAGCCTGGCCTTTATGAACCTGGCGGATGCCCAGATGTTAGCGCATTTGAAGGCATCGATCAGCGCGGTGGAGACACGAGTGGATGACATCTATCACGCTAAATCGATTGGCAAAGCGTTGATCTCAAAGCTCGGGCCCGATTACCGGTTTCAAGACTGGATCAACTTGAACAAGAACCTCTTTGCAGCTTTGAAGCTTGAAAAAGCGGCCATGTTCATCACCCTGACCTTAATCATTCTTGTGGCCACCTTCAGCATCACAAGTTCACTGGTCATGCTCGTCATGGAGAAAACAAAGGATATCGCCATCTTCAGAACAATTGGAGCCACAGGAAGAAGCATTCAAAAGCTCTTTGTTTACCAGGGAATGTTCATCGGAATGATCGGAACGGCCGCCGGCGTGTTAATCGGAACGACGCTCTGCTACTTGCAATTGAAATACCATTTGGTTACGCTGCCCGGCGACGTTTACTATATCACCGCCCTTCCGGTTGATCTGAAACTGATGGATGTATGCTTGGTGGCCGGGGCGGCACTGGCCATCTGCTTTCTTGCCACCCTCTATCCTGCCAGACAAGCTTCACAACTCAACCCGGTGGAGGCCATTCGGTATGGGTGAATATACGGCCAATACAAACCACGGTGACACACGCCCCCCTGTACCGCGTCACCTGCTTAAGGCTTTGGGCATCAGCAAGAGTTTTTCCAACAGTAAATCGCCCATCAGGGTGCTGAATGATTTGGACATTGTTATAAATCGCAGTGATACCCTGGCCGTGGTGGGTGCATCAGGCATCGGGAAATCGACCCTACTGCACATTTTAGGAACGCTAGACCGACCCGATAACGGCAAATTGCTCATTCAGGGCGAGGATGTTCTCAAATACGACGACATGCGACTGGCCCGATTCAGAAATCAGACCATGGGATTCGTGTTTCAATTTCATCACCTGTTGCCTGAATTCACCGCCATCGAAAACGCCATGATGCCGGCGATGATCCGAGGGGTGGATAAATCCGGCGCAGTCCGGGCCGCTGAAGCCATCCTGGACCGTGTGGGGCTGGCCGACCGGATGCATCAGAAAGCCACCTCCCTATCCGGCGGTGAACAGCAACGGGTGGCCCTGGCCCGGGCCCTGACCTTAAAGCCATCCATATTGCTGGCGGACGAACCCACAGGGAATCTGGATAAAAACAACAGCGAACAAATCCACCAACTGCTCCTGGAGTTAAACCAGGAGATGGACATGGCCATGATTGTGGTCACCCATAATATGGCGCTGGCCGACCTCATGGAACGCCAGGCCACCATCGTGAACGGAAAACTGGAATATTTGTAAGTACGTATCAGCCAACGGCAGATTTAACTCAGCTCCTGAGGCTGTGAAAGAAATCAACTTCAGATGATGACGCCATATCGATCATGCTCGAAACGACGTTCAGGCAATAAACGCTAAATGAGAGTTCACATTATGCCTACATCGCGATCCCCCAAATCCGCTACAGCTCTATTGCTATCATTTTTCATCCTGCTACTGGGGATTTTTCAACCGCAATCGGCAAGCACCGCTGATCCGGTGAAGATTATGGTGCTTCCCTTCGAAGTCAATGCCTCCGGCGACTTGAGCTACCTTAAATCCCAAATTGCAGAGGTGCTCTCAAATCATCTAAACAAGGACGGGGCCGAAACAGTGCCTTTCCCTGCTGACAAATTTCAATCCGGTGCGCCAATCGCTACCGATGATAGGGCGTTGGGTCAGCTTGCAGGTGAATACGGAGTCGATCGGATCATTTGGGGCAGCTTCACCCTGATAGGTGAAAAATTCAGTTTGGATGCCTATATGCATTCGATCCATGATCCAGATGAAACCGCCAGCTTTAACGTGCAAGGAACCAAACTCGAAAATTTGCTGAGGGTGCTGAAGGTCCTCGCCGACAAGATCAGCCTTAAACTCTTCCATCGTGAAATCGTCCATGATATCCGTATCATCGGCAACAAGCGGATCGAATCCGAGGCGATCAAACGCCAGGTGCAGACGAAAATCGGAAGCATCTATAACGGCAACCAGCTATCATCAGACCTCAAGGCCATCTACAATATGGGGTACTTTGATGATGTGCGCGTTGAAACCGAATTAGTCCCACAAGGCAAAACGGTCGTTTTCCACGTCAAAGAAAAACCAACGATCCGAAGAATCCGAATAAAAGGCAATCTCAAATTTGACGATGATGAGATCAAGGAGAACTTGACCCTAACCACCGGTTCCATTCTGAACATTTTCAAAGTGCGGAGCAATATAGAACAAATCGAAGCCATGTATAAGGAGAAAAATTACCATCAGGTCGCTGTGGAATTTAAGATCATGCCGCTGGACAACAATCAGGCGGATGTCGAATTCGATATTTCCGAAGGCCCGAAGGTTTATGTGACCTCTATAACGTTTGAGGGAAACAAGTCGATCAAGGCCCGCAAGCTGAAAAAGCAGATCCAGACGTCCGAAAAAGGATTCTTTTACTGGCTCACCTCTCAGGGGGACTTGGATCGCACCAAGCTGGATCAAGATGCCGCCTTGCTGGACAACTATTACTCCAACCAAGGCTACATCAACGCAAGAGTCGCCGATCCCGTCGTCGACATCGGGAAGGAAGGCATTCATATTACCTTTAAGATAGATGAGGGCTACCGGTATAAAGTGGGAAAAATAGATGTTGCCGGCGATCTTATTAAACCCAAAGAGGAACTTTTAAAAGATCTCACCCTTGGTGGGGCGACCTATTTCAGCCGTGAAAAATTAAGAGGCGATATCATAAAACTTACCGACATCTACGGTGTCTACGGATACGCTCATGCGGATGTCAAACCCAAGGTGCGGGAAGACAATGAAAATAAGGTTGTTGACGTTATCTACGTGATAAAGAAAAATCAGGAAGTCTATTTCGAGAACATTTTCATCAGCGGGAACACCCGCACCCGGGACAAGGTTATCCGCAGAGAGTTGAAAGTCGCTGAGAAAGAACGGTTTGATGGCGCGGCGTTAAAGCGCAGTATCCGGAATCTATACCGGCTGGAATACTTCGAAGACATAAAAGTGGACTCTATTAAAGGATCCCGTGATGATTTGATGGTGCTCAAGGTCGACGTCACGGAAAAACCGACCGGAATGTTCACATTCGGCGCCGGGTACAGTACTGAAGAGAATGTGTATTTTGTGGGGTCGGTTTCCCAACGCAATTTCTTAGGCCGGGGCCAGACCCTGAAATTTGCAGGAGAACTAGGTACGTCCACAACCCGATACAACCTGAGTTTCACCGAGCCGTGGCTCTTCGACATCCCCCTGAGCGGGACGGTTTTTGCCTACGATCAGGAGAAAGACTATGACGAATATGACCGCCACAGCGTCGGCAGCGGACTTGGCTTCAGCTATCCCATATTCGACTATACCCGTGTCTATCTCTCATATGCCTTTGACTCCAGTGACGTCTCGGCCATATCGGATGACGCCGACGATACGATAAAGGAGCTGGAAGGAACCAACGTCACCAGCAGCGTCAATGTGGCCATCGGCTATGATTCGAGGGATAGAACGTTCAATACGACCAGAGGGTCCAAACACCGATTATCATATGATTACGCCGGCCTGGGCGGCGACGTGGGGTATGATAAAATCATTTTGGACACGGGCTGGTATTTTCCCCTGTTCAAAGGCTTGGTCGGCTTTGTCCGCGGGAGAGGCGGTATCGTAAGGGAGAATGACGATGATAAAATTCTACCGGATTACGAAAAATTTTATCTGGGCGGCATCAATACAATCCGTGGCTTTGACTACCGCGGCATCCATTTGACCGATATCAACAGCAACGGCATTGAAACCAAAATCGGCGGCACCAAAATGGTCCAGTTCAATCTTGAAGTGATATTTCCAATTTCAGAGGCAAACGGACTTATGGGGGTTGTATTTTTCGACGCCGGCAATGTATATGGGGACAGTTTCGAATTGGGTGATTTGAGGCGAAGCGCCGGGTATGGCATACGATGGTTCTCACCGCTGGCACCCATTCGGATCGAATATGGCCGCGTTCTTGACAGACGCGAAGGCGAAGATGATGGCCAGTGGGAGTTCACAATGGGAGGTTCCTTTTAAGTCAACTGCTTAATCTGGATTACCGGAGGGATGTATTGCCTTGCAAATGCAATGGCGAAACATTCAGAAATAACAGTGGGAGGAAGTATGCAATTCCGTAAACTAATGATATTCATCATGTTCAGTGCTGTACTGATCGCGTTTGGAATCTCGGATGGCCTTTGTGCGGATGTGGCCAAAATTGGCACCGTCAGTTTTGAGAAAATTTTTAATAATTCAGCCGGAGGCAAAGCGGTCAAGGACCAAATCAACAAAGAAGGACGCAGCATGAACGCCGATCTTGAGAAAATCCAGAAAGAAATCAATGGCCTACAAGATCTTCTGAAAAAGGATGGAGAGTCCGGCGTGCTGAACGATTCGGCGCGGGAAAACAAAAAATGGGAATTGGATCGGAAAATAAATGAAGTCAAGGCACTGAAAAGGCGCTTTGACCGCAAAATTCAGGAAATGCAAATCCGATTGATCAACGGCGTAAAGAGAGATGTTTTAAAAATCGTCGCCGACTACAGCAAAAAGGAAGGTTATCTGCTGGTTATCGAGGATATCAATCTCGTTTATGCGCCTCAGACATTGGATATTACCGACAAGATCATCCAGCTATACGATAAATCGTACGCCAAGAAAAAGTAGGAATAGTTGACTGTGACGGATAAAACGATACATCTTAAAGCGTTATCTGTTCTCCTGGACGGAGACCTTGTGGGAGATCCGGAATGTGAGATCAAAGGGGCTGGTTCCATCGAGAATGCAGCCGAGGGTCAAATTACTTTTGCCGAAAAAGGCGCCGCCCTTAAAAAAATTGCAACGACCCGGGCCTCTGCCGTGATTGTGCCAAAGGGTTTTACCGAGTCCCCCACCCACCTGATCCAAGTGGACAATCCGCGGGTGGCCTTCTCACGGGTTCTGGCCCACTTTAATCCTGCCATCAGCCAAGTGAAAGGCGTCCATCCGAGTGCCGTAATCGGAAACGATTGCAGCATCGGTCGCGACGTGGCTGTGGCGGCGGGCGTGGTCGTCGGTGATGGTGCGATATTGGGCGACCGTGTCACTTTGCATCCCAATACCGTTATCGGCAATCAGGTGACAATCGGCGAGGATACGACCATTTATCCAAATGCTTCCGTGCTGGAGCGATGTGAGTTGGGATGCCGCGTCATTGTCCATTCGGGGAGCGTTATCGGCAGCGACGGTTTCGGGTTTGTATTCGACGAAGGACGCCATAAAAAAATCCCCCAGATCGGCATCGTTCAAATCGATGACGATGTGGAGATCGGCGCCAACAATACCATCGACAGGGCAACGATTGGCAAGACTTGGATCAAGACCGGCGTTAAAACAGATAATCAGGTTCACATCGCCCACAACGTGGTGATTGGCGAACACTCCGTCATCGTCGCCCAGGTTGGTATTGCCGGTAGCACCACCATCGGACGCTACGCCGTTATCGCCGGTCAGGCGGGTATCGGGGGGCACCTGACCATCGGTGATCAAGTCACCATCGGTCCCCAGGGTGCGGTCGCTCAGTCGGTTCCTGATAAGCAGGTCGTTTCCGGCACAACGTTGTCCATGCCCCACGGCACATGGTTGCGGTTGCAAAAAGTCCTGCCTAACTTGCCTGCGCTGGCCAAAAAAGTGGCCAATCTTGAAAAAACGGTATCAGCGCTCAGCGGTAAATGATCATTTACACCATATTTCAAGCTTGCGGCGACACACCATCGCTTAGCACATAGCCAACCCCTATAAAGGAGATCGGTAATGGATACACCGTTGAATATTCAACAGATCATGAAGCATATTCCCCACCGCTACCCCTTTATCCTGGTGGACCGCATCCTGGAGATGGAACCTAAGAAAAGGGTGGTCGGATTAAAAAACGTCACGATGAACGAACCCTTCTTTCAGGGACATTTTCCTGGCACGCCAATTATGCCAGGCGTTCTGATTATAGAAGCAATGGCGCAAACCAGCGGCGTGCTGGCGATCTCTTCTCTGGATAAAGGCACCGAAGGTGCTCTGATGTATTTTATGGGATTGGATCAGGTTAAGTTTAGAAAAATGGTGGTCCCAGGGGATCAGCTTATTATGGAGTTGGAAGTACTCAAACAAAGAGCCAAGATTATGAAACTGGCGGGTGTTGCCAAAGTCGACGACCAAATCGTGGCCGAAGCGCAACTAATGGCAACCATAGAGGTATAATAATGATACATGCTACTGCGATTATCAGCAAAACAGCCCAAATCGGCAAGGATGTAACCATCGGTCCATACGCCATTATCAGCAATGATGTCACTATCGGCGACAACACCGTCATCGGCCCCCATGCGGTTATCGAACCTTATGTTCAAATAGGCCCCGAATGCCAGATTTTCCAATTCGCTTCGGTGGGCGCTGTTCCCCAATCTCTAAAATTCAAGGGAGAGGTGACCTGGACAAAAATAGGCCGGCAATGCATCATCCGAGAATTTGTTACCATTAACCGAGGTACTGAGGAGGGCGGCGGCTGGACCACCATCGGCGATGGGTGCTTGTTGATGGCGTATGTCCATATCGCCCATGACTGCCAGTTGGGTCGCAAGGTCGTCATGGCAAACAATGCCACTCTGGCCGGACACATTGAGATAGGCGATTTTGCGACAGTGGGAGGGTTGACCGCCGTGCACCAATTCGTGCGGATTGGCGACTATGCTTTTGTGGGGGGAAAATCCGTTGTGGTGAAGGATATCCCTCCCTTTGTTTTAGCCTCCGGCGATAGAGCTGAACTGCACGGTCTTAACCAAGTGGGACTCAAACGGCACGGGTTTACCCAGGAGACGCTGAAGCTACTTAAAAAAACATATCGGCTCATCTTTCGCTTCGGCTTGACCCAGAATGAAGCCATTGAACGCGTGGCTGCGGAAGTGGAGTCGACACCTGAGGTTGATTCCTTCGTCGCTTTTATCAAATCTTCCGAACGCGGCATTACCCGATAATTGTGCAAACAGGAGAATTGGTTTTGGAACCATGGGCGATAGACTTGGACTCATAGCCGGCAGCGGACAGTTTCCGGTCATATTTGCCCGGGCGGCCCGTGAAAAAGGTTGGCGCATCCATGCGGCCGCGTACAAGGATGAGACGGATCCGGTTTTAGGCGAATATGCCGCCTCCCTGGAGTGGTTTTATGTGGGGCAAATCAAGAAAATGATCAACTATTTTCGCCGCCATGGGGTCTCCCAGGCGGTTATGATGGGCGGTATCAACAAGCCGAAAATGTTCACCCATGTGAGACCGGACGCCAAAGCCATTGCTTTGATCGCCGGAATGCGGCATACGCACGATGATGCCCTGCTGCGCGGATTTGCCGACATCCTGCACAAAGAAGGTATCGAGATATTGCCTTCAACTTTCCTCCTGCCTGAGATGCTGGCACCGGCCGGCGTCTGGACAAAACGCCAGCCGTCCAAAAGAGAACGCAAAGACATCGCATTGGGCTTGTCTATCGCAAAAAAATCGGCCGCCTGGATATCGGGCAGTGCATTGTCATTCGCGATGGGAGCGTACTGGCGGTTGAGGCCATCGAAGGTACGGATGCCGCCATCAAACGTGGCGGGAAACTGGGCCGCGGCAAGTCAGTGGTCGTGAAGGTCTGCAAACCTCAACAGGACCAGCGCTTTGACGTTCCGGCTGTAGGCCTCAAAACCATTGAAACCATGCATGAAGCAGACGCCAGCACCCTCGCCATAGAAGCGGGTAGAGCCATCGTGTTTGACCGCCATGCCATGATTAAGAAAGCCGACAAGTACAAGATCAGCATTGTCGCGCTGGATGAAGAGAACCCGAGCCAGATTGTCGTCGCATGATATGGTAGACCACAGGTCCAAGTCGATTGTCATGATCGCAGGAGAGGCTTCGGGCGATGCGCACGGAGCCCAGGTTATTGAAGCGCTCCTGCGCATTGACCCGGATATCTCTGTAACCGGCGCCGGCGGAAAGGCCATGAGAAATGCCGGCGCCTCCCTGGTCCTGGATATCAAAGAATTGTCGGTTATGGGGGTAAGCGCGGTTTTGATGAAAGCCCCGCAGGTTCTGAAATCGCTGTTCCGCTTAAAGCGGTTTCTGACCCATACCCGTCCTGATTTGGTAATTCTTATCGATTTTCCGGATTTTAATCTCCACCTAGCCGGCCATGCAAAGAAATTAGGGCTGAAAGTGTTGTACTATGTGAGTCCAACCGTGTGGGCGTGGCGGTACCGGCGGATCAGGAAAATCAAGAAGCGGGTCGATCACATGGCTGTCATCCTGCCTTTTGAAAAAAGCATCTACGATAGACACCGCATTCCGGCCACCTATGTCGGACACCCGTTGCTGGACAACGCAACCCTGACACCGCCACGGCCGAAGTCGCCGGTGTTACCGGATCGATGCAATATCGCCCTTCTTCCCGGATCACGGGAAGATGAGGTCGAGCGGCTGCTGCCCGACATGGTGCAAGCCGCCGGTATTCTGCATCGCAAACGCAAGGGGCTCAGTTTCATCGTCTCGTGTGCGCCCTCCATCGATCTACAGCGCCTGCAGGCGATCGCCCGTGCCGGCGAGGTAAATAATCTTCAAATCGTGAATGCGCCTGTCGGCGCCATATTCGCAAAGTGCCACCTGGCCATCGTGGCATCCGGCACCGCTAGTTTGGAGGCCGCCATCTACGGCATCCCAACGGTGATCACCTATCAAGTATCCGGTTTCAATTTCTGGTTGGCCAAGAAACTGGTTGACGTACCGCATATCGGTTTGGCCAATCTTATCGCACAGGAGAGAATATTTCCCGAGCTAATCCAATCAGACGCCACGCCGGATCGTATTGCGGACATCACGGACGAACTGCTCGGAAATCCGATGGCCTACCAGAAAATGTTAAATGATATCCGAAAAGTCCAGGATTTGTTGGGATCCCCGGGGGCTTCGGACCGGGTGGCGGCCATCGCCTGCCGAATGATGAGGGGCTGTTGTGCTGCGTAAAAAAGAAACCGGTGCAACCGGACTCAAATGGTGGCTGATTGGATGGGCCGGCAAGCTGCTCATTGATTTCCTGTTCCTGTTTTCACGGGTTCACATCATCGGATATGAAGACGTTGCCGACCGTATCCGCAGCCGCCGTTTTATCTTCGCCTTTTGGCACTCCAGGATACTGCTGCTCTGCCACCGCTACAAGAAGCTCAATGCCTCCATAATGGTCAGCAATTCCGGCGATGGCGAGATCATCGCCCAGGTACTGC
The DNA here is from genome assembly GCA_037387725.1 of Desulfobacteraceae bacterium. GTDB lineage: Bacteria > Desulfobacterota > Desulfobacteria > Desulfobacterales > Desulfosarcinaceae > JARRKU01. The sequence goes on from JARRKU010000062.1 coordinate 58,798, forward strand.
AAAGACATGGCCACAAGACCGTCCGGGGATCGACAGGCAAGCGGGGGATGCGCGCACTGATTCAGCAAATTGAGGATATGCGGACGCATACGAGACCCGGTGTTGTGATCCCTGATGGCCCCCAGGGGCCGCGCCATAAAGTTCAGCGCGGGGTCATTCTGCTAGCCCAAAAAACCGGCGTTCCCATTATTCCTCTGACCTACAGTTCCAAACGGCGGAAAGTGTTCAACAGCTGGGATCGTTTTCTTCTGCCCTACCCTGGTTCAAGCGGCGTCCTGGTCTACGGTCGCCCCATCGAAGTACAACCGGCTGCTGATGAAAGGGCCATTCAAATGGCGATGGGGCAATTGGAAGTTGAACTTAACCGGATCACCCGCGAGGCGGATCACTATTTCAACCATGAATTTATTAGTTGATGCCCATGAAGATACTATCTGGATTGACATTTAATGATCGTCACAAGAAGATTTTCGAGCTGGTAAAAGGCCAGAAAATTCGCCTGACCATCGCCATGCTGTGCATGGTGCTCATGGCGGGGACGGATTTGGCCCAAGCGTGGATCGTTAAGCCGCTGTTTGATGAAATATTCATTAAAAATGATCAGGAAATGCTAAGACTGCTGCCGCTACTGGTCGTGGGCATCTACTTCTTCAGGAGTTTTGCATATTATGGCGAACAATATTTTATGGAATTTGTGGGACAGGATATTATTCGACGTCTCCGCAATCAGCTCTATTTCCATCTGACCGACCTGCCGCTTTCATTCTTTCATAAGGAGAAAACAGGGGCGTTGCTGTCCAGGTTTTCTTTTGACGTGAATGTGGTCAAATCCATGGTGTCGTCATCTGTCGCCGCCCTCATTAGAGATTCGCTGCGCATCATTTTTCTGACAGGATATATCTTTTACCGGGACTGGAAGTTGGCCACGTTTATTTTTATTGTCCTGCCTATCGCGCTGGTTCCGTTGATCCGCCTGGGCAGGCGGGTAAGAAAAGCCAGTACCGGGATACAAGAGTCCATGGGCGATCTCAGCGCATTTATCCATGAGACCTTTATCGGCACCAAGGTCGTCAAAGCGTTTACCATGGAACCCCATGAAAAGAAGCGATTCCAGCTGAAAACCAAAAAAGTGTTTGCGCAGGAACTCAAGGCAGCCATTGCCAAAGCACTATCATCCCCTATCATGGAATTTTTAGGCGGTATCGCCGTAGCAGTCGTCGTTTGGTATGGCGGTGCACAGGTATTGAAGGGACTCTCCACACCGGGAACATTTTTCTCGTTTATGGCTGCGGTTATCGAGCCATATTCAGGATCCACCGAATCCCATCCATGTCCCCGACGGTCCCCAGCGCATTGTCTTTGATGGGGTGTCCTTCAAATACGAAAAAGACTTTGTTCTGAGAGACATCAGCCTGAGCGTCTCACCAGGGCAAACCCTGGCCCTGGTGGGAATGAGCGGTGGCGGCAAATCCACACTGGTCAATCTGATACCAAGATTTTACGATGTCACGGATGGCCGGATTACGATTAACGATATAGATCTGCGCCAGGCGTCCATCGCATCGCTGAGACGGCAGATTGCCATCGTGACACAAGATCCGATCCTGTTCAATGACACCATACGCAATAATATTCGATACGGGAAACCGGACGCGACAGAGGAAGAGATCAAGGCAGCAGCCAAGGCAGCCTATGCATATGATTTCGTCATGCGTTTTCCAAAAAGGTTCGACACTTCAGTGGGAGAATTGGGCGGACGGTTATCCGGAGGAGAAAAACAGCGCATCTGCATCGCCCGTGCCTTGATAAAAGATGCCCCTATCCTGATATTGGATGAAGCCACCTCTTCTTTGGATGCTGAAGCCGAAGCCGTCGTTCAAAAGGCACTGGAAAATCTGATGCGCGGGCGCACAGCATTTGTCATTGCGCATCGTCTCTCCACCATACGCAATGCCAACCAAGCCGTCGTGCTGGTAAACGGCCGCATCGCCGAGACCGGCAACCACAATGATCTTTTAGCGCATCAAGGCGAATACTATAAGCTGTACCAGATGCAATTTCGCGACACCGATAAAATTGAATCATCGCAACAGAACCCGTAACCCATCGATAGAGGATACCGGATTGGAATGAACACGACAGAATCGTACCGACACTAGAGAATACAATCGCCTATCTGGAAGAACAAAATTTCACCAGCGAAGTCATTGTCGTAAGTGACGGCAGCCAGGACAATACGGCCCGGGTTGCCGAACAGTTTAACCGGCATAGCGATATTGAGGTTCAGGCACTGGAATATCATCCCAACAGGGGCAAAGGCTATGCGGTACGATACGGTATGCTCCGATGCGTCGGCCGGATCGCCATGTTCATGGATGCCGATTATGCCGTACCCATGGAATATGCCAGGCAAGGGATGGAATTGATAGAAGCGGGATATGATGTCGCCATCGCCTCCCGCGCCATTTCAGGTGCCAATATCCAGGCGCACCAGAATTTTTTCCGCACCCTCTCGGCCAAAATCTACACCTTTATTCAGAATGTGTACCTGGGGATCTCTTATCCTGATACGCAGTGCGGATTTAAATTTTTCACCCGTGATGCCGCTCAGGTCCTGTTCGGCCGTCAGAAGCTGGACAGTGTCATTTTTGATCCTGAAATTTTATGGCTGGCCA
>JARRKU010000063.1:0-21909 GCA_037387725.1 Desulfobacteraceae bacterium
GACTTGTTGGGACACACCAACTTGCAAACCACGATGATCTACACACACGTGGCAGCCAAAAACAGATTGGGCATCCATAGCCCCTTCGATCAACTATATGTGTCAAATACTTGAAACGATATGAGTACTTGTGAGTACTGCTTTCCCGCGCAGGTTTAGCTGGTGCTGAAAACCTGCCCATCCCATATGTAATCCAAACTTGAGGTCACAATTTGTGACTTCAAGTTGAGGGGTTGGGCTCAAATTAAATGATACCAGCCCACAATCAGAAAACTTAAAACCCTGACAGCAATCTTGTATTGTTTTTCTTGATGAGTTTTCTTGCTGATTGCGGCATCAGAATCGATGAAATTATCGAGTGCAAGGAAAACGGACGTTTTTCTTGCGATTGGGGAAGGCGTGTAATTAGCGTAGGGTGTATTAGGGGACAAATTGGACTTAAATATCTTTAAACAGGCAGTCTGTAGAAGTTCTTTATTTTACTGCCCCAAAATGGTTATAGCCGCGCTTCAGTGGATACCGGCCTTTTGATGTGACCAATACAGGGGCAGCATTTCCTGCTGTAACGCTTCCTACCTCGTAGAAGGTGATCCCGGTCTTCTTCAGGGCATGTAGATTCGCTTTCTTGATGGAGAACAGCAATTCATAATCTTCTCCGCCTTGAATGGCGAAGTCGATGGGGGAGGATTGCAAAGATTTACCTGCGGCGCGGACGGCCTCATGAACAGGTATGGATTCGGCGTATATCTCTGCGCTTACCTGGCTTTGACGACAGATGTGATGGACCTCCGATCCCAAACCGTCGCTGATATCGATCATGGCGTTGGCCAGCGGAGCGATGGATGCCGCCGCGTCCAGGCGGCAGGAGGGGGTCAAATGCTTCTCCAGCAAGTCGTCGCTCACCGACGTTCCATGGGAGAGGAGTTCAAATGCTGCGGCCGATGCGCCCAAGGGGCCGGTGACCATCAGTAGATCGCCGGGGCGCGCGTGGCTGCGCAAACACAGATGGGCGCGAGAAACCGTTCCCAGAAGCGTTATATTGACGGTGTTGGCCGATCCCCGGCTTGTGTCGCCGCCGGCCACCACGGCCCCGTGGCGCCGGCACGACGCGCCGATGCCGTCATAGAGTCGCCGGGCCCATGACAGATCCGTATCATTTGACAGCACCAGGGAGATGAACATCCACGTGGGCCGGCCGCCCATGGCGGCGATGTCGCTGAGGTTGGATTCGGCGGCCTTGATGCCGATCTGTTCGGGCTGGGCCCATTTGCGCCGGAAGTGACGATCTTCCACCAGGATGTCGGTGGTGACCAGCAGATAGGGCGCCGGTTCCGGCGCCGTTCGAATGACAGCGGCATCATCACCGATACCGGCGACCAGGTCGGTGTGCGCATTGGGCACGATTGCCGAAAGCCGGTCTATCAGTGCGAATTCTCCGCCGATCTCTTCGATCCTCATTTCGGCCTCCCTTAAACGATCCTTCCATACGTCATCATCGGTCATTACCTTTACATCATTTGTCGAACAATTCCAGCCAGGGTCTTCAATCCTTGGTCGATGTCCTTTGTAAACGGCATACCGCAGCTGATGCGGATGCAGTTGTTGAAGGCCGTGCCGCTGGCGCACATGACACCGGGCAGCACGGCGATCCGGTGCTCGATCGCCCTGCGAAAGAGCTGCAGGCTGTCCACGCTGCTATCGACCTGGACCCAGAGGGTAAGCCCTCCCTGGGGGGCGCTGATCTTGGTGCCTTCCGGAAAATAACGGGCCACGGCGAGCGCGGTGTTGCCCACCTGGTTTTTCAGGTGGGTTCTGAGTTTGCGCAAGTGGCGCTCGTAGTTTCCGTTCTTTAAATATCTGGCGACCACCCATTGGGGCAGCCCCGGTCCGCTGATGGCCCGATTCAGCCGGATGCGCTTGAAGGTTTCCAGGAATCGGCCCGGCAATGCCCATCCGATGCGCAGCCCCGGCGACAGGCATTTGGAGAAGGACCCGCAATAGAGAACATTTCCCTTGCGGTCAAACGCCTTTAAAGGCGCCGGCCGGGATGAGGTGAAATACAGCTCGCCATAAATATCATCTTCGATGATGGGGATCCCTTTATCCGCCATCAAAGAGACCAGCGCTTCTTTATTGCGTTCTGGCATTACAAATCCAAGAGGATTGTTGAAGGATGGGATAAAGATGCACGCTTTAACAGGGTGGTGCTCAAGTGTGGCTTCCAGAGCGGAAACGTCCACGCCGGTTTTTGAGTGAGTGGGGATTTCAAGGGCATGGAGGTTGAGATCCTCCATGAGTTGCAGAAACCACGGAAAGGAGGGGGACTCCACCAGAACGGTGTCCCCTGGCCGCGTAACGGACTGCAGGCTGAGGGTCACCGCTTCGATGCATCCATTGGTGATCACCATGGCCTCAGGGGTGATGTCGGGGCATATAGGCACCATGTGCCGGGTGATCTGGCGCCGCAGCTCATCATAGCCCTGATAATGTTCATAGGTGGAGAGGTTTTCAACATAAAATGCCATCGGGGCGCGTTTGAGCAGATGTCCAAGATCTTTGAGGGGCAAAAGTTCCCTGGCCACGAGAGCACCGCCGAGCTGAAGCACATCGGGGTTGCCCATGGCTTCGATAAGGGTGAAGGCCAGGGTGTTGATATTGATTTTCCGGGGTTCCGGAGAAGGGGGCGCTGATTCGGGGGAGGGCAGCAGATCGCGCAGCAGCGGCTTTACAAAATAGCCCGACTTTTGACGCGGCTCCACCATGCCGCGTTTTTCCAGCTCGATGAATGTCTGATAAACCGTGGTGATGCTCAGTCCTGTCTGGGCGTGGAGGCTGCGGATGGATGGCAGTTTGTCGCCGGCGCGAAAGGTGCCGTCCATAATCTGAGACTCCAGCTGGTCGGCTAAAAGCGTATATCGATACCCTCGTGATGGCTCCATGGGTCTACTTTCGGCAGTTTTGGTATGCTTTGGCAATCAGATGATTTACATCACCTTAAAGCAAGAGGCTGATCATGGCGTATCCGAAAAACCTGCGACCAGCGATAGCCAGGTGGGCGGCACTTTTTTTACCTGAAGACACGGCATCTCCGATGCGCCGGCATCATTATGAAAAGCTGCAAACAAGTGTCTTGGGCTGCATCAAGTACTGGTTGTGGATCGCTATCTCCATTGGTGCGGCTGTCGTGATCGGGCAGCTATAACAGGACATGTCGACATTGCCGGGATCGGTGCTTATTATAAACCGCAATGATGCTGTGTTGATAAGGGGGCCGCTCGCTTCGGCGTTATATTAATCTGATCCAATGGAGGCAAGGTATGGACGAACAGGTATTCAATATTCCCAATATTTCATGCGGGCACTGCACTATGACCATTGAGAACGAGCTCAAAGAGATCGATGGCATCGAAGATGTCCAGGGCGACATCAATGCCAAGACCGTGACGGTTCGGTGGAACCCGCCGGTTACCGTGGACCGCATTCTCGACACCCTCAAAGAGATCAACTATCCCGCAGCTCGATAGGCCTTTGCGAAATTTCCCATGGATCGTCCGCCCCTCCAGAGAGAGAGGGGAAGTCCTGCATGGCGAATTATGAGAAACTTCAGTCGATGGGCATCAACGCCTTGGCGGATGGGGTAAGTGCCGACACTGCGCTGGTTGTCACAGCGTTGTCTGGAAAAGGTTGTCGTGGCTGTGACGGATAATCACCAGGCTGCAGCCGGCAGACAGCTTGTTCGATACCGTTGCACGACGACAATGCGAAGATGCCGTTTCCAATCGGCTGCTCTGGCCATGGCGCGCAGCAGTTGAACCGTGGTATTTTTAGGTTTGGGGATGGCCAGACCGTCTGATAACCTCGCGGCAACCCCCCCGCATCAAAGCTTTCTTCATGATATAAATTGACAATTGACGGCCGGTGGCATAGAAGTAAAGTAACATCCATCCATGACCGATTCTCAAATCGACTCTTCTCAATACTGACTGGCACCTGAAGCGATTATTTAAAAGCATGCTGACATCAACGGAGGTATGCCATGATCAATGGCGACAAAGCCTTTGACGACCGCATCATGGTTTGGACCGCCAAGGGACGGTTAACTTTCCAGGAAATACGTAGTAAAATGACAGACTTTGGTGCCGGAATGTTAAAATCCAGGGTTTTGTGCGACTTGACCCGGGCCACCGTGGCCGATCTGAAGACCAGCGAGATTGAAGAGATCATCAAACTCATCGGTCTGAGAGTGAATGGGGCGCGGGCGGCCAAGTCGGCGATTGTCGTGCATGGCTCCGTGGATTATGGTCTGGCGAGATTGTTCAGCACATTTTCAGAGCTGGCCGGTCTTCCGGTTCAAGTCAAAGTTTTCAGAACGAAAGAGGTCGCCAGGGAGTGGCTGACGACTCCGGACTGAATCCCAATGTTAAAAAAGCCGGAGGACTCCATATCCCGCGTTGCCAAGGGCTTGCAGTAGGTTTTACTACGGCTGCGCCCTTGGCGCCTAAGCTCTGAAGCCCTCCGGCTTTTTTAACATTGGGATTTAGCTGGTGCTGATCCTGCTCGACGCATGCTTTTGTTCCTCTGCTCAATCATTCTCTTAAACCGCCGTATCGTCATTGGCCTGTGATTGATCCGGAGGTGGTCCGCCGAGCTGCTGCACCAGGTTTGCAGCATCTTCTGCTTTGATTTTGTTTTTGGCCGCCTTCCTGAAGGCGGCCTCAGCCGTCTTTTCCGCCTCTGCCAGAGACGCGTTCAGCCGCGACAGCCGTTCATCGTCCGGATCGCTTTGTTTTTGAGCGGCATCGATTTCCGATTTCATGCGGTCCACCGCGTCCTTTGTCTGGGTTCTGATTTTTGCTGTTTTAGCGGCCCTGCGTTCGGCTTCCCTCAGTTTGTCCATGGCATCGGCCAGCTCGCCGAAGGCGCCTTTTTCGGGTTCGGCATCCAGATCGATATCTTCTGCGGCCATAACGAGGGCTGTGGGCGGCAGTTTGGGCAGGACCCGATCCAGACTGTAGCCGGCAAGATCGGTCATTTTGAAGTGTTGAATCCTGAAGGGAAGAAAAACCAGGCTGCTGCCAGAGGAGGCGCCGACCACTGATTCCGGTGTGAAGTCGGAAATAATTTCGGCCTGGGCGTCGATGCGAACCTCCTCCAGCAAATGCTTCAACTCCTCCTTTGTCATTTCGATGCGCTCCCCGGTGCCTTCCGTCAAAACACGGATACTGGCCTTTTCCCATGCGGCATGCCGTGTGGCGAGATAGGCCAGCAGCAACATCAACCGGCTGGTGTCATCGGCGCGCCACCATACGTCTATGCGGCGCCCCTCCTGCGGGGATGCCAGCAACGTATCCCAACGGGTGGGGTCGAAATGGAGCAATACCAGATTAAAGCCAAGCCGGTAGGCGACATTCAGGTTGTGGCCGTATTTCAGGGCCTCCAGCGACCCAACGCCTTTTGCGGACTCGCCGTACCAGTTGGCCAATACCGTATTGGCCTGCAGCTGGCCGATCCCGTAGCTTTGCAGAAGCATCGGCAGGGATGACGGGGTGTCCTCTGCGCGCACGACCAAAGGGAATATGTTGAAGTGGCGGGTGGCAATTTCGCGCTGCAATTCCGCTTCGGCCTCCATTTGGCGTCGCATGGCGGCAGCACCCGAGCCTTCGATAATCCGCACCGCGGTGATGATACCGCTTTGTCCCTCGATCCATTGGGCGAAGGTGAATAGGGCCGTGCGCCGTTCCTCGTGGTTGGTAAAGGCGAGGATATGCGGATACCAGTTGCGATGATGCCGGGGGGTCAGCGCCAGGGAGGATAGTTGTTTCCGAATGACTTGAAAGGAATGGGCGCTGGTGCTGTCCGCCCAGCGCGACGGTCCGGAATACTGTTTCAGGTAGTAGTGGATGGCAAAAAGGATGGCCAAGGCGATGATGCCGTTTTTGATATCCAGCGCCAGAATGATGCCGGCACAGATTACGCATCCCAGCAAGCTAAGGTATTTGTTGAACCACTTGAAGCGCGGTCGGAATGATGGGCTTTTCGTTCGCGCCTCGTAATAGGTGGCATAATTGAGCAGGCCATAGGATATCAGAAAGAACATGGACACCACCCGAGCGACCAGATTCAACTGTCCCAATCCGATGGTGGCAAGAGCGATGGCCAGGGTCAGCAAAATCGCACGCCGGGGGTTTCCGCTGTCCCCGGCGCCTTTTGCAAATGGGGTAAGAAACGGAAAAACCCTGTCGGCCGCCAGGGACTGCAAGATTCTCGGGCCTCCCAAAAATGATGCCATTGCGGAAGAGAGGGTTGCTGCAATGACACCGGCGTCGATGAGGTATCCGTATCGGGCCACCCGCTTGATGGATTGATAATCTTCCATCATGATGTGATTGGGTAAAACGCCGGCAAAAACGATGGCCATCGAGAAGTAAACCGCGATGGAAACGCCAACGGCCATGAAGGTTCCCAGGGGAAGACTTTTGCCGGGATCTTTCAGGTCTCCGGACATGCTGACCCCTTGGGTGAATCCGGTCACTGCAGGAAAAAAGATGCCGAAGATCAGCCAAAAGGGCGGTGCATCGGCTGGTGCAGACCAGTTGGATCTGAGGATTTCAGTATCCCAATGCATAAGACCGCCGGCGTAAAAGGAGAACAGCGCACAGATCAGCAGCACCATTACCCCGTATTGAAATCGCGTGGCCCAGTCGGCGCCGAGCCATGCCAAAATAAAGAGCAATCCTACGGCGATAGCGGCAATCAGGCGAGGGGACAGCATGGGCCATTGAGGGATCATGGCGGAAAGGGCTTCGGCAAATCCGATGCAATAGAACGCCACTGACACCGATTGGGCCAGATAGAGCACCATGCCGATGGCGCCGCCGAATTGGTGTCCGAGGGTTCGCGAAATGAGATAATAATCGCCGCCGCCCTTGACTTTCAGATTGGTTGCAATGGCGGCAAGGGACTGGCTGGTGAGAATGGAGATGAGATTGGCGATGGCAATGATGACCATGGCCCGGAGCAACCCGGCGCTGCCGGTGACGTAGCCAAGCCTCAGAAAAAGGATGATGCCCAGAATGGTCAGAACGCTGGGAGTAAAAACCCCGGCGAAGGTCCCCAGGGTTCCCTCCGGAGCATTCGATGCGGCATTCGATGGGCCGCTCTTTTTCGTTTTTCCCTCGCAGGGTTCCTTCATTCAGGTTCCGTTATCATCCGGGAGGTTGTTGTCGATCAGTCGGTACCCCTTTGGGGCGTACCTGTCCGCACCATACTTAAAAGACCTTTTGGGGGCAACCCGTTTTGCGCAGCGGTGGTTGCAATTTCCGGTGGCGCCCAACTGCTGTACGGGTCTGCATATTTAACTCATTGAAATGACATATTATTCCATTGGGATTAAATCTGCCTGCCGCCAAATCGCAGTCCCGAATAAGAGGTGGGAACCATTTTTTGCCCAAGGGCAACCTAACGGCGAAACCCGGGCTGGCGCCATCGTAAATATGCCCGGCACTGCACTCAAATCGCTATAGTGCCGAGCCGGTTGACATGACGCTGATGACACCTACATTTGAATAGGATTGAAGATAAGCAGGTGTCGCATGATGTTGGAGCCTACATCCAATAGAGAGAAAGAAAAGCGGTCCGGCCTGGATCGCAGGGGATATGAGTACAATTCACACATTCCCGAGCGCAGGGCTCCAGCCGAGCGCAGAACTCCCCCGCCACCGGTAAAGGAAGATCAGCAGGATGCCGACCCTTCCAGTCGGTTGTATCACAGGCCGAACTGACGCTGCGTTCACCCACCCCTTTTTGCCATGTTTTTCACCTTGCGACGTTTTTAGCTAAGGGTGGATTCATCCGCGTAAGTTTTCATACGGGCATCGCTGGTTCCGGGACCGATGAGCGGCAGGGTCTTATCGACGCTGAAGAATGCCAGATACTTGGCCTCCCGGCGATCCTTTTCCGGGGGGTAGCTTCTGCGTCGCAGCTCATACAGCCGGCTGCTCTCTTTCTCCTCTTTTATCATCGTAAGGAAAAGGCGCTTTCCCTTATAGCCCGATCCCTCCTCTTTAAACAGATAGGCAGCATGGGGGTTGGTCTGCAGGTTGTGACGGGTCAGTCGATTTCGCATGATAAAGGCGACCGTGCCGTCATCCATGACATGGGGTCGACTGTAGATTGCAGCGTCGACCTGCCCGTCATAATTGGCGGTTGACAGAATCCCCAGGCCGTTGGTCTGGTTGAAATATGACTTTAAATCCATCGCCAAGACCTCCTTTTAGGTTTGTATGGTTTGGTCCTTCCCCCAGCTAAAGGATCGCTGCTTGTGGCGCAGCGATCAGCCTTCTTCAATGTCATAGCGTCGGGATTGTCGGAACGTCCGACGGCATGATGTTGATGCTTTAATATGGACACGCCGCAGGGACTGGTCAATGGAGCGCTATGTGAAAAATCAGGCAGAAGGGCAATATAGAGCAATGCCGGCTGGATTCTGTTGGTTACGAGAGAGAGAGTAGATAGGATCGCAAATTGGTGCTTCTGTTTTTCAAGCCTAACTTGTTCCGCAGGTTTTTCCGGTGAAAATGTACCGTTGTTTCTGAGACATGGAGCACTTCTGCGATCTCTTTGCTGGACTTGCCGTCTTTTACCAATGCGGCGATCTGCATCTCTTGGGGGGTCAGCAGAACACTCAGATGGCTGAGCCGTTGAAGCAGGGGGGAGATGACTTCGTTGAGATGAGACTCGATGATCTCCACATTGGTGTGGTCTTTGTCCCTAAGCGGCGCGCGCTTGAGCTTATCGATATAAGGAAACACCAGGTCTTTGATATTGGAAAGCACCTTTTGTTCCATTTCCTGTTTGTCCTCATCGCGCTGACGAAGCAGAACTTTTAGGGCGATGTTGGCTTCTTCAAGATGGACTTTTTGAGACTCCAAATCACTCCGGCTCTGTCGCAATTCCTCTTCGATGAGTTTTAGCGCGGTGATCTCTTCATGGCTGACAATGACCCGCACTGGACCATCATAGTTCATTCGTATGGCACGCATATAGAACCAGTGACGCCCATCCGGTCCATGGCACGGATAGTCGTGTAGGAATTCCGCCAACTCTCCTTTGATAACGGTCCGTATGCCTTGGGCAACCTGCTCGGCGTCCGCGGCCGCTTCACCGGCGGCGGAATCGCAGGTGGTCAGGTAATTTTGACCGATGTGGGTGGTCTCCTTTCCCGCTTCGCTCTTGTTGGCAAACGCCTGCCACGCCTTGTTGGTTTCCAGGATGACGCCCTCTTCATCGATAATGGCGATGTGAGCCGACAATGAATCAATAACGGTCCGGGCCAATGACTGGTCGAGTTCGCATGCCGAAGTATTTGATTCGATGTTCATGGCTTTTGCCATTTTACAGACACATATTTTTTGAATTTTTGGGAAGTACAGGCGTAAATGTTTTCAGGCTATTCGATGTCTTCCGGGACCGATTGATCGATGTCGATGATCTTTTCACCGCCTGGATAATCTTTTGTCTCGTATTTGGTGATGCGCATGATCTTGTGGGTAAGTGATTTAATGCGCTCAACTTGTTCATCTATTCTGTGCAGATGTTTTTCGCTGGCTTCTTTCAACTGCCGATTAGAGCACAAAAGTTCCACGAATCCCTGCAGCGCCATCAGCGGTTGGTTGATTTCGTGGCACACCGCTCCGGCCATCTCCAACACACCCCGCATCCGTTCATGCTGAACGCGCTCTTTTTCGATCCTGATCTGTTCGGTGAGATCGCGTATGGCTGTCTGAAAGACCATGCCGCCTTTGTACGATATCGCCCTTGAATGGGCTTCGATCGAAAAGATGGTACCGTCTTTGCGAATGCAATCAAAAAATTGCGATCCGGTGTGCCGTTCCCGGAGCGATTGGACCAGTCGGTCACGATGGTTGGGGGATATGAATTGGAGCATGTTCATGCCGATCAGCTCATCCACCGAATATCCCATCATGTCGGCCAGTACGCGATTGGCTGCAATAATGGTACTGTCCTCGCTCAAGAGGACACCCTCCATGGTGGCTTCGGAGAGATGGTGATAGCGCTCTTCACTCTCCCGGTAAGCCTGCTCGGAACGTTTTTGCTGGGTGATGTCGCGTGAGATATGGATGCTGCCGACCAGTTGCTGGTCTGAATCGTACAACGGTGTGACGCTCACCAGCATCCATAGATCCAGTCCTTCATCATAGATCTCCGATCGATGACCTTGACCGTCTTCCCTCAGTGCCTTATGGGGGCATGCCATCGGGGGGGTCTCGTTTTTGTGCAAGAGATTGAAGCAACGCTGTCCGACCGCTTCTTCAGGTGCGCATCCCATGGCGTTCGCCATGGCTTTGTTGACGGCGATGATGCGGTGCTCCAAATCCATTACCGAAATCATGTCGTCAGTGGCATCGAATGCCAGCTGCCAAAGCCTCGAAAAATCGGCAAAGGATTGAATGCAGTTCAGCGCAACAGCATCGCAGCCGGCAGCCGCTTCCGGAATATCCTTTTCCTGTCGAACGCTCTCTCCGGCCATCTGGAATCCTTCGGATCAAGTTACCACCCGCATTATATTATTACAGCTCAGCTTCACTTTCAAGTTAACATCTGTGTTGCGCGGTTACCGGGCTGCCACCCGGGCTGCCAATCGTTCGATGGACTGCATGTAGCTGTCGAATCCGCGCATCAATATATCATTGTGATTGGCCGCTTCGACCTTCAGTAATTGCTTGTCCTGTGCGCCGCTAGCCTTGTATAGCGCCAATCCGTCTCCGTACGGAATAATGTGGTCGTATTCAGCATGAATGATCAATGTGGGGGAATGGTAGCGGCTGATCTTTTGGAGGTTGACGAATCCCTCTTCTTCTGTAAACCCTATGGCGTCCAGATCCACACCCAATAGGCGCAGCAGGGGACCGGCATAGGCAAATCCGCTTTCGACAATCAACCCTTTGATATGGTCCGAATGTTCGGCCGCAAGCTCAAGCGCTGACGCGCTGCCCAGGGATCGGCCCATGACGATCAAAGGTCCGCTGAGTTCCTGGTCGGCTGACCATTCACGGACATAGGCCAATATCCGATGGCAGTCAGACATCATGGCACTTACCGTTGGTTCTCCGTTGGAGCGGCCATACCCCCTGTAGTCCACTGCCAGGAGGTTGATATTCAGTTTTCCGAACAACGGCCCCAGTTGGTCATAATCAGATACAATTTCGCCGTTGCCATGAAAAAAGAGCAGATTCGCACCGTTCTGAGAATGGGTATGAAAACGACCGCCGATGCGGATATCCGTATCTACGGGGATCTGGTGATCGCTGATACAGTCGTTCCGCGGGACCGGTTCCAAGTCCGGCCGGGGATGAAAAACGGCGGCCAGCACTTCCGGACGATCCAATATCTCATATCTCTTATCCATATGGTGCTCCTAGCCGGGAGGTTATAATTCCAATTCTATTCTCTCTCCGAATCCCATCTGATTGTTCATGTAATACACGCGCTCCGGTTTGAATGCGTATAGTGAGACCTTGGCGCTAAACCCCATGGTTTCTTCTTTTTTCAAGGTCAAGAGGCTTTTGGCCATGGGGAATTTTCTGAGGTAGCGGGTGGTCACGGTTATCCGTTCCATCTTTTTCCGGATCTCCCTGAGCCGACCCTTCATTTGGATTCCCTCCAGCTGTTGCCATTGTTCGGCATCTGAAAAGACGGCGGCTGAATTCACGCTGTTCTTCAGCGCCTGTACGATATGTTTTGATCGAGGACTGGAAAAGAAATAGAAGGCCGGCTCAATATAAACATAATAAACCGGTGCCGCCCATGGGTGGTTCTCTTCACTGGTTGCCAACACCAGGGTCTTCTGACGTTCGATCAAGGCCATGGCATGACGTCTCCATGTATCAACGGTGGTGCAACGGTTCTCTTTCATTCTGAGTTCACAAGCCCTGCTGTGGACACGGCGCGCACCATTTGCTGGATCCTTTCCTCAAGGGCGCCCGTATAGCCAACGGATATACGGACCAGACCGGGTGAGAGTCCCATCTCAGATTGCTCCTCCACCGGAATTTCCGATGATGTGGATGAACCTGAACACGACATCAGTGTATCATGATAGCCCAAAGAGACAGCGATGTATCCAAACTGCTCTTCATTTTGAAGAATGTTCATAAAGTGATCCGCCTGATCCTGGGTGATACAATCCACTGTCATCATACCGCCAAAGCCATATCCTTGGTTGGCCATCTCGGTGAACAACCCATGTTGGGGATGGGTCACCAGGCCTGGGTAGGTCACGGCCACACCCAGTTGTTCAAGATGGGTAGCGATCACCATGGCCCGCCGTCCATGTTCGCGCATGCGGATCGGCAGATGGGGAAGCCGCTGGATCAGGTCGAAGGCCGCTCGAGGGTCCATGGTGGGGCCCAACAGCATGGTGCGGCCGGTATGCAAGTCCTTGAGTTCATCGATGAGTTCCCGGCCGGCACAGATGGCCCCTGCTATCATGTCACTGGCGCCGCTGACATACTTGGTCAGGGAATATACCACCGCATCGGCACCCAAAATGGAAGGCGTCACCAAAGCCGGTGTAAAGGTATTGTCCACGACCAGTTTGGCGTTGTGCCGATGGGCCATTTGCGCCAATTTTGGGATATCGGCGACCCTCAATGTGGGGTTGCCGAGGGTTTCGACATAGAACACCTTTGTTCTTGCTGTGATGGCGCGTTCAAACGCCGCTGGATCGGTGGGATCGACGAGGGTGGTCTCAATCCCCATGTCGGGCAGCACCTGCTTCAACAGTGCATGGGTGCCGCCATAGATGGTGCTGCCGGCAACGATGTGATCCCCCTGCCGGCAAAGCTGAAGCAGGGTGCAGGAGATAGCCGCCATACCGCTGGCCGTGGTGATGGCCGCCTCGGTACCCTCCAGTGCCGAAAGGTAGCGCGCCAGAACGACATTGGTGGGATTATAGTGGCGGCTGTACAGGTAGCAGTCGTTTTTTAAAGGGCTTTTGGCGCCTGAAAAAATTTCAGGCATGGAAATTGAATCCAAGACGGTAAACGTGGAGGATCGGGCAATGGAGGGGGTCACCCCGCCATGCTCTCCGAACTCCCGCTTGGCTTGGAATAAGGCTTGCTCCGGATTATAGGATTGCATGTTGGCTTCCCTGTCTCTGTCGAAGGTGGCGATCCGCAGCTGATGGCGCTACTTGCAGTCGCCGATTCTGACACCCTGGTAATGGCTGATCATATCGGCACCCTGACCTTCCATTGTCATGGTCATGCGGCCTTCCATCTTGTCGTTTTTGTAGGTGATTTTCCCTTTGCCGGTCATCTTCCCGCCCCGATTGGTGCAATCGACGGCCCAGGTGACGGTATCACCTTTGGTCCGGACATCTTTGATTTCGCATGTTTGGTTGGGTTTCTCGCTTTTGGGAACCGGCTGGTCCTTTCGGATGCACTGGGTATATGTGCTGGGCGGCATCTTCATCGGCAGTCCGGGCAGGTCGAAGTTGACCGTTATTTTCCATTCTCCTTCGTGAATATCCGGCCCGCTTCCGGCAGACACGAGGGAGTGAGATGCCAGTAAGATTGCTGCAACCCAACCCAATCTTTTCAACATAAAAAATGCCTTTCTTCAAAGCCCATCGACAGCCTCGATGGTGTCAAGATAAATCCTGGTCCGAGATTCGGTAATTGCCTCATATGTTATCATGGGACGATGTCTCTGGGGAGACGAATCCATATTTTTCATAAATTTTTTGAGCGCCCGGAGAGCGGATAAAATCGATGAAACAGGATGCCTCTTTTTCGTGGGCGGCATGGGCGGTCTTGCCGATATAATAATTGATCTTGTTGCGCTGATCCAACCGCTCCCCAGGCTCGACTATGTCAAAGGCAAGGCCCGCGTTCCGGGCGTGGGCGGCCTCCGTTGCCCAGACCGGGCCAACGTCGACCGTGGCTTTGGCAATGCGCAACGGTGTTTCCCGGTGGTGTACGACGGTGAGGATAGTGGTGCCTTCGGCGCGCTTTACTTCCATGATTTGCCTTACCAGGTCATTCCCTCCGGCATCCCGATACATCTCCATGATATGGAGCGCGATGTCTTCCCCCATGGGATCCGGTTGTGAAACCCGTACCTGTTCCCGGCCAAGATCCTCCACGCGCCGGATGCCGGCGGGATTTCCCCGGGGGGTGATCAGCGTCAGGCGATTGTGGAGGTAGGTGTGGTACTCGCCGGCCCTGATGTGACCGTTTGCCTCCAGCGTTTTCATGCTCTCCAGGTTTACGGAGGCGTAAACATCAGGGTAGACGCTTAACCGGCGGCCCTGGAAGATGGCTCCCCCTGCTAATATCTGATTCATTTCGATCCGTGGCGGCAGGGTCTCATAGAATATGTTCCGGATATCGGGATAGCGGGCTTGAAAGGCCGATATCAATTCGGGCATTACCATGAACTGATTGCCGGCCATAAATAGCGCCAGATCGCATCTTTCGGCCAGGTGGAGGTTGCAAAGATCATCAGCCCTTTGGGCTGGAATGACGGGCAGGTCAGATGAGGGGCTCATGAGATGCTTCCGTTGTCATAATCCATGAGGGATTCATGTGGCCACCGTGTCTATTGAAGGTGGGGAGATGGTTCCGCTTGGTTTTCCGTCCCTTCGTCCGTCAGCCCAAGACGGACTTTAAAGTACGCATCTTCTTCATCCGGCGACAGGTCGGCCAGCTCCCGCAACGCTTCGCGTATCTCTTTGGAGCCTTTTTCATAGACCTTCCATACCGAACTGTATTCATAGCGAACATCGCTCAAGGAATACTTACCCCGGGTATTCTTCAGATGGGAGAAGACCAGGTCGCGGATTCCGTCCCAGCTGTCGCGGCGGGTTTGGCTTTTCAATGCGGTCAGGTGGTCCAGATTCTTAAGGGTCTTTTTGTGAAACCGCCTGAACAGGAAACGACGAAGGGATACGCTCCAGACGCATAGTGTGACCAAGGCACCGGAGCCGGCGATGATCCCTTTGGCCATCATATCCATTCCGGCCAGGGGAGGGGCCAATAGGGTCATGATGAAAAGGGCGCTTCCCACGATGAGACTGATGCCCAATCCGACGCCAAAGGATTTGAGCCTGAATTTGCGGGCTCGCCTCCGGTAGCTGATAAGGGCTTCCAGGAAGTGCGCCAGTCGCTCTCCATGGGTTTCCACAAACGCCGCCAGGTTGTCGAGGCGGTAGCATGGCGCCTGCAGAACGGCTTTTTTGAGCTCTTCCCTTTGATTTTGCAAGTATTGGAGATAGCTGCAGTCACCGTCACCGATCATCGGATCACTGTTCTGGACCTGGGGGGAGTAGGTCAGGTGAATCATGGGGATGTCTTTGCGCCCGGTAATCTGCGATAGATTCCAGCACAACGTTCCGTAAACGCGCAGCAAATCGATCAGGGAGGTGCACTCGTCGATACGATTGAGGACAAAAAGCACCCTGTCCTCGAATGTGCGTGCCGGTAAGGTATCCCTTAGGCTGGTATGGGCTTCCCGCACAGTGCCGGCTTTATGCGGATCGAAGAGGACCAGTACCAGGTCGGCGATTTGCGCCAGGTCTCCAATGACTTCCTGATAATTGTATCCCCGATCCCTTTCGGTAATGCTGTCCAGCATTCCAGGCGTGTCAATGATGGCCAGATTTTTCAAAAAGGGTGAGTTCACCTTTTTTAGCTTGAAATGGGACGAGAACCGTTGACCGTGCTTTTTGAGGGTTTCGAAAGGGTATTCAGGATCATTGAGCAGGTATTTACCGTCGCGCTCTTCCGTCACCCTTACCGGCTCGCCCTCGGCCGGACCATCATCATAGGTGATAATGGTAAAGGAGTCGTCGGTAGGGGCCTGGCCGGTCTTTTGAATGCCGGCGCCTAGAAAGTCATTGATGAGGGTTGATTTTCCTGAAGAATAGTTGCCCAGTAAAAGCACCTGGGGGCGCCATTTGATGGTTGTTTCAAGGGGGACATCGCTATAGCCGTACCGCGTCGCCACCGGTGACAAGTGCTCAGCCACCATTTCAAGCAGTTCAGATCGAAGGGCCTTGATATAATTATCACGATACATGCATCACTCCACGGAAAATTCCTTAAGTGCGTGCCAGCATCTTTCATATAGGCAATGCATCGATCTAAATCAATAAAATTGATGTCATTTCTTTGCTTCGATTATTTGCCTCCGCAGCCGCAGCTGCAGTCGCATCCGCAGTCGTTGCCACCGGCCTCTGTTTTTTCAGCCAGGGCTCGAACAAGCTCGCGCTCGGATACCGGATTGACCGAAACCACACGGATGGAGAGCTCGAAGGGAGGTTCAACCTTTGCAGCCGCTAAAAAGAGGCTCTTCAGGTGTTCGAGATAGGATGCCACGCTCAAAGGGTCGATGTGCAAGTCCATCCGGTCGCCCGGGGACATGCCTTGCAGCTCTTTTTCAAAGGCGGTAAGGCCTTCGATACCGAGCCCACAGACAAAACTGAATGTGTTCTGATCCGAGTGGTTGGTCCGTTCCGGATCGACAGGGGGCATCTCCAATTGCAATGTTACTCTGGTCAAAGGGGCTATGGATAATGAATTGGTCATGGCTTTATCCTGCTAGCAGGTCAAACGGATTATTCTGATTTAGTGCTGCTGCCGATGTTGTTCTCACCGCAACACACGGCACCATTATAGGTCTTCCAGTCAGAGGGCGCAAGTGAAGGTCCTTATCGGGAGCCCTATCGAAGTGAAATGGGGCGATAGGCGTCAACGACCCCCCGCGTAGCGGGTGGCTTGGATTTCCGGTCATAGACCGGAAAAACAATAGCACGCAGTGCTTCGATCGTTGCAGTTGCAACCGGGTACATAGCACCCGGTTTGAAAACAACTAATCGAATGAGGGCTTGAGATGATAAATGACATGTAATTTTGCTATGAACTTTTTTGTATTGACCCCGTACTAATTTACAGACTGTAATAAAGAGTGCGGATGTCGATAGCGAAGCCTTTTTTCATCTGCCATGAACCCATCACCATCTTCATGAAAGGATCTGTTCCCATGTTCAGGCGATTCATTCTTCTGTTTGCATTGTTTTTAGTGTTCACGGGCTGGCATACGGTCGCAAATGCAGCCGAAAGTCGCGATATCAAAGCCGATGAGATCACAGGTGTGCGAAAGACGCCGAAGACTACGACGTCGCTGCCAAAGACACAGGTGACAACCCAAAAGTTGAAGGCCCCCAAGCCGGATCTGATCATCACCGACATGAGCATTACCCCGGCCATACCCAAAAAAGGGCAAAAGGTAATTTTCACTGCAAAAGTCCTCAACAGAGGATTGGCGGCCGCACCATGGCATCAAGCAGCGATTCGCGTCGGGGGTGAAACCCATCCACCTCCCGTTACCGTGCATGCGTTGGCCCCCAATGCCTCGAGGGAAATAAAACGGCAAACGGTAATAAATCGTCCCGGTAACTTCGTTGTGGCGTTTATCGCTGATGCCTCAAAGGGGGTGGCTGAAAGCAATGAAACCAACAATACGAAATATCTGAATTTTAAGGTCGTCGAATTGCTGCCGGACCTTACCCTGGTCGATCCTGTGTTCACGCCGGCCAATCCAAAGGCCGGCGATGCGGTGACGGTGACGGCAACTTCAAAGAATATCGGAGATGTTGCTGCAGGGTTTCACCATTTTGGTATTCGTATCGGAGGCCAGAGTCAGCCGGACATCATTGGATCTGCGGGCCACCTGGACGTCTGGACACCCCAGAGCCAGAAATATGGCGTCAGCCGGATGTGGTATACCTCCAAACCCGGGACCTACATTGTGCGATTGTACATCGATGTAAACAATGAAGTTAAAGAGAAGCGGGAGAACAACAATATGGTCAGTCTCACCATCAATGTTGCTCCGTGATACAACCGATATGCCTGATGCCTTTGGTCAGGTTGAATGGTGAACCTGGCGCATACGCCCAATAAAAAAGCCGGATGAAACCGGCTTTTTTTGGCTATTTGCATACGTGCGGCATTTTAGCGCATTATATTCCCAGATAGCTTCTCAGTGTCGAAGAGTTGAAGCGTTGGCTGAATCTCCGCCTGACCCTGGAACGGATCGATCTGGATTTGAAGTTGATTACCTTGCAGCTGTAGCGAAGGTGCTTTTCCATCAGATCCGGGCAATTATGGATATTGCTGCGCAGTTTGAGACCATTGGAGGTCATCTTTCGAAGGAAATGCATCTCTTTGCCGATGACGCGGGTCTCTTGCATTTTCACGGCATCCAGGAAAGCTTTGCGATCGGGTACGCTACGTGCATAGGTAACCGCACGGCCCATGTGTCCAATAGAGTGGCCGTCGCTGCCTCCCGCCATGGCTTTATTGAGATTGAAGCCCAGTACGGCACATTTCAGATTCCACTTGTTCAGGTTTGAAGCGTTGATTGCTTCAACGCCGTCAACCTGGTCAAAGAGCCGTTCACGATCTTCAAGAGAGAACTGGACATTGCAGACGCCTGTGTACATGGCGCAGTAGGGATGGGCGAAAATGATGACGCAATCAAAGGTGCGAGCCCGGCGGATGACCTGTTCCATGGTGAGCTGCAGGGAACTCATCACATCGGGCCCCATGAAGGGCTCCACATGTTGAATATAAAATGTCTCCAGATCTTTGGTTTCATAAAAGTAGATCAGAAGATGGGATCCCTCTGCGGAGGTAATTTCAATGCCGGGAATGGTGAAAACTTCTTCATCGGCATCGATCTCTATTGCACCGCGGATCTCGTTGTGGTCGGTCACGGCGATACCGATACCAAGGGATTTGGCTCTTTCCGCGATTTTGGGGATTCGGTTCATCCCATCTGAGTAGTGGGAGTGAAAGTGAAGGTCGACTACCGTGTGATCTTTAGTGAGATGAAGGAGATCAGGACGGGCAAAAGTGACACGATCATTTAATGACATGGGTAACCTTTCAATACCGGCGGTTAGTATTACAGCGATCTGCCTTGCAAAATATCTGCCGGGCATCTCCGTCGCCGGTGTAATTAAACAACGTTAGTCGATCTGGAATTTTTTCTCAAGGTTTTCTGCCGACAACACGGTTTTTACCGCCCCGTTTGGCTTTATATAACGCTTTGTCCGCCCGTCCGATAATGGATTCAGTGGTGTCTTTTTGATTAAAGGCCGTTACCCCGATGCTGACGGTTACGCTCAAATAGTCCTCATCTTGTTCTGCGCTGGTGGCATATCGTGCCGACGCGACGGCGTCGCAAATTTGACGCCCCTTCTTCAAGGCATTGCTGAAGCTGGCGCCTGGTAGCAGGATGATAAACTCCTCACCGCCATAGCGTGCCAGGACATCATCGCCGCGAATGACGTCACGGCATTTCTGGCTGAAAGCCATCAGCACACGATCGCCGATCAGGTGGCCATGGGTGTCATTGATCTTTTTGAAATCATCCAGGTCCAGCAACAACAGACTGAAGGATGTGTTCATCACCCGGCTTCGTTCGATCAAGTCCATCAGGGCTTCATCGAGCGCCTCTCGGTTGTAAATTCCGGTGAGACCATCGGTCATGGATTTAGCGCGGGTTTTTTCCAACTCCCTGCGCAGCGTGTCCACCTGGCCGGCCAGCAGCCGAACCTTGCGACGATCCTGGTCTTTTTTGATATCGACGATCTCCCGCATCTGGCTGATCTCATGGGCCAAGGCGCTTTTGATTTTCTTGATGTCGTCCAGGCGGGTGATCTTTTCCATCTTTTCAGATTGATCGTGCACCCTGTCGTAAAACTCCCGGTTCTCCACATCCAGGCTGGCCATGGCCTTGGTGAGCAGCTCGATGATGTCCCGCAGCTCTTTTTCGCGATCGGCAATGTAAGCGTGTTGATGTTCAATGAAGGAGAGGATTTTAGCCTTTTCCTGCTCAAATTTAAGCTCGATCCGTTTGGGTCTCTCATCGGCATTGAAATGGGTATTCAAATCGTCAATCGAGGATTTGAAACGATCGGCATGAATCTCCTTATCGTCGATGGCAAAGGATTTCAAAAAGTGAAGAAGAGCATCAATGCTGCGAAGAAATACGTCAGATCTTTCTTGAAATAACAACGTTTTCTCAACTAATACATCAATTTCGACTTCAGGTTCAGTGGGGCGGTAAAAGAGCTTAAACGACATGATCCAAAACCTGTGCAAAGGGTCACAAATGGTCTAAAGGGTCAGGGGTATCACAAAGGCGGCTCAACATGCGCTGCCTCTGCCGGCGGAGGCGCCTGCCTTTCGTTTGATGGAAGGCACCCCGACCCGTTCATCTATGGTAACCATCGCCCGCGGCGTGAAAAACTTTACCCGCAAATCCTAGTTTTCAGGCTTCAATTCTCAGCTATTTTCATTTTCTGGAAAGCCGATCAGGCTGCGAAGTATCTGGGGGGTATCACACGGCAGGGGGACAAATTCTGCATCTTCCGAACCGGGTATGGAATGAACGACATCCACATCCATGTTTCCCCTCCGATAAGGTTACCGCAGAACGTTTTCTATCATGGTTCATGAGCGCCAGACAGGGATGGCGCGATCGTTGACCTGCCGATATATTTCAGTTATAGGGTGCGCTGGCGATAGGCACCAACTTTCAATCCGGAAGATGGCAGGTGATCGTGACCAAGATCCAACCCGACCTTTCAGTGGATATCGGCGGCCTTGTACTGCAAAATCCTGTGATGACGGCATCCGGGACTTTCGGATATGCGATGGAGTTCAAGTCCCTGGTCGCTCTGGACAAGCTGGGCGGTACCATTGTCAAGGGACTCTCCCTCAAACCTTCAAAAGGCAACCCACCGCCGAGGATTGCAGAGACCTCCTGCGGTATGCTCAACGCCATCGGCCTGGAAAACGTGGGGCTGGATCAGTTTATCGAAAAAAATGTCCCTTTTTTGAGCCGGCTGGAAGTACCGGTAATTGCCAACATTTACGGCACAACCATCGAGGCCTACGCCGAATTGGCCCGTCGGCTGAACCCCGTCAACGCTGTTTCCGGTATCGAGGTGAATATTTCCTGCCCCAACGTGAAGGAGGGGGGAATTGCATTTGGCTCAGATCCCATTATGGCAGCAGATGTGACAACAGCAGTGAGGAAACACTACGACAAACATCTGACCGTCAAGCTCTCTCCAAATGTGACCGACATTACCGTCATCGCCAAAAGTGTTGAAGATGCCGGCGCCGATGCCGTCTCGCTGATCAACACCCTGACGGGGATGGCCATCGATATTCAAACGCGCAAACCTAAAATTGCCAATATCACCGGAGGACTCTCCGGCCCGGCCATCAAACCTGTGGCGGTGAGAATGGTGTGGCAGACGGCCCAGGCGGTCCGTATCCCGGTCATCGGTATCGGCGGGATCATGAATGCCGAAGATGCCATTGAATTTATTCTGGCGGGTGCCACCGCAATACAGGTGGGAACAGCCAACTTTGTCAATCCGCGCGCTACCATGGAGATCGTCGAGGGAATACGCGCCTTTCTCCAAGAGAAGAAAATTCCTGCCGTACGGGACTTGATCGGTACGGTCAGGACCGGTCATCACCAATAATCGATGCATCTATCCGACCTGTTAGCATTCACCTTGACGGGTGGCACCGGCAACTTGTTGCCGGTGGCCGCAGGCCAGGAGGATGATTCATCCCGGGACCGTCAGATCCACGCCCTTCGATCTGCTGTGCAGATATCCAGATACACACCGGCCGGGCTCAAGCGCCGATTTTCGGCCTTTGCCGGTGCCACCCCACGCCATTTCCGGTGGTCGTGGCCGGGAGGCTTTGATCCAGATGGTGCATACCTCTTGTTGCTTTGCAACCCTGGCAACCAGTTGCCAGGGCCACCCACCTCCATATTATCAAGATGCGGTCA
>JARRKU010000064.1:0-22502 GCA_037387725.1 Desulfobacteraceae bacterium
GAAAAACCGATTAATTTCGATGAATTGTTCATTCGACTGGAAAAAATCCAAAACATCAAACATCTGATGAAAAATGCCAATGATCTGCGAGAAGCCATGGATGTCACCGAACAAACCTCATCGGAAACCATCCAAAACCTTGAGTTGCGCGTGGCGGAATTGGAAGAACAATTTTCCCGAATCCAGGAGGTCCTCTCACGCCGGGACCTGGCCGCCGAAGAGCGCATCCAGCTGGCTTTGAAAAAATAATTCGATCTTCACTTCACCTGACGGCCGTCGTTCCCCGCGAACAGCCGTTTCATGAATCGGTCATTGCCTATACCGATCGCTTGCCCGGCCACGCGCCAATCGTGCGTTGCCGGCTCACCTGCCAAGCCAAGTCCCCCAAACGTTTCAATCGTCTCCAGTATTTACCAAATGCCGAACAGGACATCGTATACAAGGATGCGCATCAGGCGAAATCGAAAAAAAGCTTGGCGCCATATTTGCATATCATTCATGTCCGCATAAAGCGCACCGCCTTGATTCCCTGGTTGACGGTATGGGATCAGACTGTTTATTATTCGTATTGTCAGTTGGTTAGTTTTTATGCTGGCGCCCGTTTCATTGCGCCGCAAGGCCTATGCCGGGCGCAAGCGTGTGAAAAAAAGGTACTTAGGTTACGTTAGGCGAATGGCGACTCATTTTTCTTTACCCAGCAAGTTAAGCCCCAAGGCCCCGGGCCGCTCTTTGGAGCGGCCGCCTCGATCCATCGTTTGTCAACTTCTCCTTTTGTCGATTTGCGTCCTGATGCTCCATAGCTGCGCCGTGGGCAGGCAATTTCTGGAGACACTACCGTTTCTGGGCCAGCCACCGGACAGTATCGAGAAAAATTACTTTCTGGTGGACAAGGATGAAAGCGTCATCGGCCGGTTGGCGTCCATCAGACTTGGAAGGTCCGATACGTTGCCGGATATCGCTCGCCACTTCAGCCTGGGGATCAATACGCTCAGTGCCGCCAACCCGGGCGTGGATGTATGGGTACCCCGGGACGGCGCGCACGTTGTGCTGCCGCTGAGTTTTGTCCTTCCGGAAGCGCCCAAAGAGGGCATTGTGATCAATCTGGCGGCCATGCGGCTGTTCTACTATAAGAGAAACGGCGATCTGCAGGCCGTTTCGACTTTTCCAGTCGGTGTCGGTACTGAAGAGCGGCCCACCCCCATGGGCAGAATGTATATCGCACGCAAGAAATGGCGACCGACCTGGTATGTGCCTGCGTCGATTGCCGCGGACCACCGTAAAAAGGGTGACCCGCTGCCGGCCAGCGTGCCCCCGGGGCCGCTGAACCCATTGGGTGAACATGCGCTCTACTTGAGCGAACCGGGATATCTGGTCCATGGAACCAACAAGCCGGCCAGCGTCGGACTCAGGGCCACCAACGGGTGCATAAGACTCTACCCGGAAGACATAAAGCGGCTTTTCGATACCACGCCGGTAAAAACGCCGGTAAAAATAGTGAACCAGCCATATCTCATTGGCCGTCGTGAAGGAGAGGTTTACCTGGAAGTCCATACACCCTACGAAGGATCAGGCAGCGCCGCGTTGAAGAAGGCCTATGCGAAATTGAAAAAAATTGAAAAACAAACCGGCGATGTGCTCGATTGGGAGAAGATCAAGAAGGTCGTGGCCGAGGCCCGCGGGATCCCTATTGCCGTATCGGCCACTGGTCCCGGAGGCAAAACGGATGGCGTGGAAACGATAAGGCTCAGGCACCCGGCCAAGCTGTATGGCCAACCGCAAGTGCCGAAATTCAGAACCGATGCCTGGTATGTGTTGGCCGCCGATTTTCGCGACGCGGTCGATGCGCGCAGGCTCGCTGCGATTATCAACCACCAGGGACCGCAGATTCCGGCACGGGTGCTGTCCATCAGCGATAAGCATCGCGTTCTTGCCGGTCCGTTCAATAGCAAGGGAGAGGCCAAGGCTGCGGCGAAACGCATGCGTATCGATCTGGAAATTGACGGTATCGTGGTTGCACCAGTGGAGCAGGGATAGACGGAGACAGACCTGGTTATTGGGGGGTAACACGGCATCACTGTCGCTGTTATAGGAAGATAAACCGAAATAAAGGGAGGTAGCAGATGATGAAAAAAGGACGATTGATGGTTTCGATGATGCTCGCGCTGGCCTTCGCCGTTGGGGGCTGCGCCACCAAAAGTGATCTCAAAGAAGCGCAGGCTCGGGACATGGCGATCAGTGCGAAAGCGGATCAGGCGGCCCAGGATGCACAGGCTGCCAAGGCGGCGGCCGACGAAGCCCTGATGAAAGCCAATGAAGCGACGGCACGCGCCGAAGCGGCCGAAAAAAGGGCTGAAGAGAGAGAGCGCATCGCGGCAGAGAAGGAGCGCATCGCCGAGGAAAAAGCAAAACAGGCTGAAGCCATTTTCCAAAAATCAATGAAGAAGTAAAACGAGAGGATGTGGCCGGCTTCTTGGCCCTACTGGCGTATAAATAAAGATGGCCACATCCTTTTTCTCCATTTCCCACATGGTACACACTGCGGAAATATTCGGAAAAGGACAGCGTTTGAAATCATATGGCATATTGTCAGCACGTATGATGACGAATTCAAACAAAAGGTTGGACGAGGCGCGCCGGTACCTGCGCCCTCTTCTTTTTTGCATCATCCTGACGGCATTTCTCATTTTCGGATGCAGCCATCGTGGCGAGGGCGCTACGGCCCGATCAGTCTCCTTGGAGGCCAATGAATTGTTTTCACAGGGAAACTACGAGGCGTCCCTCGGAAAATACGCGGAACTTATTGAAAAGGAGCCCAAAAATTTGGACCGGGTGCTTTTCGAGATGGGGATTATATACGCCCACCCCGGAAACGAGCGGAAAAATTATCAGAAAGCGATGGAATGCTTCGGGAAAATCATCAAGGACCATCCGGATAGCGCATACCGGCGCGACAGTCAGATGATGCTCCTTCAGATCCAGAATGTCATCATTAAGGATAAGCTGATTGCAGAGCAGCAGGCACAGATTGAAGCCTACCGTCGGGGAATCAATGCCCAGGAAAATGAGATCGTCGCGCTGCAACAAAAAATCGGAACCCTCGAACAGAAGGTTTTCGAGCTCCGGCGGGAGCCGATTGAAAAGATCCTGATCGAAAAGAAAAAGCGGCGGCTCACATTGGTCTCAGAGGGCAAGACGATCAAGACTTATAAAATCGCCCTGGGCGGAGACCCGGTCGGCCCGAAAGAGCGAAAGGGCGACAACAAAACCCCGGAGGGATCTTACACCATTGTATCCAGAAACCGGCACAGCGACTACCACCTCTCCCTTCTCATTTCCTACCCCAATGAGAAGGATGTAAGGCGCGCCAAGGAACTGGGCGTTTCTCCGGGCGGCGATATCATGATCCACGGTATAAAAAACGGTCTCTCCTGGGTTGGCACCTTTCACACGAAAATCGACTGGACCGAAGGCTGCATCGCCGTCACCAATAAGGAGATGGAGGAAATCGCCCGCCTGGTACCCGACGGGACACCCGTGGAGATAAGACCATAACCGGGCCTCCCTATTGCTTTCAATTGGTGCCGATGATTTGTTTCATATAGATTGACCTGTACAAGTTCCGCATCACACCGATCATCTTCAAGATGCAGTATCCGGATCTTGGCGCTTGTGATTCAGTATTCCTTTCTCAGTGCTTGGGGGGGATACCGAGCTGGTAGCACGCTTCGAGGTCTAGCGATTCCCGGGACGACGTCAGGATGACCACCGGAATCAGGCGTAATTGTTCGTCCGCCCTTATCTGATCCAGCACCTGCATCCCATCCATGCGGGGCATTTTGAGGTCCAACAGGATGACCACCGGATTACCGGCCGGACGCCGGGCGAACGATCCCCGCCGGTACAGATAGTCCATCGCTTCTACACCATCACGGGCGACTGCAACTTCATTGGATAGCTTGTGCTCGGCCAGAGCGGTAAGGGTCAACTCCACATCCTTGGGGTCGTCTTCAACCAACAGGATACGCTTGAAGTTTGTCATCTCCACCATCTCCTCCATCTCCACCTCCATGTTGCTTGCGCTGTAGCGCCAAGCAGTAGGTTGCGCCCTCTTCAACTTTTGCCGCCAACACAGATTGGACCTCCGCAGAAAGCATGCGCATCTCCCTGTTGGGTTCATCGTCGATGTAGCGGATATTTTTCCTAAGGCAACATTGGTAGGATTTGAAATGATCGCCGAATTTGGAGAACGCAAGAGAACCTGAGCGTCAGATAGAAAAAATGCCATCATGAAATTGGCAAGTGTACATCGCTCCGCTACCAATCCGCCATGCATTGCAACCCCATTTAGATGGGATTATTAAGAGCAATGGCTTATGGCTTTGAACGATAACTCGGAAAAGTCGGGGAATGCCGGCTTTCTCCAATCGCTCCTCTGTATTTTGTCAAAGCCACTCAGCCCTTACTTGTTTGACAATTCCGCCCCACATGGGTCTGCCAAATCTCACTCATAAGATGTATTATGGCAGAGCTATAGAATTGGTGTCAATCATTGACCCGCACGGGATTATTTGGCGTACACGAAGGGCTGGTATCAGATTGAGCGATTTTTTGATAATGGTGAATCGATATGATCTGGTGCGACCATCCGATGGTAGGTGTATGCTGCCGTCGCGTCGCGAGCTTTTGAGAGTAATGGGTAGAAAAGCTGCTTCGATTGCATGAATGAAACTGCAACTATCCTTGAATCTTAAAACGGCCGATCAGCTGATTGAGCTGTTCCGCCATGCCCGAGAGCTCTTCGGTTCCGCTGAGAACCTCTCGCGATCTTTGCGACATATCGCTCGTGGTCTGGTCCACCTCACCCAAACTATCGGTAACCTGAGCCACAACCGCAGTGCTCTGGGATGCCATCTCATTGACCTGCTGGATACCCTGGGAGGCCTGGGCTACATTACCGGCGATTTCGGAGGTCGTGGCGGACTGCTCCTCAACAGCGGATGCGATGGTGGAAACAATGGCGTTCACCTCGTCGATCACTTTGGTAATGCTCTCGATTTCGTTGATTGTGCCTTGGCTGGTGGCCTGAATATCGTCGATTTGCACCTTGATCTCTGTGGTTGCCAGCGCGGTCTGTCGGGCCAGTTCCTTGATCTCATTGGCGACGACGGCGAAGCCTTTGCCCGCTTCACCTGCCCGGGCAGCCTCGATGGTCGCGTTTAGGGCAAGCAGGTTAGTTTGTTCTGAAATTTCGGTGATGGTTTCCGTCACCTTACCGATGCGATGGGCAGCATCACCCAGTTCATTGACACGCTGGGAGCTGCTCTGCGCCTGGCTTACAGCATTGAGGGTCACGTCGTTCGCGCTGGCCGCATTTCGGGCGACATCTCCGATAGTGGCTGTCATCTCCTCGGCTGCAGCGGCTACGGTATTCAGGTTCACACTGGACTGCTCCATGGCGGCAGCGATGGCGTTGATGTTGGAGGTCATCTCGTCGGAGGCTTTCGCTACGGTCTGGCTCTGATGTGATACCTCCTGCGCACCGCGGTCCATGTGCGTCGACAACTCCGTCAGCTCATTGGAACTTTTCGTTAGCTGGTTGGCATTGGAGGCGATATCCGTTACAAGTTTGTGGAGCTTCTCTATGAAAATGTTGAACCAATTGGCCAGATCCCCCATCTCGTCCCGGTTCTTCAGCGCAAGGCGCATGGTGAGGTCGCCTTCACCCTCGGCGATATCCTTGAGGCCCGCCACAATAATATTAGCTGCTTTGGCGAAGGTGCCGGCAAAGATATAGGCGACGGGCAGAACGATAATCAGACAGATTAGATAAACAATGCCAAGGAGGCCGATCATTTGACTGGTATTGGCTTTGGCCACGGCTTCCGGTACCAGGGCCGTCAGCCAGCCCGTCGTCCGGCCATCACCGCTCAGGGGCACGAAGGCTTGGAAATAGCCCCCTTGCTCTAAATTGACCATACTGAAGTTCGGGTTCTCTGCCATCAGACCTTGGGTCGCCGGATCGACCCCGCGCTCTTCTGACTGCAGCCTGCCGTAAGCCTCCAAGGTACCGAAACTCAGAGTGCCGTCAGATATGTAGAGGTTGAGATCGGTGTCCGTCAGCTTTGCCAGATCTTTGACAAAATCGGCGCCCAGTTTCTGGTAGTAGACAATTTTGCCAACCATGACCGACTCCATTGCATCGGTCTTGGAATTATAGCGGTTCGCCGTTATGGGAGTGGTACACCTGAGGTAGAGTTGGTGAACCAGCGGCGCGATTGCAGCCGACGCCGTATCGCCCTCACCGCCCTCCAAGGTCTCTTCAAGCTCAGTCAGGGGAAGTGCATTGGTTTTTGACCATTTCGCATCGGAAAGGGGGGTATCGTCGCTTGTTTGGCTGTGGTAGACGGTCTTTTGCTTCTTTTTGTCCGTATGGATAAAGCCGGCCAGGACCTTCTGATCGCCGCCATGGCGGACATAGGCCAACAATTGCCCATTGATGTCGTATATAGCGGACTGCCACAGGCCGTTCGCCAGCAAGTTCTGTTTGATAGCACTGGTGATACCGATATAATTGGTTTTCAGGGTAGCCATTCCCATGTTGCTGTAGTCTGTGAGAAAGGTGACGCTGCTGCCTATTTTGTTTGCCTTGATCATCTGCCGAGCATCTTTGGTGATCTTGGCCTGGTGTTTGAACAAGTCGTTGCGGGCGATGTTTAAAGCCTTGGCCAGATTGTCATTGATGCTCCGACGATTCTGATTGCTGAGGACCACATAAACGACGGTGATGGTGCTAACCATTATGAGGACGGCTATTGCTACGACACCGAGGGTCAATTTGGATTTCAAGCGCAAAACAGGCTCCTTTCCCATAGCGGCAGCAATCCGATGCAGCCAAGCTCTTTGAGATACAAAAGCGCTGGGCAGGTATCTGCCAACCCCAGATCCAAATTTTCCAATATCGGCAGGTTCTCTGGAGGTGACCGGCATGACCAGCGGCTCACCTTCATCCCTTCTGCTGATGTGAACAGGAATGATGACTGCTATATCGGCATGGGCCATTTAAAGTTTAGTCGCGGGAAATAAAAAACTACAATAGCACCTAAAATCAATACCTTACTGAAATAGAGGCCATTTCACCCAAAACTCCGGTTGCAGCACCAGATCAGCAATATCGACAGTCTGGCGCTGTAGCTTTTCGGGTTCCTCGTCATGATTCCGGAGATACACGCCCATGAACTGTAATTATCCTTCATCCCACGTCGGTTATCTTCGATTCGAATGTTCAAACTGTGGATTCGAAGACACTTTGAATCGGATGGATACCGGGTATACAGGCGTTAACCGGCTGGATCTTACACGGGACCAACCGTCAACCAATCAATCGGGCGTAGTCCTTGATCGCTATCGCGTAATCCGACCTGAACAAAGGACTGGAGATCAGAAAATCGGCGGTGGCACGGTTACAGGCCACGGCCACATTGTAGAGGACAGACATGCGCAGCAAGGCTTTGACATCGACGTCATGGGGTTGTGCGGTCATGGGGTCCCAGAAAAAAATCAGGATATCCAGCTCGAGATTGGCGATCATGGCACCCAATTGCTGATCTCCACCCAAAGGACCGCTCTTGAGGCAGTGAACCTCAAGCGCGCTATTGTCGTTCAGCAGATTTCCGGTGGTGCCAGTGCCATAGAGGGTATGGCGGGACAGTTGATCGATATTGGTTTGCACCCATTTGAGCAGGTCCTGTTTCCTCTTGTCATGGGCCACCAGGGCGATGCGCTTCGTCTCCTTCACGGGATTGCTCCTTTTTCTTGGTCGTGAGGTTATTTCTACAGATCCTGGTTTAGCATGAAGCGTTGTAAATCGGCCATCCTTTTCATCATCCAGACGGCATTCAAGCACGCTGCGACGGCAGGGATACCTGTGATCGGGAAAGATTCAATACCCTGGACATCACATCAAGGAATCGCTTTGTTTTAAATGGCTTCTTCAGCGCGCCGACAAATCCGTACGTCCGATAATTTTCAAACACGGGATCGCTGCTGAAACCACTGAGGGCAACAGCCTTGGCCGTCGCATCGATCTGATGGATCTGCTGAAGAACTTCCTTACCGCCCGGACCACCACGAATGGTCAAATCCAACAATAAGGCCGAATATGGCTGATCGGTGTTGTCTGCCTTTATAAACAAGGAGATCGCCTGCTCGCTGTTTTCGGCAAAATCGACTTCATAGCCCAACCGATGCAGTAGCGATTCAATCACTTTCCAGAGGATTTTTTCATCGTCCATATAAAGGATTTTACGCGTGTTGCTCGGACTGTCCTCATCAACGGGAAAACTGGTCTGTTCGATCGGAGTGGGGTTGGGAGACATCGGAAGCAGTATGGTGACCGTGGTCCCTGTCCCTGCTTCTGATCGAACGTCAATGTGCCCCTTGTGCTTGGTGACGATCGAATGGCTGATGGCTAACCCTAGCCCCATCCCTTTTTGAACCCCCAATTGTTTGGTGGAGAAATAGGGATCAAATATCTTCCCCAAATCCTCGGTTGCAATACCGTTGCCTTCATCCTGGATCGTGATTTTGGCATACCTGCCGCGCCGGACGAGTCGGCCGTTGAAGCGTTCCAGATCGGCCAGCCGAACCTTGAGAGAGAGCTTTCCTCCCCTCGGCATGGCTTCCTTGGCGTTGATCAGAATATTTTGAATCGCTAATTTAATCTGTTCTTTGTCGGCAATCAGGGCGGGAAGATCAGACGGCAGATCCAGCTCATACGCCACATTGGAACCGCTGAGGGCGAGCATGGTGGTCTCCTCCAGCAGTTGGGTTAGGTCGATCGCCTTTTTCATCTGATTGCCGCCTTCAGAAAACGTAATCAATCGGTTGGCTAACGCCTGCGCGCGGTACGCGGATTCAACGGCGCTATGGAGATGGGAGATTTGTTTTTCCCGTTTCTCGACATGCAAAATGGCCAAGTCTACATGACCGATTACGGCCGTCAGTATATTATTGAAGTCGTGGGCCATCCCGCCGGCGAGTTTGCCGATGGATTCCAGGTTGCGCAGTTTCAATAACTCTTTCTCTGCCCGCTTGCGGTCGGTGACGTCCCTCGAGATATGAATACACCAGTGGTTTTCTGCGTCGCCTGGGTCAAAAGGCAGGACCGTGGTTATAAAGTGTCCTTTTAATTTGCGATTATAGGCTTCCGATTCAGATGGTTTGCCGGTTCGATAGAACTGTTGGTGGGGGCATACCGACGGGTGAGGACGATCTTCATGGAGGACCTCGTAGCACTTTTTACCGATGCAATCCTTTGGCTCGACCCCCAATCGCCTGGAAAGCGCTTTGTTGACCCGAACCACTGTTGACTGCTCATCCATGATGGCAACCAAATCGGGCACGGCGTCAAATGTTTGCTCCCATTGGACCTTGGCGCGAATGATAGCGGTTTCCGCGGTTTTTCTTTCCGTGATGTCGCTGATGCTGATCAGAAACTGACCGGCGAGCGTTCCGTCGGACAAGCCTTCGCCGTCTGCGTTGAACCGATGCCCTTCCAGCTTGACATTCATCTCGGATTGATCATACCGGACCATTCTTACTTCGAGTCGTTTGTTGGCTGGGGTCTTGTAGAAGGCTTTGTACCGGGCAAGGAATACCGAACGGTCATCGACATGGATAAATTGGACAAGCGGTTTGTTGAGCAGCGCCGCGATATCCCTGTCGACCATATTGGCAAACGTCTTATTCGCCTGCAGCACCATGCCGGCAGAGTTCGCCACCACATAACCCACCGGGGCGCCGTGATACAAGCTGAGGTAGCGATCGCGGGAGCGTTCCAAGTCCCGTTGGACCTGCCGCAGTTCTTCATTTTGCATTTCCAGTTCGATCTGATGGACATGCAGATCGTGCAGTACTTCACGGGTTTCCTTGGCCACTGACGCCGGGATATTGCGGGAAGACTTAGCAAGACGATCAAGTGCTTTTTCTCTTAGCTTTTCAATTCTCTTTTGATACTCTTTTTGTGAATCCATGCCAACATCCTCTAAGCCAAGATTGATCAATTGGACAGCTCATTCAGATTGAGGATGACGGGGTTCTCCCGATGTTGCAGTATGGGGGGTACCATCACTGCCAGCCACTTGACAAATGGCATAGCTGGGCTGTCCGGCGGCGTCACGGATCAGGGTCACGGTGACATCGGTGCGCAGCGTCTGGCCGTCATGACAGACAAACCGTTTTCGCGATTGAAAAAATTCCCGCTCGCCGGCCGCCATCTCATCGAAGTATGCATTGTCTAGTTCAGCATCTTCCGGATGGATGAATGATGTAATGGCTTTCCCACTCAACACCTCGTCATTGTATCCCAGCATACTGTGCAGGGCGATATTGGCCTCCAATGTTCGACCCTGCATATCTATCAAAGCGATGCCGATGGCCGTTTGATCGAAAGTATGCTTAAATTTGGATCTGCTGATCTGGCACATATCCTCCCGGTTCTTACGATCCGTGATGTCGCTGGCAAATCCGCACATCATCTCCAGCCGGCCGTCACGGCCATAGATGGGAAAACCGCGATCCTGAATCCAGCGTATTTCACCGGTCGGGTTGGCGATACGATACTCGATATCCAATTTCCCCAGTGCATACTGTCTGAAGTGTTCCACAACCTTTTTTCGATCATCGGTATGTATGGCATTTAAATAGGTGTCCGGATCCTTGTAGACTTCCTCGATGTCGCGACCCCAGATCTTCTCGTAAGCCGGGCTGACATAGATTATCTGCCGGCTGTCCGGGGTGCGTATCCAAAAGACGTCCTGGATATTTTCCGCAAGCATTCTGAATCGGGTTTCGCTCTCCCTGCGGGCCTTTTCCGAGATCAGTTTGGCAAAGATCAACCCTAAACTCTCTGCAACGGCGTTCAGAAATCCGTCCTCTTCTTCCCATTGCTGGAGCGCTTCCTGTGAGGCAGACCTATGATGGCTGCAGATCTCCAACATCGCCATTCGTTTTTGTTCATGGGTGACCGCAACTTCCATCTTGGGGAGAATGTCCGAAAATCCGCTGGTTTGATAAGTGCTGCCATTGAACCTGATCCGGCAATCGATTTTGGAGGAAGGTGCGTAGGCCGTTGGAATGAGTTCCGTGGCTTTCTGCGTGAAGGTATCGATGGTGGCGCCAGGTTCTTCGGCCAGGGTCGACATATTCGAGATCAGATTGAGGTGCTGAAGCTTTTGGTTGATCTTGGCTTTTTCAACCTTCACGACTTTCTGATACTTTTTTAACTCATTGATGTCGAGGAAGGTGACCACCGAACCTGAAAAGGATTCCGAGCCGATGTAATATGGGATTACCCGCATCAGGTACCACTTCCCGTCGAAGGTCATCACCTCCTCTTCAATGCGTTCATTTGTTTCCAAAACCGCTTCGACGGTCGCCTGCATGTCCACTTCTTTGAGATTATGGGTGAGATGCGATACCGGACGGCCGATATCCGCGTCGGCGACCTTGAAGATTTTCGAGATTTGAGGGGTATATTTCCGCAACTCCATGTTTTCGTCCAGGAACATGGTCCCCACCCCGGTGATCTCCATGAAATTGTACATGTCGTTGTTGAGTTCGGAAAGCTCCATAATTTTGTGCTGGTGTTCGGTATTCACCGTATGAAGTTCTTCGTTCACCGATTGCAGCTCTTCATTGGTGCTTTGCAGCTCCTCGTTGCTGGCCAGAAGCTCCTCATTGGTGGCTTGCAGTTCCTCATTGGAGGTTTCCAGTTCCTCAATGGTGGCCTGCAGGTTCTCACGGGTATATTGCAGCTCCTGTTCCAGGTCCTGAATGCGCTGGGCCGCCTCTTCATCCAGGTCGTAGGACGACAATTCCCTGTCTGCGCCACCGCCATTGTGGCGCTCATTGTTTTCAATAAAAACCGCAGCAAGGGCCGCTTGCCCCTTTTTCAGCGGAAACGGCTTAATCCGCATGTCCATGCTCCGGTTCCCCCCCGCCTCCCGAATTCGGACATTGGTATAGCGCACCTCTTCTTTGCTCTTAAACGCCTTGGGGATGCCGGTGGAGAGCGGAATCGACAACTCCTCAACAGCGATTCGCGAGATGTCATTGACCACGCGGCCGGATGGATATCGCAGTATGCCCGAGGTATCACCGAGAACATGCACCAGTTCCATCTGGTCGTTGATCACCATGGTCAGCGGCACATAATCACCGGCGACCGCATCCAACAGCCGGTCGAGAATGCGCTCTTCTTCGTGGAATCGCATGGGGCGCTGGGGACCCAGGAAATCAGGACGGGACAGCCGCCTTTGGGTGTATCTTTTTTTGGTGATCTCAAGCTCCGGACCGATATCCTTTCGCTTGCCTTTGGAGCGGTAGATCTTCCATTTATGGCTCAACGGCTCGAAGTAGTCGGCCATCTCTCCGGTGGTCTCGCTATGCCCCAGAAAGAGCAGCCCGCTGGTATTGAGCGAGAAGCTGAAGTATTCCAGCACCTTTCGCTGCAGCACCGGTTGGAGGTAGATCAGGAGGTTTCGACAGGTGATCAGATCGATATTGGTAAAGGGCGGATCCTTGATCAGGTTGTGCTGGGCGAACACCACCATCTCGCGGATATTGCGCGATATCTGAAACGAGTCGTCCCGCCGGATGAAATATCTGGCTAGATAATCAGGCGCGATATCAGCGGCGATACTCTCCGGATAGACGCCGTTTCCTGCGCTGAGCACCGCATCGTTGTCCACATCGGTGGCAAATATTTTAATGTTGATATCAAGTCCTTGACGATTCAGGCACTCCTTGCAGGCAATCGCCAGCGTATACGCTTCCTCACCGGTGGAACACCCGGCCACCCAAAATCGCACCATGGGGCCCGCGGCCTGTTCGAGCAAACGTGGCAGGTATTTGTCCACCAGCAGATCAAAGGCGTCCTTATCGCGAAAGAAGCTGGTCACCCCGATCAGGAGTTCGCTATACAGCATAGAGAGTTCACGGGGGTAGCTCTCCAGATATTTGACGTAATCACTGAGCACGTTAATATGATTGACGGTCATACGGCGCTCAATCCGGCGCACCACAGTGGAGGGTTTGTAATAGGTAAAATCAATTTTGTGGCGTTCTCTTAGAAGGGAGAAAATGCGTGTCAGCCCGTCTTCATCGGTCAAGATGGTGTCCGATCTTTCCGAACGCGTCTGCTCCGGATGTTCGACAAATGCCTGCAACTGTTTCGGCATCTCTTCGGGCGGCAGGATGAAATCCACGAGTCCCGTAGAAATGGCGCTGCGCGGCATGCCGTCAAACTTGGCGGTGCTTTCATCCTGCACCATGACCATCCCCCCCGACTCTTTGATGGCCCTCACCCCGCGCATACCGTCACTACCGGTGCCAGAAAGGATGATACCGATGGCCTTTTCCCCCTGGTCTTCGGCAAGGGAGCGCAGGAACACATCAATGGGTAGAAAGATCCCCGAACGCTCACGTTCGGGTTCGCTTAAAATGAGCTTTCCATGGAAAATGGTGAGATTTTTCTTGGGTGGGATCAGGTAGATGCAGTCCGCTTCCACGACCATGCCGTTTTCGGCGCGGTGAACCGGCATATCCGTGCGCTTGGAGAGCAATTCCACCATCAAACTTTTGTAATCCGGCGAAAGGTGCTGGATGAGAACAAATGCCAATCCATTACGGGCAGGCATGTTTTTAATAAAGGCTTCAATTGCTTCCAACCCGCCGGCCGATGCACCGATCCCCACGTAGTGACTGGGCATACCCATTTGATGCGCATTGGATTCCAAGGGTTGGATAGGCTCGTTTCGCGATGATTCTGTCGTATCGGATGCCACAATGACGCCTCCAGGCTGTGGAGTTAGGATGATCTCCTTTCTATACTGCCGATGACCGCCCCAAGGAACCGCCTGCGGCCTGAGATCACCCGGGGGGTTCCCGTTGGACCGCTCGCCATGCGATGCCATTGCAAAAAGTAGGCATGAACAATTGAATTTCAACCCGGATGACAAAATGGAGAGGGTGACCTTGAACAGGCGGCCGGAAGCAAAAGGCAAACGACAAGCAATCGTCGATTCACAGCAGCCAACCACCTGCAATAACAACAGATCGCATGCGGCAGGCCGTTCACCCCCCTCTATTCGAACGGCGTCGGCGCCAGACCGAAGTGGGGATCAATCGCCGGATTTCGAGGTGCCCTCATACCGCATCTCGATAATGAGCGCCGGTTTCAGCAATACCGTCACAACAAAGATCCCCAGCGCTAGAATACCCAGGGTAACACAGATCTCAACCCAACTGGGGGCGTAATCCACCACTTCACCCATGGGCGACGGTACCAGTCCCGGCACGATCAATCCCATCCCCTTTTCGATCCAGATACCGATAAACAGCAGGATGCAGGCCGGGAAGATGACTTTGGGATTGTTGTCCCCCGGATTAAAGGCCAAGGTAATGGTCGCCACAAGATTCATGCCAATGGCGGTCCAGATCCAAGGCACCAGGGAATCGTGCCCGTCGAGCCCGAAGTAAAGATAGATGGCCGGCAGACTGTGATGGGTGGGCAGATAGAACTCTTTGAAGATCTCCGAAAAGAGCATGATCAGGTTGATGATGGCCGAGACAACAATGATCCGCCGAAGCTTATTGAACACCTGGGGCTGGATTTTATAGCGGGTCACCTGATGGACGATAATCAATACAACGGTGATCAGCGCCGGTCCGGCAGCAAAAGCAGAGGCCAGGAAGCGCGGTCCCATCAACGGGTTGTTCCAGAACGGGCGGGCCGGCAGTCCCTGATATAAAAACGCGGTGACCAGGTGGATGCCGAAGGCCCAAAAAATGGAGATGAAGACAAATGGCCGGTACCGTTTCGCATTAGGTTGCCGATTGTGGTAGTGGCAGTATACGATATAGGCTGGCACTATCAAATTGAGCGCCAGGTACCCATTGAGCACCAATACGTCCCAGGTCAGCATGGATGTGGGCCAGTTGAAATGCCCGATCACCGGCATCATGTGCCAGGCCTGCAAGGGGCCGCCGAGATCTACGAAGACAAACATCAGGCACATTACCAATGCGCCGATGGCCACGACTTCTCCGATGATCACCACCTTGTGGAGATCCTTGTCGTTAAAAACGTAGGAGGGTAGAATTATCATCACAGCCGCGGCCGCAACACCCACCAGAAAAGTGAAGTTGGAGATATAAAATCCCCAGCTGACGATATTGCCCATACTGGTGGCGGCCAGTCCCACACTAAACTGCACCATGTAGGCATATATTCCGATCACCATCGTCGCGGCCAGCACGCAGAGGAAAATCTGGTACCTCGGACCGCCTGAAAGGTTCCAGGCAATGGTGTCTTTGACAAAGGGGACGATATCTTTGAAGGGAGATTTATTCATTGTGCAAATTCTCCAATTAGTCGATGAAATACCAGAACTTGGGATCGGTCCCCAGATCCTCCTTAAACCGGTAGACTTTCTTGTTCTGCAGCACAAAACGGATCTCGCTGTCGGGATCCAGCAGATTGCCGAAAACCCGTGCACCGGTGGGACACGCTTGGGCACAAGCCGGCAGCCGTCCGTTCCGGCTGCGCTGAATGCAGAAGGTGCACTTTTCCATTTGGCCCCTGTGGCGCAGGCGGTTGCCCAGATAGTGCTGTTTCTTGGTGATCTCCGCCTTGGGCACCACCGGTTCGCCCCAATTGAATCGCCGTCCGTAGTAAGGACAGGCCGCGATGCAATACCGGCAGCCGATACACCAATCGTAGTCCACCACCACAATGCCGTCGGGTTCCTTCCAGGTGGCTCCTGTTGGACATGCTTTGACACAGGGCGGATTGTCGCAGTGAAAGCACTGTACGCCCATGTAAAAATGATCCGGTACCGGCACCTCGTGGAAGAATTTGCCATCTCCCACCTCGGGCGACATCTGGCCGTGTTCCAGTTCGAAGATGCGAATATATTGGGTATTGGATTTGCGGTCCAGGTTGTTCTCCCTGACGCAGGCAGCCACGCACTCCATGTACCCTTCACAGCGGCTCACATTAAAGGCATAGCCGAACAATACCCCCTCTATGGACGCCTCGGATCCGATCTGTACATCCAGACCTTTTTTGAGCTTGGCCAGCCGCTCCAGCCTGGCGACCGTTTCTTCCTTTTCCTCTTGGGTCATCAGGCGGTAATGCTTCTTGAAATACTCCTTCCAGCGCAGCTTCATTGCCTCGCCAGATGCCGGACCAGCACTGCAGCCTGTTACCATGGCCGCACCACCCAGCAGGGCAGCTTTGCCCGCGGCTTTCAGGAAGTCGCGGCGGCCGCAGCCCGCTCTTTCGGATGATGGGCATCCGCCGGAAGGTTGACATATTTTCTTTTCATGGGGGTCCATGCCGTATTCCTATTTCGCATTGGGTGATGAGTAGGTGACCGGCCAGCGTTTTTTAAAGTGAGGACTGTGGGGATCGTGGCAGGATGCGCACGTCTTGACAACTCGTGCCCCCGCCCAATAACCGATCCGTTTACCATGAGCGCCACCCACCCAGTCCTTCTTCTGCCGGAAGTGGCATTGGCCGCACAGCTGGTAGCTGTGATCCATGTCCACCCGCTGGCCGCCTTCGGTAACCAGCTGGTCGCGATCTTCCCTGTCATGGCAGGTATAGCAGTCGAGCGGCTTCTCTGTGCTGCCGTGATCGAGAACGACGCGGCCGTGCGCAATTTCGGCCGCTTGATGGACGGTGACCGGTTTGTCGTTGTGGCACTGACTGCACTTGAAACGCGCTATTTTGTCCTTGCGGGTTTCGGTGCGAAATAAACCGCCTCGGTAGCGCTGCCGAACCGTCACCGTATTCTTAGGGAGATCCTGAATCACATCGACGGCTGCAGCGTCAAAGGGCACCTTCGCGTTCTTATATTTTTCGGTTACCCCCGGTTCGCCTGAGAACGCCATGCTGCTGTATCCCAGTACCAGCACTGCTGCCAATAAAACCAGAAGATCTACAATGGTAAAAGTTTTCTTCATGACCGCCCCGTTAGTAGTCGGAATGTCTTTCAAACACGCCCGGGAAAAGATCCGGTACATGGCACTGACGGCAATTGCCCCGCATGGGGTGCTGTACCCGAATGGCGGTGACCGCTCCGGGGCCAACATGGCAGGCGATGCAGTTTCCCCGCATCTGCAGATCATGGGGGATCGGCGGCGGACCGCCGGGCAGATAGGATCGCCCCAACCGCGGTGGCTGTACGCTGGTCCAGCTGTAGGGTACAAAGAGCGGTTGGTCGGATTCCGGCACGTGGCACTGACGGCAGGCCGTCTGTTCGGGATGGGGCGTCACCGGGGTGTGCCGCTTGAGCTCAGCAGTCCAGCCCCCATCGGCGTGGCAGGTCAGGCAGGCCATCTCGGCACCGTCGCTGTCTTCGATCTTGTGGGGAATAACAGGCGGCGAACCCGGGTACTGTCGACGCGCATAGTATTCTTCCAGGGTACGCTCTGTGGATATGCCTTCCAGGTACGCCTTCACGATATGATCGTAACGCTCGAAGATGGCATTGCCCTGGTGGTCGAAATTCGCCATGGGCGGATTCTCCACCAGTGCAGTCGTATTCTCTCCGGTATCGTAATTGAAAGCGGCCATCACCACCAGAGGCAGTGCAAGAACGCACAATCCGGCGAAAAGGAGGAAGACCTTACCGATCTTTTTGTCGTTCATCTGCTCGGATGCTTTCATTATGCTCTCTCCACTTTCACCGCACACTTTTTGTAGTCCGGCTGTTTGGATATGGGACAAAATGCATCCAACGTGACTTCATTGATCAGATAGCTCTCATCAAAGAAAGGCACGAAGACCATTCCCCGGGGCGGGATGCCGCGGCCGTTGATGCTGGCCTTCATCACCATGGAGCCGCGCCGCGAGCTGATCTTCACCTTGGCACCGTTGGTGATGCCCATATCGGAGGCGTCCCGGGGATTGATCTCCACGTACGCTTCCGGCATGGCCTTGTGCAACAAGGGAATCCGCCGGGTCATCGAACCGGTG
The DNA here is from genome assembly GCA_037387725.1 of Desulfobacteraceae bacterium. Classification (GTDB taxonomy): domain Bacteria; phylum Desulfobacterota; class Desulfobacteria; order Desulfobacterales; family Desulfosarcinaceae; genus JARRKU01. The sequence goes on from JARRKU010000064.1 coordinate 18,044, forward strand.
TGCCAATGTTCCAGCACCCGGCCGGTGTTGAGCCAGAAGGGATAATCCTTATCCGGAGACTCGGCCGCCGGCTCATAAGGACGCAACCAGATCCACGCCCGGCGGTCAGGCTTGCCGTAAAAGTCGAAGTCATCACCATTGGCCCCCTTGGCCGCCGGGTCATACTTTGCATTGTACCGCCACTTTGTCTCCTTGCCGTCTACGAAAGGCCACTGCACCCCAGAACGCGCCTTGAGTTCCTTGTACGGCGCCATGCGGTGTTTTGGATTATCGTGAAATTTGATGTACTCGTTCCAAACTTCTTCGATGTAGCTCTTTTCGCCATAGGGAAACTGTTTCTCAAATCCCATTCGGCGGGCCACTTCGATGATCTGCCAGGTGTTGCTCATGGTATCGCCGGGCATGGGGACGATCTGATCGTTGTGCTGGGTGCGCCGTTCGGAGTTTCCGAAAAAGCCTTCGCGCTCCACCCAGAGCGCCGCCGGCAGCACCACATCGGCCACGTCGGAGGTCGGGGTGGGATAGATCTCCGACACCACAATGAAACGCCCCTCTTTTTCGGCGCCGGCCCGGTAGCGGTTCAGGTTGGGAATGGTGACCATGGGATTGGTAACCTGGATCCACATGAAACGGATATCCCCGCGATCCAGGGCGCGGAACATCTCAACGGTATGGTAAGAGGGTTTGGGATCGATGTTCTTCTCCGGCACGTTCCAGATCTTGGCGGCCAACTTGCGGGCTTTTTCCTTCATCACCACACCATGGGGCAATTTGTGGGTCAAGGTGCCAACTTCGCGGACGGTTCCGCAGGCGCTGGGCTGCCCGGTGAGGGAGAAGGGACTGTTGCCCGGAGAGGAGATCTTACCGGTCAGCAGGTGGATGTTGTAGACGAGGTTGTTGATCCAGGTACCCCGCGTATGCTGGTTCATTCCCATGCACCAGAAAGAGGTCACCTTCTTGTCCGGATCACCGTAGAGTGAGGCCAGATATTTGATGTCCTTGGCCGCTACGCCGGAGATCTTCTCCACTTTTTCAGGGGTGTAGTCCTCCAGAAAGGCTTTGTATGCTTTGAAATCCACCGTCTCGGCTTTGTCTTTGAATTTGAAGTGGTCCTGGGTGCCATAGCCGATATGGGTCTTGCCTTTGTGAAAGGAGACGTGCTTGTTCACGAAATCCCAGTTGACCCATTTGTTTTGGATGATCTCGTAGCAGATGGCGTTGGCCACGGCCAAATCGGTCTGTGGCTTGAAAAGGATGGAACGGTCGGACGCCTGGCTGGTGCGGGTGGTGCGGGTGGCAAAATCGATGATGCGCACGTGGTCTTTACTTTTCCGGTTGGCCAGCATCCGCGAAAAGAGGACCGGATGCATCTCAGCCATGTTATTGCCCCAGGTGACGAACACATCGGCATTGTCAATGTCCTCGTAGCACCCCATGGGTTCGTCCAGGCCAAAGCTGGTCAGGAAGCCGGTCACAGCGCTGGCCATGCACAGTCGGGCGTTGGCCTCGACGTTGTTGGTGCCGATGCAGCCCTTGAACAGCTTGGAGGCGACGTACCCGTCGGTGATGGACCACTGCCCGGAACCATAAATGGAAACGGCATCCTTTCCATGGGATTTTATGGTGGATTGCATCTTGGAAGCGACCAGATCCAGGGCCTCCTGTAACGGCGCCTCCACCAACTTCCCGTTTTTACGGATCAAGGCTTTCTGGATGCGGTCTTTGCCGTAGAGGATCTGGATGGAATGATAGCCTTTGACGCAGCACAGCCCCTTGTTGACCGAGCAGTTGGGATCGCCTTTGACCGCCACGGCGCGCTCTCCGGCGGTGCCGATTAACAGACCGCAGCCGGTGCCGCAAAAGCGGCAGGGCGCCTTCTGCCACTGGATCGATCCGGCCGGCTGGTCCATCTTCTGCCACCCGGCGAAAGTGATCCCTGGGAAAAGGGTCGAAGCAGCCGCAACCGCGCTGCTGCGGGCCAAGTTCCTGATGAATGCTCTTCTGCTAATGCTCATGTCCACTCCTTTTTGCCGGCCACTCATCGTCCACATGGCCAAACGTCATCCCCAGGGACTGCAGCGAAGTGAGCTGTCCCAACTGTTTCTTTAATTTTTTCTCTTCAGCTTCATCCGGCGTATCAGTAACCAGCACCAGCACTTCTGCGTTGTCCGACGGCAACACTTCGCAATGGGCCAACGCTTCCAGTTCATTGCGCAGCTGCTCCTTGGCACCTGATATCGGATAGGCCAGGTAACTAAAAACGGGCATGGATGCTCCTTTTCGAAGACCGAGTTGGTATTTTTCCAGTTCCGCGGATCGCGACAGATTGTTTAACAGCGGATTACATTTTCGGTATAGGTTATCTCATATCAATTTAATCGGAATTAATATTTGACTTAAGTCAAAACCTCGCACTCGATTTCGATGGCGGCTCCGATAATGCCACAATTGTGTCGATCCGGATGCGGCCGACGCGGAGGCCGGCCTACATCTTAAGTGCAATACAGTTGCGGGCAAATGGTCTTCATAGGACCGGCCTCCGTGCCGGCCCGATCACAACGCTGTTGAAACATGGCAATTGGGATTACATTGGCGCAGGTATCGCGTTTCTTCGGCACTACGACAAAACAGTCAGGCAGGATGCGTCGGTGCAGAAAAACTTGAAAGAAGGGGAATGGTTGGGTATTGTCCCAGCCTACCCTTTGATGATGCGCGGGAGCATCATCTGATGTTGGGGACAGATAGAGCGCGGATTCTGATAAGCGCAGGCCGCAAAGGCGATGAGATAACTGCGCAAATCGGTCAATTTGGGGATTTCATCGACCAGCCCCTTGACGGCGCAGTAACCCGGCCTTGAATTGTCATAATAGCGTTTGACCATATCGTTCATCTTATCAATCACCGGACCCAGCGGTCGACCGGCATCCTTTTCCTTGACCAACCGGCGGGAGAAACTGGCGGCGGCAGCCGTCTCTCCATGCATGACGTAGATCTCGGTGGCGGCGCTGCCCAGGGTGAAGGCATTGTGCCGATTGGCCACAGGCCCTCCCATCACGTAATGCGCAGCGGCGCTGCCCTTACGCAGCACCACGAGTATCATGGGGACTTGCGTCTGCTGAATGGAATAGATCAGGGACTGTCCCAGCCCCAGAAGTTCGGCCTTTTCGGCGATATCGCCCACATCGATGCCGCTGGTGTCCTGGAACCAGATCACCGGCAGGCGGTCCCGTCCACAATGGGTGACAAACTCATTCATCTTGATCAAACCCTGGCGGTAGAGTTTTCCCCCCATGCCGGCATAATCGGCGTACTCCGGGTAGTCTTCCCCTAGAAAGCCTTGCCGGTTGCCAATAACGCCGACGGGAAATCCATCCAGCTTCACCAGGCCGGTATAAACCTCCGGGCCGTAATCAGGCCTGAATTCCATGTGCTCGCTCTTGTCCACCAAACGCGCCAGGACCTCATCGAAGCTGTAGATCTGTTTCTGGTTGAACGGCAGCAACCGGTAGAGATCCTGCGCAGGAAAGCGCGGCACGGCCGGATCGCTCACCCGGAAAAACTTGGGGTGGTAAGCCGGCAGGTGGATCATGTAATCCTTCAGTCCGTCCAGCACATCCGTTTCGGTATCGAACTGATAGCGAAAAAAACCGGTCTCCTTGTAATGGATATCCACACCACCGGGAGGCTTGGCTTTGTAGCGCTTAGCCGCGTCAATCAATTGTTCGGCGCCCGCTTCATCGAAATAGCCCTTGGGTGACATGCCGCTCAGGATGCCGCCGCCGCCCACTGCGATATTGCAATCCTTATGAGCGAAAAGTACGGTAGGGCTGATGCCGTGGTATCCGCCGCCGGCCGGATTGGTGCCGTAAATGGCCGCCAGTACCGGAATGCCCATCTGGTTCAACTCGGCGTGCCTGAAAAAGGTGGTGCCCCCGCACCGGCGATCCGCATAGAACTTCTCCTGATCAGGAAGCTTGACCCCCGAGCAGTTCACCAGCCAGATCAGCGGGATGTGGAGCCGGTTGGACAGATCGGTCACCCGCAGGATATTTTCGTATTGTCCGGCAACCCAGGCGCCGGCCAGCAATTTATTGTCAAATCCGATGATGGCGGCCCAGCGGCCGGATATTTTACCGAGCCCGTCCACCACGTTGGTGCTGCCCTCTTCATTGTCTTCCGGATTATACAAGGTATGCAGTGGAAGCCACGTCCCCTCATCCACCAAATAGTTAAGCCGCTGATAAACGGTCAACTGGCCCCGGGCATTGATTTTTTCCGTCGGAAACCCGACATTTTTTACGGTCTCTGCAGCCTCCTCCAACGCCGCTTCGACGGCCATAAGCTCGTCTCGGTTCGTTGCGGTACTCTTTAATTGGCCCTCACTCAACCCTTTGCCGAACGGTTTCATATTCTTGAAATACCGGTGCATGAAATTTCCTTCTTTTGATGGATGGGGGGG
>JARRKU010000065.1:0-6918 GCA_037387725.1 Desulfobacteraceae bacterium
CTGCAAGCCCGTGGCAACACAGGATATGGGGCCCTCCGCCCGCCAAGCTATCGGCCGGGGACTATTATTCGGGAGTCATCCCTCTTCTTGTCCTTTTCCTTGCGCTGCATCTCCTGAATCTGCCGAATCATTTCGGAGAGGGCTTTTTGCATGGCATCGGGGAAGATATCATAGGCTTCGGAGAGATTATTCGCTTCCAATGGCGCTTGGAGGGGCAGAGGGCCTTCAGGGGTCATAATTTGGGTATGCCCCATAAACAAGGGTGTGCGGCTGGGGTCATCAGAGCCATCCGGTTTGATGGGAACAAGACGCCGGATCGAAGCCACCTTTAAATCCGAGATGGATTCCTCCCGGTAAAGATTGCTCTGATCTACTTTAAAATCAATTTGTTGTGAATTTTGAAAATCAGCCATTGCGAACCTCCGCTTGCCATGGTATCATTATATTCGATTAAAAGATCCACACAGCTAATCCCATGAAAACCAGGATGTCAATCCCTATTAGATCACCATGGGTACCTTACAGTGCGCAAGTACAGATGTTTGAAGCAGTGACAAGTTCAAATCAGCCTCCCGTTGGCGCGGATATACGAACCGGCGCTTTTCTTTTTCCGAATAGAAAAATGTTAAGCGGCTTCTCGATAAATATCGCACTTCAGTGTTTAACCGATCGCATCTTCCATCTTTCACGGCGAATGGTCCGGATACTTTGGTGGAAATCCGCCTTAGTCCGCACACCGGTTGTTGCCAAAATGGAATAGCGTCGATCGTTAAGGTGGTCCTTTGTTCAGGAACTGTTGCAAATAACCTATGATTCGGCAAGCAACATCGTTAGCATGTACACATGGCAAAAGGTATTACCCAATGTCCAAACGGTTTGGTCATTTGTTTGCAGTGGTGTGTAGTGACGACCTGAAGTCTAGGACCTAGGATTGTTACAACAAGGAGGACGTCACAATGGCACACGGCACCGTAAAATGGTTTAATGACAGGAAAGGATACGGTTTTATCGAACAAGAGGATGGGCCGGACGTATTTGTACACCATACCGGCATCAAATCAGAAGGTTTTCGAACCCTCAACGAAGGCGACCAGGTCACCTTTGATGTCGAACAAGGGCAAAAGGGCCTTTCGGCCGTTAACGTAAAAATCGTTTAATCGATAGGATTATCGCTTTGCGGGGTGTTCCCATGTGCGGTGGGAATGCCCCATCTTTTTTGGTGGATCGGCCGTCATTTACACCGGGACGGCCGGGAGAAGAAGATATCAATACCTCACGCCTAATTCGTTCGTTTGTCCATTTGATAGAGCAATTGGATCTCCCGTGCCCAGCGATCGTTGTCCGGCGTCTCCAGAATGAGCGGCATGTGGTCGAGCCGCGGATCCTCCATGATCCATCGAAACGGATCCAAACCAAGCGCACCCAGGCCGATGCTTTCATGACGATCCAACCGGCTTGCCAGGCCCTTTTTACAATCGTTGAGGTGCATGGCCTTCAGGAATTTCAGGCCAACGACCCGATCGAACTGAAGAATGACGTCTTGATATCCATCGTAGTGCTTAATATCGTATCCGGCCGTATAGCTGTGGCAGGTGTCCAGGCAGACCCCGACCCTTGATTGATCCTCCACCTGATCAATGATTTCAGCCAAATGCTCGAACCGGTATCCCAGATTACTGCCCTGACCCGAAGTATTTTCTATGACAGCCGTCACGTCGTGCGTTTGGTCCAACGCCATATTGATGGATTCAGCAATGCGACGCAGGCTTTCGGTTTCCGAGATTTTGCGCAGGTGACTTCCCGGGTGGAAGTTCAGAAGCTTCAATCCCAGCTGCTCACACCTTTGGAACTCATCGATAAAGGCGTTGCGTGATTTGGTGAGACCCTCTTTTTCAGGGTGGCCCAGATTGATCAGATAGCTATCATGGGGAAGGATATGTTCGGGCGTAAACCCCAATGCTTCACAATTCTGCTTAAAGCCCTGGATGCTTTCAAGCGTCAGCGGTTTAGCCTTCCACTGCCGTTGGTTTTTGGTGAATACGGCAAAGGCCCTGGCGCCGATTTTATGGGCATTCAATGGGGCGTTTTCCACACCGCCGGCTGCACTGACATGGGCTCCGATGTATTTCATCTATTCCCTCCTTCTGTTCGCCCACGGTCAACTGCTCCCGGTCGACGAGTGAAATCTTATTGCATCCGAAGATAATTCCGCATAATAGGGAGACGCGCCTCACCGAATGTGATAATGCGGCCTTTACCGGCTTGGGCAATGCTTGGCATTCTGATTTTAAGTTTTAAGGAAAGCACTACGATGACCCTGCTCAATGGTATTTCGTATAATTTTCGTGGCCTTTTATTGGGAATCAAGACACCCTCCCTGTTGGTGCTGGGCATGATTCGCTTTGTCGTGACGTTGGCGCTTTCGTTGTTTGCCATCGGATTGGTCCTGACCAAATACCAGCAAATCGCCAACCTGATATGGACCCAGCCGGAGAGTGCCTGGGTTCTCTGGCTGTGGTATGTTTTTTCTTGGGTCCTGGTGCTGTTGTTGGCGGCAGTCTCGACCCTGGTCGCTTTTTTGGTCGCCCAGCTCCTTTTTGCTACAGTTATCATGGACTATATGTCCCGGATCACCGAACGCAAGGCCCTCATCTCCATGGGGGTGATGATCGTGGGCTGGCTTACCCCGCTTTCGCCCATACTCACCATTGTATCTCCTGTAATTGCCGGCACTTTTCTGGCGTGGGACAACACCGACCTGGTGCCGGCCCGCCGACTGGAACCGATTCGCAGCCGTTTCCGTTTCCTGCGGGAAAATATAAAGTTCCATGTGGGATTCGGGCTCGGATTTCTGATCCCCGGCTTGAATATCCTGCTGCTCTCCTACGCGCCGGTCGGTGCAACCTTATTTTTTGTGGAACAAATCGACAAGCGCACCGCAAAGTCCGCAACACCCCTCGAACAGACACCCGATTTGGGGTAGGGCCGTCCTCCGCGCCAGCCGGTTCTAATAGGGCCCATAGGGCCTGAACATCTGATAGGGATGGGCAATAGCGGACTAGACGTCCAACGCCGAACAAGGTATTATGCCGATTTATATACTGATGGAGCGAAGCGACTTCATCCATTCGATGTTCGACGTTGGATGTTCGATGTTGGACGTTCAAATGGCGACTTTGGCAAGTCAGGATTGAAAAGCCTGCACTGCTGCATTCAGCGACTGAATCAATGGCTTGATGGCCGCTCGATGCTCAGGCGGTACCATTAATACGGGAAAGGATCGGTTGGCCGGCATCTGGATCAACGTATCCACGCTTTTTCCCGTCCGGTAGCGCTGGCGGGATGCTTCCTGCGCCATGATCTCCAGCACATCGAGCAGATTACCGGTGACGCCGGGCTGATCAACGGCTTCAAGATACTGTAATATCACGTTATTTACCGACAGGACAAATGGCGGCATCTCTGCTTCGCCAACGGCGGCGCAGTCTGATGAGGAGAGCATGGCGCGGCAGCCAAACGGCCGCACTGGGTAGATGGAGCAGATCCCATCCTCGAGCAGCGGGCAGATACCGGCGGCGGGGTCATTCACTTCATCGGGCGGCTGGCGGCCCGTCGCACATAACATCACGATCTGATTGAGCGTCAATCGGGGCCGATAGCGTGACGGCGGCATCGACCCAAGAATGGTACGCATCTGTCCGGAACGGCCCGACGCCACAAGATGTTCGTACACCAGCAGCCCTTCCATGGTCGTTGCGGTCACATTACAGGTGCAGCAGGCCGCACACCCTTTGGCACAGGCGGTCTGTACATCCTGGGTGTATCCATCATGGATCGCGTAGATCTGTTTTAACAAGCTGAGGCGGTCTTGAACCTTCATCACGGCACTTTCCGGGGTAAGTCATTTTCATATCCAGTACCATATCCCGGTGCATGCAACGGGTAAACCCTATTGTTGCATATCCAGGTGGCAGTGGGATGCGAACCGAATTACGGAGAGACAACCGGAGGCTCTCTCCGGGCGGCATCACGCTCTTAGCCTGTTTGGGAGAAGGCCCAAGAGCGTCGATGCCGCCCGTCAAGAGGTTCAGGAAGGAGGACTACATTTACTAAGGACCACTTTACGGCAAACCATTTTTCTTAGAAGGCATAAGCGACCCCAACGGTGACATAGGTGGTGGTGTCCAAGGTACCGGCCGTGTCGCCGTCAATCAAGTTATCGTCATCCAATGCACCGACATGGGTCACGCCGGCTGAAGCGCTCCAGGCATCCGTAATGGTAAAGCCTACGGAAAGCGAGAGGGTGTAATCCCAAAGACCGCCATCCGCACCACCATAGGCAGCAGAGAAATCTTCACCTGCGTATCCGACGGAACCACCGGCTTCCAGTCCGATTTTGTCGGTGATTTCATAGGCATATGTAAGGCTCAGCGTGGCGTAGGACAACTCGTCCAACGCCTCGAAATCATAATAAATCACCATTCCGGCAGACAGGCCGCCCACTATGGGATACCCGAGGCTCAGATAGACCTCGGCCGTCTCGGAATCCGATCCGGCACCGGGAAAAAGATAGGAAATAACGCCAGCGCCGACATCGAGTTTTCCAAAAGAGGTGCCATAGGAAACGGTCAAATCGATCTCTGAAAAGTCATTGCTGGTCAGCTGGTCATCGTAATCATTCACATCATAATTGCCCCAGACATTGATGCCGAAGCCGTTCTTTCCCGCCACATCGATGCTGGGCTGGATGACAAAGCCGTCGTTAAAGGTAAGTCCTCGCCATACATAGGCCGAGGCAAAATCGACCGCTGCTGTCGCTTCTGCTGCAGATGCCGGTGCCGCTGCCAAACCTACAATCGTGACCAATGCCGCTGCCAAACAAATAATGCGTTTCATCTGATTTTATCTCCTATCGAACAAAGTAAATAAGTCTATTCAGGGTTTCCATTCAATTCATTGTATCTGGTGACCGGCCGGAAAATGTTGTCTGGTTGCGCTCACCCCCTTTCCGTTGAATTCCGCCGGTGTGTTCCCGCTTTTAGGGAATCTGAGAACAGCATGTTGCATGCCAATGGGGTTTTGATTTGCCACATATGATATTATCACAAATAATTTCTGATTGTTATGTAACAAACACAAATCTGCACAATAAATGATTATAAAATTAATTAATACATAATTGTTCTTATATATTACTATATTTACATATTCGTATTTTATAAACGGGTCTATTTTTGCCTTTGCACCAACCCTGCCGTATTGTTTTCCGACCGGAGGATAAGGGATTTATTTGATTGCCGTTGCATTTGCGGGATACAATCGAAACACGTTGGTATTTGCCCAATTTGATCCCTTTCCCTGGGGAATGAAGGAGAGCGGCCTCGAGCGCGGCAACAAGTGGATGGGCCACTGCCGCGCTTCTGACCATTGAGAAGAAAGATGAACGAAAATGCGCCCATGGATCATCGCACACCGCGGAGCAAGGGATGAAGCGCCTGAAAACACGGGAGCAGCGCTGAGGCGGGCCTCGGCGCTGGCTATCGACGGAGTTGAATTTGACGTCCAGATGAGTTCCGACGGTGTGGCGGTCCTATTTCATGACCGAACCCTAATGAAGATCAATAAAAGTCGAAGGCGAATCGCCGATTTGACGCAACAGCATCTTGAGCAAATCGACTGGGGCGGCTGGTACAGCACCACATTTGCCGGCGAGCCACTGACGACGCTGGAAAAGGCGCTTGCTATCCTCAGGCATTGCTCCAACATCTGCATCGAAATCAAATCGAACCCCACAGACCGAGAGACAGGCCATGTCCCTCGGCTCACAGACCGGGTCGTCGAACTTCTCAACCGGCCCGGTATGCTGGACACCAAAAACCGCTGCCTTATCCTCTCCTTTGATCCCGATGTGCTCGCCAGGGCGCACCGATTGGATGATCGATTGAGATACATTCTCAATCTCCCGAACAAAAATCCCCTTCGACAGGAACCGGAGACCGGTCATTTATGGGCGGTGGGGATTCGCATCGGCGATTTATCTGCACAACTGGTTCAGTGGGCGCATGGGCGGAACCTCAAGGTCTTCACCTATACCTGCAACGGACCGCGCCAGGTGGGAAAAGCACTTCGGACAGGCGTTGACGGCATCATTACAGACAAGCCCGCCTGGTTGATCGACTGTTTTCAAAGCGGGCGCTTTTCAGCTGCGCTCCGCGGCAATAAATTGTGACGGAGGCCCATTCGGGTCCACCCGAGCAATTCCAACCGAATGTCATTCATTGTGACCGGTCCACGATCCAGTTCATCTACAAGACATTTTTTCGCGAACCCGATGTGTCCCATGGACGTCGTTTCGAAAGCGATACCAATAGCGACCCAGACCCCGATTTACCGCGACCTCGGGGTCGCTATCGGTATCGGGGTCGATTTTTTCCTTGCTGAATCGTGTTCAATTAGAATCGCCGGGGCTGCCCTGTTATGTTTGACATCCCCCAAGGGCTCGGATATTGTCGTTCGATTATACATTAAGGAGCGAATAAACAATGGACCAAAACAAAGACCAGGCCGCGAATCTCGATCCGGTACAGCTGACCTATTCAAGCAAATTCAAATTCAAATGCCACCCGGGTGTATCGTGTTTTACCGAATGCTGCCGGGGCACTCAAATAATTTTGACACCCTATGATGTCATTCGCCTAAAGACACGGCTCGATCTTCCCTCGGATCAGTTTTTGGCCATCTACACCGAGCCCCATGTTTTGGAAAAAACAGATCTGCCGGTTGTCACTCTCAAGCATATGGATGACGATAAGGAATCATGCCCTTTTGTCCGCGAGGATGGCTGTATTTTATATGAAGACCGCCCCACAGCTTGCCGCTATTATCCTTTGGGTGTTGCATCTCTGCAGCACAAGGAAG
>JARRKU010000065.1:7007-49475 GCA_037387725.1 Desulfobacteraceae bacterium
GCCGAATGGCGGGAGGATCAAGGCGTGGAACTGCGGGATGAGGTCAACGCCGAATGGACCGACCTGGTAGTACACAAGCGATCATTTCCACCCAATATCAAGCTGACCCAGAAGGCAAAAGAGATGTTTTTCATGGTGAGCTACAATATCGATGATTTCAGAAAATTCGTCTTTGAAAGCACTTTCCTTCAGAGGATGCCGGTGGACGACAGGACCCGCGAGCAACTGAAAACCGACGATGTCGCACTGCTCAAGTTTGGCGTAAAGTGGCTCAAATCGGTTTTATTCAAACCCAAAGATCCGGTCACCGGAAAAGATATCGACCTTCCCGAAGAAGAAAAGTAAAGTCCCGGGGATCCAGAGCCCCCCGATCCGAAGGTTGGTTTTACTCCACCACCCTTGCAACAACGCCGCCACAACGGGTGCATATCCCCTTCAGGGATAATTGTCCTTTTTCGATCCGGCCGCTGGCCTCGCCCATTGATGTGTTTTTCATGCAGCCCACACACCACACGTTGTTCAGGATTCGCAATCGCTGCATAGCCGGAATGGCATTCCATTTTTTAGCCGCCTGGGGTGTAAGCTCCATGGTCATTCGCCGGTTGGGGTAAATCGCTGCGGGCTAAACCACCTTCGGCCGGGGAGGCCCATCCCGATAACTACATAAACCATTAAATTACAAACAGTTAACAACTTATAAGGGGGTGGGGCGCCTTTGTCAAGGCATTCTCTCCAGTGGGTTCGCCCCCACCTGCAAGACCCGACAAATATGTATTTCCCTATTTAACCCTAAATACCCGGATCTTACCTACATGTTGCACCTTGCATCCGGACAGACGGTGGTGGTATGGTGGTGCCCGACAAATCTTGCTGCACCAAGACCTAGAAGAGGGGACAAAGAGGAGAGTTCCATGGAGATTCAGATCAAAAAGACCCATCACCCCAAACCAAAACCAGATGAAAAAAATTTGGGGTTCGGCACCCATTTTACCGATCATATGTTGAACATGGATTATACTTCGGATCTGGGGTGGCATAATCCGCGCATTGAGCCTTATGGCCCCTTTGTTCTGGACCCTGCAACCATGGTACTGCACTATGGTCAAGGCATTTTCGAAGGTTTGAAGGCCTACCGCACCGAAAGCGGCGGTATTCAACTCTTCCGGCCCAGGGAAAATTTCAAACGCATGGCGGAATCCGCCCAAATGCTGTGCATGCCGCCAGTCGATGCAGACCAGGCAATAGAAGCGCTTAGAGCGCTTTTGCGCGTCGAGCAGGACTGGGTTCCAAGCGAGCCAGGCACCTCGCTGTACATCCGGCCCACAATGATCGCCACCGATCCGTTCCTGGGCGTCCGCGCTTCCTATACTTATCGGTTCTTTATCATTCTCTCCCCTGTGGGCGCCTACTATCCGGAAGGGTTCAATCCCGTCAAGATCCTGGTGACCCGAGATCATGTGCGTGCGGTTCGTGGAGGCCTGGGCGGTGCCAAAACCATGGCCAATTATGCGGCCAGCCTGCTGGCTGGCAAAAAGGCAGCGGAAGAAGGCTATACCCAGGTTTTGTGGCTGGACGGCATTGAACAAAAGTACGTGGAAGAAGTCGGCTCCATGAACATTTTCTTTGTTATCAACAATGAATTGATCACACCGGCGCTCAACGGGAGTATTTTGCCCGGCATCACCCGGAATTCGGTTCTCCAGCTGGCACAGCAATGGGGCGTCACTGCAACTGAACGAAGAATCTCCATCAAAGAGATATTTGAGGCCAATCAATCAGGAACGCTTTCTGAGGTCTTCGGCTCAGGCACCGCCGCCGTCATATCACCAGTAAGCGAATTGAAATGCGAAGATAAGATCATATCCATCGGTGATGGTAAGGTCGGCCCCATGGCACAACGGCTCTTCGATGCCCTAATGGATATTCAATATGGGCGCGCCCAGGATGAATTGGGCTGGATTGAGCCCGCACTATAATTTTTACGTAATGTTAAGGAGTTTCGATGAAGGTTCGTAAAGCCGTTTTTCCTGTTGCCGGATTGGGAACCCGTTTCCTCCCCGCCACCAAGGCCATGCCCAAAGAGATGCTTCCGGTGGTGGACAAACCGTTGATCCAATATGCAGTGGAAGAAGCCCTGAAGGCCGGCATCGAAGATATTATTTTTGTCACCGGCAAGGGAAAACAATCCATCGAAGATCACTTCGACCACTATTGTGAACTGGAACACACCCTGATGGCCCGCAGCAAAGAGACCCTGTTGCGGGAGATCACGACCCTTGTGCCGGAGTCGGGGACCCTGGTTTATACCCGTCAGAACGAACCATTGGGTCTCGGCCATGCGATCTGGTGTGCCCGTAATGTAGTGGGAAACGAACCCTTTGCCGTCCTTTTGGCGGATGACTTGATCAAAGCGCAAACGCCTGTTTTGAAACAAATGATAGATCGCTTCAACGAGATCCAATGCTCCATGGTCTGCATCGAAGAGGTTAACCGTCAGGCCACAGCCAGCTACGGGATTCTGGATGCCGACATGCCAAAAGACAACCTGACCCAAATTCGCGCTTTGGTGGAAAAACCCAATCCGGAGGATGCCCCGAGCAATCTGGCTATCATCGGCCGCTATATTCTGACGCCGGAGATTTTTGGTATCCTTGGAAAAAAAGAGACCGGTGCAGGCGGAGAAATTCAGATCACCGATGCCATGCAAAGGCTCCTTAACATTCAATCCATCTATGGCTTCACCTATGAAGGCACCCGTTTCGATTGCGGCACCAAAGTCGGCTTTCAAATGGCCAATATCGCTTTCGCCCTGGACCGCAGGGATATGCGCGACCGATTATTACCGTTCCTCCAGGAGATGTGCGCCGTCGGATAGTCTCTTTTTGCTCAATGCCCTAAACCGGCTGCCGTACCCGGCCGTCGACCTTTCCGGCAGGACGAAAAATGTTGAGTACCGAGTTTCTTTTGACCTCTTTGGTGGTGGTCCTTGCTCCGGGAACTGGGGTGATCTATACCGTAACGATGGGAATTCTATCCGGGAGGAAGTCGAGCGTCGCGGCGGCGGTGGGTTGCACCGCCGGCATTGTCCCGCACCTTCTGGCGGCCATTTTTGGATTATCCGCTATTATGCATATGGGATCACTGGCGTTTCAGGTCATTAGATGGACCGGTGCAATCTATCTCCTCTACCTGGCGTGGTCCATGTGGCGCGAGAGCGGCGTTTTGAAATTCGATGCGGGAGATACGAAAAAAAGCTGCCGGCAAATCGCTGTCAGGGGTGTCCTGATCAACATATTCAACCCAAAATTATCGATCTTCTTCCTTGCTTTTCTACCCCTTTTTGTATCTCCATCCGAATCATCGCCTGTGGCGCAGCTGTTGCGGTTGAGCGCCGTTTTCATGGGCATGACATTGATCATCTTCATCTTGTACGGCCTTTCGGCCACCGCAGTCCGCAACTGGGTCACCCATTCGCCCAGGCGCATGGTCTGGCTGCAGCGATCCATTGCCGCCCTCTTTGCAGCAATGGGCGCCAAGCTGGCACTGAGCCAAAACTGATTCTTAAACCATTCTTTTGCGCAAGCTTTTAGAAGCTAACTACAAAACGGATTTGAGTATTAGGTGCAGGCTGTGCCGGTTTCTAAACCGCAGGCACACGCTTGTAGGTTGAGGATTTGGAACCCGGTCCCAACGTCCAGATTGGGCGAAAAACTTTTATGGATCGCTTCTGCAAGGCGAGCTATTTCTGCGGCTATAAAAGGCAGGACGCCTGAGGCCCGATGGTGTGGGGGTTGGGGCCGCAGGCGTCGCGGTTGTTACCGATTGACATCGGTAAGCGCTTGCAGGGGGGGATCAACTAACGGATGCACCGATCCCTGATCCATTCATCTGTACGACATTGATTCTAACACGTTGAGCAAAGCTGGGCAGCTGCTGCCAGATCCTCTCACCGACCTTGTGAAATATGTAAGCGACATCCGGACGATTGTTGAGATTGCTCTCCAGCACGGCGGTTTGATTCATCGCCCATTGGCCGATTTTTTTCACGACAGTGCCGCTGTCCGGCGGATTCTCCGGAAAGAGCACGCCGGCAATTCCATCCGGATCCGCCTCTATTTTGGAGCTCAAGTGATAGAGCTCATACAGATCCAACTCTTTCAATTCCTTGGTCATCGGTCTTTCTCCGTCAGTTGGTAATTTTGGCTGCATTACCTGTTGTCGAAAAAGATCCTCGATTGCATCAGAACCTTGTTTTTTTATGTTTTTTGGCTATCATGCCGATGATGAAATGATTAGTATGTGACACACGTCACAAAAAATCATTTTTTCGAATTTGACCGGAATTTTAGACAGGGACAAATCGGGGAACAGAAAGCGTCCCCTTTGGCCGCGACGGATGCCACACCTACTAAAGGGCAGGAAAGAAGAAAAATGAATTGTACCCAGATGAAAAATCTAGAACGATGCAATTGCACCTACGAGCCTTGTCAGCGAAAGGGGGCCTGCTGTGAATGCCTCTCATATCACCTGGAGTACCGGCAACTGCCGGCCTGTTGCTTCCCGGATGATGCCGAACGCACCATGGACCGCTCCTTCAAACACTTTGCCGAGCTGGTGGCAAAGGGACGGGTTTAGGACAAGCCGGACGGCGTATTCTGAAACAACCGCTTATGATACGATCAGTATGGTGGACCCCCTGGTCTTGCGCCCTTCAAGGTCGTTATGGGCCTGAGCGGCGTCTTTCAGGGCATAGGTCTGGCCGATATGGATGCGCACAACACCATTGGTCACCATCTGAAATAGATCACGGGCATGGTCCTGCAAGTCTTTCCGTTTCTCTGTGTAGGTCATCAGGCTGGGACGGGTCAGAAACAAGGAACCTTTCTGGCCAAGGATGGAAAAGTCCATGGGCGCAATAGGTCCAGAAGATTGCCCAAATGAGACCATCATCCCCATAGGCCGCAGACAATCCAGCGACTGCATGAAGGTTGCCTGGCCCACCGAGTCATAAACCACATCCACACCCCGGTTGTCTGTAATGTCGCGCACCTGCCGCTCCCAACCGGCATCGGTATACAAAATCGGGTGATCGCAGCCGTTGGCACTGGCGGCCTCGGCCTTTTCCGGACTACCCACAGTGCCGATGACAGTGGCGCCCAGTGCCTTGGCCCACTGGCAAACCAGGGTCCCCACACCGCCGGCGGCGGCGTGAATCAGTAAGGTGGTGCTTTTGCCCACCGGGTAACATCCTTTGAGCAGATAACGAGCGGTCATTCCCTGCAGCATCATACCTGCGGCGTCCCGCAGAGAAATCGCTTCCGGCACTTTCACCAGGCGATGGGCCGGAATGCGGCGTTTTTCCGCATAAGCACCCGGCGGCACACCAGCATACGCCACCCGGTCGCCGGAAGCCAGACCGCTCACGCCTTCCCCCACCGCCTCTACAATGCCAGCCCCCTCCATTCCAAGGATAGCCGGCAGCTGGGGCAGGGGATACAGACCGGTGCGATGGTAGACATCGATGTAGTTGAGCCCTACGGCCTCCTGCCGGATAAGGGCTTCGCCCGGGCCTGGTGCGCCCGGATTGTATTCCTCCCACTTGAGGACATCGGAACCACCGGTTTTATGGATTCGTATCGCATGGGTCATGACTGCCTCCTTTCAATGCTTTCCCTCTACATTAATTCACCGCTGCCAAAAGGACAATGCCACGCCGATAACAAAAACCGGCCGGGCCTTCCTTCAGCCAATGCCAGGCGATCCGGCATTGACTTATTATCAGCCATTTGGCATAGTTGGGACCAATAAGATTACACGAAACCCCTGGCTTCCAAAACTACGTTGAGGCCCTATGGTGCTGATGCTGCCGGTTCAATCCATTGTGCTTTGTTTGGATCCTTCATGAGCTATGTGCCTTCAAGATATAGAACCTATCTCAAAAAAGTCCTTTGTCCCAATCTGGGTGTTGGGACCGAATTCCAAATCCTCGCCATACTACAGTATGCCTGCGGTTTGAAACCCGGCCCCGCCTACACCTTGGACCAAAATCCGTTTTTTGAGATAGGTTATAGAACGATCATCGGCCAACACCCAGATCTGCACCTGTTTCCAGACCACCCAAATAAAAGAATACCGGAGGCATCGGGCCTCCATATACAATATCCCTGTTACCTGCAGAATAGGGCCACGGCCAACCCGGTTGGAAGTGGCCGTTATTTATGAACCCGCTAATCAATCCCAATCCCTGCCATCGAACAGGCAGGAATCGCCGAATGCGGGTGCACCATGGCGGATGGACCTTTGATAGCCAGTTGATGCTTATTTGAAAGGAGCTCCGGCAACATGCAGTTTTTGAAAAGCGCCTGCCAAAAAATCGATTTGGTCAATGAATACGTAGGCCGGGCGGTGTCGTGGACCACGCTGTTATTGGTGCTGGTCACCTTCACCGATGTGGTCATGCGCTATTTCTTTAACACCTCCTATGTCTTTACCCAGGAGCTGGAGTGGCATGTCTTCGCCTTCATCTTTCTAATGGGCGCCGGCTACACCCTTAAAATAGACGGCCATGTCCGCGTGGAAGTCTTCTACGGCCGCCTTGGTACTAAAGGAAAGGCGTGGATCAATCTGGTCGGCGTGATCTTTTTCCTCATCCCCAGCTGCGCTCTGTTCATTAAAACAGGCATCCCTTTCATGGTAAAATCCTTTCAGATCATGGAGGGCTCTCCGGATCCCGGGGGTATTCCTTACCGCTTTCTTCTGAAAGGCTGCATACCCGCCGGCTATGCCCTTATTCTGCTTCAAGGCATTTCCCTGGGCATCGACAGCCTGCTGGGGGTGCTGGGCCTGAACAATGAGAAGGAAAAGGAGGCCTAGCACCAATGGAATACCTGGCTGGATATATGTTTTTAGCGATGTCGATCCTGATCATGTTCGGGTTTCCGGTCACCTTTACCCTGGGCGGCACGGCCATGGTATTCGGTGTGATCGGATTCGGCTGGGACTTCTTCAATCTGCTGCCGCTGCGCGTTTGGGGCCGCATGAGCAATGTCACACTCATGGCGGTGCCCCTGTTTGTCTTCATGGGGGTTATGCTGGAACGCTCCGGCCTGGCCGATAAACTGCTGGACACCATGGGCATCGTGCTCGGCCGTCTCAGGGGCGGTTTGGCGGCATCGGTGGTCGTTGTCGGCGCCCTGTTGGGCGCTTCCACCGGCATCGTCGGCGCCACTGTGGTGACCATGGGATTGCTGGCGGTTCCCACCATGCTCCGCAGGGGATATTCCAAAGAGCTGGCGTGCGGCACGGTGGCCGCATCCGGCACGCTTGGGCAGATCATTCCGCCCAGCATCGTTTTGGTATTGATCGGCGATATCGTCGGCGTCTCTGTGGGGGATCTTTTCATTGGAGCCGTACTCCCCGGTTTTTTATTGGTATTCCTTTATATTATCTACATTATCCTCGCGGCCTATCTGAATCCCAAAAGCGCTCCGGCGATCAAAAAGGAAGACCTGGGAGAGCTGGTCGGCAAAAGACTGGCGCTGGAGGTGTTGATCTCCATGTTTCCGCCGCTGTTCCTGATGGTGGCCGTGCTGGGTTCGATCTTCCTCGGTATCGCATCCCCCACAGAGGCCGCTGCCGTGGGCGCCGTGGGGGCCACCATACTGACCGTCGCCAACCGCAAGTTTGATTTGAAAATCCTGCGCGAAGTAATGCGTTCCACCATGTCCCTTACCTGCATGGTCTTTATCATCCTCTGCGGCGCTGCCCTCTTCGGCCTGGTCTTCAGAGGGTTGGGCGGTGACGAGCTGGTCAGGGGATTTCTTAAGAGCGTCGGCCACCAATACAGCCATGGCATGGTACTGGCCATCGTGCTGACGCTCATCTTCTTCATCGGCTTTTTCCTCGACTTTATCGAAATCATCTTTATCCATGTCCCGGTACTGGCGCCGATCCTGATCGAGGAGTTTCATTTTGACCCGGTCTGGTTATGCATCCTGCTGGCCGTGAACCTGCAGACCTCTTTCATGACGCCTCCCTTCGGCTTTTCGCTTTTTTACCTGAATTCGGTTACCCCGCCGGAGGTCACTACCAACCATATTTACCGGGGTATCATCCCCTTTGTTACGTTGCAGCTCATCGGGCTGCTGATCGTCATATTTTATCCAGAACTGGCCACATGGCTGCCGAAGATCGTTTTCGGCGGTTAACAAACAATCATCTTCCATCTTTTAACCACATCAAAGGAGGTTGGGTATGAAGAGACGGGAATTTCTGACGAAAACCGGAGTTGTGGCTGCAGGTGCTGCTGCGGCCGTAGCTGGATTGGCAGGATGCGGAGAGAAAAAAGAAAAAGCCGAGGCGCCGGCCAAAGCGGCTGAGGCCCCGGCTGTCGTAACCAAAAAAACCTATGATATGAAAATGGTCACCACCTGGCCGGCCAACTTCCCGGTCTTCCAGGTCGGGCTGGACAATTTTGCAAAGCGCCTGGAAATCGCCAGCGAAGGCCAGATCAAGCTCAAAGTCTACTCTGCCGGTGAGCTGGTGCCGGCCATGGAAACCTTCCAGTCCGTGTCCGATGGCACGGTGGAGATGGGCAGCGGCGCCGCCTACTACTGGGCGGGCAAGCAGCCCGCGGCCCAATGGTTCGCGGCTGTGCCGTTTGGTCTGAACGCCCAGGGCATGAACGCCTGGTTCTACAGCGGCGGCGGTTTGGAACTGTGGGAAGAGGCGTATGCCCCCTTCAACCTGATCCCGCGCCCCATTGGCAACACCGGCGTACAGATGGGCGGTTGGTTCAATAAGAAGCTGGAATCCATGGAGGATTTCAAAGGCCTCAAGATGCGCATCCCCGGTCTGGGCGGCAAAGTTTTCGCCAAAGCCGGCGGCACCGTCACCCTGACACCTGGAGGGGAGATCTTCACCAACCTGGAACGCGGTGTCATCGATGCATCGGAATGGGTGGGACCGTATCATGATTATCGTCTGGGGCTTCCCAAGGCCGCCAAATACTACTACTATCCCGGATGGCATGAGCCCGGCACCGCGCTGGAGATCATGATCAACAAGAAAGTGTACGACGAGATGCCCGAACATCTCAAGGTCATTCTGGATGCCTGCGCCGCTCAAACCAACGTATGGCAGCTCTGTGAATTTGAAGCCAACAATGGTGAATATCTGGAAAAAATCCTGGCCGACGGTAAAACCGAGCTCCTTCAATTCAAACCCGAAATCATGGACAACCTGCGCAAGCTCGCAGCAGAGGTAATCGAAGAAGAAGCCGCCAAAGACGCCTTGTCCACCAAAGTCAATGAATCCTTCAAGGCGTTCAAAAAACGCATCGGCGCATGGGGGCAGTTTTCAGAAGCGGCCTATTATCAATTGATCGCCGAAAAGATGTCGATGAGCTAAAGGAAGCGTTCGCATAAGCACCGTTGTATACTTTACAATGAACCACTGCGCCCGGAGGGTACCGATTAAATCGGCCGTTCGGGCGCATCTGCTTGAGACCATTGCCATCCGGTCAAATAGATTTTCAAAGCTCCATTCGCCGCAGGCATGGAGATATCACAAGCAGCAAACTAATAGAGCACGATATAAATACGAATCTATAACCAAATTAAGGCGGACTCGCGTTATCTATGCCAGTTTAAAGTTTAAAGTAGAAAGTTTAAATGGACCCGTTTATCATCCGCAGCCACTATGAGGAGATGGCTTCTAAATGTTGGCACCATCGATCAAACCCAGCTTGAGCGCCCTTTTGCGCCATTGCTCCCGCGCCATGGCCTGCATGTCTTCGACGGTATCGATCTCGTCCACGATCTCCAACCCCAGCAGGGTTTCGATAAAATCTTCCATGGTGACAACGCCCTGAGTGCCGCCATATTCATCCACCGCCAGGGCGATATGGGCTTTTTCATCCATCAGGCGTTCAAACAACCGATGCAGGGGCAGCGCCTCGGGGATCACCACCAAAGGACGGCGCATCTCGGAGAGCAGGGCAGCGCCTTTCTTTTCCTGTCCGGCCCGTAGAATTTCATTCTTGAGCACAAAGCCGGTGATCTGGTCGAGGTTCTCCCCGTATACCGGTATTCTGGAAAAGGGCAAGTGGCTGTGCAGGGAAAGGGTTTCGTCCACGGACAGGTTTTCCGACAAGGCGAAGAGAACCGTACGCGGTGTCATGATATCGCTGGTGCGCACCTCGCGAAAGCAGAAGAGATTGTTGAGAATGCGCGATTCGTATTTGTGAAAGACCCCTTCCCGGGCACCGAGCTGGGCCAGG
This sequence comes from Desulfobacteraceae bacterium, assembly GCA_037387725.1. GTDB lineage: Bacteria > Desulfobacterota > Desulfobacteria > Desulfobacterales > Desulfosarcinaceae > JARRKU01. Next base: position 17,287 of record JARRKU010000065.1, read on the forward strand.
GCGATAAACTCGTCCCGGTGGACCTTGGACCGCTCCCTGCCCTTGGTGAGCCATCGGGTGAGGGTATCGGCCAGTTTCACAAGGGGATACATGATCCAGATCGTGACCTCCAGCAGACGCACAACCGAAGGGGTGAGCCGTCGCCAATAGGCTGCCCCCAGGGTTTTGGGGATAATTTCCGAAAAGACCAGAATGAGAAAGGTCAGGACCGCCGATATCAGACCGATATAAGCGTCCCCGAAAACAGCGGCCGCCTGGGCGCCGGCGCCGGCCGCTCCCACGGTATGGGCAATGGTATTCAAGCTTAAAATAGCGGCCAGCGGTTGATCCACATTATCTTTGAATTTTCGCAGCCGGGTCCCCAACCGAAGGCCTTCCTGCTCCTGCCGCGCCACGAAGGATGGCGAAACGCTGAGCAGCACCGCCTCCATGATAGAGCAGAGAAAAGAGAAACCCAGGGCCAGTGCCATGTATACCAACAGTAGTGTCATTTCTTTGAAGTCTTCCTCTTTTCGTCATCGGTTTTGAGCATCTCATCCACCGCTTCAATGCGTTTTTCGATCCTTTCCATGGCCGCTTCGATCTTCTTCACAGCTTCGGCCTGGGATGGGTCCTTGGCTTTATGCAAGGCACTGCGCTTTTGGGCCAGCGCGTCCAGCTTTTCCTGCAATTGCCGTCGCTCCTGGGCGATCTCCGCCTTGTCGAAAATCAGATCACCGGGAAGCGCTTCTGATTCTTCACTCGGGCCTTGGAGCGGACCGATGGCCGGTGGAATCATGGCGACATCGTCGGCCAGCACCCGCTGGTTCATAAAATTGGGCGAAACGATTTCGATCCCGGCGCCGTGGAGCCCATTCAGGACAGCCCGTTTGAGCTTGGACTGCATGGCCAGCAATTGCTTGGACTCGTGTAGAAAGCCGGATATTTTATAGGTGATGGAAAAATCTCCCAACTTCAGAATTTGTGAGAACGGCTCTTCCAGCCCCGTCTGTTCAGCCGCCGCAATCAGCAACGGTTCGACCTGCTGATGGGGCACATCATAGCCCAGGGAGAGGGTGGCCGACACCACCGTACCCGAGGAACGTACCACCGTCAGCGGGTTGGTAATCAGATAGAGGTTGGGGAAGGTCGTCAGGTCCCGTTCGGCCGTCTGGATTTCGGTATGGAACAAACCCCGTTCGGTGATTCGGCCGAACATGCTGTTGACGCGAATAAAATCACCGGCTTTGTAATTGCGGATCAACCGCAGCATAAATCCGGCAAGGGCGTTGGTGACAAAGGTGGTGGAGGAGAGGGCGATGATACCGGTAAAGACAACCCCGAACAGGCCCAGCACCTGCCCCCTTGTTTCCGCCTCAATGGGCAGCAACAGCAACAGGATCAGTACACCGACCACGGCGATCGCCACTATCAGAAACTGGGGTAGCAAGGTGCGCCTGTAGTCGGCGGAGAGCCGCTGCTTGGCGGCTAAGATGCTCATGGATTTGAGCAGGACCAGCAGGACGATCAGAACGCAGGCTGCCGGCAGATAGCGATACAATTCATCCATCAGGGGATTGGACATGAATCTTCCGCCCTTCTAAGGGGTCAATGCGTGGGATTAGCCATTTTTCTGTAGTGATATTGTACACATACCACGGCAATGCAGGCGCCACAAGTCTCATGGTCGGTAGAATTGCCGAAGCATGGCATTCACCCTCTGCCCGTCAAGAAAGGACGATCGACACGGAGCGGCAGGTCATCGACTCAGATCGACTTGCTGCCCTTCGGCTCTCCCCAGTATGGCCAGTACGCTGTCGATGAGTTGCCGGCGGTTGGCCGTCACCTCTGAAGCGCCCAGCCCAATAAGTTCGCCTTTTCTGCGCACGGCCCACTGGCTGGCATATACGATCACCGGTGGACCGCCGTGAACGATCGACGGGTGTTTTAGAAATGAGACGCCGGCCGTTTGAGAGCTGTCCGATGAGTGGGCCCTGCCAAGATCGGTAATCACAAGATCGTAGCTCTCATTTGCAAGCTGATCGACGGCTTCGGACGTGGACACAACGTTGTCAAAGACAATACCGTGCGGCCTGAGCGTCTTGCGTTCGATCTCGTTGTTGGCGGGCAGATCATCCACCCATAACACACGTGCGGCACGCCTGGGGATGGTCGCAAGAACCGGGATCGCATCGACGAGCGCTGAAACATCGTCTGAAAAAGATTCCCGGCGGAGGAAATAGGCGTCCCGTTTGGTGAACCACCGCAGCTCGGCCGGCAGGTCTGCATCGGACGGTATCCGGCCCCCGTCCACAAGAACAGGGACCACCGCCACACCATGAAAGCGGGCACGCCGCCATTCGTATGCCACGACGCAGGTTGCTTCCTTCAGCCGGGCGACGTCAAATGATGGACCGATCATGGACAACATAACGTTGGCCCTTGAAACCGCATTGCGGATCTCCTGGGGATAAAGGTCGCCGCCGCTTATGCTGCCGGTGTCGACAAATGCATTGTGGCCCGCACCGCTCAGCGCGAATCCAACGGCATGGGCGGCAAAGAGCGTGTCCGCCCGTTGGTAGGACACAAAAACCTCCATGGTGTCACTCCTTCGCATAACTTGGTCCTTTTTCGCCAATCCGTTACCATCCTTTATAGGAAGCTGACGCGTCTACCCACACCCCATGTCTGCCCAATCGTTGCATGATAAAGTGGTAAATGGCTTGCAAAGCCACATGGCCGACCCAACAATTTTGGCCGACACCACAACTTCGAACCGATGTTTTTGTAGGGCGGGGCTCCGTACCCAGCACAACTGTCTGCGATGGCGTACCCTTGCCGCCGTATTCTGGCGTCCTCCATCGGCAGCGCAGCATCGAACGATGTCTTATTCCAAACTAAAGCCAACCACCTTTCCGTGCGAAAGACTCAAGCTCCCCAATAATTGATATTTATCCCCTGAGATATGCACCTTCCATAAATGTCTTCGCATGCCGATACTTTTTATATCCCCGAGATATTCGAGTTGATACCCTTTTTCTATTTTCGCACTTCGCTGCAGGATCAGAGAATCAAACGTATATTCATCCATAAAGGACTTAAATGCTTCATTTCCATGCTTGATGAACGCTTGGTGATTTTTGATTCTCAGTGCCTCCATTTGGAAGATCATCAGCTTTTCAACAGTCTCCGCTGATTCATCCTGTGCTGAAACTGTGTTTAGGGACAAGAGCAGGGACAAAAGAACCAAAATTGATGGCAAAAAGATCTTATCGAACCGCAATGCATCACCTCATCAATAAATTGTTATCGTCGATGCAGGCGCTATCACAGGGCAAGGATCATGACATTCCTGCGTGTGCCTGCCGTCTTTACAAATTGAAACCCCGCCTTCTCAAATGTTGAGACAAAACCCATAAACGTGTAACTCGGCGAGTCATGTGCAACAGGATAGGCTTCGATGTATCGGGCGCCGTTGTCCCTGGCATATTGAACGGCCGCATCTATCAGCCGCGATGTAATGCCCCTGTTTCTGAAGGGACGTTTGATAAAAAAGCAGACCAAAGACCATACGCGATCTTTAGCTTCGTCTCCACCCAACGATCTGTAAGTATCGCGCGGAGCGATCGAACACCAGCCAATCGGTTCATCTTCGAAGTAGGCAAGCAGCCCGATGGGCACACCGCGATGGACAAGGTCGCAAATCGAAGCCTTCCTGCCCGCTTTTCCGGATATCGTTGTTTTTGTAGGTATTGATCCGCCAAGCCATGCACCAGCAATAATGGGGGCCGCCCCTGCTTTCAAATAGCTGCTCGAAATCACTCCAGCGATCGGGTGTAACGGGATGGAAGTCGGGGTTCATTTGAGAAAACGCATTTTGCGCCCTTTAATCTGGATTTGCCAAATTGCAGCGCAACGCAGCGGCATCATTTAATGTAGTAACCGGATACCCGCCATTTTCCATCTGCGTCTAACATGGGGGTTACGGTTTCGATGGCTGATTGTTTATTTTCAAAAGCAGTGCTGAACTGAATCACCACATATTGTCCGTCCGGCGCCCCCGGCAAGGATGTTCTGTAGGCGATGCGCTTAGGCACTCTGGACAGGAGCCTGCCAAGGGGCGTTCGCACAGTGCGGAGCATCTGCACCCACTGCTCCTTGTTTACGGCATTCTTGAAGTAATCTGCTGCACTGTCCCAACTGTCGGCATAGGCTTCCTCGTCAACCCGCTGCAACCATTCCAGCGCGCTCGCCTTTGCAGCCTCCTTCTTTCCGGTATCGGCCATCGCGCATGACCACGCAACAAGCAGCATCCCAAGTGAAAGGATATACACGCGCCTATTTATCATTGTCACACCTCCCTTTTTGATAGGTCCAGCCGATCCGATCATTTCACCCCAAAGCCACGTCAAGGAGCATCATTACGGAAAAACCCGCCATGGTCATCATGGTAACCGTATCGATGTTTTCCATTTTTCTCTGGGATTCGGGTATGAGTTCCTCAACCACCACAAAAATCATGGCACCCGCCGCAAAGCATAACGCATATGGCAGAACACTTTGCATTTTTAACACGAACAAGGCGCCGAAGACACCTGCGATGGGCTCCACGACGCCCGACGCCTGCCCCATGAAAAAGCTCTTGCCCTTTGACAATCCTTCTCTTCTCAGGGGCATGGAAACGGCTGTGCCTTCAGGAAAGTTTTGTAGACCGATGCCAATGGCCAGCGCTATAGCGCCGCCAAGCGTTGCAGAGGGAAGGTTGGCGCCAACCGCACCGAAAGCAACGCCGACCGCCAGGCCTTCGGGAATATTATGCATTGTAATGGCAAGCACCAGCAGCGTGCTCCGCTGCCACGAGGTTTTGATGCCTTCGCTTTTATCGATACTCAGGTTCGGGTGAAGATGGGGAAGAAATTTATCCGTCAGCCGCATGAACAACCCGCCGGCCATAAACCCGATAACCGCTGTCAACCATGGTATTTGTCCCAAATTTTCAGCCATCTCGATACCCGGAGCGAGCAGAGACCAGAAACTCGCCGCAACCATAACGCCCGCTGCAAATCCGAGCATTGAGTCCAAAAGTTTCTGGTTAACGCCGCTGGTCACATAAACGAGCGCAGCGCCGGCCGCCGTTACCGCCCAAGTGAATAGAGTGGCAACAAACGCCTGACCAACCGGGTTGAATTGTTGGATAAATTCGATCATACGGCTATTTCCTTACGCTAAAGTTCACACGGCCGCCAGCCAATCCAAACGGCTGAACATCACAAATCCCGCTTCAACGATTGGCGGACACCAGTGGCCCAAAATGCCATCATAAGCCTGTTTGCGACTGCTCCCGCACCTATGGCATCGGCTTCTTTCCGGTTAAACAAATTTAATGGCAACGAAACTAATATGCTATCATTTGAACGGATTTCAAGTATTTTAAAATGCCTATCATCTGATCAAATTAAGACAGTTAAGGCATTTGTATCGCTTTCTAAAAATAAAGATCGGCAATCCCGATAAAAGCGTCAGGGCCGCCGCTTTTCTTGTCCAATTGATCAAAACCAAATTCAGGGATCCGCATTTATTGCAACGCTCATCATCTGAAATCTCCGGAAATGGAATCCTCTCTAAAGCACTTGAACAATCCGTATTAAGAACTTTTTGCGCATCCTCGAAGTCGGATTCCAAGATTCGAAGTTTAACGCCACCTATTGCAAGAGAGATGGTCCATTGCATATTGATATGATGATCACCAACGACCCATGAAGGTATGCCCTCATATTCCAACCGTGACTTGGCCAGATAAGCCAATGGCGGGTCGATAAATGACCTCAATGTGATAAGCCGATAATGCTTTCTATCGATAGCGCTTTTTCCTTACAAGTTCACTTAATGATTTCAGCAATTGTTTTTTAGGCCGAAATCAATTGAAAACAACAGCATCATTGCCATTGCACTACTTCGAACCATACAACTTACCGCCCCAGCTTTTCTGCGTCCGTTGACGTTTCTTGTCTGACATTGATTTTCTCCTGGATAGCTTCAACGAATTTCTTATCCAACCCATTCTCACTGGAAACCGGAAAGCTAATTTCCATTTCTGATGATGTGGTTACCATGACATAGGAATCATCCCAAAACGAATCGTCATACTGCACGACTAGAGATACGATTTGATCAAAGGGAATGATCGTCTCGGGTTCTTCCCAGCTGCTTGAATATGCGATCAGATTTCTGTCCGTTACGAAATAGAGGCCTGTCTTGATATCAAACAAGGCATCAGAATAGAAGTATCTGATTTGCTCATCTTCCTGGAGCAGGTTGAGCGACCTTATCGTCTTCATATATTTCTTGGGAATTTGACGGCCCGGATACACCGCCGTATCAGGCCCACTAAATAGAATTGTGACAAATGCAATGAATATCAGCCCGATAATGGAGACACAGCCTAACCCTGTGTACTTCAGAGTCTTATTCATTTATTCCTTTCTTCCTGCCCCCGAAAGCGGACTGTTCACAGAACCATAATTAATAGCGCACAAGGATGCAAAAGCCCCTCATCCGAGAATTGTAACAAGTTGATCATCTGCATTGATCGATCACCTATTTTTCGAAATATTTTTGAACAGTGTCGATTAGTGGTCCTCGCTGTCCTTCACCATCGGGTTGTTACGCGTCGTTTTTTCCATACACCACAAGGGATCCGACAGCAAAATCGTGAATTGCTCTTTTATTTCTCGAGAATGGAATTGTAAAAAATGAAAGCAACCCCAGGACAATTTTTACGATTATTCGCAAATAAGCCTGAACGATGGATATTTTCTCTCCTGTTGAAAATTTCCGGATTCGGATACCCGTAACTTTTTGACCGAGCGTGCAATAAAAGGCCGTAAAGATCGGTTCGTAAACAAAAAACATAAAGAGTATGATAATGATTCTTACGTTTATTGCAGTGGCGTTTTCGCTATCCAAAATATAAGAAGATAGAAAAAGCATACCGATTATGAACAAACCATCAATGAATGTAGATAAATATCTCCTGAGAATACCAGGATGTACGATCTCCATATTTGAAAATTCCTTTATTTACGATTAAAAATATAAGGCGAACGAAAGGCGGAGACGCGCGTCTTCTTTGCGTGCTGTGTCTCAAGCGACATGTGCCATTCATTCATTATTAATTAATTTCAGCTGTTTATAGACATCATCCAAGGTAATAACCTCGTTTTCCCGAGGAGGATCGATTTTAATTGAATCGCCAGTTGTGAAGACCGTTGTTACATATCCTTCAATTATCTCAATCTGTGATGATAACTTTCTAACTGAAGGATCTAACGAAGACTCCTCCTTAACAAGTTCAACATCACACCCCATATAATAAACCTGCAATGAAAAAACACCTATGGGTGCCGGAAACCTGAATCCTGTTTCTACAATATACGGAGGAGAATCACCGTAAGGAAAAATGTCCTCGGATAAAAACTTCTCGCTATTTAAATACACGACCAAATGGCATGATGACGGTGGGGAAGGTTTCCACTTATCTGCTTCCTCCGGGGGTAAGTCTTTTGGTTTTTCTATTGAGGGTATCTGATCATCGAACAGTTCAACTTCGACCCAACCATGCGGTTGTGAGGTAATATATGCTTTCCGGCTTTCGCTGATATTGGCAACAACTTTTTTTGCACAGCCCAGCACCGTCAGCATGATGCAGAAAATAATTACGATATGCTCAATCTTCATGCTATCTCCATTGTGATTAAAAGGACCTAATAACCGGCGAGTATGCGAATCCGATTAATTTTCTTGTTGGACGGCAACGGATCGACATCTTAGTTTAAACCCATTTGCTTTTGCGTCTGCAGTTATTGCAGTTGCCACTCTAGTGGCCTTCTCATATGTTGGAGTGGAAATTAGTATGCCACCATTCGTATGAATATCAAGCATCATTGAGATTGCATCTTCTTGGGTCATGTTCAGGTGGGTCGTTAAGCTGGATACCACAAATTCCATTGTCGTGTTATTGTCATTTAGAATCTCTATACCTGTTGTAAAATCTGGCGGCATGAAACCCTGAAGCTGCGTCAGCCGAGTTTTTGAGGAAAACGTAGCTGATGTGTCAGGATAAGAGTAATGCCGTCCACGCACTCGGTTAGCCAGTAGCTTCCACAGCAAATAGCCATCTGTCCCGAAATCATCGCCATGGCGTTTATGGGGAATGAGATTCAATACAAGAACTATACCATTCGCAATAGTGAAAGTTATGACTAAGCATGTACCGAAAATCGAAGTTGGATTTCCAAAGATAATTAGATAGGAAGCGGTACCGAGAAGCAGTAGCGCCTGCGCCAATATACCTGCAGAAGAAAATGCTATTGCTGTAATGAAATTAGGTGGAGGCTCTGTTATACATAAACCACCTGCACCTGAAATCTCTAAGCTAAAAACCTTTAGCCCCAAAATACGAGCTGCAGATGCATGTCCTAGTTCATGAAGAATAATGAGCAGGGTGTACGCGATACAGAAATAGATCGTTTCAGGAATTGCAAACTTTATAATAATATAGATCAGCAATCCTGCTGCTGGGACCGACCAGAGCACATAAACTGGTATATCTTTTAGAAATGTAATTTTTACCGCAGAATTTGCAAATCGCCGCGTCAGCTTTTGCGGTAGATGCGAAAGGCCCGCATTACTTTTCGGACGTAGCGTTGGGTTTCCGGGTAGGGGGGAATATCGTTGTACTTTTCCACGGCCGTGGGGCCGGCATTGTAAGCGGCCAGTGCCAGGTCGACCTGCCCGCTGAAGCGTTCCAACATGGTCTTGAAATAGAAGGCGCCGCCCATGATGTTCTCCCACGGGTCGAAAGGATCGTTGATATTAAGCTTATCCAGATTCTCCGGCATGATCTGCATCAGGCCCAGGGCCCCTTTTTTGGAGACGGCTCTGGGATTGAAGTAGGATTCCACATGGATGACGGCTTTAAGCAGGGAGGAGGAGAGGCCGTTGCGCGCGGCCGCCTCTGATATGACGTCGTCGTAGTTTTTGATGTTGTAAAGGGCGCTGCGGTATTTGGAAGGTTCCGGCATATACACTTTGTACTTGCTGGAGGTGGGTGTGTTGGTGAAATGCAGCACTCCCTGGCTGTCCACGTATAGATAGATATCCGCTTGTGCGGCGGAAGTGACAAAAAGCGTCACCCCGATGACAATAAGCTTAAGCGTCCATTTGATCCGTTTGTTTGCAGAATGCTTTTCCATTTGAACTTATTGTTTTTAAATTGTATGAAATTTCAGCTTTTTAAGTTACAGCGTCCTCATGTGCCGGCGCTATGCGATTCAATATGATAATCGGACGATTGCGCCAAACCTTAAGTTAATGTTTTCTATATATAATCGATAGCAAGAAGCGTACCTGTTTCACTGCTCTTCATCGGATGCTGTGATTTCAAACTCGGTGGTGATATCCGCCACACCGCGCACCGTGGCGGCCACCGAACAATATTTTTCCTGGGACAATTCTATGGCCTGGGCTAAAGCCTTTTCCGTCAAATTCCTGCCGCTGACCACAAATTTCAAGTGGATATGGTGATAGGCCCACGGCGGATCTTCGTTTCGTTCTCCGGTGGCGATCACTTCCAGAGACGTCAGGGGTTTTCGCTTTTTTTCCATGATGGAGAGGACATCGTAAGCCGTGCAGGCCGAAAGACCGATGAGCAGCACCTGCGATGGGCTCACCCCTTTGCCCGGGTCGCCTGCGGAGAGCACGATGGAGTGGTCTCTCGCGTCTGTTCCAACAAATTCTTTGTCGCTCACCCAATGTACGGTGGTGACAGGCATGCGCCGGCTCCTATTTTTATCGGTATCATATAAGAAAGGTTTGGGCAACCATATAGAATTATTTCATAATCTGCAAGGTTTTCCTTTAGCGGAAGCGCTTGCTTCAGGATTCTGCCTGAACCCCCAACCTTGACAGCCGCATCAAATTGGCGCATATGCATGCCAGATCAGGCGCAAGAACCCTATGTTTAGGAGAGGTCGCTGGCGGCCATGACCAGAGACAAGATATACCAGGCCCCGCAGGATCCGGTTGCCCCCTTTGAGTTTAACGACCAGGTGGCGCGGGTATTCGACGACATGCTCAACCGCTCCATTCCCTTTTACCGGGAGATCATCCGCAGACAGGCCCAATTGATCCAACGCCACTACCAGCCCGATACGGTTATCTTCGACCTGGGGTGCTCCAACGGCAACCTCAGCCTGGAGATCTGCCGCCTAATGGGGGACGCGCCTTTCCGGATCAGGGCGGTGGACAACTCCGCTCACATGCTGAAGGTGTTTGCGGAAAGGTTGGAGGCAACGCCTTGTGCCGACCGGGTCTCCCTCCGATGTGAGGACATCGGCCGGACCAGGATCGACAACGCCTCGGTGGTGGTGTTGAATTTTACCCTGCAGTTCCTGGTCCCTGAACAGCGATCCGGCCTGATCTCCAGGATCTACAAAGGAATGACCGACGGCGGCGTCTTGCTCTTCAGCGAAAAGGTCACCCATGACCATCCAGCCATGGCCGGACTTCAGCAGGAACTTTATCATTCTTTCAAGCGCGAAAACGGGTATTCTGACCTTGAAATCAGCCAGAAACGCGAGGCCCTTGAAAAGGTGCTGATCCCCGAAACCATGGAGCGCCACCTGGAGCGGCTGCGGCAGGCGGGCTTCGGCGCCATCGATCTGTGGCAGAAGTGGTTCAATTTTGCAGCCTGGGTCGCAATCAAATGATCGACCGCCAGCGTTTCCTTGCAGACCTGGGCCCATATGGCGAGGTGCTGTATGATGCCGCCCGGAATGCCTTGAATAGGCCTGATGGCAGGAGCGCCGCCCTGGAGCAGCTTCTGACGGAGCTGCCCGATGCCGATCCCTCCTTGTTCGCGCTCGACCGGGACAGCGTCACCATCGGCCGAAAAGCGGATCTAAACCCGGACCAGGCCGGCCGGCTGGAAGGGGTGCTCAAAGGGCTCAAGCCATGGCGCAAAGGCCCGTTCACCCTTTTCGGCATCGACATCGACAGCGAGTGGAACTCGGCCCTCAAATGGCGACGGGTGGCGCCGAATATCGATCCGCTGCACAACCGCAAAGTGCTTGATGTGGGCTGCAGCAACGGGTATTATCTTTTTCGAATGGCGGCAGCGCAACCGCGCCTTTTGCTCGGCATCGAACCCTACAAGGCCTACTACCACCAGTTTCTGGCCCTGCAGCACTATCTCCACCTGCCCGGCACCTACTGCCTGCCGCTCCGATTGGAAGATCTGCCCGAGATGAACGCATGGTTCGACGCTGTTTTTTGCATGGGCATTCTCTACCATCGGCGGTCCCCATTGGACACCTTGACCCGATTGAGGCAGATGCTGACCGACAACGGCCAACTCATTCTGGAGACCCTGATTCTTCCCGGCGAAGGGGAGACGGCGCTTTGCCCCCGGGACCGTTATGCCCGCATGCGAAACGTCTTTTTCATCCCTACTGTGAAATGTCTGCAAACCTGGTTGGAACGGTGCGGATTCGACCGCATCCGATGCGTGGACGTCACGCCCACCACCTTTGAAGAACAGCGCAAGACGGCATGGATCGATTCCAACTCGCTGGAGACGTATCTTGATCCCCGCGACGGCACCCGCACGGTGGAAGGCTATCCGGCCCCCGTTCGTGCCGTGGTGATTGCCTCACCTAATCAGACAAGGATTTCGCGGACGTGACCTTCTCATTCTGGATGTTGCTGCTGATCTTTCTAGGTGCGGGCATCTGGGGCCTTCGCCGGTTCCATAATCAGGCGCGAAGCGTTCAGCGGCTCAAAGTATCGCTGGAGAAGACCAACCGCCGCCTCCATGCTGCAGAGGAAGAGTACCAGAAAGCCTACGAAAAATGGGAGAACGATCAATCCAAATTGCGCAACTACCTGCAGCTGATGGATACGCTATTCAACACCATCCCTAATCCCATTTATTTCAAGGACGAAGATGGCGTTTATCATGGCTGCAACCGGGTATTCTCCAAACGGATACTAGGGTTGACCCGGGACCGCATCATCGGCCGTCGCCCTCAGGAGCTGTCCGAACAAATCCCTGCGGACCTGGCGGCGGTCTATCAACGGGAAGAGGCCAGGATGATTGAAAAAGCAGGCCCCCACGCATTCGAGGCGCCGGTCCAGCAGGCGGATGGACTTCGGCGTGACTATCTCTTCAGTCTGGCGCCGGTCACCGATGATGAGGGAAAATTCTACGGCAGTGTCGCCGTCCTCTACGACCTCACCGAAAAGAACCGCGCCACACGGGATCGGCTGGAAAAAGAAAAATTGGAGAGCGTTTTGGAAACAGCCGGGGGCGTCTGCCATGAATTGAATCAGCCCCTGCAAGCCGCTTCCGGCTATGCGGAGATCATGGCGGCCCATCTAACCGATACCAAGGCTGCCGGATATGTTGAAAAACTCACCGACCAGCTCGACCGCATGCGCGATATCACCGACAAGCTTCAGGGCATTACCCGGGTGGAGGTGACCGAATACGCCGGCGACACCAGGATTATCGATATTCACAAGTCATCGGAAAAGTCCAATGACGCCGAAAGAAGGACAAAGGCCAAAGATGTCGAGCAAAAAACGTAAAGCGCGGGAAGCATTGCAGCGCCGCATTGCACGCATCAGGGCCATGGAACATATCGACACGCGGGATAGCAGTGTAACACCGCCGTTCGGGTCTGTGATGGCGGATCAAAAAGCCCTGGCCCACAACAACACCTACGACCGCCTGCCGGTTTTTTATATGGACCGGGTCTTTGTCTGCCGGGATTGCGGCAGGGAGGAAATCTGGACCGCCGAACAGCAAAAATGGTGGTATGAGCAGGCCAAAGGCAACATCAACGCCACTGCGGTGCGGTGCAGGCCGTGCCGAACAAAAAGAAAGAAAAGCGGACAAGGGGAGCAGCCGTAATGGAAAAATCCATCCAGCCGGGTGTATCACCGATCACCCGCATGGTCCGCATCGCCGTGGTCTGGGCCGCCTGGATCGTCGCCGGCGCCGTCACCTTTGACCTTCCTCGCCTGCTGCACGAAAAATCGGATCCAATGGCCGCCTTTGCCGCGGCGCCCCAGGAAGCAAAAATTTATATTACGATATGGATTTTGGGATCGGTCATTCTCTGTGCGCTGTTCATCCTGACCCTCCGCCAAGCCGTCGGCCAAAATCAGAAAAAGCCTTAAAGACCATGGCCGGCACAGAGGCCGGCCCTACGATTTCATCGATTATTATCTCAATATAAAGCTTTTCGAAGGGCAGGGCTCCGTACCCGCCTGCCCGGGTGTCATCTGCATCCCAGCCACCGGCCGGCACAAAGGTCGACCCTGCGACCGCTTTCTCCACACTGTGTGTGATAAGAGTTGAAAAAGCCTAAGGGCTTCATAGCCAAGGCGGAGAGGGTGAAGCCGTAGTTAATCTACTGCGAACCCTCAACAGCGCAGGATATGAAGTCCTTACTGACCGGCAAAGAGGTCCCCCATCCTGCACTCGTCCTCTCCACTCCCTGAGCATTTAAAGTTGAAAAAGCCTAAGGGCTTCATAGCCAAGGCGGAGAGGGTGAAGCCGTAGTAATACTACTGCGAACCCTCGACAACACAGGATATGAAGTCCTTAGGCTTTTTCAACCCACGAAGGGGCGTCTTAGGATGGTGTCCTTGCACCAGCGGGTATCGTCCCGTCGCGGGTACTCCAGGGTGTAGTGCAACCCGCGGCTCTCCTTGCGGTGCAGGGCGCACTTGATGATCAACTCGGCCACCACGGCGATGTTGCGCAGTTCGATGAGATCGGGAACCACTTTGAAGTTCCAGTAGTACTCCTGGATTTCCGATTGAATGATTTCGATTCGGCGCTGGGCTCGGGCCAAGCGCTTGTCCGAACGCACGATGCCCACGTAGTTCCACATCAGGCGGCGAATCTCGTCCCAGTTGTGGGCCACTACGATCATCTCGTCGCTGTTGGTGGTGCTGGTGTCGTCCCAGGCCGGCGTCGCCAGCATGGGCGTGAAGTTACCCGCTTCAAGGGTCTGGAGGGTGTGCTGGGCGGCGGCATCGGCATAGACCAGGGCTTCCAGCAATGAGTTGCTGGCCAGGCGGTTGGCGCCGTGAAGGCCGGTGCAGCCGGTCTCGCCCACGGCGTAAAGGTTCTGAATATCCGTGCGCCCGTAAAAATCGGTAACCACCCCGCCGCACATGTAATGGGCCGCCGGCACCACGGGAATGGGCTGCCGGGTCATGTCGACGCCCAACGCCTTGCACTTGCCGTATATGGTGGGAAAGCGGTCTTTGATAAAATCCGCCGGCTTGCCGGAGATGTCCAGATAGACCGAGTCGGCGCCGCTCTTTTTCAGCTCGGTGTCGATGGCCCGCGCCACCACGTCCCGGCAGGCAAGATCCTTCAACGGATCGTAGTCCGCCATAAAGGGTCGGCCGGCCGCGTCGATGAGCACCCCGCCTTCACCGCGCACCGCTTCTGAAATCAAGAAGTTTTTGGCATCCGGGTGATAGAGGCAGGTGGGATGAAATTGAACAAACTCCATGTTGGCCATGGTGGCGCCGGCGCGATAGGCCATGGCCATGCCGTCGCCGGTGGCGATGTCCGGGTTGGAGGTGTAAAGGTAAACCTTGCCTGCGCCGCCGGTGGCCAGCAGGGTGATCTTGGCCGCAAAGGTCTTGACTTGTCTGGAGCCGCGTTCCAGCACATAGGCGCCGCAACAGAAGTCTTCATGGGTGGTGGTGACCATGCCCCGCTTCATGCGGGTGGACTGGGTGATCAGGTCAACGGCCATGTGGTTTTCGAACAGGGTGATGCGGGGATGCTTGTGGGCGAGTTCCACCAATACCTGTTCAACAGCCTGGCCGGTCATGTCCTTGGCGTGGACGATCCGATTCTGGGAATGGCCGCCTTCCCGGCCCAGATCAAATGCATCTTTATCGTCTTGGGTGGGCGTCACCCCCGGCCGGAGGTTGAACCGCACCCCCATTTCCATGAGTTCCTTGATACGGACCGGACCGTCTCTGACCACACGCTCCACCACATCGCGGTGGCAGAGGCCGTCGCCGGAGGCCAGGGTGTCGTCGATGTGCAGCCCGAAACTGTCGTCCCGGCCGAAGACCGAGGCAATCCCCCCTTGGGCCAGGTTGGTATTGCTGTCCATGGCCTCTTTTTTGGTGACCAGGGCAACGGTGCCCTTTTCAGCCACCTTGATGGCGTACATCAGGCCGGCAATGCCGCTGCCAATCACCAATACATCCGTGGTTACATCCGCCATGGTCCGAATCCAATAGCAATCAGTTCAGAATTCCCTATCGTTGCAGATGCTTATAAGGCCTTACAACCATTTTGCCATCTTTATTTATGCAACGTCTACAAGAGTGGGGACTTGCGCTTGGGCCGTTTTACGATAAAGCCGGTGATAAATCCCAGCACGATCAGCCCGCCGCCGTAAAGCAGGCCGGTGTTCAATTGGCTGCTGTAAAGCTGGCTCAGCTCCTTGTCCACCTTGTCCGCCCTGGCCCGGGCCCCGGCCGCGTCCTTGACGGTTTTTTCATATTTGGCCTTGAGTTGTAGGAATTGCTTGCTCTCTTTCTTCAGCGCCTCATGCTCTGCGGTGAGCTTCTCAAGGGCCTTCTGGGTAGACGACAGTTCGCCGCTCAGCCCCTTGCTTTCCGTATTGAGGCTGGAAGTTTTTTCTTTGAGGTCCTCGTAGCGCTGGACCAGTGCGGCATGTCTCTTTTCAAGCTGGGCCAGTCGGATATCCGCGGGCACCTGTCCGGTGAGAAAACGGGTCAGCACGAATCCCTGCTTGCCATTGGGCAATTGGACTTCGGTATATTCGTCCCCGGAGTTGATAACCTGCATCGGTGTTCCGGATTTGGGGAAGGCGATAATCTTGCGATCCTTGGCCGGACCGGTTCTCAGCGTTATGGTCAGATCATCCGTAACGTATCGGGTCTCCGCTGCGCCGGAAGCGACTGTCAGCGCAAGGCCCATAAAAACTAACATACCGATCTTAATGGATAACTTCATACTCGGGACTCCCTCCAAGCTCGTATGGATGTATCGTTTCGGCGCCATAACGCTCCATCCGGGACGATACAGCACAGGCATGCATCTGTTTTTCCGGCAGGCCGCCGGAAATCCCCGCCGCCCGCAATGCGGGCGTGTTTGCCCCCCAGCGTCGGAATGTGGCGTATTCTTTGACAAAATCCGTCGTCTGTCAATAATTTCTTTTACATCAACAGGTATTATGTTAATTAAATTTAGAGTCCCGATGAAAAGGATATTGCACAAAGATGATCGCCTACGATCTCAAATGCCAAAACGGCCACACCTTTGAAGGGTGGTTCAAAGACGCCAAGGCGTTTAAGAAACAACTCAAATCCTGCCTGATCGGTTGCCCGGTGTGCGACGATACGCAGGTCACCCGCGTTCCGTCGACCTTTGCCATCAAAGGATCACCCACCCAGTCCTCTGACGCACCGCCCCAGCTCAACCCAGAGGCCATGGCGCAGGCCATTGCTCATTACGTGGATAAGAATTTTGATAATGTCGGGGCGGATTTTGCCGAGGAGGCACTCAAAATCCACTACGGCGTTAACGAGCCGCGCAATATCCGCGGGGTGAGCACCCCCCAGGAGGAGGAGACCCTTCGAAAAGAAGGGGTGGCGTTCGTCAAATTCCCCGTCCCTGCCGAAAATACGCCGTCGGATTCCGGCACCGAAAACTGAACCCGCCAACCTTGCAAAGCGGACCGACGCATCCGACCGCGCACGATAATGCTTTGAATTATCATTTCATACGGTGCTGAGATCGCTCTCAGGCTTGTGGGATGCCCCTCAAATAAAAAAAGCCGGCGGGATGTATTGATTCACCCCTTCCGGCTTATTGATTCTGTAGCTATAAAAAGGGGCGATTCGATACGAACGCCCCTTTGATGCTCAGTTTTAAAACGAGTGCGAACTATCGATCTGCGTACCGGCCTCCAAATTGACCTGTACCCTCAGGATATGGGCTGATGTCTTGGTATATCGGTTTCATTGCGCGATCCTAGCAATCTCTGACACTTTGGCGCTTAATCTATAGCGCTGATTGAAAAGAGCCTGGTCCATACCAGGAATCTAAATCGAGATCAAATACGAATCAGCGGATTCCGGCAAAGCTAGTACCGGAATCCGCCGGTTGAGGGTTACCGTTTACAGCAGGTTGACCATGCGGTCGGCCAGGCCCTTTTCTCCCAAAACGACGTTGAGCTTGGACTTTTGAGCGATCTTCTCCAATACATCCAGCTCACGCAGCCGCATCAGGGTCGGGTTGTTCTCCAGGATGCGGGCGGTGTTGGCCTGGGAGCGCATGGCTGCAGTCTCCTCCCGCCGGGTGATGAGGTTGGCGTCGGCGGCCTTTCGCGCTTCGATCACCTTGTTCATCAACTCCCTCATCTCACCGGGCAGAATCACGTCCCGGATGCCCAGATCGATGACGTCCAGGCCCAGCTCAGCGGCCCGCCCCTTGAGCATCTTCTCCAGAGCCCCGGCCACGGTCTCCTTGTCGCCGAGCAGATCGTCCAGTGCATAGGCGCCGATGACGGCCCGCAGGGCCAGCTGGGCTTCACGATAGAGGGCCTGGCGGGCGTCTTCGGACGCCATGATGGAAGCCTTGGCGTCGACCACCCGGTAGGTCACCACTGCATTGATCCGCAGGGTCACCTTATCGGCGGTCATGATCTCCTGCCCGGAGATATCCACAATGGCCTCGCGCATGTCGACATGATAGAACTTGATCTTGCCGACGTCCTTCCAGAAGAGATACTGACCCGGCATGAAGGTGTCAACGTACTTCCCGTCCTGAAAGAGGACACCCACATAGCCCTGCTCTACGAAAGATAGATCCAGCAGCGCAACGGCCCCGGGCGCCTTCCGGATAACGTGGACGTCGGCGTGCTCGAAGCGCACCTTGCGGGCATCCACGATCTCATAGCGGATATCGCGCACAGTCTTCCACAGCGCGTACTGACCGGGTCCCAGGAGACAATTGAACCGGTTGTCGATCCAGACCAGCGCCCGCTCGTTGTCCCTGAGGTCCAGGACCACCGCGTCCTTGGCCAGTGCTCCGGACTTGATCAACATGTCCAGATCATCGTGGATCAGCCAGGGGTCCCGCATGGAGACCACATCCACCCGGATCTTCTTCAGCGGATCGACGAACCAGTGGGTACCCGCGTCCAGAACCTTCTTGAATTCCCGATCCCGGAAGAGCAGGCCCTTTTCGTAAGAACGGATGAGAATTCGCTTGATGCGCTTCATTTTACTTCTCCTTTTTTACCCATTTCATTGTCTACTGCTGATTTAATTGCTTTACGATCTTGAAAGTTGTTTCAAATCCTTCAGCCGGTATTAATGCGTCCGGAAGACCGGCGCCGTCCAAACCGTTCGCCAAACGCGGAGCGCTGCTTAGTTGCGGCGTGTGCGGCTCGGGGAAGTCAGCTCGTGGGGCCACTCCCAGTGATCCATGTCACCGGGTCGAAGACCGCACGGCATCATCCCGTTGCCCCATGCCTGCGGCAACGGTATCCGCGCGCTGCAGGGCGTTTCGCTGGAACGTGTCGCCGGATACCGGCTTTGGCTTCTCTCCCATGGCTCGCCTTGGAGCGCATGGAAGAACCGGCCGCGGCCGATCATGCCGTCGACGTGTTCGTCGGGTGCCGGTCCTCCTTCGGCATTGTTTGGAGACCTTAACAGGGTCGTTGTGGGGGATTACCCCGGGTGTCTGGTACAGGATTCGAACCTGTTACACCTGCAGTAAAAGTGCAGTGCTCTACCCATTGAGCTAACCAAGCCCTGATATGTGCCGCCGTCAGAACCCATGTCCGGTACACACGCTGCTGACTGAAACGCTCATCGCTGCGATGAGTGGGTTGCAGAGCGGCGCGCGCCGCTGGAGCCGACAGATACCAGCTGATGTGAAAGAACAGGATGCGGCCTTCAGACTTTCGATGACGCCTCATCCATTGGCCTTCCCATACTTCAATGGGCGTGCCAAACTGGGAGACATGGAGGAAAAACAAACTAAAGGATTGTAAATATTTATTATAATAACATCAACAGGCACATTCGAAGAAAGGGCAAGTTGACATAGTCAAGCGTTCAATATATAAAATTATATAATTATTTATACGAATTAATAATATGAAAACAACCGCCATCGGGCTTCTGGGCCCCACCTTGGATACCGGCAAACGCGAATCCCGCTGGGAGCGATGGCGCCCCACCGTCGGGTTGTGCCAGCAGAAGGATCTGACCATCCACCGCTTCGACCTGCTCTACCAGACCCGTTTCAAGGGCCTGATGCAGCGGGTGTCGGAAGATATCCGCATGGTGTCGCCGGAGACCGAAGTGGTGCCGCATCCCATCACCTTCCGCGATCCGTGGGACTTTGAAGAGGTCTTCGGCGTGCTGCACGACTTTGCCTCGGCCTACGCCTTCGACCCGGAAAATGAAAAATACCTGGTGCACATCTCCACCGGCAGCCATGTGGCGCAGATCTGCCTCTTTCTCCTCACCGAAGCGCGCTACTTTCCGGCCCGCCTGGTGCAGACCGGCCCGGTTAAAAAGGTTCGGGGTGCCGATCCGGCGGGCACCCATACCATCATCGATCTCGATCTTTCGCGTTACGACCAGCTGTCCGGACGGTTTCAAAATGAGCTGGACGACGATCTCTCTTTTTTGAAATCAGGCATCGCCACCCGCAACCCCGGCTTCAACCGTCTGATCGAAAAAATCGAGCGGGTGGCCATGCAGTCGGTGGACCCCATCCTGCTCACCGGCCCCACCGGCGCCGGCAAATCGCGACTGGCCCGGCGCGTGTATGATTTGAAAAAGGCGCGCCACCAGCTGGCAGGGGAATTCGTCGAGGTCAACTGCGCCACCTTGCGCGGGGATGCGGCCATGTCCGCCCTGTTCGGGCATAAGAAAGGGGCCTTCACCGGCGCACTTCAGGACCGGCCGGGGTTGCTGCGGGCCGCCGACGGCGGCATGCTCTTTCTGGATGAGATCGGCGAGCTGGGGCTCGACGAGCAGTCCATGCTGCTGCGGGCCATCGAGGAGAAGACCTTTCTGCCCATGGGATCGGACCGGGAGGTCCGCAGCGACTTTCAATTGATCTGCGGCACCAACCACGAACTCGAGCGGGATGTGCAAAAGGCAAGGTTCAGGGAGGACCTGCTGGCCCGAATCAACCTGTGGACCTTTCGCATGCCGGGGCTGCGGGACCGCAGCGAAGACATCGAGCCCAACCTCGATTACGAACTGGATCAGTTTGCCCGCAGGACCGGGCGGCGGGTGACCTTCAACAAAGAGGCCCGCCGTCGCTTTCTCGACTTTGCCGTCGCTCCTGCCGCCGCATGGCGGGCCAACTTCCGCGACCTCAACGGTGCGGTCACCCGCATGGCCACCCTGGCCCCGGGCGGGCGCATCACCCTTGCCGAGGTGGAAGAGGAAAAAGTCCGATTGCGCACCGACTGGAGCACTATCGCCCGTCCCATTGAGCGGCGGCGATCCTACCTGGCAGCTATCCTGACAGAAGAACAGCAGGCGGCCATCGATCCCTTCGACCGGGTCCAGCTGGAAGAGGTGCTGCGGATCTGCCGTGCATCGCGCAATCTGTCCGAAGCGGGGCGCCGCCTGTTTGCCGTATCGCGGCTGGCCAAGAAAAAGCCCAACGACGCCGACCGGTTGAGAAAGTACCTGGCCAGATTCGGCTTGAAGTGGGATGACATTACGGCGCCTGCCGTTGATCAGGCCACCCCTTTGAAACAGGCTTAGAGCAGCAGGAAAGCCCAATGCCGCTCCTGATGCAGCCATGGTTTTTGTCGTATTGACAAGCCGTATCGGCTATGATTTTCTAGATAAACAGCAGACGGTCCGCTCCTTCGATCTCCTTCGACACCGGCAGCCGTTGCTTTTCCCTGCTCACCGGAGCAAGTGCAGCCGTTCTCTGCAAAACGGGGGGGTCTCGCCTGCCGCAGCATCGGAACTGCTGCAATCCCATATCGAGAAAATCGACCCGGCAAGGGCTGTTACGGCCTTGCCGTAGCATCCATATTCATAACGCCGCGCGCGACCGGGAGCCCTTTGCTTTTCTGCGAACCGCTGCCGGCCGGCGGATCGGTAATGGTTTGCCTTTGGTGCGTCGGCATGGAGAAAAGGGAGGTATCGGAAATGGCAGAGAACCAAGCGGCGATGGACAAGAGTCTGGACCCGGCCGTACGGCAGATGATCGCCAAGGCGCAGGACCAGGAGGTGAGCACGGTGTGGGACCGCTATGCGGCCATGACCCCCCAATGCAGTTTCGGCGACACGGGCTTGTGCTGTCGCCACTGCCTGCAGGGGCCCTGCCGCATCGATCCCTTTGGTGAAGGCCCCCAAACCGGCATCTGCGGCGCCAACGCCGACGTGATGGTGGCCAGGGGGCTCGACCGGGCCATTGCGGCCGGCACGGCGGCCCACTCGGGACATGCCCGCCATCTGGCCCACACCCTGAAAAAGATGGCCCAGGGAAAGACCGAAGCCTATACGATCAAAGATGGCGACAAACTAAGGGCTGTGGCCGCACGGCTCAACATTGACGTGGAGGGCCGCCAGGAGAGCGAGATCGCCCTGGATGTGGCCGATGCGGCCCTGGCCGATTTCCACGAAAAGGAGACCCCTGTGCTCTGGGCAGCCACAGTGGTCAACGAGGAACGGGCCAAGGTGCTCACCGACCTCAACCTGGTGCCCGTGGGCATCGACCACGAAGTCTCCGAAATCATGCACCGCACCCTCTACGGCGTGGACGCGGATCCGGTCAACCTGCTCATCGGCGGGCTGCGATGCGGGGTGGCCGATCTGGCCGGTTGTTACATGGGCACCGACCTGGCCGATATCCTCTTCGGCGTTCCCCAGCCCACCATGACCGCCGCCAATCTGGGCACCCTGAAGGCCGATGCGGTCAACATCGCCCTGCACGGCCACAATCCGGTGCTCTCCGATCTGCTGGTCACCTCCGCCGAAGCCAAGCAGGATGCGGCGCGCGCGGCCGGCGCCTCCGGCATCAACCTGGTGGGGATCTGCTGCACGGGCAACGAGGTGATGATGCGCCACGGCATCCCGGCCTGCACCCATTCGGTGAGCCAGGAGATGGCCATCATGACCGGCGCCCTGGACGCCATGGTGGTGGACTACCAGCCGGCACCGAGATCATCACCACCATGGATATCGCCAAGATCAGCGGCGCCACCCATGTGGACTTCAGCGAAGAGCTGGCCGGTCCCAAGGCGTATGAGATCTTCGACAGGGCCATCGACAACTTCAAACGGCGGCGAAACAAAGCCGTGGACATACCGGATGTCAAGACCCCGGTGATGGCCGGCTTCTCGGTAGAGGCCATCGTAGCGGCGCTCTCCAAACTGGACGCCAACGAGCCCCTCAAACCGGTGGTGGACCACCTCAAGGCGGGCAATATCCGCGGGGTCTGCCTCTTTGCCGGCTGCAACAACGTGAAGGTGGCCCAGGACAGGAACTTCATCCATATCGCCAGAAAACTGCTCAAAGAGAACGTGCTGGTGGTGGCCACCGGGTGCGGCGCCGGCGCATTGATGCGCCACGGCTTCATGGACCCGGCCAACACGGACGCGCTTTGCGGCGACGGCATCAAAGCGGTGCTCACCGCCATCGGCGAAGCCAACGGCTTGGGCGGACCGCTGCCGCCGGTGATCCACATGGGTTCCTGCGTGGACAATTCCCGGGCCGTGGCCCTCACCGTGGCCCTGGCCCAGTATGTGGGCGTCGACACCCAGCAACTGCCGGTGGTGGCTTCGGCCGCCGAAGCGGTTTCGGAAAAGGCGGTCTCCATCGGCGCCTATGCCGTGGCGGCCGGACTGCCCACCCATGTGGGGGTGATGCTCCCGGTGCTGGGCAGCCAGCTGGTGGCCCAGGTGCTCACCGAAAAAGTCAAGGACCTGACCGGCGGCTACTTCATCGTGGACCTCGATCCGGACAGCGCCGCAGACAAGCTGCTGGCCGCCATTGACGAACGGCGGAAAGGGCTGGGACTTGAATAAAGCTTCGCTTTATGAACCGAAGAATATCGAACATGGAATTTCGAATGTCGAAGTGTGGCGTCGCTGCGCTCCATCAATTTATATGAATGATAAAATACCTTACTTCGAAATTCTGCGGTTCCTTGTTCGAAATTCGATATTCTTACGAGGAGTCGGAAATGAAACAACCCAAAGAAATCTTCGTGCGGCTGGACCGCTGCATGGGATGCCATAGCTGCGAGATGGCCTGCGCCGTGGCCCACTCCCAGAGCAAGCGCCTGTATGGCGCACTGGCGGAAACCACCCTGCCCAAGCCGAGGCTCTATGTGGAGGCCGTGACCGCCGATAACAAGGCGGTGCCCATCCTTTGCCGCCATTGCGAAGACGCCCCGTGCATGCACGCCTGTATCGCCGGCGCCATCAGCCGGAGCGATGCCGGCGTGGTGGCCACGGACAAGGACAAGTGCATCGGTTGCTGGACCTGCGTTATGGTCTGCCCCTACGGCGTCATCGGCCGGCACATGCAGGAACTCAAAGCCTACCGCTGCGACCGCTGCCCCGACCTGGAGACCCCGGCCTGCGTGAGCGCCTGCCCCTCAAAGGCGCTGCTCTACCAGAGCGCCGACGATTACTCCCGCGGCGTCCGACAGACGGCAGCCGGTGAACTGCTGACAGGCGAAGGGGGGTAGGCGCCATGGCACAAAAACAATATCTGATCGTGGGCGGCAGCGCCGCCGGCATGGCCGCCGCCGAAACCATCGCCTGCCTGGACCCGGAAGGCAAGGTGCAGGTGCTGAGCGAGGAAGCCGACGCCCCTTACTTCCGCCCCCTGATCCCCTTTATCATCAGCCGGAAGAAAAACGACCGGCAGATCTTCCTGCAGGGGCAGGGGCCCTATGGTTCCGGAAAAGCCGAAATCCGGCTGCAGACCCGGGCCCGGCACATCGACCCCGATGCCCGGGCCGTGGTCGCCGACACCGGCGAATCCTTTGCCTACGACCGGCTGCTCATCGCAACGGGCAGCCGGCCGTACATTCCCGAAGAGATCGCAGGTACGGATCTGGAAGGGGTCTTTGCACTGAGAACCCTGGCCGATGCCCGGAAAGCCGAACAACGGGCGGAGGTCACCCGGCATGCGGTGATGCTGGGCGGCGGCCTGCTCAACCTCAAGGCGGCCTTTGCTCTGCTGGAGCGCGGCATCGCCGTCACCCTGGTGGTTTTCTCGCCGGAAGTGCTCAGCCAGCTCATGGAGCCTGAAGACGCTCTGCTGATCCGCCGTGCCCTGGACCAGGCCGGGCTGCGCATCGTCACCGGCGCAGCCGCCACCTACATCACGGGCAATGGCAGCGGCGTCACCGGTGTGGTGCTGGACAACGGGGAGGAGATGGCGTGTGAGATGGTCTGTATCGGCAAGGGGGTGCGCCCCAATACCCGATGGATCGCAGAGAGCGGCATCGATATCCAAACGGGTGTGGTGGCGGACAAGTTCACCCGCACCACGTCTCCCGATGTTTATACCGCCGGCGACGCGGCCGTGACCTTCGATCCCATCACCGGAGAACCGATGGTCACCGGGCTATGGACCAATGCAGTGGAGATGGGACGCTGCGCCGGCGCCAACATGGCCGGCCGCCCCACTGCCTACGGCGGCACCTTCGGCATCCTCAACGCCACACAGGTGGCCCGCATGCCTTTTGTCGCCATGGGTGTGGTGCACACCAGCGGAACCGACTGCGAAGTGCATCGCCGGCAGACGACCAACGCCTATCGCAAACTGGTCTTCTCCCCCGAGGGCGACCGGTTGATCGGGGCCGTCCTGGTCGGCGACATCGGCAATGCCGGCCTCTACCGGGCGTTGATAAGGGATCGCATGCCGCTCGACGGCATCAAAGGGCAGGTGATCGACCACACCCTGCACTACGGCCATTTGCTGCTGGCCACAAGGACGATGACACCGATTAGTGCTTAAGGGCCAATTACTCTGGTATCGGCTTTAAGAGGGACGAAGCGCCGGAATTTCGAATATCGAACAAGGAACCGCAGAATGTCGAAATTAAGCATTCTGTCATTTATATATATAAGAATGGCAGAGCGAAGCGATTCCACACTTCGACATTCGAAATTCCTTGTTCGATATTCTGCGGTTCTATCCCGCCAGGTCCGGGTTTAACCGCCACCCCAGCAAGGATCGGCGCTGGTTGGGCGCGTCGGCCTGGACCGCCACGCGCACGGCCTTGGCCGAGCCGACCAGGATCACCATCCGCCTGGCGCGGGTCAGGGCGGTATATAACAGATTCCGCTGCAGCATGATGTAGTGCTGGGTGACCATGGGCAGGATAATCACCGGGTACTCGGAGCCCTGGGACTTGTGCACGGAGATGGCGTAGGCCAGGGTCAGCTCGTCCAGGTCGGCCTCGTCGTAGGCGACCTCCCGGCCGTCGTAGCTCACCCAGAGGCGCGCCGCCTCCCGGTCCAGCCGCGCCACCGTGCCGATCTCGCCGTTGAAGACCTCCTTTTGATAGTTGTTGCGCAGGTGCATTACCTTGTCGCCCAGGCTGAAGGCGTCCCCCTTTTTCACCTGGGGGTTGAGGGCGGTCTGCAGCAGGCCGTTCAGGGCCATGGTGCCCAGATTGCCTTTGTGCATGGGCGTGAGCACCTGCACATCGGTGACGCCGTCCAATCCCAACTGACCGGGAATCTTCTCTTTGCAAAGGGAGAGGATGATGCCGGGTATGTTGTCGGGCCGCAGTTCTTCGATGAAGGTGAACTCGGCCAAAGTTGCATCTTTCGGCGCCGGCGCCATCTCTGGCAATTCCCCCTGCCGGACGCGATGGGCATTGGCGATGATGGGACTCATGGCTGCCTGGCGGAAGACCTCGGTGAGGGCAAAAGCGGGAATCATCCCGGTCGCCATCAGATCCCCCAGCACCGTCCCCGGCCCCACAGAGGGCAGCTGGAAGACATCGCCCACCAGGATCAGACGGGCGCCGTGGGGCAGGGCCCGCACCAGATGGCCCATGAGGGCCAGGTCCACCATGGAGGCCTCGTCCACCACCACCGCCTCGGTATCCAGGGGATTGTCCTGGTCATGCTCGAAATGGCCTTCGGCGAGATTGAACCCCAGCAGCTTGTGCAGGGTGGCCGCCGGACGGTGAGCCACCTCGGAGATTCGCCGGGCGGCCCGGCCGGTGGGCGCGGCCAGCAGATAGGCGATGCCCGACGCTTCGAACATGGCCGCAACGGCCCGTATGATGGTGGTCTTGCCGGTACCCGGACCGCCGGTGATGATCACCAGTCGCTGGTTCAGCACGCTCTGCAGCACGGTCAACTGGGTCCGGGAGAGCTGAATGGCCAAACGCCGCACAACGGCCTCGGCAATCTGCCCGGCGTCCACATCCGCATGCGCCACAGGAATGGTCAGCATGGCCTGGAGCCGCTGGGCGATCCCGGTCTCGGCAGCATAAAGCGCCTGCCGGTAGACCGGCTCACCGGGCGCCTGACGGTCGATGACGATCTCCCGGTCCTCGACGAGTTGATCCAGAGCATCCTGCACCGCATCGTAACTGAGATGGAAGGCCTGATCGCAACTCGCCTCCACCTCGGCCCTGCCAACGAACAGATGCCCCTTTTCCCCGGCCTCGTAAAGCAGGTGACACACACAGGCCCTGGCCCGATCTGTTTCGTCGATGGGCCGATCGGATTTCCGTACGATGGCATCGGCGATATAGAACCCGATATGGGGGATGTCCGACGCCACTTTATAGGGATCGTTTTTCAGGATCTCCAGGGCGTCCGGGCCGTATGTCTTGTAGATGCGCGCGCCATAGGCCGGTTTGACGTCATTATCCTGCAAAAACTGCATCAGGGCTCGCACGGCGTGATGCTCCTGCCAGGCCTGGGCTATTCGCCCGGCCCGGTCCCGGCCGATGCCTTTGACCTCGGTCAGCCGGTGCGGGGCGCTTTCAATGACCGACAAAGTCTCCTTCTTGAAGTGCGCAATCAGCCGCTCCGCCGTCTTGGGGCCCACCCCCTTGATCAGGCCGGAGAAGAGATAGTGCCGGATCTCTTCGATCCCGGAGGGCAGCAGCACTTCAAAGGCGGCCACCTTGAACTGCTGGCCGTAGCGGGGATGGGTCTCCCAGCGCCCTTTCAGGCGCAGGGTCTCGCCGGGCCGCGGCTCGGGAAAGTGGCCCAGCACCGTCACCAGGCCGCGCGCCTCGGCCACCCGCAGCTTGGCGATCATGAAATGATTCTTCTTACTGCGGAAGGTGATGCGCTCGATCTGGCCTTCGATGGTGTTGGGAGAGGATACAGCCATGGTCATCCGCAACAGAGAGGTGGCAGCGGCGGTTCGGACAAAATCAAGTCGGCCGCAGCAGCGAGATCGTCCACCACCAGGGTGGGCGATACCTGCTTGGCGGCCAGCTCCTTCTCAGCCTGGCGCCCGCAACCGGTGCGCACCAGCATGGTGGCCCCGCAACCGGCATTCTGGCCGCAAAGCACATCCTTGATATTGTCGCCGATCATCACCGTACATGGCAGATCAATGGCGTGGGCGGTCTTGGCCTGAAAGATCATGCCGGGCTCCGGCTTGCGGCAGTCGCACTGCTCATCGGGGTGGTGGGGGCAGTAGTAAATATCGAAGATCTTCCCCCCGGCCGCTTCAACCGCCCGGCGCATGCGGTGAAACATATCTTCCAGCACCGACAGCGGCACCATGCCCCGCCCGATAATGGACTGATTGGTAATAACGATCAAATGATATCCGGCCCTGGTCAGGGCCGCCAAAGCCTCCAGGCTGCCGGGAAGAAATTCAAATTCCTCCCAGCTCTTGATATAATCGGGTGAGTCCCGGTTGATCACCCCGTCCCGATCCAGAAAGATTACATTTTGCAGTATCATGGCTCCCGCATTTCCGATTACAGCTTAAACCGTCCGGCAAAAGGCAACAGCGGCAATGATCAAGATCAGCCCATACCGCATGAAGCCTAAATCATTAACCCATCGAATGCAATTATTCATCACCGTGATGGGGACACGCATAAAATCAAATAAATCGCCACCCGACCCATATGACCATCCTGTTGTGGCCCAACACCATAACCGTTAGATAACAAATAGTTACAAATTTAACAAGATTCATGGCATAATTCTCCAACATACTTATGTGTCAGACACATAAGTGCGTAATTTAAACATATTGTTGCACTCAAACGGATTATCAAAAGGCATAGCAGGGCTATGGAGTGGGACTTTAGATCGATTGAACCACTCGATTATTCAGAGAATATATGATGTAGGCGTGAATCAACCTTACCGATCTTGGCCTTATAGCGATAAAAAGCAAAATTTTTCCATAATATTGTTGTATATTCCGCAAGAATATCACACAATCATAACAAATACAGACAATTAACAAAAAATTGCACTCAATTGCGATTCAGCCGTCTTATCAAAAAGCAGCTGCGGCAGAATCTATAATGTTAAGTTTCAAAGTATGAATATACCTTTGACATATTATTTTGAATACTGGTTTAAGAATTCTTTGCTGGCTTTGTTAACCGGCTTTTTAATTACTTTTCTAATTCCGCCTTTGTTAGCGGCATTGCCATTGTTTGGCCTAATTCTGTTTTTAATGTATCAGATGATTATATATCGACATTTTTGGGGAAAAAGGAGAGGAGATTTTGAGTTCTCTTCTAAGGAAAATCTTATAAAGAGGAAGATTAATTCCTTTATAAAACAGCAGCTTGGAATAGGGGAATTGATACGTTATAAATTAGACCACCTAAACAGCATTATTACCTATGGATGGGATATGTATCATAAGCTTGCGCGACGGTCAGAAAATCAAGATGAAATTTTTCATTATTTCTTAAATTTAATTGGAGCTGATCTTTCTCGAAAGGAAGGTGACTTTAAAAAGGAACGGGAATATCTAATAAACGCAGTATTAGCGTCCCCAGATGATACAGTATCTAATTTTCGACTTGCAGTTACATTTGAGCAAGAGGGACGATCTGACGAGTCAGTAAATTATTATAGAAAGGCTTTAGAGGCTTCCTCAATTGATACGCCTGAGCTCAAAGAGTTTATAATGGGTCAAATTACCCGTGTAATTGAAAAAGGCCCAGCCAAAAGCCCGCCAGTCCCGGGGTTGAGGTTTATGTCATGGTAATGGGAAAAAGGAAACTTAACCATGCCTTTCACTCGGATGGCAATTCCGCTGCGCTACATTGCCACCGGTGAAGGCGGCGTTATCTTCGTAAGGTGGAGGAACTTTGGGAAAGATTCTATTTAAAGTATCTGGAGCATATGATCTATCCGAGTATCGATGGTGGCACGATTCTGAAGATGGGAAAAGTTATCTTTACCTCGAATTTAAAGGTGGAGATGGCGAATGCGCTATCAAATTTACAAATCCTTATTCAATTGATTCAACTTTTGAGCTTTTCGAGGATTTTCATGAACTCGTTGTGTATGATTCGAAGGAAGATCAGTGGGAAAAACATACGGTTAAGGCTGAATATTTCGTTGAATCATTTCATGAGTTTTGGGCAGAGGCATTTGATATAATATCGGGCAGATAACCTTGCTGTCCAGAGGGACAGCAAAGGCCGGGCCACTATGAAAGATATTGCTTTATCAAATTTAAAACCGTTTACAAAGGTCAGTGGAAGCCCTTGCTGCCCCTGACCGCAGCGTTAGGGGGGGCTCATGGCAGATGATTTGTTTGATAAGCAACACGATGAACCACTTGTAATAGCGCTAAAAAAGGATGATCCTGAGTTGTTAAAGTGTACGAAGAAGGCTCAAGAGACACTTCAGGTTTTTCTTGATCTTTATGAACAGTATCATAAGGATATTTCGATATACTTCGCCATTAAGGTACCAATAGAGACCGATGATGATCCAGTTCATCTTTGGTATTCATTTAATGGTATAGAAAAAGGTTTGCTGGTAGGAGAGCATTTTCAAATTCCACAGGGGTTTGAACACTTAAAGAATATTAAGGTTAAGCCTGAAATCATCGAAGACTGGATGATAAATGACCATGAGATATTGTATGGCGGTTTTTCATTAAGGTATCAACGATCATTGCTCCCTGAGGGACGAAGACCAAAATATGATGAGTATATGGGGGTTAGGGAATATAAAGATATTTAGCCCCTAACAATCGGCTGTTGGCGAACTCGCTTTGCTCGCCGCAAAGCCGCACGTTCGGCGTCTAAAGGGACAACATATGGCTATGCAACTCTCTCATGCTTTACTGGAAATGCATGACATTCGGATTTTTCGAGTCGAAGATTCAGAGGAATTTGATTCTGACAACTTCATAAAATGGGACGTGACTCCCATTGAAACAGATGTCCTTTTGGAACAGGATGGTTTATTTATTTTACGCGCATTTCAGATTAAGGGACCCAACGAAAAAATTGACTGCTTCATTGATCTGACAATGCCCGAAAGAATAGCTGATTATGCTTATTTCATAGGTTCTGGCAATGTGGAACGTAAGTATCTTCACGAATGTGATGGTAATGTTATCTGTGCTATACCGATTGATGGTCACGGCGTATATGATCTATTTTATTCAAAAATTAATCCTGACCTCGGGCTGTCAGTCCTCCGACGAGGGCTTGAGCTTGCTACTCGGAAAGTTTTCATAGCAGAGGATCTTGGATATATTTTACGCGATGAAGGCCGTATTGAAGAGGCGATAGAAGCGTTTAGTATATCAGCCTCTGAAGAACCATCGTCATACTTCATATATCACGAACTTGCAGAACTTTACGATCAGCTGGGTCAGACCGAGCTTTCAAAACAGTACCGCGACAAGTGCCCAAAACAGGATACTCAAATGAAAAGAAAACCGTGGTGGAAGCTATGGTAAATGCCGAACCTCTCGCTGGTGAGGACGGCGAGGACCATGCCGCCTCACAGCTTGGCGTTGTGCGCCTCGATATTGAGCTATGAACGAGAATAATCTAAAATACAGCCCCCTCCCGCATTACACGTCAAAAGAGCAAATTGAACGTGTTCTTGAAGGAGATGATGTTGAGGAATTGATTAGGTTGCCGCTGGCGATAGGCTCCTCATATCATGATTGGAAATATGCGCAAGACACTTGCATAAAGCTATCAGAGTATGAGGATGCTAGAATAAGCTCTAATGCGTGCTTGGGATTAGCATATGTCGCAAGAAATCATTTGAAGCTTGAAAAGCATTTGATAAAGCCAGTCCTGATTAAAGAATTAAGAAAAAATCACAAATATAATTGGCGTGTAATTGATTCAATTGAGGATATAAATAGGTTCATGAAATGGAATATTGCTATTAAACACTTTCAAAATAAATGAGAAGATCGCACAACATTTGTGTTCAGCGGATCGCGAGGACCATGCGCCCGCTGAAAAAACGGTATTGTGGGTTTGATCGAAATTGGTATGAGTCTATCTGAATTACAAAAGAAGGGACTCGACATAAAAAAATCGAAAAATGTAGCGAATCTTCCTAATCCGGAGCATTATCAAATCGACTCTTTAGGAATCGATTTTGAAATATACGATAGTAAAATAATTCGTATTTGGTTTTTTACCGAAAAAAATAAATCATTTCAGCTTTGGCTACCAAATGAGTCCTCAGAAAGGCTGCTATATAAAATTTCGGCTTCTGACATTATTCGAAACTTTGGGGTAGTAAGAAAATATGTTGATGAGAATCCTCCAAAAGATAAAGATGAAGCGCAGTGGGCAAAATACAAACCATTTGGAATAAAGATAAACACGATTTATTATCCGAAATTGCCCTTTCATTTTGGATTAAATGATGAGGATAATGTTTCTTATCTAACCGTATCTAAATGTAAAACAGAAACTGCGCAATAGGGTTTCACATAACATCTATATGGCCTTCCGTTGTCAAGGAATAAACCACCCCACGGGATCGGAAGAAGTGAAAAGTCCAAAATCCGGTAAAACTCTGAAGAGTTGACAACGCGTTTGGTAACTCCGACTTTGGCTTTCAACAGCAGGCATCAGACAGCTTTCCAGCGTCTGCACCAAACATCTATCGAAATTT
>JARRKU010000066.1:0-35715 GCA_037387725.1 Desulfobacteraceae bacterium
GTCCGGCAGGGAGGCGTCGTCTGTGACACCGTTGTGGACAGCCAATCCCAGGCTCAACTCCAAAAAGAACCGTTGGTACCATGTATAATGCCAGAGCGCACCGGCGTATACTTTGCTGGTCAGCCCCCGGTCGTTCACGCTGAAGCCCAGGTTGGGGCGGACGGTTCCTCCTAACAGATTCAGGCTGGGGGTCAGAATCACCTCGGCGTTGATATCGCTCCCCTCTTCCCGCCTGGAGCGGCTCCACAGGCCGTCCACGTCATGGTCCAGAAGGCCCAGCCGCAATTCGTGCACACCCACAGCACTATCCGCAACAACAGGAGACGGCGGCATGCCGATGAACAATGCAACCAGGAATACCGGCATCAGCAAGGCCTTAAGTTTCATTGGTCCTCCGTTTTCTTTTTTCCCTTTCCTCCACGACGCAATAAATCCCTTTGCCGGCCATGGCGGGCCTGAAGCACCCGTTATCGGAAATACAGGCCGCCTTGCGCAAGTCCCCGGCTTTCCAACGGTTGATGAGATCGGGCTCCCGGATGAGGGGGCGGCTCATGGAAATATAGTCGGCGGTTCCGTCATCCACCAAACGCTCGGCCACCGCAAAGGAGCGGATGCCGCCGACCAGCATCAGTGGAGCGGCCACTTTTTTCTTGTACTTTCCGGCTTCCTGCCGATAAAAAACGTCATCATCCCGGGCATCGGGTTTTCCAATCCTGACCGGTGTGCGCTTTCCCGAGAAAGCTGTGCCGCCGCTCATTTCTATGGCGTCTATTCCGGATTCGGAGAGAACTTCGGCAACATCCAGCGCTTCATCCGCGCTCAGGCCGCCTTGCACAAAATCCTGGGCGTTCATTTTGATCATTACCGGAAAACCGGCCCCCACACGGCCCTTGATGCGCTGAAGCACTTCGAGAACGATCCTGCGCCTGTTTTCAAGGCTTCCGCCGTAGGCGTCGTTCCTTTTGTTGAAAAAGGGGGAAAGGAATTGACTGAGCAGGTAGCCGTGGGCCGCATGAATCTGCACCCCGTCAAAGCCCGCCTTTTCGGCCCGAACCGCGGCATTTCCAAAAGCGTCCACTACCCCGCGGATCTCTTCACCGGTCATCTCCCGGCCCACCGGACCCTTGTCCGTCTCCAGTACAGAGGGTCCCAAGGCTTGCCGCCCGCTCAATTCCTGGTTCGCAACGCACCCGGCGTGGGCCAGCTGCAGGACAATCCTTCCGCCGGCCTTGTGCACGGCAGCGGTCATCTCCGTCAATCCGGCCACCAGATCGTCACTGTAGACACCCAACTGCCGCCTGCCCGCCTGTCCTTCGGCGCTCACATAGGCATGACCCGTTATGATGAGCCCCACACCCCCTTTGGCCAGCCGCACCATGCACTCTATGAGCGGCCGGGTGCAGGCCCCATCCTCGTTTGCCATCCCTTCCCATGTGGCGGATCGGACAAAGCGGTTCGGGAGGGTCAGGCCTTTGATCCGCGTTTCTTCAAAGAGTTTGGACATGGTTTTCTCCCTGCTAATCCCACGTATATTTCAGTTTGCTTAAAATCCTTCTCACCTCGCCGGCCCTGTTCGCCAGGAAGATGGTCAGCTCTTCCAGGGCGTACTCATCCATCTCGATCTTGCCCTCTTCTTCGAGCAGGTCCGCAAGATCGGCGGCCGCATCGATCATCCGATCGTATGCGTTGGCTTGCAGTTTGGAAATGGCCGGCATTGAAGTGGCCTAATCTGCTTTTCGTTTTTTCCCGGGTTTCTTGGCCGGCGTTTTTTTCGCTTTGGCCGGTTCCGGTTTTTCGGGCTTTTCAGATGCGCCGGCCGGCGGCAGGTAGGGCTTTACCCCTTTGAGGATCTTGTTCACTTCCGGCGCATTCTTGGCCAGGCAGATCGCCACAGCATCGATGGTCTTTGCATCGAGATCGATTGGAAGATCGCTTTGCTTGATAAAGGCGGCAAGGTTTTCTGCGGCATCGAGCATCTTGTCATATGCTTCGGCCTCTTTCTTGATCTCGAAAACCTTGTCGAGTTCGACACCGTTTCGGACGACGATGAATTTTGTGATTACAGCCATTTTCCTTTAATTACTCCTTTCTATTTCCAATTGCGCTTGTCACCTTAAGGGGTATGATCGGGTGAGAATTTAGCCTTCGATCCGGCGGCTTTTTGTTTTACCCGCATGAGGCCGGGACTGTTATTGATGTACATCAATGGAGAGCGGCATCCCAAGTCCAGAAAGATCATTTC
The DNA here is from genome assembly GCA_037387725.1 of Desulfobacteraceae bacterium. GTDB lineage: Bacteria > Desulfobacterota > Desulfobacteria > Desulfobacterales > Desulfosarcinaceae > JARRKU01. The sequence continues at coordinate 2,243 of JARRKU010000066.1, forward strand.
GAGTTGATCGAACAAGACGGGCCGGTCCGGCCAGCGAAACGATTTGGCTTGCGCCGTGAATCGCCGCCATTGCGCCGACCGCCTGGCATCCGCATCAATCACATCGGCCTGGATGGCATCACAGACAAACATGGCGCAGACCAAAGGCCGGATCTTCCATACACATCCTGTCTCCCCCAGATAGATGCATTTTTCGGCCCGCAGCGGTTGCTGGATGGACGATGCCATCAGATCCATCCGTTCCGGGGTGGCGCAAACTGCGTTGATCACCACGTCCGCCCAGAAGGTGATAATGCCGTCTCTTGAGCAGCATGCGCTGGTCCGGCTTTGGAAGCAGGATCGGGTGCAGTGGCCGGCCATATGGGTTTGCGTAAATCGCTCCAACCGGCTCCGAAATTCAAGGTATGGGCCCATCGACGCGTTGAGTTGATCAACCCCGGCCGGTTTCATTTGCCGCAGGCGGCTGCGCACCATCGCCAGCGCTTCAAGCTGTTCTTTTTGATAGGAATTCAATCCATGATGCTCCATATCGCTGATTTTTCAGTATTAACGCCAATGCTGCAAAATTCGTAAGGGGCCGGAGCAAAGATGTTAAAGGCGCAGCCGTTGCCAATCTTTTTTTAACCAACATTGGGGTTCATTGCACGTTTGTGCGCTGACGACAAGGCCTATGTGATACGCGGGTGAAAAGTGAGATTCATCGATCATCCATCCGACGCGGGCTTGCCAAAAGCGGCAAATGTGCTTGACAAAGGAGGATGATTTGAAGGAATTTGAGAAAACATCGATTCAAGGCCGACTCTCTCAATCATACGCTGTGCAAGGACGTGGGCTGCCCATGGAGAATTCTACACACCCGCTGCAGATAATGCTAATGGATCAGGCCCCCCTTGAACCGGACAGCCATCAAATCCCCAATGAAACCAGCAAGGGAAAGCCGGAACCGCCCCGCCATATCCGATTGACCGGACATCGGAATCATCAGGCAGCGTCCATCGACCTCTCCGGCATTAAAAGCCCTGCCCTGCTGATCGATCGTCATATGGACATCGTGTGGCAAAACAAAGCCGCCGCCGACCAATTCTGGCAGAATATCGGCGCTGCCGGAAACGGCAACCCAAGGCCCAATTTGCTCGATTTGATCTCAAGCAATGCGTTCGAACAAAGGATCTCCAATTATTCAGATTACCTGGCGTTTTTCCTGAACCAGGTTAAAGGACACCTTTCGGAAGATGAATTGCGGCAACGGATTTCAAAATTGCCGGCGGATCGACAGCATGCCCTGGCGTCATTGATTGAACAAATATCAGGGGACTATGGCCAGGGAGAATTGTACGGCGGGTATTTTAAACAGGTATTGACCAGCGGAAAGCAAAAAACATATGCGGTGGTGGCTTTCAATTGCGGCAAGGACCGCCTGATTATCTTCGAACCCCAGGCCGACAGTCCCCCGGTGGTTGGCCGGCAGATCCAATCCAGCGCAACCGATCGGTTCGAACGCATCCGTTGCCAACCCAATCCTGTTCCATCATCCTACTTCCTGCTCTTTGCCCAGATCCGACAGGCGTCACTCATGAGGGCCGAAATGCTGGCTGAAGACCATTGGCGTCTGATCAATGCTTTGTGCCAGAGATGTCTGCGCACTGTGGAACGTTTCGGCGGTGTTTTCGGCCAACATGCCGATAATGGTTTCTTTGCCTATTTTCTGGTCGATCAAAATGTCGAGGCAGAGGCCATAACAGCGATCCAATGCGCCCTCCAGGTCAAAACCGAGACGATTGAACTGGGACGACAATGGAAAATCAGCAAGGACTGGCCCAGGGACATCAATCTCACCATCGTCCTGAACTATGAAGAAGCCTATTTGGGCACCCTGCCGTCCTCATCCGGAGATATCATAACGAATTTTGGAGAGGGCCTGCGTGTGGCGAGAGCCATTGCACGGTTGACAGAAGACGGGGAGATCTGGGCAACCAAACCGGTCATCAGCCGGCTGCCGGCGGCCAAAGTCGAATCCCTCCGTTTCGGTATTCGGCGGACCGATGGCAGCCAACAAAAGCATTTCCAGCGGAACGGTTTTGCAACCGTCGGGTCGCTGTTTGATTTGCAACGTGCCAAGGGATCATTGGAAGATGAAATGAGCGTTCTACCGATTACGCAGATTTTCGACTGGTCGGAGATCGAGGCTTTGGGTTCCGAATAGTTCCGCGCGGTTTAAAAATCGTCTCTATGCGGATTTTGGTCCAAAAGACCTTTGTAGATAGCTGCTACCCGTTCGCCGCCCTCTTGAAGTGATCCTTAAAATCGACCATGTTGACCTGATTGCGGCCGTTTTCCTTCGATTTATAAAGATTCTCATCTGCCAGCATGATCAGCTGATCCATGGTGATCTCTTCCAAACGTTTGTCTTCAAATGAGATGCAGGCTCCCCCAAAGCTTGCGGTAATTTGAATAACGTCATCCCCGAAAGTGATAACCTTCTTTTCCACGCTGGCCCGCAACCGTTCGGCCATGGTTTGGGCGCCGAGGCTTCTTGTTTCCGGTAATATAATGAGAAACTCTTCACCGCCGTAACGGACCACCCAGTCGATGTCATTGACCTTTTTAAAGTAGTCGATATCGGCCAGAACGATGGACAATGGATGGGCATAGCGTTGAGCGCGCCGAAGCTCTTGCGGAAATCGTTCATTCAGATATCCGCGGTTGTGACAACCGGTTAACGGATCGGTGATGGAGAGCAGCCGGATCTCTTCATTGGCTTTTTTCAACGATTTTTCCAGCTTGAGAATGCGAATGCCGGTGTTGATTCGGGCGACCATTTCGGCGGGGTGAATGGGCTTTGTCAAATAATCGTCTGCGCCGGATTCAAGACCGGATACAATATCCGTTTTAGAGTCCCGGGCGGTGATTAAGACGATAAAGACATAGCCATCGGTCTTCTTTTCACGTATCAGCCGGCATAGACGGGGTCCGTCGATTTCGGGCATCATCCAATCGGTCAGCACGATGGGGAAAAATTGGCGGTCGAACTGATCCAACGCCTCTATGCCGTTAGCGGCCGTCGCTACGGTAAACCCGGCTTTAACGAGATGTTTTTCAACCACGGTGCGTGAAACGATGTCGTCGTCAACTACAAGTATGGGAAAATTATCCATCCATTCCTCTGGCGTGATAGTCGGTTGACAAACAAATGCCGTTGCGTGTCAGCGATCGATGCGCTGTTTAACCTGGTGCAAAACTACCAGATTATATCATGGAACTCAACGCTGAAGACCGTTCTATTGACCTGAGACCACCTGACTGATATTTATGGTTATCGGACAGTCGCTGGAGAAACTTTACCCGGGATTTTATCTCTCCCGGGTGATCACCCATTGCATGTGACATCATACAAAGGACCCGCCATGCCCGACAATCAAAACGATAGACTTAGCGTGCACGTTAAAATCGAAATATCGGCCAATGCCCTGCAAGCCATTGTCGCCAACGCCAAACGGACGGTACCTAAAAGTCCGGATGGTACCTACCGAGTGGATACAGCCGATTACGTCGGCACCATGGTCAGCCGTTTCCTGGCCAACAGGGATTTTGAAAGCTTTGTGATGGATGTCGAAAATTATGGTCTCGACTGACATGGAATTCAAGATGGGTGTTCCTGATTCGATCCCCGGTCCGAGCAAAACATTTTTCCTAAGCCTTTCCCCCAAAACCCCCATTTGTCCATTGGTAAAAGGAAGCCCCAGCCATGAGCGAAACCACATTGCAGTATACGAAAGACAAGGGTACGGCGCTTATAACCCTGGATCGTCCGCAGGTCCTCAATGCCATGAACCGGCAGCTCTGGAAAGATCTTCAGAATGCGCTGGAGGACGCTGAAAAGGATCCGGAGGTCAAAGCGGTGGTGATCACCGGCAGCGGGAGGGCGTTTTCAACAGGCGCTGACCTGAAAGAGTCGAAAACCCGTTCCATTGAGGATTATCGCATCTACCTGGAATCGCTTCAGGAGGTATCCAGAAAAATCATCCACTTTCCCAAACCCACCATAGCGGCCGTCAACGGATATGCCCTGGGTTCGGGGTACGAATTGGCCCTGGCGTGCGACATCCGCATCGCGGCCGAAGATGCAAAGATCGGCTCACCGGAGGCGAGTGTTTCTTCATCGGTAACCGGTGGCGCCTTCCGTTTGATTCAGAATCTCATCGGCCCCGGGAAAGCGTGTGAACTGTTGTTTACCGCCGAATCCATAGACGGCAGGGAAGCCGAAAGAATCGGACTGGTGAACAAATCCCTGCCTTCCGGCGAGGTGCTGGAAGAAGCCCTCCGGATCGCCCGGCGCATATCGCAAAACGATCCTTTTTCATTGAAAATGATGAAGAAAGGGCTGAGAATGGCCCAAGGTGAAGTCAGTCTGGAAGCCTTGATGGCATATGAAATTGAAGCGTGTTTGGCTTGTGTGTCCACTCAATCCCGTGAAAAGGCATTAGAAAAATTTGAAAAACGTAAGTCTTAAGGGCTCGCGCAATGAAAATTTATCTTGGTGCGAACCCTAAGGCTCCCGCCAACCTTTCAATCAGAAAAGGAAGGATCCTTGCCCATGACCCTAGATCGGGTAATGCACCCACGTTCCGTTGCCATTATCGGCGCCTCTAAAAATGAAACCAAAAGAGGGTATCAAGCCATCCGCACCCTGATGGCCAGCAAATACGAAGGCAATATCTATCCTGTAAATCCCAAAGAAGATCATATTCTCGGATACCGTTGCTACAAAGATGTACGCGATATCGAATCGCCGGTGGATCTGGCGCTACTGGCAATACCGGCCGCTATTGCGCCAAAGGTTTTGAAATCATGTGGTAAGAAAGATGTCCCCGGTGCCGTTGTTCTGGCTGGCGGTTTCCGGGAAATCGGCGGCCAGGGAAGAGCGCTGGAAGAGAGCCTTCTCGAAGTGGCCCGGCAATACAACATCCGTCTGATCGGTCCCAACACTTCGGGCATGATGAGCCTCCACGACAATCTCAATCTGGTCGGTATTCAGGACACACCCAGAGGTGATATCGCCTTGTTGAGCCAGAGCGGCAACATGGCGCTGAGCATTATCACGGAGGCCAAGCTCAAAAGCCGTCGGGGATTTTCCTATTATGTCGGCGTCGGCAACGAAGCGGATATCAGATTTCATGAGTATCTGGAGTTTTTCAGACAGGATCCCCATACCCGGGCGATTTTAATGTATGTGGAGGGGATGCGGGACGGTCGCAAGTTCCTGCAGCAAGCTTACACAACGACCCAAGAGAAACCGATTGTATTGTTGAAGAGCGGGCGCAGTTCGGCTGGAAAGCGCTCGGCCGGATCCCATACCGGTGCATTGGCGGGAATATCCGAAGTGGCCAAGGGCGCCTTCGAGCGTGCCGGCATCATGGTCATCGAGAACTCCGACGAGCTGTTTCCCGCTGCCGAAACCCTGGCCGGTTGCCCGGCCATTCGCAACAACCAGGTCGCCATATTAGCTGATGGCGGCGGGCATGCCACCATAGCGGCGGATTTGTTGACCGATCACGGTATCACCCTTCCGGAACTGAGCGATAAGACCAAAGAGAGGCTGAAGAGAATCCTGCCTGAAGCGGCATCTGTGGTCAATCCAGTGGATGTGGCCGGCGGCACAGATGATGATCCATCCCTTTTTGCCGATTGTGCCGATATCATTCTCAGCGATAACAATGTTGGCGGATTGCTGATCGTCGGCCTGTTCGGTGGTTACGGACTTCGGTTTGCCGAGTCCTTGTCGTTGAAAGAGGAAGATGCGGCCCATCAATTGGGCAAAATGATGGCCAAACGCAAAAAGCCCATTGTACTGCACAGTCTTTACAGTTCCGCTGCGCCCCACTCCCTTGATCTGTGCCGGTATTATAACATCCCTGTTTATGATTCTGTCGAAGTGGCCTGCAAAAACATGGATGTTCTGGCCCGCTATGGCAATTACCTGAAAAGCTATCACGCCAAAACCAACTTTGTGCTGAACTGGGGCGAAAAGGCAAAACCCGAAGGCGATGCCCTGATTTCGGGAGCGTGGCAAGAGGGACGATCTGCGCTGTTTGAACACGAAGCCAAGCAACTGCTCTCCCTCCATGGCGCGCCCGCCGGCCGCGATGTTTTCTGCGCCTCCGCCGGCGAGGCAGTGGCCGCCGCCGCCGATTTGGGCGGTGCCGTGGCCATGAAAATTGTTTCACCGGACATCCTGCACAAAAGCGATGCCAAAGGGGTTCGGCTGCACCTCAAAGGAAAGGCCGAAATTGAAAAAGCGTATGCCCGCTTGATCAAGGACGCCAAGCAGTACAAACCGGATGCCGATATCCGCGGAGCCTTGGTCTCTCCCATGGTTGCATCCGGTGTGGAGGTCATCATCGGGACCAAGATCGACGACCAATTCGGCCCCATCATCATGTATGGTTTAGGGGGGGTGATGGTCGAAATCTTAAAAGACATATCATTTCGAGTTTTGCCTATTTCCAGACGCTCGGCCAAAAACATGATCAAGGAGACCAAATCCGCACCGATTCTGGAGGGCATCCGCGGCACCCGCGCCTGCGACCAAAAGGCGCTCGTCAACCTGCTGCTGCTGGTATCCGACATTATCGAAGCTTATCCTGATATCCAGGAGATGGATTTGAATCCGGTGATAGTTCACGAAAGCGGGTTGAGCATCGTCGATGCAAGGATCATTTTAAAGGAAAAGTGCTTTCTGGAGACACGCGCTTCCAATAAAACGCCATGCAATCCATCGATCGCCTATTGAGAAAATCGTCGTCAGAAGGGATCTTCCATGTCGTTTTGACGAAAAACATCCCCTTCACCGGGGTAGACGGCACGCTCCTGCACCGGGGTGTGCTCGTGGGGCTGCGGCCAGTGGCCGGCTTGGGGGTCAGGTCCTTCCAATGCTTCGGGCAACGGGGATTTGTCCTTCATTTTGGGGTGTTGGCGCAGATCGACATCGACGACCGGGGCGCTGAATTCGATGGGGATATTGTTGGGATCGAAACTGTAGATCGAATGGATAAAGCCGTGGTCGATGACTTCGGAGACCCAGATACCGGTTGCTTCCAAGTGGTCTTTCAGCTCCCACAAATCGTCGTCTGATTGGACGCCGATGGAAACATGGTCAAAGGCGACAGGTCCTTTGACCGGAACACCGTGGTCTTTTTCCGGCAGGGGGGCTGCTTCCGGCCATTCGAAAAAGGCGATCATGTCGGTTTTCGACAGTTCGAAGAAATAATGCCGATATCCGGGGCGGCCCAGCCCAGCAATCAGTCGCATGCCCAGAAGATCCCGCCAAAATCGGATGGTCTTTTTCATATCGTGGGTTACCATGGCCAGATGATTGATACCGGTATAACGGGTCATCCCCATACTCCCATGTTGATATTAGATCTGAGATTGATGGCAGCGCAATATGTTGCAAAAAAGCAGCAATGTTATGATACCACGAAGGACACGAAGAGCACGAAGATGAAAATAATATTTTTTATTGTTCCTTCGTGCTCTTCGTGTCCTTTGTGGTGAAAATCAGACCTTTACGGACACATCAAGATTGCCGCTTTACCTCTTGTGTCGGCAGGTTTACAGCAGCTCTAAATAGTCTGGTATCCCCTGATATGGTATAGTTTTCAACCGCTGCCGGGATAAAAACCGACTCCCCCTGCTCAATGGTCATGTCATTTTGATCGTGGCGCCCACGGATGCCGCATCTGCCTTCGATTGCCAGAATGATTTCAGGTCCCTGAAAGCGCGCGCTTATCGAAAGTGGTCGTCGGCTGGTAACGATCAATTGGGTAAGACGGAAAGTTTCGCCCGGGCTCTCGTAAACCCCTTGGGTTTCAGTAACAAATTGCGGCGTCAGAATCTCCGGCTTGTAGGAATGAAAATCCAGAATCTTCGTCAATTCAGGGACATCGACGTGTTTGGGGGTGAGCCCGCCCCTGAGCACGTTGTCCGAGTTGCCCATCACCTCTATGCCAATGCCATCCAGATAAGCATGCAGCTGCCTCGGCGGCAGATACACGGCTTCATTGGGATGCAGCGTAACAAGATTCAGGATCAAGGGAGACAACACCCCGATATCGCCAGGATATTTTCTATGCAGCCGGCAGACCCAGCGATAGGCCTCGTTTTGATCTGCCAATGGTGCAGCGTTTTCGACCACTCGGCCGGTCAATTTGGCGCAATCTTCTTTGTCCATTTGCATTAAAGATTGAAAAAATTCCTGCAACCCTTTGGAATGATCAAGGTTGCGGACGATATTCAAGGCAGCCGCATCGTCCTTCGGCCAGACCGGAGCGCTGATGGTCAGAATCTCATCGGGAGGTCGAAAGCCGCACAAACCCGTAAACGGGGCCAAAGCACACAGGCACTCCGGTTTAGGACGGTCGTCTCGATAGTTCCGCTGCGGATCGGAGAGCGAAAGCCCCTTGAGATTCTCCCGCTGGAATCCGTCGACAGCCTGCTGCGCGTCAGGATGGGCCTGGATGGAAAGGGGTTCGGCGGCGGCCAGCACTTTGAAGAGAAAGGGCAGCGACCGACCGAATTTTTCAGCCACTTCCCGGCCCAACAATTCATTTGGATAGCGGTCGATGAGATCGGACAGTGGTTCCCATCGGTTTTCGAAAAATATTCTGGATGGGGATTTGAGATGGGCTCCCATCCATAATTCGGCCTGGGGTTCGGTTGATGGTGATTCGTCTCCCAGCAACGCTGCAATGGCGGTGTGCGAACCCCAGGCATAGGTTTGAACAGGGTTCTTCATTTTGAAGATTTGATGGAATCGACGGCGCACTAAAATTCTTCCACTTGTATTCTTGTCGGGGTATCCCTTGTTTAAAAACCGGTCCGTGTATCTTGTTCCGGGTTGCTATCGACGCGCTATAGTGTTTACGCTCCCATTAATTACATGCTATATCATCTACGGTCCAGCCCAATTTTCAACGCAAGAAACGGAGGTGGGGCCAGTGACGCTGCTGGTGACGGAAATATTCTACAGCATTCAAGGCGAATCTGTTTGGTCTGGGCTTCCTTGTGGGTTCATCCGCTTATCCGGCTGCAATTTACGCTGCCACTATTGCGATACACCTTACGCGTATGAGCCTGGGCAACCCATGCCCGTGGATGAAATCATAGACCGCATCAACCGATATGGCTGTCCAAGGGTGACAGTCACCGGGGGAGAACCGCTGCTGCAGGAAGCGTCCCCTTCCCTCGTCTCCAAACTTATTAAAAAGGGCTATCAGGTCAGCGTGGAGACCAATGGAAGCTTCGACATCGAGCGCCTGGACCGTGGCTGCATTAAGATTGTAGATGTCAAGTGTCCCTCCAGCGGCATGCAGGACCATAATCGAATGGAAAACCTTCGCGTATTGGGCCCGGAAGATCAAATCAAATTCGTCATCGCCGGCAAACAGGATTTTGATTTTTCATTGGCCCTCGCCAAACGGATCTCTTCTGATGTCGAATCCGAACGTATCTGGTTCTCACCGGCGAGTGGCATCTTGCCGGCAAATCGCCTGGCAAAGTGGATGCTTGAATCCAATGCCTGCGGCAGGCTCCAATTGCAGCTCCACAAGATCCTTTGGCCCGACAAAGATCGGGGCGTATAAACTATCACTTTAAATAATACATTTAAGAGACCGTTATCTTATGACAAACGCAATCGTTCTCTCAAGCGGTGGGCTCGATTCCACCACTGTCATGGCCATGGCGGCTGATCAGGGGTTCGATATATTCAGCCTGAGTTTCGACTATGGTCAGCGGCATCGATATGAGCTTGATGCAGCCCGTCGTGTGGCGGATAGACTAAAAGCGAAAAAACACCTCGTCATTTCCCTGGATCTAAGGGCCATTGGTGGATCGGCGCTCACGGACGATATCGACGTTCCCAAAGGACGATCCGAAAAAGAGATGCAACAGGAGATACCGGTCACTTATGTGCCGGCCCGCAATACGGTATTTTTGTCATTCGCTTTGGCATGGGCTGAGGTGATCAAATCGGGAGACATTTTTATCGGGGTCAATGCGGTGGATTACAGCGGCTATCCCGACTGCCGCCCCAAGTTTATAGAAGCATTTGAAAACTTGGCCAATTTGGCTACCAAAGCCGCCGTGGAGGCTGACCAGCCCATGCGCATTCACACCCCCTTGATCCACATGTCCAAGGCTCAAATCATTCAAACCGGTGCAGGGCTGGGGGTCGATTATGGCATCACCCACAGTTGCTATGATCCAGCAGATGGTGGAAAGGCATGCGGCCTGTGCGACAGCTGTATGATTCGCAGGAAGGGATTCCTCGAGGCCGGAGTGGATGACCCCACGGTATATGCTCAAACAGACCATTGATGAATATCGCAATCCTGCATTATCATCTCATGAGAGGTGGCGTAACCACCGTTATTCGACAACAGGTCGACGCGTTGAATGCGCAAGGGTGGAATGTAATGGTGCTCAGCGGCGCCCCTTGCGAGTCAGCCTTCCCTGCCCATATCGCCACCCTTCCCGAATTGGGATATGATTCCCGACACACTTGTGCATACTCATCTGAAAATATTTCCAATAAGATAATAGCCGCCATCCGTGACCACTGGCCGCAGGGTGCGGATGTGATTCATATCCACAATCCAACCCTTGCTAAGAACCGGTATTTGCAAGAGGTGCTCGCACATTTGCAAAAATCCGGCATGAGATTGCTATGCCAGATTCATGATTTTGCCGAGGATGGCCGCCCTGGGGCCTATTATCGATCTGCCTATCTTCGGGATTGCCACTACGCAGTCATCAATCAACGCGATCACCGGCTGCTTCTCGACGCGGGTTTAGATCCAAGGGGTTGCCATCTGCTGCCCAATGCCGTTTCGTCCATCAATGACAATGGTGATTCAACGGCACCGGCTGACGTTGTCCTCTATCCCATCCGTGCCATTCGCCGTAAGAACATCGGCGAAGCGCTGTTGCTATCCCATTTCCTTGAAAAAGACATCTCCCTGGCCATCACCCTGCCACCCAACAGCCCCGGCGATAAGGGAAGCTATGCCCATTGGCAATCTTTTGCCCGACGCCGGAATCTTCCCGTCAGGTTTGGGGTCGGTCTTGGCGCTGATTATATCAAATTGCTGTCCACCTGCCGTTATGTGCTGACCACCAGCATCACCGAAGGATTCGGATTCGCCTATCTGGAACCCTGGCTGGCGGGAAAGGCGCTGTGGGGTCGCCTTCTGAAGGACACTTGCTCGGGATTCATCGCGCGCGGGGTCGAACTTGAGCATTTGTACACGCTTCTGCAGGTGGATCTGGAATGGTTGGACGCAGACGCATTGGAAATGCGTTGGAAAGCCGCTTTCCATGGCGCTGCGCAACGATTCCAGGTTCCTGTGAGCCGGCAGGAGGTGGAAACCGCCTGGCAGCAGATCTGCAGCGACGGTTGCATCGATTTTGGTCTGTTGAGCGAGGAGTTCCAGCAGCAGGTGCTCGACCGCGCAATGGACGACAGGGGTGTGGCGGCTGCGCTAAAGGCCCTCAATCCTTTCCTCCATCGTCCCGCACCCCCGGAAACCATCGGTGCGGCCATCCAGCGCAATGCCGCCATCATTTCCGCCGCCTACAATCCCGATCAATACAGACGGCGATTGTCAGCAGTTTATCGGGCGGTGGTCGACACCAGCCTCTCCCATGCCATCGACAAAAGGATTGTATCGCGATATTTCCTTTCACCCCGATCGTTCAGTTTGCTCAAATGGGAGCCGTTTGGTGGATAGACGCACGCTGAAATCCATTCTGAAGCCGATGAAACCGCAGCCCACGCCTTTGACTGTGGAGGGAAGGCTCCGCCTGCCGATCAAGTGTCTGCTCTGTGATATCTACGGCACCTTGTTGATCAGCGGCAGCGGCGATATCGGCACGGGCCGTCGCCAGGTACTGGAGGAAAAATCCCTTCGCAGATTGCTGGCCGAATTCAACATCAAGCAGCCACCGGAGACACTGCGACATGAGTTGTATAGCGCCATCGAGCAGGCGCATCATCGTGCCAGGGCCAAGGGAATCGACCACCCCGAGGTGAAGATCGAGGAGATATGGGCCAGGATTCTTCCCTTTAGCGGGGCGGAAAAGATCGAGGATTTTGCCGTCAGGTGGGAGATGACGGTCAATCCGGTCTGGCCCATGCCCGGTATGAAGGAATTGATCGCGGCCTGCCGTCTTGGCGGCATTGTGCTGGGTATCATTTCCAATGCTCAGTTTTTCACCCCCCGGCTCTTTCAATGGTTATGGGACGCTGATTTGGAGCGTCTCGGATTTGACCGCCGTTTGATCCATTTTTCATACCGACACGGCCGCGCCAAACCCTCCCCCTTTCTCTTTCGCTCGGCGGCGAGCGAATTAAAAGCGAGGGGGATTGCCAGGGGGGAGACAGCCTTTATCGGCAACGATATGCGCAACGACATCCTGCCGGCCTTTCAGACCGGCTTTCAGACCATTCTCTTTGCCGGGGACCGGCGGTCCTTGCGCTTGCGCCAAGACGATCCTTATTGTAGGGATCTGCATGCCGATCTGCAGATCACTCATCTGAGCCAGCTGTCTTCGTTCTTGTTCGATGATGGCTTTAATCCCGGTTTTGAATCCGATTAAAAGGAGAGCGCATGGCATCCGATCCCAATTCCAAATCAGAAAACGGCCGCAGGGATGAGAAACAGCGGCCCGGGTGGTTCTCGTTCGGACAAAGTCCTGAGATGGACGCCTGGCTTACATCGTTTTTTATCGAAAACCATCTTGACTACTACACCTATCCGGAGCATGCCGCTACGGACGAACAGGTGCGCTTCATGGTGTACACCGAAAGCGGCAAGCGATTCTACCCGTGTTCGGACGAGATGTTTGAAGCCATCATCTCCAGAAAAAAATCAGCTTATCTTCAGAAGCGTTACAACAATGTGCTGAACAGCGTCCTCGCGCTGATCGACCAGCAGATCGAAGATCCGTATGAGAAGATCTATCTTGACTCCTTAATGGTCAATAAGCACAAACATGAAACCCGCGATGAAATCATGATCCCGTCGCGGGTGGAAAAGCGTTTGATGAGCATCTATCTGAAGCGCACGCAGATAGATGACCCCTTTCTCGGTGAAAAGCGGCAGCGCAACAAAAGGGCTGCTGATATTTTAATAAGTGACGCATTTCATGCCGCGCTCAACCATGTGGACACGGCGCAGCTCGAAAAGCCACCCACCCAACTCACCGATATCAAATCATTGATCGCCCGGGTGGAGTTCGAACGCTATCTCTGCCTTGCCAATTCCCCGACGCTATGGACCGATGACAACGCTCGTACCCTATCGAAAGAAGACTACCTCGCGATATTCCGGCAGCCGTTCGAAGGGGACGGAAAAGACGCCCTTGTGGCGTTTCTGGGATTCGGCCAAAGCCCCCTCCAGAAACGGAGAGTGCTATGGCTGGCGGACGAGTCCGGCGAAACGCGCCTTGATCTTGAAGTCATTCGTTTTCTGGTCTCCCATGGCCACAAGGTCATCGTCGCTTTTAAAGGCGGTCCCTTGTATACCAAATCCACCATTGGGGACATGATCAATGATCCGGTGTTGCAAGCGGCCCTTCCCGACACGGCCATCATTGATGATCCTGCTCTGAGCAAAAACCAACTGGTCTTCACCTTGCGCGGAGATGTATCGGTGCTGGCCCTTTCCGACGGTACCTGCGAGAGTCTCAACCTCCAGCTGACTTCCACGACATTTGCAAGGGTGTTCAAAGAGGTGGACGCTGTGATTTCCAGGGGATTGGATCAACGGCGTCGGTTTTTTGAAACCCGGTTTCAATTTACCCAGGATATTTATAGTATCTGTCGGGAAAAAAACGGCCGTCTATCCGTACGATTCAAACCGCGGCATCCGGAGGTGATCAAATTTTCCCACAACGATCTGGAAACCAAGGCCCACGCCATCATCGACCAGATGAAGTCGGCCAAGTCCAAAGGCATGACCGTTATCTTTTACAGCGGCATTATCGGATCCATACCGGGAAAAATCGACATGGCCAAGCGAATCATGTCCACTTTTGTCCGGCATTTGTCTGAACAGTCCGCCCTCACTTTTATCATCAACCCTTCCGAATATTATGAGCCGGGGATGGATGCAGACGATTTGATGTATATGTGGGAGATCGTCCAGCGCTCCGGACTGATCGATATCTGGCGCTTTCAAAGCTTCGATGATATCGTTCAGGCATTTGAAATCATAAATAAAAAAATCCCTCCGGAGTGGGTGGGCAAAGACGCCACCTATTCCACCGGATGCACCAAAGAGATGTCCATCGCCATAGATGTGCAAAAAGAGCATCCTGAGATGCAGCTCATCGGACCGTCGAAAGAGCGCTTTATGCGGCGCAAGGACTATGGCATCGGCAAGATGTATGACCGGCGGCTGTCGAACCGGTGACTTGGGTCTAATTGGCCAATCGGCTTTGATTTTGTCGGTTATGGGGCGGAGCGGGCGCAGATGCCCACTGTTTGATTTTCTCCAGCAATATCTTTGGATTGATTGGTTTGGAGATATAATCGTCCATACCGGAATCCAGACATTTTTCCCGGTCTCCCTTCATGGCGTTGGCCGTCATGGCGACGATGGGTACGCGAAGACCTGCCGAGCGAATGGCTTTGGTGGCTTCGAGGCCATCCATTTCAGGCATTTGGACATCCATCAGGACCAGGTCATAAGGACGCGTTTTGACAGCTGCGAGCGCCTCCTGGCCATTGTTGGCCAGGTCGGCCACATAACCAAACTTCTTTAGATGGATCATCGCCACCTTCTGGTTCACCGGGTTGTCCTCACATAACAATATTTTCAGTTTCTTTTTACCGGTTTCGGCGATGGTGTGCCGGGTGATAATGGAGGGCTTTTCCTTGTACTCGGTATCCAAAGGCTTGCCAAATACGGATAATACGGCATCGAATAACTGAGACTGCTTGATCGGCTTGGTGAGGTAGGCATCAAAGCCGGCGCTGCGGGCCTTGGCCGCGTCGCCCCTCATTCCACGGGATGTCAGCAGGATCATTGGGGTGTCTTTTAATTCCGGGTGGGCTTTTATCGCCTTTCCCAAAGCCTGGCCATCCATTCCCGGCATCATGAAATCGATAATGGCCATATCGAATGGTTCGCTCTTGTCTACGGCCGACTCCATCAGTGCCATCGCTTTTTCCGATGAATCCACCACTGTCGTGCGGCACTGCCAGGAGTGCAGATAAGCCTGCATGACCCGGCGGTTGACAGCATTATCATCCACGGCCAGGATGCGCTTGCCCTTAATATTTTCCGGCATAAAATACGGATCGCGGCCTTTCCCTGCATCCTCCTGTTTTTTAAGTTCCGCCGTAAACCAGAAGGTGGAACCCTTTCCGTCCCGGCTCTCCACGCCGATCTCCCACCCCATCATATCCACCAATCGTTTGGAAATGGCCAAGCCCAATCCGGTGCCGCCAAATTTGCGGGTCGTGGAACTGTCCACTTGAGAGAAGGATTTAAAAAGACGTCCCAGGCGGTTTTCAGGGATACCGATGCCGGTATCCCTCACTTTAAAGTGAATGACAGCGTGATATGCGCTCTCACTGGCCAGGGAGACCTCCACCACCACTTCTCCCTGGTCTGTAAACTTAATCGCATTGGTGGCGAGATTGAGCAAGACCTGACGGAGGCGGCCCGGATCGCCGACCAGCATCGAGGGGACATCCGGATGGACATAGTTGACAAATTCGACCTTCTTTTCATTGGCCTTGATCGAGGCCAGTTCGGCAATCTCATCCAGCGCGAGTCGAAGATCAAAATCAAGCTCCTCAAAATCGAGCTTTCCCGCCTCGATTTTCGAAAAATCAAGGATATCGTTGATGATGGTGAGCAGTGCATCGGCACTCGATTGAGCCGTCTGCGCGTACTCCCGCTGTTCATCATTCAACGGGGTGTCCAGCAGCAGCCCGGTCATGCCCAGGACGCCGTTCATGGGCGTACGGATTTCATGGCTCATATTGGCAAGGAATTCGCTTTTGGTCTGGCTGGCTACTTCGGCCATGCGTCTGGCCTGGATCAGCTCCTTTTCTGTCTCCTTCCAGCTTGTGATGTCCCGCAAGGTTTCAATGGCGCCGATCACCTCTCCATCGGCATTGCGCAGGGTTGTTGCCGCAATAAAAAGATGGACGGGGGTCTCCTTCAACCGGTAGGTGCAGGCTTCGGCAAAGAGGGTGTTGCCCTCCCTTCTAAAGGAACGGTATTGCTTCTCCAGTGACGCATCGGGATTGAGCACCAGATCGATCATAATGGGGTGGCGATGACCAATAAATGGAATTGAATACGCATAATCGCCTTTTCCGATCATTTTTCCGCTCTTCACGCCGGTCATCTTTTCCATGGCCCGATTCCACGCGATTACCTTTCCCTGGTGATCGATTACCAGCGTGGCATCCGGTAAAAAATCTATGATACTTAGCAATTTGCGTTCTGAAGCTTCAAGTTCTGATGTACGTTCGGTCACCTTATGTTCCAGCAGTCTGGTAAGGTCCCGCAGATTGGCCACCATGGTGGTGAATGCGATTCCGACATTGACCAGTGCTTTGTTCATGCGGTTGAAAGCCTTGGCCATGGCGCCCAATTCATCACCCGATTTGATATCTACAGGGTCGTAGTCCAATTGGAATTTTACGGAAAGGTCACCGGCATTGACGGCATCCATGGTGCGCACCAGGCGGGGCAGGTCATGGCGGGTCATCTTGGTGGCGGCTTGCGTAACGACCCGTAGCGTATCGGATATCCTGCGGGCAAAGAACCACGTCCCGATCACACCGAACAGTGCAACCCCGACCGCCACCATGCCGAAAAAACGCGCCATTGACTTGTAGCCCTGGGAAATGATCTCAGCGGATTGGTTGATTTCATCTTCGTAGGCTGAAGCGCCGATGATCCAATCCCAGGGTTCATAGTAAGTGATGTGCGCAATTTTCTGGCGCGGGAAAGCCTCTCCCGGGTTCTTCCATGGATATCGCACTGTTTCGAATTGTCCAGGCCTGCAAGCAATGGCCTTGTGAACAATGGACCGGACGAAATAGCGCCCTTCTACATCTTTGATCCCCCAAAGGCTTTCACCATCCCGCTGCCCATTTTTGGAGACGATATAGCGACCCCGGTTTTTTCCTTTACCCCCCAGGACGAAAACATATCCTGATTGTCCGATGGTCAACTTGAAAATCGCTTTTCGGAGGGCTGCGATATAGTTGTTGTTGACGCTCACATGCAGAATACCGATGATTTTTTCCTCTGCATCATACAAAGGTTCGTAAACAGCAATATGCAATCTGTTGGCGGCGTAACTGGTCTTCCTGTACGTCTTTCCGCTCATCACTGTCGTGATAATCGGATTAAGGGTGCCATCCGGATTGATGGCCGGGATAAAGGTGCCGACGGCTTGGGCGCTTTTTTGTGTTTCATTGGTGGTGGAGACGCGCAGCATATCGCCCTCAGGGTTGATACGCTGAAAAATCGTGCAGGTATTTCCGACCAACCGTTTAACATGATCGATCACACGGGCGTCCGTCGGCATTGGTTTCGTTTGCCCCAACCATTGTCCCCCCACCATTATTTTGGGGAGAGTGATTTCAAAAACCTCGGCGGTATACTGATTGACGGCTTTCCATGGAACAACCTGAGCGGATAGATAGACTTGGCCAAAATCATCCAAAACATAGTGCACCATGTGGAGATCATGGTTGATCTTTTCCTGGCTGGATTCGTCCTGGTATTTAATCAGGTTGTAGACGCTCTCCGTAATGTGATCCAGATCGGCATCGACCAATTTGCGGGCTTCCATGGCAGCCTTATGACTGAAAACGCGTCCCTGCCATAACCCCACCGATACCAGAGACAGCGCTGTCACAAGGACGCACGCCAAGCCTAGCAGCATCAGCTTGGTCTGAATGGTCATTGCACACAATGGAGATTTCATCTTAATTACCAGCTTTGGATTTATTGTCTACCTCATCGGCATTACAGCAAAATCCTTTAGCTGGGATTGAGCACTGGCCCTTTAAATTGGAAGATGATGCAATGGTATGCGGCCGGCCGGGTGGATGGGGTTATCGATCGGATGACCAGGAAAGAGACAAGGACGCCTCCAAGTTGATGGGGATCCTGAACCGGTCGCCTTCCTTCTGACGGTAAATCAAGTATCCGTTATCACGGACAAAAAGGAACAAATCCCGAGTAATTTGAACGTCCTTGCGGCAATAGGCGATAATTTTGTCCATTTCCCCTTGCTGCCACCACTTGAGTGCGTCCAAACCCGATCCGGATTTCTGGACGCCCAAGGTCTCTTCAGCCAGATGGTTCAATGAGAGCCGGAATCCCAGTTGGCGATGGACCAATTCGAGCAGATCCACGCTCGGCAACGAGGAAAAATCAAAGTCACCATATCCGGTGAGCACCTTATAGTCGAACCGCTTGCTGTTGAATCCGACCACCTGATCGAATTGTTTCAAATGGGCCATGAGCGCATCCACCTGGTCCTCTAAATAAACCGTATAAGCATCCTGCCGGGAATCGAAGACCACGCCGCAGCTCACCTTCATGTGATGGGCCATGTGCCAGCCGCCGACCTCCTGGGCCGAACGCTGGGTCTCCAGATCAAAGACCCCATAATGACGCGGAGCGGGCGCTGATATGTTTTCCGTTTTTTGTTCATGGGGATTTCGCAACGCCTTTGCACTTTTTCGGCGGCGTCGGGTCTGGTGGAGCATCTCTTCAATCAGATGAGCGGCGCCGCTTTTGTCCATGGGATGGTTGCCTGAGCCGCATTTGGGAGAGTGTACACAGGCCGGGCAGCCTTGATCGCAAGGACAGCGGTCCATCACGTCCTTGGCTTGGGAAAGCAGCCTGTCTGATTTCCGGAATGCGCCGTGGCTCAGACCTGCGCCGCCGGGGATACCGTCATAGATAAATATCGTCGCATGGCGGGTCTGGTGATGGAGCGGTGTCGCCAACCCGCCAATGTCGTTGCGATCGGCAAGGACAGCCAGCGGCATGATGCCGATGATGGCATGCTCGGCCGCATGGAGCGCGCCCAGCAGGTCATGTCCGCGCGCGATCGTTTGGGAGCAGACGGCCGCATCAATTTCAAACCACATGCACTGGGTTTCAAAGATGGAGGGCGGTACATCCAGGTCGATCTCAGCCATGGTTCGTCCGGTCCCCGTATGAATCCGGACAAAGCCGGTAACTTGATCTGTCACACGAACATTTCCGATATAACATTTTGTTGTACCGATATATTTGTTGTCATCAATTGAGACAATTTCGACATCGTTGTCCGTCCGGATGCGCGTGTAATAGTCGACCTGGACCGGCTCCATGGCAACGCAGCCGGCTGCTTCATCCACATTGCGAACCCGGTAGGTTTCTCCCCTGTGGAGGTAGATGGCGCCCGGATGCGTCTCCCGGTACAGCCGGTAAGCATTGATTTCTCCTACGACAGCATCCCCTGCATAGAGTCGGAAGCGCCGGC
Organism: Desulfobacteraceae bacterium; assembly: GCA_037387725.1. Classification (GTDB taxonomy): domain Bacteria; phylum Desulfobacterota; class Desulfobacteria; order Desulfobacterales; family Desulfosarcinaceae; genus JARRKU01. The sequence continues at coordinate 21,818 of JARRKU010000066.1, forward strand.
CGGCCGACCGCAGGTTGACGCCCAGATGAGGCTTTTTCCTGCGCGATTGAAGGTATTTTCCATCTGCGGATCGCAACAGCCGACCGTTTCTTTCCAGATGGGAAATCGTTTTGGCAACGAGCGCATCGCCCCATACCGGGTCGTCTTCTGAGATGGGGAGTTCAGCAGCCGTGCATTCCAGGTGGGATGCCAGCACTTCCGGATTACTTGGGTTGACGACAGCTGCTTCGGGTGTGGCTTTGAAAAATGCCTCTGGATTGGCAACATAGTATTGGTCCAGCGCGTCCTGACCGGCGAGCATGATAACGGCGGATGATTGCCCCTTGCGCCCTACCCGTCCGCTGCGTTGAAGGCTCGCCATGATGGAACCCGGATACCCTGCCAGCACACAGAGATCGAGGTCTCCCACGTCAATCCCCAATTCAAGGGCGCTGGTGCTGACCACGGCCAACAATCGACCGCTTTTCAAATCGGCTTCGATGCGCCGACGCTCTTCCGGCAGCAGCCCGGCCCTGTAAACGGATATCCGATTGGCGAAACGACCGGATCTTTGTTGGGACCATAACGAGATCAGCTCTGCCATTTTTCGGGACTGGGTATAGACAATGGTTCGCAATTTTCTGACCATTGCGGCTTTGAGCAGCAAAATGGCCGCTTGTGCCGGGCCATCCGATGGATCCATCAAAACTTTATATTGAATGCCGCGTGCGGCCCCGCTGTTTTCGATGGATTGCACTTGCAGACCGGTCAGCTGCTCCGCCAGGCCCTGTGGATTGCCGACAGTGGCCGAAGCGAGCACAAATATCGGCCGGGCATCATAAAATCGGCATATCCGCCGCAGCCGTCTCAACAATTGAGCCATATGGCTCCCCAACAGTCCGCGATAGGTGTGAACTTCATCGACCACCACCAGCCTCAAATGACGGAAAAATGCAGCCCATTTGGCATGGTGGGGCAACAAGGCCAGGTGGAGCATCTCCGGATTGGTCATGATGACATTGGGTGGGTCCCGCCGGATTTTGCGCCGTTGGTAATCACTGGTATCACCGTCATATATCGCCGCAATGGGCGCTGGATCACCTATCGCATCGGACCATTGGTTAAAAGTCTTCAATTGATCCTGGGCCAGCGCTTTCAGCGGAAACAGGTAGAGCGCCCGTGCGGCCGGTTCCTGGACACAGGCTTCGAACAGGGCTGCGTTGTAGACCAGGGTTTTACCGCTGGCTGTGGGTGTACTGATGACCACATGGTGTCCGTCGCGTACGGCTTGGAGGGCCTCCGCCTGGTGGGTATACAGCCGATGGATGCCCACCAGGTCCAAGCGGCGCAAAAAGAGGGACGGCATCTGCTCAACGGGAAGTGAACTGGCGGTTCGGCCTTGGATTTTTTTACAGGCCGCAACCTCGGCCCCTAGTTTTTCCGACGCTTGCAGGGATCGGATATATTCCTTGGCTGGATCAATGTTCATCTATGGGTCAAACCTGGGATCACGCCGGCAGTAAGCGCTTGTTATTTATTTGCTTGAAAATACAAAATCTTTTGCTATATTAATGTCAAAGTATCGCCATCGCTTGGCGCAGATTGCCCGTCTCAGGAGGAAAAAGCAAGTCTTGGACGACCCTTTTTTATCCAAAGAAAATTTAGATCGATATAGCGCCCCACTTCATCAGACCCGCTCAATCCGGCACACAGTTGCCTCCGGTCGAAGGGAGAGGTCTGTTCTTTCGTCTTCTTCAAGAAAGAAAACAAGATGTTAGAAGAGCTTATACTGCTTGTGGTATTATTGGGCCGGGAGGCGCCAACAAGCTGATCAAAAAGATGAAGGACGATCCCCACCGCCTGCTCACCACCATCCTGATCGGCAACAACGCCGTCAATGTAGCGGCAACCGCCATTGCAGCGGGCATTACCGTCGATTTGTTCAAAAACCATGAGACGCTCCCCGCCTCCAGCTATGCTGTCGGTACGGTGACGGTGGTGATGACCTTTCTCATCCTGGTGTTTGGCGAAGTGATCCCCAAATCAATGGCCACCCGCAACAGCGTGCTTATCGCCCGCATGGTGATCTATCCGATCTATTGGTGCTCCATTTTGTTCAGGCCCATCGTGATCTTTCTCGATTTCATCCCCAAGATAACCGGAAGAATCAAGCAGACACCAGCCGTGACCGAAGAGGAATTGATGACCTTTGTCGAGGTGGTTGAAGAGGAAGGTGAAATCAAAGAGGAAGAAAAGGAGCTGATCCATAAAATTTTTGAGTTCGACGATACCAATGCCTCCGAAATCTTAACGCCCAGGGCGGATATGTTCGTCATCGATGCGAACGAGCCCCTGGACCTCAAGATGATCGTATCGTCCGGCTATACCCGAATTCCGGTGATCGAGGAGAGCATCGACAATGTGGTGGGCATCCTCAATGTTAAAGACCTTCTGGCCAGCCTAGCAAAGGGACAGGACACGACCAATGCTCGCCGCATCATGCGCCCCCCCTATTTCGTGCCGGAGCATAAAAAACTCGATTCCCTTTTGCGACAGTTCAAAAAGCGCAAATCCCATATGGCCATCGTGGTGGATGAGCATGGCGGCATATCCGGATTGATCACCTTGGAAGACGCCCTGGAGGAAATTGTCGGGGAGATCCGGGATGAGACCGATAAAGAGGAACCGCTGATCGTCCGGCAGAAAAACAAGGACTGGATCGTTTTGGGCAAGGCCGATATCGACGAAGTCAACGATGTCATCGAAATGAACATACCGGACTCGGCCGAGTACGACACCTTTTCAGGCTACATCCTGGAGCAGATCGGCCGTATTCCAGCGGAAAACGAAAAATTCACCTTTGGCCGATTTGAAGTGATCGTAAAATCCATGGACGGAAACCGCATCAAAGAGTATATCGTGCGTCAGGCCGCCCCGGCCACTCCCCATGAGCAATCGGCTGATTAGATGCCCGAGGATGTGTCGCATAATTCCTTCCGGCAGACCCTGCAATTTTACCTGATCGATTGCCAAACGACCCTGGGCAGGCTGATCGATATCGTGATCATCGCCTTGAACCTGATGGTTTGCCTTGTTTTCGTTATCGAAACCTATCCGGTCAGCCCTTCAACGAGCGCATTGCTGTGGAATTTTGAGATAGGGGTGGTCTGCTTCTTCATCGTGGAGTATGCAGCGAGAATCTATGCGGCGCCGAACCGTTGGCGGCAGTGTTTCGATATTTACAGCATCATCGATCTGGTGGCGATTCTTCCAATCGTGCCGATGCTGGTTCAACCTGTTTTCGGTGTCGAGTTCGATCTCGGGCTGATTCAAATGATCAGAGGGTTTCGCGTATTTAGAATTTTCCGATTCCTGCGCTTCACCGCATCAAGTGGAGCACGAGATCAATGACCAGGTCCGGAATTTCGGTGATGCGTTTTATTTTACCGTGGTGGCCCTGACAACAGTGGGATTCGGCGATATCACCCCCCAGTCCCAGGGAGGAAAATGGGTTACCGTATTGATGATCATATCAGGCATCATTTTGATTCCATGGCAGGCCGCTCGGATTGTCAAGGAGTGGATCTACATAGCGCAGAAGGTGGACGTGGTTTGTCCCAGCTGCGGTTTGAGATACCATGACAAAGATGCTTCCCATTGTAAATCGTGTGGCCACGTGATCTACCAGGTGTATGAAGGTGATTGACCTCCATGGGAGCGGATCCAAGACTGCGGTGATTCATGATACGTAACACACCATGGGTTTTAAGATTCGGTATCTGTTTTTTCATGTTGATATGGGTTCATGCGCTTTTGGCGGATACCGTGCCTGTTATTGCCCCTATCTCCAAATCCGATCCCAGCGACGGAATCCCCGAGGCGTGGCAACCGTTGGTTTTTCCCAAGATTTCCACCCCTACACAATACCGCGCCGTTCGACGCGACGGCCGCACGGTTATTCAAGCCCAAAGCAGGGCAGGCGCCTCAGGTCTGGTCCATGTGCTGGATATCGATCCGTATCGGTTTCCGTGGCTGGATTGGCAATGGCAGGTGGCGCACGCCGTAGCGGGGGCAGATGTTACCACCAAGGCCGGAGATGATTGCGCGGCGCGGATCTATGTCACCTTTAAATTCGACAACCGCCACAGCACATGGTGGCAAAGGATCAAGCACAAAACCGCTCAATTGTTCGCCGGTTATGAATTGCCCGGTTCAGCGCTTGTCTATGCATGGACCCGCACCGCCAAAGTCGGCGCGATCATCGACAGTCCATACACCCGCCACTCCAAATTGATATCCCTTCGAAGCGGCAACCATTTGAAAGGCCGATGGATTCGTGAAGAGAGAAATATTGTCGACGACTATCGTGCGGCATTTGGGTCTCCGCCGCCCCATGTGACGGGTATCGCCATCATGACGGACACGGACAATACCGGTGGATCGGCCACAGCCTACTACGGCGATATTCGACTGAAGAGGATTGCCTCGGAGTCCGAAAGGTAACCCCTCCGGCTTTTTCAACTATTGGGTTTTATTCCTTGACCCGCTCTACATACTCGCCGCTCCGGGTGTCGATGCGAACGAGTTCCCCCTCATTGATAAAGGGGGGCACTTGAACCACATGACCGGTTTCCAGCGTGGCCGGTTTGGTGTCCCCCGATGCGGTGTCGCCTTTGGCCCAGGGTTCGGATTCGGTGATGCGCAATTCAACAAAATTGGGCAGTGTGACGCCGATGGGGTTGCCTTCGAACAGCAGCACGCTGCAAACGATGTTCTCTTTCATCAGCGAAGTGGCATCGCCCACCTGGTCCGGCGTCAGCATTATCTGATCGTAGGTTGTGGTGTGCATGAAACAATAGCTGTCTCCGTCAAAATAAAGGTATTCCATCTCGACTTCTTCGAGGTCTGCCGTATTGAATTTTTCGCCGGAGCGGTAAGTTTTATCGAATTGTACCCCGGTGATCATATTCTTCAGTTTGCATTTGTAAAGGGCCTGGCCCTTTCCCGGCTTGACGAATTCGAACTGGACGATGACGTACGGCTCGCCGTCAATTTCCAATTTGGTGCCTTTTCTCAAATCACCGCTTTCAATCATGGTATAGCTCTCCTATTACAGTTTATCAGTTGCCGCTCGTGCATTCTGAATCATCAATTTCACCTTATCCGGATCCTTTCGAAACCGTCTGGCCTGCCCATCGTCATCCACGGCATTGGTCAGCGTGCAGCTGTCGACACCAGCCGGGCATACGCGCAAGATTCCCTGGGCAACATTGCGCGGGCCAATACCGCCTGCCAATATGACGGGGATGCGGCTTTGCCGGACCAGCGCTGCGGCGATCTCCCAATCGCAGGTCAGACCCGTAATGCCGACGTAGCCTTCCACCGGCTGGTCGTGATGTTTGGCTTGGCTATCGTGGATCAATAGCGTGTCAGTAAGAAACCAATCGCTCCACGGTTCGAAAAGCATGCCATAGGCCAACGATGGTACCACATCGCCCTGCCCTTTTCTACCGATTGGAATGGAACGCATGATCTCTAATTCCGGAAAGCGCTCCTTCAGCTTGCGCTGTCCTTTCAGTCGTCTCTCTGTCTCGCTGTCATTCCCAGTGGTTCCCGGCAGGATCTCGCAAAGATGCAGGATATCGGGCTGATAGAATTCCACCGCCCGGCTGATGGCATCGATTTGACCAAACAGGGGAATCAGGCTGCTTTTACAACCAGCGGCCTGAACCTGACGAACGGTATTTTTCAATTCAGGGTCCTTGCCGCGATCGCTGGACAACAATACACTGCCGACATGGTCCACACCCAGTTCGATCATGGTTTCCGCTTCACGGGCGGTTTGAATTTCATAGATTTGAACAATCATGCAATCGTATTGGTTTCCCCTGCAGCAGCCGATATTCTATCCGCATAAAAGCATTGACTTTTCGGGCCGTCTCTACCATATTCGGGTTGTTTTCGCAAACCGTTTAACTGCTTTGGTTCATTGAATAATTAGTTGTTTTCGATCCAGGTGCGTACCCCGCCTATGGCGGGAATACAACTGCAACGATGAATGCACTGACGTGCTTAAGAGGACCTTATGATCCTGATTATTGATTTTGGCTCCCAATTCAATCAACTCATCGCACGGCGCGTAAGAGAATGTCGCGTCTATTGCCAGATCGAGCCCCCCAGTATTGCGGTTTCCCGCATCAGGGACCTCAACCCTGAAGGTATCATTCTCTCAGGAGGGCCTTCAAGCATTTATGAAAAGAACAGTCCCCGTGTAGACGAAGGTATTTTTGATCTGGGCATTCCCATTCTGGGGATCTGTTACGGCATGCAATTCATGGTCGATGCCATGGGGGGCGGCGTCAAGCAGGCCCAAAAACGGGAATATGGATTTGCGGAACTTCACATCAAGCGTTCCAGCGGCATCCTTGTCGGCGTCGACAAGCGCTCGCAGGTATGGATGAGTCATGGCGACTCCATTACGCAGCTTCCCAAAGGATTTGTCACTACGGCCGTCACCGACAACACACCTGTAGCGGCCATGGCCGATACCCGTCGACGGTTCTATGGACTTCAATTTCATCCCGAAGTCGAGCACAGCATCAAGGGAAAGGAAATTCTGCACAACTTTCTTTACAAAATTTGCAAGTGTAAACGCTCCTGGACGATGAAATCATTTGCCCGGGAGACCATCGAAGAGATTAGAGAGAATGTGGGAGATCGAAAAGTCATTTTAGGTTTGAGCGGTGGTGTGGATTCCTCGGTAACCGCTTTGCTGATCCACCGGGCCATCGGTAGAAATTTAACCTGTATCTTCGTAGACAATGGACTCCTGCGCAAAAACGAAGCCCAGAAGCTCAAAGAGACTTTCAAGCAGCACTTGAAGATCAATATTCGGTTTGTCCGGGCGTCAAGACTTTTTTTGACAGCACTCAAAGATGTGACCGATCCCGAAAAAAAGCGTAAGATCATCGGTAAAATCTTTATGGATGTATTTGAGGCCGAAGCGCGTAAAATCAAAGGCGCCGATTATTTAGCCCAGGGTACCCTTTATCCCGATATCATTGAATCCCGCAGCGCTTTTGGCGGCCCCACATCGGTGATAAAATCCCATCACAACGTTGGCGGCCTGCCCAAACGCATGAAGCTCAAATTGGTGGAACCGCTGCAGTTTCTTTTCAAGGATGAAGTGCGCAAGCTGGGCCGACAACTGGGCCTGAACGACGACTTGATCTGGCGTCAGCCGTTTCCGGGTCCCGGGCTGGCCATCCGCGTCATCGGCGCCATTACGGTCAAACGGCTGTCTGTGCTGCGCGAGGTTGATGCCGTCCTGCTTGAAGAAATCAAAGCGGCCGGTTATTATAAAAAATTATGGCAGTCCTTTGCCGTACTCTTACCGCTCAAGAGCGTGGGGATCATGGGGGATAGCCGAACATATGAAAACATCGTGGCCATCCGGGCCGTAACCAGCAAGGATGCCATGACAGCCGACTGGGCCAGGCTGCCCCATCGATTGATGGCTCGCATATCCAATCGCATCATCAATGAGGTTCGCGGTGTCAATCGCGTCGTATATGACATCAGCTCCAAACCGCCTAGTACAATTGAATGGGAATAAATGACCATGAATGAGAATCTGGAAGACAACGGCCAATTCAAAATGAGGTTGGATGAGGAGATCGAGGAAACCCCTATTCCCACCGATGTGGATGACCTGCGCATCGAAAAACTCAGCCACCGCATGACCATGATCACTATTCTCATCCCGGTGTTAATAGTGGTCGTCCTGGTAATCGCCTATCTGGATATCAAAAAGCGCGTAATCCAAACGGAAGATACGGGGCAGCTGACAGCAGAAAATCTCTCCAAAGACCTTGCATCGCGATTTGACAGCCTCGCCATGGCGCAGCGGGTAATCGAGGAAAACCTGGCCCGGCTTAAGGATCAATCCGATCAATCGCTGGCCAAAGTGCAAATCAACCTCAAAAAGCTTGACGATCGCTTAAAGAGCACCGGCCGTAAAATGGTGAGCCAAAAAGCGATGAAAGCCACCACGGACAAACTGGATCAAAACGTTGCAAATGTCGCCCAATCCATCGAGGAGCTGAAACTGGAGATGGGACAGCTCACCGAATCCATCCAACCCAGAATATCAGAAATGCAGGCGGCATTGGCCGAAAGCAAATCTCAATTAGGCCAATTGGCCCAAAAACTGACGGCTTTTGATGAATCCAAAATTGATAAAGCCGCGATGGACCTGGCGCTGAAGCTTGAGATATTGAAGCTCAAACAAGCCCAGAAGGCTCAGATGGAGGAGCTTCAAAACAGGATCAATTCCCTCGAGCGCAAAGTCGCCCGACCGGCCCCGGCATCGATACCAACCCCATCTAAACCCAAGACTTCCGCACCCCCCTCTTCCACCGCACCCGGGAAGATTGAAGAGCAAACGATCAGCAAATAATGTTGAAGAGAATAAATTAGATCCAAATAATCCTTCATCATTTATCCAGTTGACAAGGTCCCGCGATTATGGGTATATAGCACCAAGTTCCACCATATCCCCATCTATGATGTAGTAAAACACATTAAATCTTTAGCACCACTGGGAAAGGTCTCCTCGGGGCTTTTTCAGCGGGTGGACTCTAATCTTAGGCAAAACAATCTGAGACGGCTGATCTTTGTGCCAAAGTGAGCGGTGCGTGCCGAGATGCACACAACGGCGACCCGGCGCCCGGATCATGCCGCGGCAGGCTTCAAGTCGATCACATGGAGGTGTCTATGCTATGGAGGAAATTTCCAGTACTAGCTCTGTTAACATTGGCATTGGTGGCATGCGGAGATGGGGCAAACAATTCAAGTGGAACCGGAGGAGGAGGCTCCGGCAACGTCACACCTTCTGCACTAGCGGAGCCGGTCATGGTGGAACGACTGAGCGATGCAGAATATGCTTCCCTCAGCACCGAAGATAAATACGCCTTGATCAATAAAGTTTTGAGCACACTGTTTAAAGGCATGCCGCCGGATGGATTCTTTGAAACGAGCGGCGGTCTTGCAACGTTGACCCCGCTATCCAATCAGAACATGCTGACCCAGATCGAAAACGATATTCTCGTGGGCATCAACGAAACCACCTACCGCAACATTGTCGATCAAAAATATGTATTCGACGACAAGCAGAAGCCGATTCAATATCAACTGGCCTTGCTCTATGAATTGCCGATCAGTCGCAACCAATTCGAAATCTGGATGGCCTACCAACTCACCAATACCATCCTATTCTCGCCGGCCGTTGAATTGGGCACCGTCTCCTACGATGATGCAGAGCGGGTTTTTGAGCGTCTGGTGAGCATGATCCGGCAAAGATATTCCATTCGCCAAATCGTGAATGCCCACATGACATCCCAGGAAAACTGGCGAAGATTCCGGTCTCCTGAAGACAACACCCGAGAGATGATGGAGATCTTTTTGCACCGATTTGACGATGCAGAGGTGCCCCTGGCGGCCCAGGCCTGCCAGAACTGGTCATTGGCCAAAGAAAATAAAGAATACCGTTTGATCATAGGAAACGACGTCAACACCCAACCGGTAGACCTGTTGGGAACCACCATCGTGGAATGCCAGGAATTTTACGACGCGGTATCCAACCATGCGGATCTGATTCCCACCATCGTTTCCGTCATTGTCAATCTGTTTTTTACCGATTACCCAGCCGGCGAACAACAGCGTATCGTAGATGACATCGTCGAGGACAATCCGGAAACATTCAACGCAATTTTTACAAATCTGCTCTTTTCCAAGGAATTCCTGGTATCTGTGGAAAGACCTAAATCCTTTGAGGAACTCTTTTTTTCGTGCGCTGACAAACTCGACTGGTATGCCAATCAAAAATTCTTCAAATATCTCAATCGCCAAACCAGCAATACCAGTTTTCCCAGCCTCCAGAATATGAAGCAGGCCGCCATGACCTATAAGTTGGGTCGTCAGGGCACCATCCCGCTGGACACCCTGAGTTTTGCTTATTATCACAAAGCGGTGCGCGAGCAGCTCTTGATCGAATATAAGTACAACCCGGACAATGTCGATGACGGCGGCTGGCAGGAGAGCCTCTGGTCGGTCGGTCTAACAGGAGATGACTATATTGATTTTCTTTTTCTGGCGGTGCTGTCCCGAAGAGCCACCGCCCAGGAACTGAACACGCTCAACCAGATAATTGCAAATCGCGGATATGATCGAGACGACCGCAAGAGATACCAGACCAGGATCGTGTTGGACTACTTGTCGCGTCTTTCCGAATTGTATCACACCCAACCGTTTGAATAGGAGGACCTAATGATAAACAGGCGACAGTTTCTTAAAGCAGCCGGGTTGTGCGGTCTCTCACTAACAATATCCCCGTTTATCCTTAAGCATCGGGCTATGGCCGCCTTGCCGGGTAATCTCATGTTTGCCGCCCCCAGCACTATCCCACAGATTATCCATGTTTTTCTTTACGGCGGTCCGTCAGAGCTGGCCGGCAACCTGACCAATATCGATGAAATATCGGCTAACTCTCAAAATCCCTATCCAGGTGGTGTCATCGGTGACAGGACAGCCAACAATTTCTGGGGCAATGCAGGTGGAACCTTTATGGAACAGATGTTGGGCAACAACGAATTGTCCATATATCGCACGGTCAATCGTGTGAAAGATACCTCCAGGGCTCATGGACACTGCGTCGCTCAGAACCTGGCGGGCAACCTGGATCTCGATAATGCGGGGATTGCCACTACCTTGGCGGCCCTTGTGGATAAGTATAACCTGTTCAACAAGCCTGTGGACGACCTGCTGTTGCCGTTTGTTTCTTTCGAGGGGGACTCCAGGGTTTTCAATCCCGGTGACCTGGATATTCCGGTGGTCCTCAGACCGATAAACCTCAATTCCAACTTCAACAATCCCTACGCACGTAAGAGAAATTCTAGCCTCGATGCTCAGAACGATGACATCAACGACCGAGCCCTTGACAATCTGGCCAACGGGGTATCGGCCCAATTTCCCCAGTTTGGAAAAGTCAACAACGCGTTCATCAAGCGTGCTGAGCTGGCCGCTTTCATTGAGAACAGTTTCAACAGCGACCAAATCGCAGCGGACTTACCGGTTGATCCGGACACCGGGATGCAACTGGTCTATCCAAATACAAATTTCGGCAACCGCCTCCGCGCTGCGGTAAGCCTGGCCATCAAGAATCCGGAGACAATCTTCATCAGCCTGGGCAGCGGCGGATTGGGAGGCTGGGACGACCACTCCAATGCCCTGACCAATTACCCCGGTCGCATCCGCGGCCTGATGGAAGCCCTGCAGGTGGCGGCTCGCCACCTATCGCTAATGATGGCCAACAATATCGTTATTAATGTGTTCGGTGATTTCGGTAGGAATGTGAACCTTAACGACGCCGGTGGGTGGGATCACGGGAACAACCAAAATCTGTACACCATCGGTGGATCCGGCATCCCCGGAAGGGCACTGGGCAAGTTGGTGGGGAAAACACAACGCCTTGGAACACCGTATCAAAACCGGCAGTTTACCTCCCCGACCGGTGATTCTTACCAATGTGAACCTTTTGCGATTGCATCGACCGTTTTCAGATATTTTGGCGTGCTGAATCCGGAACTGCTGACAGGGGAACTCCCCATTGACGAATCCGGCACTGTTCCAAACGAAAAAGCATAACGCACCGAAGGCGAGGAAGTTTTTACAGCGCCGCAGAGCTGGGGATGATCATTGTACCGAGCAGCGTACGATGATCATCTATCCCGCTATCCGTTTTTCGATTCGGGGGATATCCGAAGGAAGGTCCACTTCCGGTGAGTCGTAGGGTGTTACCACAACATTGATGCGATGCCCGAATTCTAACGCTCTGAGCTGCTCCAATTTTTCAATGGCTTCCAGCTGACCGGTGGGCAGGGTTCTGAACATCTCCAAAAAGCTTCGCCGATAGGCATACACCCCCAAATGTTTGTAACTGTCAAAAACCTCGCCTTCGTCCCTTGCAAAGGGCACGGGCGCCCTTGAAAAATAGAGGGCATCACCTTGGTGGTCCATGACCACTTTGACGTCTTTTGGATTGTCATATTCGCGGGGGTCGATGATGCGAAACGCCAGGGTGCTGATGCCCAATGTGCTATCGGAAATCAGCGGCGCCACCACATCATCCAGACATCGCGGATCCATGAGCGGTTGATCGCCCTGGACGTTGATGACGATATCGTCCAATGCCAATCCCAAACGCTCCGCGGCTTCGGCGGCCCGGTCCGTTCCGGATCTCAGGGTTTCCGATGTCATCACCGCTTCACCGCCAAACTGATTTACTGCCTTATAGATCCGGTCGTCGTCTGTCGCGACCACGACACGATCGACGATATCCGCCTGGGTGGAAGTCTCAAAGACCCGCTGAATCATCGCTTTTCCGGCAATGGGGGCCAGGGGCTTTCCTTGGAAACGGGTAGATCCGAAACGCGAAGGGATGATGGCCACAATTTTCATATCAATGTCCTCTCCGGTCAGCTTGGACGATTATATTGCTCCCATTAGATACACCGTTTATCCGCTCGCCCCGGACTTTCAGACAATTCACGCGTCCGGCTTGCCGCAGCGAATGATTCAATATGCTCCTATAGATTATCACAACTGCGTGTGCAAGGGCTTTCCATTGGCTGTATTCATCAAGGCCGCTTCATGAACGTCCCACAGGCCGCTTGGTTTTGCAGCCAAGGGAGTGCCCAAAGATTCTTAGTTGGCATTGGATTGGTTTTGTGACCGGAAAGCGGATTATCCCTTTAATGCCGCCACTGTCAGAATGACACCTTTTCCTTCAAAATCACCGGTGAGGGGGAGCAGTTTTGCTTCGCAGCCTTTGTCTTTAAAGTAATCTGCAGCAAGATTGATTTGTTGCCCGGTCGCAAGGCCCTGTTTCACTTGGCGGACCACTTCTTCCGGAAAACAATCGTTCAGCGAACAGCCTCTCTTTACGCCATTTTTAAAGATAAGGTCCTTGGCCATTCTATTGGTCATGACAATCACACCGTCATTGTCAATGCCTATCACCGATATGGGAAGATCCTCGAGTATGGCGTGGGAGAGTTGCAGGATATGGTTCTCCAGTTCAATCTCCTGAGTGCGTTTACGGACCAGTTGATCAACCTTTGAATCCATCTCATGCAGCGCCTTGTGTTGCTTCGAAACGGTATCGTCCAATCGTTTGTTGGCGTGGATCAACTTTATTTGTTCGGTAATCTGCCGGATCTCGGATTTCAGGCGCATGTCGTTCCAGGGTTTGAAGAAGAACTTGTAGATGTTGCCCTTGTTAATGGATTCGGTAATGGAATCGATATCGCTGTATCCGGTTAATATTATGCGTAATACATCCGGATACTTCTCTTTCACGATTTCAAGAAATTCAGTACCGCTCATTTCCGGCATCCGCTGATCAGATATCACCAGATGGACCTCATTTAATTCGAGCACTTCCAGCCCTTCTTTGCCGCTGTTGGCGAACAACAGATGGTAGCCTTCCTTTCGCAGCAGGCGTTTCAAGGCATTCAATATGCTCTTCTCATCATCCACGCACAATATGGTGAAATCTATCTCTTCCATTATGGGTCCTTTCTAATTATCGTTGGGCACTGATACAGTGAGGGTATTCGGTATCAGGCCCCTCTCGCCTATACTGATGATGGATTCGATCGACGTCGCTTTCAGGCGTGTACCCTTCGTCAGCAGCAGCCTTCCATCATTCAGCTTCAAGTCTTCCATCAAGACCATACCGGCTTTGACTTCCTCAAGGCGAATAACGTATGTGGGATCAATATTCTTATTTTGCCGTACTTGTTTGATTAGAGCAGAGACAACTTCAACATCGTATTTTTGGTTGCAATCCATTAATAGTT
>JARRKU010000067.1:0-26872 GCA_037387725.1 Desulfobacteraceae bacterium
GTGCCGGGTAGATAAAATACGAAACACAAAGGGCCGTCTTTTGATCAAGACGGCCTTTTATCATAAAAATCGAATCGATCATGCCAAAGGTCTATCTGGAAAGCTTGGGCTGTGCACGCAATCAGGTGGACAGCGAGAACATGCTGGCCCTTCTCAGGGCCAGCGGCTGGTCTGTGACGGATGCGCCGGAAGAGGCCGATGCCATCGTGGTCAACACCTGCAGCTTCATTGAATCTGCGGCGGACGAATCCATCGATACGATTCTTGCCCTGGCGCGGTACAAGACCCGCGGCCGCTGCAAGCGGCTGATCGTGGCCGGATGTCTGCCGGAACGCTATGGACGGGATTCGATCGATGCCCTGCCCGAAGTCGATCTTTTTCTGGGGACCGGCGCCTACGATCAGGTCGCGGCCGCGGTGGCCGGCACCACGGGAGACAGCGTCTGTTTGCTTCCCGATCCGGACAACGTGGCGATACTCTCGCCCCCCTCGCGTCAACCCTTGAACCGCCATGCCGCCTATCTGAAAATTGCCGAAGGATGCAACCGATCCTGCACTTTCTGCATCATACCGAAACTGAGAGGACGGCAGAAGAGCCGTTCCTTTGACGCCATCGTCGCTGAAGCCAGAACGTTGATATCCGGCGGGGCAAAAGAGCTGACCCTGGTCGCCCAGGAAACCACAGCCTACGGCCGCGATCTTGTGGACGGGCCTGATCTGGCCCACCTGATGGCCGCCCTTGCCGACCTTGACCCCTCGGTTTGGATCCGCTTTCTCTATGGGCACCCGCAGAGTATCAGCTCCGCTGTGATCGAGACAGCGGGCCGATATGCCAATATCTGTCCCTATTTCGATATCCCCATCCAGCATGCCGCAGATGGGATTTTGCGGCGCATGGGGCGCAACTATACGGCAAAGGACCTGGTTCACCTCTTTGACGGGATCCGCAGCCGACTGCCCCAGGCCGCTCTTCGCACCACCGTCCTGGTGGGATTCCCCGGAGAGACCGAAGCGGATGTCGATCAACTCGCGGGGTTGATCACCCGCATCCAATTTGATCATCTGGGCGTTTTTCTTTACTCTGACGCGGAGGATCTTCCTTCCCACGGCCTGAAGCCCCGCGTGGCGACCCGGGTTGCCCAGCAGCGGCTGGATCGATTGATGCAGTTGCAGAAAGGGATCTCGGAAGAACGCCTGGCCCGGCTGGACGGGCAAAGGATGACCGTGTTGGTGGAGCAGATGGCGGAGCCGGGCCTCTATGCAGCCCGTACGATGTTTCAGGCGCCGGAAGTGGATGGCGGTGTGCTGGTCAGATCGGCGCATTCCCTTGCGCCGGGCACGATGATCGCAGTAAAGATTGTGGAAACCCTTGAGTACGATTTGATCGGAGAGGTGGCATGACCGATTTGAAACAGAAGATTCTGACTGCTGTCGCCCCTGATTTGCGGGCCATCGAAGCGGCACTGGCCGATAATCTTCACCCCCATTTCAAGTTGGTGGGAGAGGTGGCCGGCCACATCCTCTTTGCCGGCGGAAAAAGGCTCAGGCCTCTACTGATGGTGCTGGCCGCCCGGTTGTGCGGATATAAAGGCGAGCACACCTCCAAATACGCCGTCATCTTCGAATATCTGCATGCCGCCACCTTGCTGCATGATGATGTGGTGGACGGTGGCGAACTGCGCCGCGGCAGTCCGGCCGCGCACCACGCCTGGGATCCGCCCACGGCCGTGCTCACAGGGGATTTTCTGCTGGCGCGGGCGCTCAGTCTGGCGGCCGATACAGGCTTGTCTGAGGTGATCCGAACCATTGCGGCGATCACTGAACAAATGTCCCAGGGCGAGATCGAGCAGTTGAATCGCAAAGGCGATGTGACCCTGGATGAGGCGGCCTACCGGGAGGTGATTCGCTGCAAGACGGCTGTTTTGTTCCAAGGGGCGTGCCGAACCGGGGCCCTGATCAGCGCGTCGCCCAACGAACAGGTCCAAGCCCTTAGCGACTACGGTTACCACCTGGGGATGGCCTTCCAAATGGCCGATGATCTGCTCGATTACACGGTGGACAGTGAGATTCTGGGCAAAAGGGTAGGGGCTGATCTGCGGGAAGGCAAACTCACCCTGCCGGTCATCCGGGCCATGGGCCGGGCCGGCGACGAGGAGCGGCAGTGGATTATGAAACTTTTCGCAGCGCGAACCTTCACACCGGACCAGTTCGACCGCCTGATCGCTTTGCTGCGGGACCATGGCGGTATCGAATATACCCGGCAGTGCGCTGTGGAACACATCCGGAAAGCAAAATCGGTGCTGGAGATCCTTCCGGAGAGCGCCGAGCGCGAAGTGCTGTTCGACGTTTCCGACTACGCATTGGTGCGGTCGGTCTAACAGCTGATCGGAATGCCAATTTTATGCTGCGATATTGGGATGATCCGTGTTATAGTGCGCCCAATTTTATCGCTATTTCCAAACCGGGCGCTATGCACCCGGCTAAATCTGCAGCGATACAACATTGGCGTGCTTTTGGATTGGTTTTTACTGCGTGCATCGTATGGGGTGCTAAAAAACAACGCCAAACCACCCGCTTTTCGGGTGGTCGCTGATTCCAGGAGGTTCAACCATGGGTAAAGGCATAAAGGTTGCGCTGTTCATCCGAATGACGGCAGCAGCGGCATTCCTTATCTTGTTCGGAGGACCGGCTTGGTCTGCTCAGGATCAACGTGTGGCCACCGTTCACGTTTTTGGAAGCGGCCGCATCCATGGGCAGGACATGTCGGCGGGGCGCAACGAAGCCATTTCCGCCAGTCTGGTCTCGGCGGTTTCCCAGGTGCTGACCGATATCGCTCCCCCGGAACTGGTGGCCGGGCATTTTCAAGTGGTCAACGAATCGATTATCGCCCGGACCGACCGCTTCATCCTCGATTACAAATTGCTCGCAGAATCCAAACAGAAAAAGGAGGTGCGGGTGATGGTGCGGGCCACGGTATCGATCCAGCGGCTTAAAAATGCACTGAAACAAGCCGGTATCTACCTTGGCCGCAAGCGCTATCCCCGTGTTTTGGTCTGCATTGCTGAAAGACAGATGGACCAACCCGCATTTCAGTATTGGTGGGGGGGACAACCGATATGGCAGGCCGGCCCCGCCACTCGCGTGATGACCCAGCGGCTTGAGACCAAAGGGTTTTCGTTGATCAATCCAACCGTCGACTCATCCCGTCGCGGTTACGCCGCCCAGCTCAGCATTCCTGAAGCCGTGGCGTTGGGACAAGAGATGCGAGCCGATATCGTGGTTGTGGGAACAGGGATTTCAGAGGGTATACCGGACGAATCCGGATCTGGCGCCGCCACAATTCGGGGCAGCTTGACCGCCCGGGCCTTCCGGGTGAAGGATGGTCAGCAGATCGGACAGATTAAGCAGGCGGCCACGGCCACCGAAGCCGATCCCCTTGCCGGCAGCCAGGCGGCATTGGAAAACGCTGCCTTGTTGGCCGGTGACGGTCTGGCCGGGCAGATGATCTCGGCCTGGTTTTCAGCGGATAAAGGCGCCTCCAACGTGGAAATATGGGTACAAGGGATCAGCGGCAACATCGCCAACTTCGTCAAATTCCGGGGGGCCTTGAGCACCATGTCGGGGGTGGACAGTGTCCAGAGAAAAGAGATGAAAGCGGATTTGGCGGTGTTACTGGTGGATTACCAGGGCAACCGTCAAGCCCTGGCCGATGCATTGATGCGGCAGGGGTTTGATACTTTCAGTTTGGAGATCACAGGCCAGGAAGGTAACGTCATCCGTTTGCAAATGGTGGCGCGCTGAGCGAAAACCCTATTGTTGTAAAAGCCGGAGGACTCCAGATCCGGCGTTGCCAAGGGCTTGCAGTAGCTGACTACGGCTACGCCCTTGGCGCCTTGACTCTGGAGCCCTCCGACTTTTACAACAATGGGGCAAATTCCGAAAGGTGCTGAATTGCTGAATTGAATCGATTAACCTCCAGATCCGGCGTTGCCAAGGGCTTGCAGTAGCTGACTACGGCTGCGCCCTTGGCGCCTATGCTCTGAAGCCCTCCGACTTGTACAACAATAGGGTAAATTCCGAAAGGTGCTGAATTGAATCGATTAACCTCCACCATCAGTATCCCCAATATTCTGACCCTGGTCAGGATATTGCTGACCCCGATTTTCGTGATTCTGCTGCTGCGGGATCTCTACGGCATGGCTTTGCTGGTCTTTGCCATTGCCGGTATCAGCGACGGCCTGGACGGACTTATCGCCCGCTGCCTGAACCAACGGACAACCCTGGGCGCCTACCTGGACCCGGCGGCCGACAAGCTGTTGCTCATCTCTTCGTTCGTGGCACTGGCCGTACTGGGCGATATACCCGCCTGGGTGACCGTGGTCGTCATTACCCGTGATGTCATCATTCTGCTGGGGGTGGCCATCTTCATGCTGACCGAGAAGAGCTATGAGGTCAGCCCCACTCTGGTGAGCAAATGCACTACCACCGCCCAAATCCTGACCGTCCTCATCACCCATTATGATCCGGCCCATCTGAAGCTGGCCATGGTCTACCATACCCTGCTGTGGAGCACAGCGGTCCTGACCACCCTCTCCGGCCTGCATTATATCTACCTTGGCATGAACATTCTCCAGGAGCCGCAGAACGGTCGGTAGAAGTGGATTACGGCCGGCCTTATCCCTTGACACCGCCGGTCCCCGGTGCTAACAAAGCACCACTTTCAGGCGCGTAGCTCAGGGGGAGAGCGCTTCCCTGACACGGAAGAGGTCGTTGGTTCAAATCCAATCGCGCCTACCAGAATGCAAAGGGGCTTACGCCAGCGATGGCTTGTAAGCCCTTTTTATTTGTCGCTTGCCAGTATTTGACAGCCTGTGGATATGGGCTTACGCTTTGGGAAAAATACCACATGCGAGGCATCTAATGAGAAGACTCATGACCATCGCCATCTTGATGTTCCTCGTCGTCGCCCAATCCCCTGAAGCATGGGCGTGGCACGATGAGACCCATGTGGCCATTGCCAGGGTTGCCGGGTACCGGAAGTGGTTCAATGCCACGGGTGCCGATATGATCAAAGTGAAAGCCCACGGGATCGAGAAGGCCAACCATTTTGTCAACAATTCCCGGGGTAGGGTTGTCTCCGCGGAGATGGTGATGCGCCAGGTCGGCGCCTACAACCAGACCGGTGATCCTAACGGACACCTCTATGGGGCGATTGTCGCCGCCATCCGGGATTATCTCAGGGTTAAAAAGACGGGTAAGTACGGAGAGTACCACCTGGCCTTTGCAGCCCACTACATCGGAGACCTCTCCCAGCCGCTGCACAACACCGCCTACAACGATTTCAACCGGGAACATCACAGTGCCATGGACGGCATTGTCAACGATGAGGTGTTGGGCAATCTCAACCACATCAGGATTTATGACATTGTCATTGCGTCGGAGCAGGACCTAACCCGTGAGATCGTCCGGATCGCCAACCTCTCCATGATCCTGGGATACCGGCTGCAGGATGAAAAGCGCCTGCTGACCCGACAGGAAGCTTACACCCAGCTCAGTCACAGCGCCTCCCTGTTCAGAGCCGTGCTGCGGTATGTGGGCCAATAGAAGCGGCTTACAATCTCCCTTCGACTCCAAACTCTGCGTTGGTCGTCAGATTTAAATCCTCAAAATAGCATACTGTTCCTGCGGTTCAAATCTGCCGCCCGCCTTGATTAGTTGTTTTCAAACCGGGTGCTATGCACCCGGTTACAACTGCAACGATCGAAGCACTAACGTGCTTTTGTTTTTCCGGCCTATGGCCGGAAATCCAAGCCACCCGCTACGCGGCAATTTCTGAGTCAACTTTTTCACAAGATCCTGATTAGGAAGCGTGTCCAATCTTTGAACACCTTGAAATAATGATGTAATCTCTTTTATCATGATTTTGGTATGCTTCTTGTTTCCTAAGATAAACTAGGCTTCGATTAGTTGTGTTTAAACCGTGGGCTTTTTTCCGCCCCTGGGGGCGGGCTTACGGCTGTGACGACCGCAAAACTGAGGTGATTTTGGCCTGGCGGACCAGCCGCCCGCCACTCGGGGTGGGCGTTTAAACCGCAATTGGCGCATCCACTGTCCTGGCATGGGAGATGATTGAGATGATGAAGGAAAGTTGCGCGCATACCGTTGAGAGGCGATCGGGCAAGGATCGTCGGGCGAAACGATTCAGCAATCTGAAATGGATGCTGAAAAGAGGACAGCGTCGTCAGGTTCGTCGCGCCTCGGACCGGCGCAGGATTCATGAACTGGATCTCTATCCAAAGGAGCTGTTTTTCCGCATTGTCCTGGTCCTTGGATTGAGTGTGGTGGACGGTATGCTGACCCTTTGGCTCATTGACAGCGGTGCCAGAGAGATCAATCCGATAATGGCCTACTATCTTAAACTGGGCCCTCAGATCTTCATGGCCGCCAAATACATGATAACGGTGGCGGTCGTGCTCATAGCAGTGGCCTTGCACCATACCGCTTTGCGGATTCTCCGGGTGCGGGCCGGTCAGCTGCTGACGGCATTTGCCGGATGTTTCGCCATGGTGGTGGCGTGGGAGCTGTTCCTTATTTCGCATCTGGCGCCATGACCAGGGGGAACCGCTTGCCGGTTAGCCATTTGTAACGTCGAATATTATTTGCGGTTTTCGTCGGCCGCCTTCACTTAATAGCTCAACAGAATGCCTTCCTGGCGCTCCGGGCGTTCATTGCCTTGTGGCCTGTATCACTTCTTTGCAACCGACGGCCTTGTCTTTTTATGCTTGCAGGGACTCCCCATGGGTGTATAGTGCGGTCGGCATGTCAGCGAATCCCTCCTAAGCGATCCTTCATGGAGCCGTGAATGAACAGACGTTCCTCCGTTTTTATCCGAATTGGCTTGTGGATCACCGCATCAGCATTTTTCGGTTGCGCAGCTACGCCGTTGGTGAAGGATACGTCGCAGTGGCATCTGAGGTCCAGCGGTGCATATGATACTTTTCGCGGTAGAGCATTTTACGGTATCGGCTATGCGGAGGGTTTGCGCAATGCGACCCTGCTGCGGGCCACGGCGGTCAATCGTGCCCGGGAGGAATTGACCAAGGTGCTGGACGGCTATGTGGTGGAACTGTTCCAGGCGACACAGACCACGCCGGCCCTGTCCGTAGAAGAGGACGAGCAAATGATCGGCGGCCTGGTGCGGGATGCCATGAAGCTCGCGGTGATCAGCGACCAGTGGAAAGACCCGGAGACGGGAGGGCTTTATGCGTTGTGCCGGCTGGGCCTGGACCGCTTCACCCAAGTGCTGGCGGCCCAAACAGCCATATTACCTGACGTGCGGGCCGCCATGGCGGCGGAAGCGGAAAACCTTCATTCGATGATGGCGCAACCATCTCTCCACCCCAATCATACCCAGTAAATGAGCAGATGGGTAACCCCTGCTGTACCGACACCCAGAATCAGGGTTTGGTCTGTGGACGGATAGTGGGTAAGGGCGAAATGAATTTCATAGAAGAAAAGGCAGGGGGCAGCTCTGCTCCCCTGGCCGACGCCGCTTGACTTGCCAGGTAAAAATCTCTATTAAACTGAGGTTTATTCAGTAGGGACGGTCCGGGCGCCTGATGGATAGCGCATTGAGGGCGACACTTTGTTCCCTCTGTCATTTTGTCATTGAAAAGGATTCAGCACATTTCATGAAAGCCAGCATCATTGATTTGGTCCTCTCTGCCGCCCGTAAAGCGTATGCGACAGGTGCACTGCCGTCCGATGAATTCCCCCGGGTTGAGGTGGAAGAACCCAAAATTGAGACCCATGGCGATTTTGCCACCAATTTTGCCATGCTCTCCGCCAAGGTGCAGAAGATGGCGCCGCGGCAAATCGCCCAGGCGGTCATTGATCATCTGGAAGATCCTGACGGTTTGCTGTCACGTGTGGAACCCGCTGGTCCGGGATTCATCAATTTCTACATCAAACCCGAGGCATGGACACCGATGGTTTCAGTGGTGCTCCAGCAAAAAAGTGCGTTCGGCGCATCGGATTTCGGAAACGGTGAGAAGATCCAGGTTGAATTTGTCAGCGCCAACCCCACAGGGCCGCTGCATGTCGGCCATGGCCGCGGCGCCGCTGTGGGGGACAGTGTGGCCAATATTCTGGCCGTGTGCGGATATGACGTGGAGCGCGAGTATTACATTAATGACTCCGGGCGTCAGATCCAGACCTTGGGGCGGTCTGTCTACCTGCGCTGTCTCGAATTGCTGGGCCGCAACATAGAATTTCCGGAGGATTGCTACCAGGGCGACTATATAAAGGACTTAGCCGGACGGGTAGTGGAAGCCCGGGGAGAAGATTTCATTGCCGGCGAAGAGGCTGCGGCTGTGGCCCACTGCGCCCGTTTTGCCGCCGATGAGATCATCGCGGGTATACGACAGGATTTGGATGCGTTCGGGGTCCGATACCAGGAATGGTTCAGCGAACAGGGCCTTTACGATACCGGTCAGGTGGAGGGTGCGCTTGAGGCGCTGAAGGATAGTGGTATGGTTTACAGCCATGACGATGCCTGGTGGTTCAAAAGCAGCGCCTTCGGAGATGAAAAGGACCGGGTGGTGGTGCGCAAGAACGGTCAGACCACCTATTTTGCTTCCGACATCGCCTACCATCAGAATAAATTCAATCGAGGGTTTTCCCGGATCATTGATGTGTGGGGTGCGGACCACCATGGGTATATCCCTCGTATGAAGGCGGCCGTGCAGGCTGGTGGGCGGCGAAGTGACCAGCTTGAAGTGATTCTGGTGCAATTGGTGAATCTGTTGCGGGACGGCAAACCGGTGGCCATGTCGACCCGCGCCGGTGAATTCGAGACGCTGAAGGATGTAGTCGACGAGGTGGGCAAGGACGCGGCCCGCTTTATCTTCCTCACCCGGGATTACGAAAGTCCTCTGGATTTTGATCTGGAGGTGGCCAAACAGAAGACCAACGACAACCCGGTATATTATGTGCAGTATGTCCACGCCCGCATTGCCAGCATTCTGCGCAAAGCAGGTGAACGAAACCAGGGGCCTGCCGCTGTATCGGCCCATGCCCATGAATGTCTGACCGCCCCGGAGGAGATTCAATTGATAAAAGCCATGGGGCGGTATGGCGATGTACTGCGCTCCAGCGCGGAGCAACTGGCCCCCCATCGGGTGACCTATTATTTAATGGGCCTGGCTTCATTGTTCCACACATATTATAACAAGCACCGCGTATTGTCCGATGATGCCCCGCTGACCCAGGCGAGGCTTGGATTGATTTCCGCCGTACAAACGGTGATCAGAAACGGTTTGACCCTGTTGGGGGTTTCGGCACCGGAAAAGATGTAGTGAGGATTCCAGTGGCCAAGAAGAATTCATCGGGTATGCAGATATCGCGTAAGGGGATGCTGGTTTGGGGCGGACTGATCATTTTCATTGCCGGCTGGATGTTCGTGCTGGGGATCATGGTGGGGCGCGGCATGGCACCGGTGAATTTGGAAGTCGGCAAACTGGAACAAGAATTGGCTGCCCTCAAAGCCAAAATGTTGGAGCAGGAGAAAGCCAAGGTGGAAGCGCAGCTTTCCGGCAAGGAGAGTAATCTTCCCGAACTGGGATACCCGGAGGCCCTGACTTCCTCCAAAAAGGAGGAGCCGTTCAAATCCTTGCCTAAACAGGTGCCGGTGAAAGCCCGGAAGGCCGCAGAGGCGACAAAGAAACCCGCCGCCGCACCAAAGCCGACGCCAAAGCCGATCCCGGCGGTAAAACAGGCGGCGCCGGCCAACCCGAAAACCGGCCCCCGATCCGATGCCGGCCGGACTGTAGCCCAGAAGGGACAGTTTAGCATTCAAGTGGCCGCCGTCCAGAATGTCCGGAGTGCGGAGCAGCTAACCGCCAATCTGCGGAAAAAAGGGTACCGGGCCTATCAGATGAGATCAGAATTGGCCGGCAGGGGCGTATGGTATCGGGTACGTGTGGGGGCATTTAGAGATCGGGGCGAGGCCAATCGGATGCTGGCCAAACTCAAAGCCGATAACTTTGGGGGAATGGTGGTCAGCACGCAATAGGGACAATTATCCCCCATGTTGCAAATGCCGGAGGTCCCCAGATCCGGCGTTGCCAAAGGCTTGCAGCAGCTGACGACGGCTGCGCCCTCAGTGGGACCGTGCTCTGGAGCCCTCCGATATTTGCAATATTGGGGCTTAGTGGTTTAAGTTTAAAGATTGATGATTAAAGTGCAGAAAACCCGTGTATCAGGTCCGGTTGTCGCTTGGACCATGGATGGCGAATGAGGAGGCGACATGAAGATTACGACGGATGAAGTGGTCCATGTGGCCAAATTGGCGCGACTAGAGATCGATCCGGATCGAGTGGGGCAGATGGCGGATCAATTGGCCACGATCTTGACCTATGTGGATAAGTTGGGTGAGGTGAATACCCAGGATGTGCCGCCTACCTCCCATGCCATTGCCCTGACCAACGCTTTCCGGGAGGATAACGTCATGGACTCGCTGCCACGGGAAGCGGCGCTGAACAATGCGCCGGCCCAAGAAGCCGGCGGATTTGTCGTCCCCAAGGTGTTATAAAATGTATAAATGTTGTCCCAGCTGCGGATTTAAATGGCCAGAGCGGGAAGACCTGCTGGCGGATGAAAATATTACCCTGGTGGGCTATCAGGCCAATTTCAAGCGGCCTGAAGCGGGTCTTATTTTGTTCAACCATCGATGCAAAGGCACGTTGGCCTTGTATGCTGAAGATTTTGCCGATCTGCACGACGGCCCCGTATTTGTAAAAAAGGCTTTGGGCACGGAGAAATGTCCCGGCCACTGCCTCCGCGTAGGTGATATTCGGCCCTGTCCCGTAGAGTGCGAATGTGCTTACGTGCGCAATATTCTCCAAAAGATCGAACACTGGCCCAGGGGGCGGGCGATGGACGACGCCTGTGCAGGTTCAATTCGGTCTTGACACCGGATCTTTCACCTCCGCAACGCTCCATCACGCGGCTTTAACCCCTAACCCGAGTGGTTTGACCCGAGACGGTCGGACTCGATACCGGAGCAACCATGCAACTTCACACCCTTACGGTGACCCAGGCCCACGAGATGCTCAAAGCCAAAGAGATTTCCTCGGTGGAGTTGACCCGGGCCGTATTGGACCATATCGCGGCGGTGGAGCCCCAGATAGAGGCTTTTATCACCATCACCGAAGACCGGGCAATGGCGGCGGCCCGGGAGGCCGATCAGGCCATTGCAGGCGGTAAGATCTCGGCGCTCACCGGTATCCCCTTGGGGATCAAAGACGTGCTTTGTACCCGGGGGGTAAACACCACTTGCGGATCCCGCATGCTTGAGAACTACGTCCCCCCTTATGACGCCCATGTGATCCAGCGGCTCAACGCGGCCAATGCCGTCATGGTGGGCAAGCTGAACATGGACGAGTTTGCCATGGGGTCCACTACCGAGCATTCCGCATTTAAAGTGACCAAAAACCCCTGGGATAGGAATTGCATTCCTGGCGGCTCCAGCGGCGGTTCGGCTGCGGCGGTGGCCGCCGACATGTGTCTGGCTGCTCTAGGATCGGATACCGGCGGCTCTATACGACAACCGGCCTCCCATTGCGGCATTGTCGGGTTGAAACCCACCTATGGGCGAGTGTCACGTTTCGGGTTGGTGGCTTTTGCCTCTTCCCTGGACCAGATCGGCCCGATGACCAAGACGGTGGCAGACAGCGCCTTACTGTTGCAGGTCATTGCGGGATACGATCCCAAGGACTCCACATCGGTGCCCGATGAAGTTCCCGACTACCTTTCAGCGCTGGATGGCGACATGCGGGGGATCAGAGTGGGAATCCCCAGCCGTTACTTCGAGATGGAGGGTCTCGATCCGGAAGTGGCTGCTGCGGTGAACGCCGCTGTGGACACTCTAAAAGGCCTGGGGGCCGTGACCGTACCGGTTGATCTGCCCCACACCGACTACGGTGTAGCCGCCTACTATCTCATTGCGCCTTCCGAGGCGAGCTCCAACCTGGCACGGTATGATGGTGTCAAGTACGGGTTGCGGGACGACCGGCAGACCGAGCTGATCCAGATGTACCGCCACACCCGTTCCAAGGGCTTCGGAAGAGAAGTCCAGCGCCGCATCCTGTTGGGAACCTACGCGCTTTCGGCCGGTTACTATGATGCCTACTACCGAAAAGCCTCCCAGATTCGCACACTGATCATGAACGATTTCAAGACAGCTTTCGAGCAATGCGATGTCATCGCTTCACCGGCATCTCCAACACCGGCTACGAAGATCGGGGCCCACGCTGGAGATCCACTGGCCATGTATCTGTTGGATGTCTATACGCTATCAGTCAATCTGGCCGGCATCCCCGGTATCTCGGTGCCCTGCGGGCGCTCCAAAGGGGGGCTGCCCATTGGATTGCAATTGCTGGCCGGTCATTTTCAGGAGGGGGTGCTGCTACGGACCGCCCACCATTTTGAGCAGGCTACCGAGTTTCATAAAGACCGGCCGGGATTATAGAAGTTCAAGGTTCAAACTCAGGGTTCAAAGTTTCCGGATGAAGTTGAATTTTGTATGCTGAACTTTTAAAGTGCTGTTTTGAAACAATTTTATGACAGGAGCGCCATATGTCGATTATTCCTAAGGGTGAAGATATTCGCCGGGCCGTGAAATGGATTTCCGAGATGCGCAGGGACGATCCTTCCGCTGATCCGAGAAAGCTCGTTGATGAGGCCTGTCTTAAATTCAACCTGTCGCCCATGGATGCCGAGTACCTGGGGCGGTGGGTGAAGGAAGGTAAATAAGAGTTCAAAGTTCAGAGTTCAAAGTTCAAAGTTGTTTTGGTTGTACGTTTTTAGCCGCTTTTTGAACTCTGAACTTTGAACCTTGAACTCTGAACTCTGAACTATGAGCAACATCCGCATTCTCCCTGAAATTTTAGCCAACAAGATCGCTGCCGGTGAAGTGGTGGAGCGGCCGGCTTCGGTGGTCAAGGAGCTGGTGGAAAATGCCTTGGACGCAGGCAGTAGCAGGGTTACCATCAATATCGAAAAAGGGGGCCGGTCACTGGTGGAGGTGGCTGATAACGGCAGTGGTATGGGCCAGGATGATGCCCTGCTGGCCCTGGAACGGTTTGCCACCAGCAAAATCCAAAACGATAACGACCTTTTTTCCATCCAGACCCTGGGCTTTCGCGGTGAAGCCCTTCCCAGCATCGCCGCTGTATCCAAGATGACCCTGGTCACCCGGGACAGCCGGTCGGAGAGCGGTGTGGCTGTGCGCATCCACGGGGGCAAGATTATCGATGTGACCGAAACCGGTGCGCCGGTGGGCACCGTGATCAGTGCGGCGCAGCTTTTTTACAATACCCCGGCTCGGCGCAAGTTTCTCAAGACCGTTAATACGGAGATGGGGCACATCGCCGATGTCACCGCCGGAATGGCCCTGGGACGGTGCCGGGTCCATTTCAAGCTCCTGCACAATGGAAAAACGGTGAAACAATGGCCGGCCGTGTCCGATCCGGCCCAGCGGGTGGCCGCTGTGCTGGGGCAGGTGGAGAGCGACGCCCTGGTTCCCCTCTCCGCCACTTCAGGCGATATCGCCCTCTCCGGCTACCTGGGGCCTTCCCGGTTGGCCCGCTCCACCTCACGGGGGGTCTATCTCTATGTCAACGGCCGGCGGGTGCGGGACCGGGTGATCCAGCATGCACTGTTTGACGGTTACAGCGGGCGATTGATGAAAGGACGGTTTCCCCTGGCCGTCGTGTTTCTGGAGCTGCCCTTTGACCAGGTAGATGTGAATGTCCATCCCACCAAGCAAGAAATTCGCTTCGTGAACCAGCGTCGGGTGCACAACTTAGTGCGTGACCAGGTGGAACTGGCCTTGACAGCGGCCGAGCGGCGACGATGGGCGGTTACGCCCCCTGCTGCCGATCCCCTGGAGCGTGGTGCTGCCGTCACCGAAGCGTCCTTTTCCTACCGGATTCGCCCTAAAAAGGCGGTGGACCGGCCATCCGACGTCAAAAATCCCTTTATTTACCATGGAGGGGAACCGCGCCGCAAAAAACCAACTGCGCCGGGCAAAGCCCAGCGAAGCTTCCCTCGGAAGACCGAAACCCCGCCCTTTGAAAGCGATGAACGCCCAGCCACTCCCAAGGCCGGCGATCAACGGCCGCTATGGCAGACATCGGGTTTCGGCGACCTGGACGTGATCGGACAGTTCCACGGCACCTACATCCTCTGCCAGGGGCCCAACGGGCTCATCGTGATCGACCAGCATGCTGCCCACGAGCGGATCGTTTACGAGCAGCTCCAAGGCCGGAAAGGCCGCATCGAATCTCAGCGCCTGCTCATGCCGGACACTGTTGAGCTGGGGTTTGCCGAAGCCCAGGCCCTTGAAGCGCTGATCGATCCGCTCGACCAGATGGGGCTGGAACTGGAGCCTTTTGGCGGCACCACCTTTGTGGTGAAATCGGTGCCTGTGATGCTCGATGACCGGAATGTGGCGGGCATCATTACCGAGCTGGCGGAAAAGGCCGCTGAGCTTGGACTGGATTCCGGCCTTGAGAAGGTTCTGGACGAATGCCGCATGGTCATGGCCTGCCACCATGCCGTAAGGGCCAACCAACGCCTCACCGAAAAACAGATCAGCCACATGCTCATCCAGCTGGATCGATGCGGCGATCCCTCCCATTGCCCCCACGGCCGTCCCACCTGGATTCAATGGACGGTGAGAGACCTGGAAAAGGCTTTTAAGCGCATCGTATCGTGAAGCTGCCCTTCGTGGAAGGCATCCGTTTATTGCGAGGCCATCATGGTTTCCTTTTCATGATTTCCGAAAATTCGGGCTGGCCCCTGAGATTGTTCAGGTCAGGGTCTTTTTCAATCAAATGCCATTTCTCATATCCATGCGCCAGAGCCCGGCGCAGCCACGCAAACCCGATTTCCGTGCGGCCCCCGAGGGCATGAAAGCAGGCGATATTGTAGTACAGGGTGGGATTGTAGTCGGGTTTGGCTTCAAGGACCCGCTCATATTGGCGCACGGCTTCTGCTTTGCGGTCCAACCGCCATAAGGCGATGCCCAGGTTGACCCTTGCTTCCCAATAATCGGGCTTTTTGGTTACAGCGGCATCGAAATAGGTGATCGCATCCTGCGGCCGATTCTGTTTCATGGCCACCGACCCCAGGTTATTGTAGACAAGAACATTGGAGTCATCCAGCGTCAGTGAGCGCTGGTAATAAGCCCTGGCTTGCACCAGTTCGTCGCGTTTTTCGAGCTCGTAGCCGATATTGAAATGGGTCGGGGCTTCCATCCGGGCGGCCGGGACCATGGGCCAGTTGACTATGACAGCCACGGGCAGCGCTGCCAGCGCCGCCTTTGCCAATGGGGTGAACCGCCGGATCCGGATGTATTGATAGCCGCGTACCAGGGCGGCTGCCGCAAAAAGGATCATCACGGCCGTAGCCGGATGGCGATAGCGGTCGAAGATAAAGAAGAGCACCACGCTGGCCATAAAACAGAACCACACCCAATAGAGCCCCCAAAATTTCTTGCGATCCTGCAAGGTCAGAAATACACCCATTATGGCCAGTGGGGCCAGGACGCCGTAATGAAATACCGTCCCCACGACTTTGAGCAGATGTGAGTATCGAAAATGGGCGTAATGGCTTTCCGAATCGCTCATTTCCACAGAATTGATCGCCAGCAGCCACTTTTTTCCCATCAGGCGCAACCAGCGGCCGGGATCCTCCCGGATATCGGACAATGCCTGGGCCAGCCAATAACGGGACACCGCATTGGGGGTGAGCTTGTGACCCAAAGCCTTTTCCGCCAGCTCCCGGGCATCGGAACGTTCATATTTCCAGTCGCTGCGGTCCCAAACCAAAGGGCGGTATAAACCAGTGGCTGTCTTGCTGTTGCCGATATAGAAGTTAGGTCCCAGCTGAGAGGTGGTCAGAACGAATTCGCCGCCCACCCGATAGTTGCGCAGGGTGACCGGCAGAAAGATTACCGCCAGACCGATTCCCAAAAAGAGGCCCTTCACCCCCAGCTTCCGCCAACCGTTATGGCGAAAGCTCACCAGCAACCAGCACCCCACAGCAGGGATGAGCACCAGGGCGTTTTCACGGGTCAGTGCAAAGCAGGCCAGCACCGTTCCCATGAGCAGCCATAGGCCGCAACGGGCCTTGTCGCTGTGTTGGTGGTGGATGGCCATACCCATGAGAAAAAGCACGGCCGACATGAAAAACATCCCCAAAACCGCTTTTTGGATCAGCAGATCGAAAAAGAGGGCCATGGGATAAATGCTGCAGAGGATACCGGTAATCCACCCGGTTTTTCGACCGAAGAATCGTGCGCCCGCCCCGGCCAGCAGCGCGCAGGAGAACGCTCCGATCAATGATTGGACCAGCCGCACCAGAATAAAATCCCGGCCGCCCATGGTGTAGAGCAGGGCCAGGACATAGGGATAAAAGGGGGCCTGGTAGAAGGTTCGTTGGCCGATCCAGCCGGTTCCCACGATTTCCCGGGCCCAGGCATCGTAGCTCTCCGCGTCTCCGAGCAGGAGATGGGTAACAGGTTCGTCAATTATTTCATATAGATAGATTAGGCGTAGCGCCAGGGCCAATAGAAAAACGGATGGGATCATCCAATCTCCGGCCAAGACGGTTGTTTTAAAGACGTTGCGAATATCGAACCGGGTACGGGTGGGTTGCTTTCGGTCTTTGCTGTCCATTATCGTCGTTGCCGTCCATTTTAGCAGTTTGCACAGTTGCGACTAGGCCTTTACTTCAACGACTATGTCTCCAAGGGGAATTCAGCGGGCCATTCCGGGTTGTGAACCCCAAGAATGGTCCAAAAATGGAATAAAATACATAAAATATAATAAGTTGCCTTATAGGGCCAAATGGCCATCCGGCCGAGGTTTGGTAAAATTTGCGCATCGGCAGGAGTGTCGAACCCATGGGCATCCCATTGGGCAACGTAGCGAATTTAAACTGAGAAAAAAAGAAATTTTACTATCAACGGCAGACATTTTATAACTAATTGTATTTCAAGTCAAAAATTAATTTTTCGGAAGTATTTTATTCGCTTGACATGCGAAAGGTACCCTGGTAGAAGTACTCCAATTATTGGGTAGTCAGATGTAATTGACGATCTGCCAATTACCTAAGTAACACGCTGATTCTATTATTGAAGCGAACAAAACTGAACCAGTTTAGTAGCGCCGTAAGAGAGGATTGCGAAATTTAGGACCATTGGTAAGATTTATCAGTTGACTCTGGCTTTTATTTGCGGGTTTGGCGATTCCCAATTAATCCTTGTTAAGGAGGACAACAGATGAAGAAATTATTGGTAATTTTTATTGTGCTGGCCTTTGTTGCGCCGGCCATGGCTGCTGACAACCTCAGCATCTCCGGCGGGGTCCGTGTCCGCACCTGGGATAGGGAAAACTACTCGGACTTTGACGATGCCGGCAACGACAAATCGGAATATGTCGACCAGCGTTTCAGAATTCAACTGAACGCCAAAGCCAATGACAACGTCAAGGGTGTTCTTCAAGTGGACTTTGCCGAATTGGATTGGGGCTCCAGCACATGGACTGGGTACCGTCCCGGAAACACTGCCACTAATAATCTTGGCGATGCCAACAACTCCCATGACGTGCTGGAAGTGAACCGCGCTTACATGGATGTCAACGCAGGGCCGGTTAATATTTTGGGCGGTCTGTTTTTTACCAGCGTGGGCCAAGGTCAGGTGATTCGCAACAACAAACCCGGCGTTCAACTCACCATCAAAACCCCAGTGATCATCGAACTGGGTTACACTGTTGAAGGTGATGAAGACCGCGGTGCTACCAACGACGAGCAAAACATCCATGCTTCTGTTGCTTATAAGTCCGACAAGTTCAGCGTGGAGGGGTTTTACGGACAGCAGATGACCAGCTGGACCGCCACTGACAACGAAGATACCCGAACCGTATATGGGGTGAACTTCAAAACCATGGTGGGGCCGGTTTCTCTGAACAGCGAACTCGCCTTTTTCGGCGGTGACAACGAACAGACCAGTGTGGACTACGTGGGTACCCAGTTCAACGTCGATGCCGACATGAAGATCAACAACCTGATTAAAGTCGGTGTGGACGGCATCTATTCCAGCGGCACCGATGATGCCACCGAGGATAAAATCGCTTACATCGGGGATGTGTACGGTCGTCTGAACCGCTCGGAAGGCGGCTCCGGCAACAACGTCTTCGCAGGCGATCTGGCACCTTTGGGACCCTTTGATGTATTCGACCCGTTCAACAACGATCAAGGCGCCCTCGGTATCGGCGTGGATGCGGTGGTTACTCCGGTTGCCGGCCTGAAAATCATCGGTCACATCATGTACCTGACCGCTGCTGAAGATGCACCCACCGGATCTTCCGGTTATCCCAACTACGATGACGCCATGGTTTACAACATCGGCGCCAGCTACGAGTTTGCTCCCAAAGCCAAAGTGGCTTTGTTCTACAATCTCGTAGATGCTGACTTCGAAGGCACCGGTGTGGCAGATGACAACGCCAGCAACATCGGCGGGACCCTGACCATCTCCTTCTAAGTCGGTTGCAAAAAGATCAGAAATTACGCTGATCACTATAGTGAGACCAGAGACCCGCCATCGGCGGGTCTCTTTTTTTACCAAAATGACCAAATGATCATTTTGGCACAAGCTCCCGGCAATGCTTTTAAGGTATAGGATAAATTCTGTTGATCAAAGCTTCATGGCGATTTATAAAAATAGGTTCCACCGTTCACTAAATCACAGGAGATGATCCTTGAAATCCAGTAAACCTTTCCCTTTGTTCGGCTACGGCTGCCTTGCGGCGGTATTGTTGCTGTTCTTTTCGGTCGCCCAGGCAAGCTCTCCTAAAAAAGTGTTGCTCATCCCCTTTACCGTTTATTCCAGCAATGATTTGACCTATCTGCAAGAGGGGATAGGCCAGATGCTGGCATCGCGATTATCCCAGGACGGTACGGTTCAGGTGATCCAGGCCGGTCCGGATGTGGCCGCGTCGCAGAATCCGGCGGATCAGGCCAAAGCCATGGGAGCCGATTACATGGTCACCGGCAGCCTGACCATGATAGGCGACAGCGTGAGCACGGACGCCAAAGTATTGGACGTAATCCTCGGTAAGCAGGTGTTGACCTTCGGCCGCGCAGGCAAGACCCAGGCCGACATCATCGATCATGTGGACCAGTTGGCAATGGAGATCAACGCCAAGCTCTTTGGCAGAACACCATCCCCCTCTGCGGTGACCGCTCCCGCAAAGGAGGCGGCTCCGGCCACTGGGGAAAAGACACCATCCATTTATCAGCATCCCGAAAAATTGATCCCTCATCCGGAAGATGGTGGTAGCCACCGTATTGAGGGCGATGCTGCCGGTTTTGCCCCTGCGGCACCCTTGGTGTTGAGGGGCCGCAGAGAGTCGTTTCAAATGACCGGTGTCGCCACCGGTGATGTGGACGGTGACGGCCGCAATGATATCGTCTGCATCGGACCAAGCAAAGTGCTGGTCTATCGTTTGGTCGAAAAGCGGTTGTCGAAAATGGCGGAGTACGGCGGGACCGGACACTTTATCGGTGTGGACGCCCTAGATGTGAACGGCAATGGCAAGGCTGAAATATTCATCACCAATTTTGATAATAGCGACTATCATGTCCGCTCTTTTGTATTAGAAATGGACGGCAAACAACTCACCAGCGTTGCCGACGGGATGAACTGGTATTTCCGATCGGTGGAAGTGCCAAACCGGGGTATGATCCTGGCGGGCCAGCGTCAAGGTCTGTCCGAACCCTTTGCCAAGGGCATCTTCGAGATGGCGTGGCAGTCCGGCAAGTATGCGCCTGCGGGGCGGTTGCCCCTGCCGAAGGATTTGGAAATCTATGGATTTGCCTATGGTTCGGTTCGGGCGCCCCACAATATCGAGGTGGTGGCCTACAATCCCGGTGGTTTTATACGGATTCTCAGCCGAAATGGCGATGAAGAGTGGATCACCAGCGAACGTTATGGCGGCAGTAACATCTTTCTGGATTTTCCTGACAAAACAGATACCTTTGACCACAAATATGTTTATCTGTCTCCCCGTATCCATCTGTATGATTTGGACGGTGATGGCTTAGAAGAGGTGTTCGCTGTCAACAACGACAATCTTGCCGGCTTTATGACACGGGTGCGATCATTTAAAAACGGTCGGTTGGTAGCCCTGAAATGGGATGAATTGGGTATGACACCCAAATGGCATACCCGCAACCTGGCCAAATACATGGCGGACTTCGCTTTCGCAGATGTGGACGGCGATGGCAAACCTGAAGTGGTGGCGGCTGTTGTTCAAAAAGATAAAGGTGCCATTCAGAAAGGCCGAAGCTATGTGGCGGTTTTTAAGCTCGTCACACATCCCAACTAGAAAAAAGAGCTGTATATTCCCTTTAAAGGGAACTATTTCTGGGGATCACTGATTTTGCATCAGTAAGGATTTCAGATGATGAGAACGATCAAAGCCAGTCCAATGCCTCCCATCAAAAGAAGTTTCATCGGAAACGGCACGTGGGCGATGTTGTATTTGAAGATGCAATAGAGTGCCTGCAATCCGTCCCGTGCGCCGATTTTTTTACCTTCCTCATATGTACGGCCGTGATAGGAAATCCCCATTTCATAGATGCGCGCATTTAAATGGGCCAACTTGGCCACGATTTCAGGCTCAAAACCAAAACGTGACTCTTCTATCGTAATGCAATCTATGGTAGGTTTGCAGATGACCTTGTAACAGGTCTCCATGTCGGTGAGATTCAAGTCGGTGAACATATTTGAGACAAATGTCAAAAATCGATTTCCAATGTAATGCCAGAAGTAGAGCACCCGGTGGGCGCCGGCGGATAGGAAACGGGAGCCCAACACTGCGTCTGCATGACCCTCCACGATAGGTTGCGTCAACCGTTTCAGGTCAGCAGGATCGTATTCCAAATCGGCATCCTGTACGGCCACAATATCGCCGCCGGCCAATTGAAAACCGGTTTGCAGGGCAGCCCCTTTTCCCTTGTTTTTCAGGTGTCGGGTAACTTGTACCTCCTCGAACTCGCTGCTTAATGCTTGGGCGATCTCATAGCTGCCGTCTGTTGAGCCATCGTCGACGATGATGACCTCAAGTTTCAACCCCTTGTCCTGGATTTGCAGTACCCTACCGACACAATTCGTTAAGGTGGCTGCTTCGTTATAGCAGGGAATGATCACGCTGAGCGTAACAGGTACATCCAAAGCATTCATAGATGCAGACATCGGGCGCTTTCTATAAAGGCGCTATGTTTTCTTAGGCGCGATGAAAATGACAAGCGACCTATCTGGAAAAAAAGGTCCTTTATCAGATTATTAATCTTTTAGCTTCCGGCTTAAGATCTGATTCACCATTTTTGGATTGGCCTTTCCCTGGGTGGCTTTCATCACCTGCCCCACGAAAAATCCCATGAGTTTGGTGTTGCCGGACTTGAAACGGGCCACTTCATCCGGTGAGGCGGCGATCAGCCTGTCGATTTCGGCTTCCAGAGCGCTGCTGTCCGATACCTGGGCCAGCCCTTTTTCCTCCACAATAGCTTTTGCAGACTTGCCGACGCCAGCCATCTCTTCGAAAACGGTTTTGGCGATCTTGCCGGAAATCACCTCGCTGTCGATGAGTTTGAGAAGCCCTGCCAACTCGCCGGCCGGTATGGGCGACTGGTCGATCGATAAGCCCTGGGCATTGAGCAGACCCAATAGCGGCCCCATGATCCAGTTGCTGACCTGCTTGGGTTGGTGGATCGCTTCCAGGCATGCCTCAAAATAGTCGGCCAGGTCCCGGCTGGAAGTCAGCACCCCGGCATCGTAGTCCGGCAACTCATAGTCGGCTGCAAACCGTGCCCTGCGCTCGGCCGGCAGTTCGGGCAGCGATTTCCTTACGGTATCCACCCACGCCGGATCGATGACCAGCGGCAGCAGATCCGGATCAGGAAAATAGCGATAGTCATGGGCCTCCTCTTTGCTGCGCATGGAAAGGGTAACGCCTTTGACCGGATCCCAGAGCCGGGTCTCCTGAACCACTTCGCCGCCTTCCAGAAGGATATCGGTCTGGCGGGCGATTTCGTAAGCTATTGCTTTTTCGACATTTTTAAAGGAGTTGACGTTTTTGATCTCTGCACGGGTCCCAAAGGTTTCGCTCCCTTTGGGACGGATGGAGACGTTGGCATCGCACCGGAAACTGCCTTCCTCCATGTTGCCGTCCCCGACGTCAATCCAGCGGATGACGTTGCGCAACACCCGCAAATAGGCGCCGGCTTCTTCAGCCGACCGCAAATCGGGTTCACTGACGATCTCCATCAGCGGGGTGCCGGTGCGGTTCAAATCGACGTAGCTGATGGGACGGGTCTCGTCGTGCACCAGCTTGCCGGCATCTTCCTCCATGTGGATGCGAGTGAGCCCGATGCGCTTTGTGCCACTCTCAAGGTCGATATCCACATGGCCGTCGATGGCGATGGGTAGCTCGTATTGGGAGATTTGGTACCCTTTGGGCAGGTCGGGGTAAAAGTAGTTTTTACGGGCAAAGCGGCTTTGCTCGGGAATAGTGCAGTGGGTGGCCAGGGCCATGCGCAGGGTATACTCCACCACCTTCTTGTTCAATACCGGCAGTACGCCGGGCATGCCCAGGCAGACCGGGCAGGTCTGGGTGTTGGGCGGGGCACCGAATGCAGTGGAGCAGCCGCAGAATATCTTTGTAGCGGTTTTAAGCTGGGCATGCACTTCCAGGCCGATGACGGGTTCGAATTGCATGGAGATCATCCAGATTTAAGGTTCAAAGTTCAACGTTCAGAGTTCAAAGTCCAAGGTTCAGCGCCGGCCTGTGATGAGGCGGTTTCCAACTTTGAACTTTGAACATTGATCTCTGAACTGCGCTCGAATAGAGCGCCATTCAACACCAAGCCGCCAGGGCCGTCAAGAACTTTCATCCGCCGGAGCGGAGCTTGTAAAGTGGAACGTGATGGTGTACCACTTGGGTCCGTTGCACTGACGGCGGTATCGTTCGGGAGGTAAGATGCGCTACTTCATATGCGTTCTGGGCATGGTGATGATTGTTGAAGGATTACCTTATTTTGCATGGCCGGATAAGATGAAGTCCTGGCTGAACAAGATGCTGGAAACGCCGGATAGAGACTTGCGAAAGATCGGTGCGGTGGTCATGGCTATCGGATTGTTGCTGGTCTACCTGGGTAGGAACTGAATGGGGAACACCGAAGCCCTGCCATCATAGATTTAAGTGCTGAGACCCAAAATGTTTTCACTTGCTGATTACGACTACCATTTGCCAGAGAATTTAATCGCCCAGCAACCGCTGGACAGACGGGACCGGTCGCGACTGCTCTGCCTGGACCGCGCATCGGGCCACCGGGAGCACCTCAATTTCAGCCATCTGGTAGACGTGTTGAATCCGGGAGACCTGCTGGTGCTCAACAATACCAAGGTGATCAATGGCCGGCTGCTGGGACGAAAGCAGAGCGGTGGCAAAGTGGAAGTGCTGATTCTCGACTATGCTCAAGGTGTGCGGGAAAACAGATTCGAATGCCTGGTACGGGCTTCAAAACGCCCTAAACCTGGAAGCCGGCTGTTTTTCGAGCATGGGCTGACCGCTGAAGTGATAGAGGCCCGCTCCGCCACTTGCCGGATCGCCTTCAACGGTTCCATCTCCCTGGACCAGGCGTTGGAAGCGATCGGCCACGTGCCCCTGCCGCCCTATATTACGCGTCCAGACGTCTCCCAGGACCGTGAGACCTATCAAACCGTCTATGCCGAAAAAACCTTTCTCACCCTCCACGTGGGTTATGGAACGTTCGTTCCGGTTCGGGTGGCGGATATCCGCCGTCACCCGATGCATGCCGAGTGGTTTTCCCTGGGTAAACCGGTAGCCGAAGCCGTCCATCGCGCCAAAGCGCGAGGAGGAAGGGTGATGGCTGTGGGAACCACCAGTGTCAGAACACTGGAATTCTGCACAGCCGAAAACGGTACCATCACTCCGCAGTCCGGCATGTGCGATCTGTTTATCTATCCGGGATACGAATTCAAGGCCGTGGATGCCATGATCACCAATTTCCACCTGCCCCAATCCACCCTGCTGATGCTGGTATCGGCCTTTGCCGGGCGGGAAAAGATCCTCAACGCATACGCCGAGGCGGTAAAGGAGAAGTATCGTTTTTTCAGTTATGGGGATGCGATGTTGATCTCATGAAATGGGTATTTCATGAGAGTTTAAAGTTAATGTATTCTATCTGATTCTATATCTAGGAGCAATGTATGCCTTACCGTTCTTTTGAGGATCTGGAGGTTTGGCAGCGGGCATGCCGATTGGCGGTTGAGACACATCGGTCACTGGCTGGTTGCAAGGATTTTGGATTAAAAGACCAGATGGCCAGAGCAGCCGTATCAATTGCAAGTAACATTGCTGAAGGTGCGGAACGAGGATCGGCAGCTGATTATAAACGCTTTCTCTATATCGCGAAAGGATCAGCAGCTGAATTGCGACCCAATTTTACATCGCGGTAAGGCTGGGTTCTATACTGCATGAAGATCAAGCGAAAGAGCTGATAGCTGAGCTGAAGGAACTGTCCAATATGCTGTACGGTTTAATCAAGTCATCAAAATAGGAATCATCCTCAACTTTAATCTTTAGACTTAAAACTTTAAACTATGGGCGTCTTCAACCTTCAAAAAACCTGCAGCACGACATCGGCAAGGGCTGGTCTGCTAACGACGGATCACGGCACCATCGAGACGCCCATCTTCATGCCCGTGGGCACCCAGGCGACGGTCA
The DNA here is from genome assembly GCA_037387725.1 of Desulfobacteraceae bacterium. Classification (GTDB taxonomy): domain Bacteria; phylum Desulfobacterota; class Desulfobacteria; order Desulfobacterales; family Desulfosarcinaceae; genus JARRKU01. The sequence continues at coordinate 24,875 of JARRKU010000067.1, forward strand.
AGGCGTTAACTCCCGAGGAGCTCGAAGCTTTGGGGGCTCAAATCATTTTGGGCAACACCTACCATCTCTACCTGCGGCCGGGAACCGGGGTGATCAGCCGGTTCGGCGGATTGCACGATTTCATGCACTGGTCGGGTCCGATTCTGACCGATAGCGGGGGCTTTCAGGTCTTTTCCCTGGCCAAGCTCTCCCGAATCTCCGAGGAGGGATACGCCTTCCAATCTCACATCGACGGCGGGGCCCACCACCTGCTCACCCCGGAAGCGTCCGTCGCAGTGCAACTGGCCCTCAACAGTGACATCATCATGTGCCTGGACCAGTGCATCGCGCATCCGGCGGATTATGCGGATACCGAAGCAGCATTGGCGCTGACCACCCGTTGGGCACAGCGCTGTAAAACCTTCTGGCAGGAACAGGGCGGAAACCACAGCCTGTTCGGCATTGTCCAGGGTGGCATGTATCCGGATCTGCGCACCCGTTCGGTCGCGGAAATTGTCGAGGTGGGATTTCCAGGATATGCAGTGGGCGGGCTGAGTGTAGGAGAGCCTAAAAATCTGATGTACGAGATGGCCGCCCACACCTTGCCCCAATTGCCTGAAAGTGCATCGCGATACGTAATGGGGGTGGGCACGCCGGCCGATCTGGTGGAGATGGTCGCCATGGGGGCGGACATGTTCGATTGTGTTATGCCCACCCGTAACGCCCGCAATGGGCAGCTGTTTACGCATTCAGGGGCCTTGAACATCAACAACGCCCGCCACAAAGAGGCCACCGGCCCCATCGAAGAGGGGTGCGCGTGTTATACCTGCCGCAACTACAGCCGGGCATATCTGCGGCATCTTTACCAGGCCAGAGAGATCCTGGCGCACCGACTTAACACCATCCACAACCTGCACTTCTATTTAAATCTTGTGAAAAAAATACGTATGGCTATATTAAAGGATAACTTTGATCGTTTTAAGCGGGACTTTCACGCCGCACAGCAGGCGGGATCAAACTGATGCCCTTCCTTTGTAGGCCCGGAAGTTGCGTTTATCTCAATCCCAATACACCATGCAATAAAATGAGGACCAGCCATGAAAGAAAAAGTTGAAGCAGCCATCGAAAAAATCAGACCCATGCTCAAAGCGGACGGCGGTGATGTCGAGTTGATCAGCGTATCCGATGACGGCATCGTCCAGGTGCGACTGCAAGGCGCCTGCTCGGGGTGCCCCATGAGCCAGATGACGCTGAAAAACGGCATCGAACGGGTTATCAAGCAAGAGGTGCCCGAAGTCAAATCGGTAGAGTCGGTATAAGGAAGAACTTTCCGTGATGAGACGCCGAAACCGGGTCGTGGTTTGAGTGCACAACGCCACTGCCTGGCAATGGGCCCGACTTCATCGAGAAGATGAAGACATGGGGCATAGCATTCGCGGCACATCGATTCAGAAAAAGACCAGGGCGCTTCCATCAATCGGCAGACGTGCCGAATGCCCTTAGCAGCGAAGCGTTACTCTGGCACTTCGAATTAGGTCGGGGAGGATGGTTTGCCCATGCTCCCCGATTACTTTGTGATACGCCTGAAATCATGCACCGCTTTTTAGGCAAAGCCGTAACAGCTCCCATAGGGTTGCGGATCGTAGGTCGACGGACAGGAGCACGATAAGTGTGAAATCTGCGGCCAGCCTCCGACATCCTCTATTTCTTCCATCCAATCGCAAACAAATCTACCGTTTCATAGTGCTTTTCACCTGATTCGCTTGACGGTGTCGCGGGGTATTCCTGTCTCAACATTGAATGCGGGGGACCGGCTGTGGACCGGTGTAGTGCGTATATATCCCTTTAATTCAAAGTGTTAAGATATTACATCCCGTCGGCGGGGTGTTTTTGTCCCGCAATGCCGGCTACATCGATGAGCAAGGCTACGCCTACATCATGTCGCGCACCGACGACATCATCAATGTGGCCGGCCATCGGCTGTCGACCGGCGCCATGGAAGAGGTGCTGGCCGATCAT
>JARRKU010000068.1:0-20288 GCA_037387725.1 Desulfobacteraceae bacterium
ACACGGACTCTTTAAATAGAATCTCATATTCGGCCATCTTTTTTTAGCCTTTTTACCATTTCAGAGAAACTTATCAGTGGTTCATCTGCTCTTTCCTCAACTGCGGCAATATCATCTGCATCCTCTGCAAGAGCTTCCTTAACTGCCTTGTTTACAAGTTCAGATATTGATTTGGAAGTTTCTATTGACTTTAATTTCAAAGCCTTATGTATAATTGGATCAAAATACACAGTGGCACGTTTTACAGGCGTTGTCATAATGTCACCTCCTATTTTCTTGGGACATTATAACGCTATGACGCTATAACGTCAATGGATTGTTTTGTGAAAGCGAACGCGAAAATCACCGGTTTATCCGGTGCATTTTCTGGTGTACGCCCGGCATTAAATGTAACAGCCTCGGATAATGTCATAGCGGTTGTCAGAGGAATGTCACAGCTCCGTGTCGCAGCTTGCATAATGTTCATTCCTGTTAGGTAATCTGTAACTGGTGCTCCGTCCGCCGCCGGGGTTCTGAATGAATATTTTTCTATTTTTCAAATCCTGAATATCTCTCAGCGCTGTGTCTTTTGAGCACTTGGCCAACTTGGCGTATTTTGAGGTATTCATATGCCCCTTAAAATCATCTTCAAGCATCCGATTGATGATCAGGCGTTGGCGCTCATTGACAGGCCTTTGATTGATTGTGTCCCATAGCTGCGCTTTAAAGAGAACATTGCCAAGTGTGGTTTGGGCATTCGAAATAGCTCGTCCCAGGCACTCCAAGAACCATTTAAGCCAGTCTGTAATGTCTGGTGTGCTGCGTTGCTGTTTTTCTAATTGATCGTAGTAATCCTTACGCTCTGCCTCAATTTGAGAGGACAAGCTGTAGAAGCGATCCTGAGTGGTGTCAGCGCGAGCCAGTACCATATCACCAATCGCTCTTGCGATCCGTCCATTCCCGTCTTCAAAGGGGTGGATAGTAACAAACCATAAATGGGCAATGCCTGCTTTCAGAACTGGGTCGATCTTATGCCCATTATCAAACCATTCCAAAAAAGCCTGCATTTCTTTTTCCAGACGACCGGCGTCCGGGGCTTCGAAATGAACTTTTTCTTTCCCTATGGGACCGGACACAACCCGCATCGGTTCCGCATCTGGTGTACGCCACCCGCCAACTGTAATCCGGTGCATACCGCTTCGCCCTGTCGGGAACAGCGCGGCATGCCAATCAAATAGACGATCTCTGGTCAGAGGCTTTGCAAATTGCTGCGTAGCATCCAACATAATTTCAACGATGCCTTCGACATCACGGCTGGCAGGTATAAGTCCGGCAATATCAATTCCCAATCTTCTGGCAATGGATGAACGAACCTCCTCTGGATTGAGATTTTCACCTTCAATCGCAGATGTTTTCACTACATCATTAGTGAGGGTGCGGAGACTGGCTTCGCGATTGAATTCAAAGCCAAGGCTTTCCATACGTCCCAGCAAGCGTCCTTGACGATGACGTACATCAGCCAGCTTGGAGGTTAAGACGTTGGCATCCCAGGTAAAATTTGGCCAGTTCTGATGTTCATGAATCCACATACTAATCACCGCATAATTTAAGGCGATTGTAGGAAATATTCACCGCAAAGTCAAGACGATTCACCGCAAAATATGCGATGATTATGAATGCTATTCACCGCACCCTAAATAGGGAGAATGGGGACGCCCAGAGGGAGAATGTGTCTGGCTGGCTGGCCTTGGCTGGTGGCTGGCTGGCTGGCTTGCCTTGTCGGACCAAATTATCTCATTGAATTTTTATGAAAAACATCCCAAAAGTAGCTATTTTCATCGCTTAGACCGCACTTTTCAAGGGTAAAAAGAGGACTGTAAGGAATTTGGGGTTCTCTGAGTTCATATTGATCATTTTCCCCAGAGATCTTCCTGCCCACGCCCTTTGCACCCAGCCTTGCTTTTGTTTCCATCACGAAATCCTTGTTTCCAACCGCAATGCTCTCCGTCCATTGCGCATTGCGCTTGTTTGATCCGGTTTTCAATAACGCCTCAACCCATTGCCGGTGCACTTCCATCATTTGCGCATCATCATTGATCCCGAGCAACTTTGCCAATTCACCACGATTTACGATGGAATATCTCTGCTTTGGTTTCTGGATCTCATTATACCCGCCGAACGCCCATTGTGAAGGGTGCTGGACAACCCCGGCCCGAACCATATTCAAATCGATATAGACCAGGCATCTGATAAAATGGTCGTCTGTATGAACCGCCGTTGCATGGTATCTGTCTTCCCAGAATGCGCCCGCCCGCTTTTTCCGGATATTATACTCCCTGGCCGTTCTTCCGGCAACCAGTTGGATCGACTTCGGAATAACATCCTCTCTGATGTCATACACCAGTAAATTGATGTCGATTTGCACGGGCCATTTGATAATGTGTTCGCTTATGTTTATGGATAATCTGTTTTGGAAACTAAAATTTCTAAAAACCCTTATTTTGCGGCTCAAAAGGTGGTTTTAAGTCCAAAAACGTACCTGCTTTTCACATATTTTAGCTTATTTTTCAAGTGGTTAATTTGGTCCGACAAGGATCCTCAACCAACAGGTGCGCGAGCAATAGCCTTAATGGCTAATGTTGCAGAAGCTCTTTAGGCCTTGAGATTGTGACAAGTCGCATCACTGATAGAATTTGTAATTTGAATGAGATGGTCGTCTTACCTGGATTATCCGAATCCCGCACTTCACAAAGCCCTGAGTGAGATGCCGTCGTCTTGCACTTATTGCTGTCTTCCGGGATGCTTAACTGTTCTCGTACCGCCTCAATTGCAGCTTTTGCATCGATAGGTTTGCCTGGCGAATTGAAAGTTTCGGAAATTGCAACGATGCGATCTCCTTGCCGGCTAAAGCTAACGCTTGAATACCCGCTGGGGCTTCCATATTGGCCACGTACAAACTCCACCCCATCACTGTCCCAATCTTCATAGGTGTGCAAATCACCAGCCTTAAATCCAGTTGAGAGCAGGGTTTCAAAAGCTTCTTTGGGAGTCATGGCCAGGGTGATGCCCTGCACTGAAAGTTGTTCTATCTTGGCAGTAGAACGCACGAGTACTTCAGCTGTCGCGGGAGTAGTCAGGGCAGTAAACAGCAATATCGCAGTTAAAATTCGTATGATCATTATTGTCCTCCTACAGCTTTATCTTCCATGATATTTGACAGTGCTTTAATTATCCTCGGTTTCATTGTTGGCGATATCCATTGCACATAGCAAGTAATTAAGCAGTTTCTGTTTATATGAATCAATTGAATAAACTCTGTGATGGTGTCTGAATAATAAGCTGATTGACAATAAATATGCATTATAATACGCGTGTACAGCTGCTCAACCTACAAATTGGAATGATAAACAGAAGGAGCTGTTGGGGCACAGCGATGTCCGGACCACGATGATCTATACCCATACCATTCCGAACAGAACCATCAAAGAGGCGCAAAGCCCGCTTGATATCGTCGGAACATAGCAAAACAAGGAGGTGACCGATGGGCCTGCTGTCCATTGACCAAGACAAATGCAAACAGGACGGATTATGCGCGGCGGACTGCCCTTCCGGAATCATCAAGTTCGAAGGGCCGGGACATTACCCGGAGATGGTCCAAGGCGGCGAAGCCTTTTGCCTGCGCTGCGGCCATTGCGTGGCCGTCTGCCCCCACGGCGCCATGGACCATGCCGAGGTGCCCCTGGCCCAGTGTACGGATATCGATCCGGCCCTGGCGCTTTCTCCGGCCCAGGCCGAGCAGTTTCTGCGCTCGCGCCGCTCTGTGCGGCGTTATAAAGACAAACCGGTCGAACGGGAGGTGCTGCAGCGCCTCATCGAAACCGCGCGCTATGCGCCTACGGCAAGCAATGCCCAGGTCCTTGAATGGCGGGTGATCGACGATCTCCAACAGGTCCGGGATATCGCCGGGGAGGTGATCGGCTGGATGCGCGGTTTGATCGAAGATCCCAAAGCCACGGTCATGCCTTACATGCCCCAACTGGTCCGCGGTTGGGACAAAGGTGTGGATACCATCCTGCGGTCCGCCCCCTGCCTGGTGGTGGCCATGGCGCCGTCTGCGTCGCGCCACGGCATGGTGGACCTGACCCTGGCCCTTTCCTACCTGGAACTGGCCGCACCCCTGCACGGCCTGGGAACCTGCTGGGCCGGTCTTCTGCAGGGCGCTCTCAAGTCCACGCCGGGACTCAGGCAACGGTTGGGGATCACCGAGGAATACCCCTATTACTACCCAATGATGATCGGGTATGCGAAATCGCGCTACTTCCGATTGCCCCAGCGAAAGTCACCCAGCATCATCTGGGGGTAAGCAGGGCCAGCAGAGGCGCGCACCTGAAGAATTGTACGGGATCCGTCCGGTAGAGCGCAGAGGCATCTAAATCTCATGCGCGACGCTCTGTAGACGGCAGCCCTATCTTTGCAAAAGTCGAAAGGCGCCACCCAGAGTACGTCGTCAAGGGTGAAGCGAACCATACCGGATTCAGCGTATCAGCAGGACAGGGCAGGGCGCATGGTGGGACACTTTTGTGGCCACACTGCCGAATACCAGTCCTTTAACGGCTCCCATGCCGCGGGTGCCCAATATGATCAGATCGGCTTTTCTCGTTTCAGCCACGGACATGACGGCCTCCGCTGCCGGACCTTCCAGCAGATCCCTTTCAAACGCAATAGGGGTATCGGCCAGCATTTTGGCGCCGCTGTCCAAAACCCTCTCTCCGCTGTTTTTGCGCCTGGCCAACAGACTGGCGTAGCCTTCGAAATCGCGTAGATCGGAAGTGTGGGGATAGGCGTGCACCAATATCAGCTTTGCGCCATATTTCTCGCCCAGGTTTTGGCCGTAAAGGAGGGCTTTGAGACTTCTTTCGGATCCGTCCAGCCCAATGACGATGGTTCGAAACATGTCCACCTCCTTATTGTTTTAGATGCCCAGATATGCCTTTCTGACACCTTCGTTGGCCAGCAGGTTTTCGGCTGTATCGGAGAGCGTGACCCGGCCGTTTTCCATCACATAGCCCCGGTGGGCCACTTTGAGGGCCTGGTTGGCGTTTTGCTCCACAAGGAAGATGGTGGTGTTGCTTTCGGTGTTGATCTTCTCGATGATTTCAAAAATTCGTTTCACCACCAGCGGGGCCAACCCCAAAGAGGGTTCATCCAATAGCAGCAGACGAGGGCGTGCCATGAGGGCCCTGGAGATGGCCAGCATCTGCTGCTCCCCGCCGCTGAGGGTGCCGCCGGCCTGGTTGCGCCGCTCGGCCAGAATGGGGAAGAGGCTTAACACGTAATCAATATCCTTGGCGACGTCGCTCTTGTCGTTTCGTAAAAACGCGCCCATGTCCAGGTTCTCCAGAACCGACAGGTAGGGGAAGATGCGCCGCCCCTCGGGAACCTGGCAGATGCCAAGGCCCACGATATCGTTGGGGGTCATGTGGGTGATGAAGCGATCTTCGAATTCGACCTCGCCGTTGCGCGGCGGCACCAGACCGGAGATGGACATCAGGGTCGTGCTTTTTCCGGCTCCGTTGGCGCCGATGAGGGTGACGATCTCTCCCTTCTCGATCTCCAGGGTGACGCCTTTGAGCGCATGAATATTGCCGTAATAGGTATTGATATCTTTCAGCTTAAGCATCCACATCTTCTCCGAGATAGGCTTTGATTACAGCCGGATTTTTGCTCACTTCATCGGGGGTGCCTTCGGCGATTTTACGACCGTAGTCCACTACATAGATTCTATCGGAAAGGCTCATCACCAGTTTCATGTCGTGTTCGATGAGCAGGATGGAGATATGGTCCTGGTCGCGCAAGCGGACGATGAGTTCATCCAACTCATTGGTCTCCTGGGCGTTCATACCGGCCGCCGGTTCGTCCAGCAACAACAGAAACGGTTCGGTGGCCATGGCCCGGGCGATTTCCAGCCTTCGCTGGGCACCGTACGGCAGGTTTTTGGCGAACTCGTTGACAAACCGTTCCAGGCTGAATTTTTTCAGGATCTCGTAGCTGTCGGCGATCACCGCCTTTTCTTCGCGGCGGGTGTTGGGCGGCCGGAAAACGGCGCCGGGGATACCGGTCTTGAGGCGGCAGTGCCGGCCGATCATCACATTTTCCAGGACGGTCATGTTCTGGAACAATCGGATATTCTGGAAGGTGCGGGCCATGCCGCGGGCCGTCACCTGGTCGGGCTTCAAGCCGTTGAGGCGATGGGTGGGGCCTTTGGGGTTGGTCAGGTCCACGGTGCCTCCCGTGGGGGTATAGATGCTGGTGATACAGTTGAATAAAGTGGTCTTACCGGCACCATTGGGGCCGATCAGCGCAACGATTTCCTGCTTGCCCACAGTCAAGTCCAGGCTGTCCAGCGCCCGCAGTCCACCGAAGTCCATGGTAAGTTTCGAAACGGTTAAGGCCGGTTGTGTCATGTGAATGTCGTTCCTCTTCATTTCCCAAATCGGTAGACTTTGCGAACATCGGTGATGATGCCGCCAGGCCGGAATACCATCATCAGCACCAGTACCGCCCCGAAGGTAAGCATGCGATATTCCGAGAAGGCCCTGAAGTATTCAGGCAGCAGTTTGAGGGCCAGGGCGCCGGAGATGACGCCGACAATACTGCCCATGCCGCCCAGGACCACGCAGCAGAGAATGATAACCGACTCCCAGATGGTGAAACTGGCCGGATTGATGAAGGTGGTCTTGGCGGCAAATACCACGCCGCCCATGCCGGCCCAGGTGGCCCCCAGGGCAAATGCGCTGAGTTTTGTGCGCACTTTGTTGATGCCCATGGCCTGGCAGGCGATTTCATCCTCCCGCAGGGCCATCCAAGCCCTGCCGATACGCGAGTCCTGCAGACGTCGCACCACAAAAATGGTGAAGAGCGCCAGCAGTATCATAAGAAAGTAGATGTAGGTGTGGTTTTGCTGCAGCGAGAAATGGATGCCGAAAAAGCCGGGGCGGGGAATGTTGGCAATGCCGCTTGGACCGAAAGAGAACTCGTTCCAGTTTTCCAGGATCAGCCGGATGATCTCTCCGAATCCCAAGGTGACAATGGCCAGGTAGTCCCCCCTGAGGCGCAGAACCGGAAAGCCCAGCAGGATGCCGAAGAGAAACCCCAGGGCGCCGCCAACGGGCAGGCAGATCCAGAAGCTGATACCGAAGTGGTGGTTGAGCAGGGCGTAAGCATAGGCACCCACTGCAAAGAAGGCCACATAGCCCAGGTCCAGCAGTCCGGCCAGACCGACGACGATATTTAAGCCCAACGCCACCACCACGTAGATCAGGGCTGTCGTCATGATGTCCACTTGATACAGGGAGAAGATGAAGGGGTAGGCGATAAAGAAGACCGCCGCGAGGGCGACGGCCGGTCGGCTGAACTTCGGATTGGTAATGAGTTTCTGAGAAAGGGTCAGGGCGTCTTCCCCGCCGGTTTCCGCCTTTTTGATACCGGCCTCTTTGCGTTGGATCAGGTAGCGCCAGACATAGGAGAGAAAGTAGAAGGCGACGCCGATCATCATCATGCGGTCCCAGCGCCATTCCACGGTGCGTTGGGTGGTATTGACCTGGATCACCATAATGGGGAAAGTCAAAAACATGAACCATATGGATGCTTTCAGCGACTGGATTCTCTCGGCAGCGGCCATGCTGAGAACCAGCAGGCCGTAAATCGCCACCGTCCAGATAAGAATGAGGAGGTCTCCAGATTCAAGATACCGGTACAGGCCGACAAATACCGAACCGAAAAAAATTGCTGAAGCCACATCGGAAAAGGCGCACACCACGATCAAGGCAAGAATGACGGTCTTTATCAAATAGTAGTAAAACCATCCGCCCTCAATGGGAATACGAAGGTATAAGAGCAGTGCTGCTGCAAGAACGACCGCAGCGCGACGCAACCAAATCTGAGTGGAAATCTGAGCAGAAACCATATTTTTTTCCGTATTCTTATTCATTGCGCGCATTGGATATACCCTGACGTTGCCATCTTTTTATGCAACCGGCGGGTGAGCCGCACAGCATTGTCATCCGCATCATACTTTGTCGGTTTCCTTTCGTCCCAAAAGACCGGACGGGCGGAAGATCAGGATAAAGACCAGGAAGAGAAAGGCGAATACATCTTCGTAGTCACTGGAGATGTATCCTGTAAAGAAACTCTCCGACCATCCCAGCACCAGGCTTCCCAGAACAGCTCCCGGCATGCTGCCGATGCCGCCCAGCACCGCTGCTACAAACGCTTTGATGCCGGCCAGAAAGCCGATGTAATAGTTGATCTGCCCGATATGAGAGGCGATAAGAACGCCGCCCAATGCGGCGGTGGCCGATCCGATGATAAAGGTGGTGGAAATGACACGATTGACATCCACCCCCACCAGCAGGGCCATGTCGCGATCCTGGCTGGTGGCCCGCATGGCTTTGCCCATCCGGGTGAATTTGATCATGACGGTCAGGGCCACCATGACGACGGCGGTAACGAGATAGATGAGGACCTCTGAGGAGCGCACAATGTGTTCGACGGGTTCGAGGAACTTGAAGTCGGGTATCAGGTTGGGGAAAGGTAGAAAATCGGAGGTTTGGGCCAGCAGGACATAGTTTTGCAGAAACAGGGACATGCCGATGGCGCTGATCAGTGCCGATAGCCTCGGTGCCTTGCGCAGCGGCTTGTAGGCGATCTTCTCCATGGTCCAGCCATAGGCGGCTGAATATATCACGGCGACCACCGAGGCGATGAGCAAAATAGCCAGCGCATTCCAGTTCAGCAGCGTCAGGATACCGGCCACGATCAACGCGGTAAATGCGCCGATCATGTAGATCTCCCCATGGGCAAAGTTGATCAATTCGATGATCCCGTACACCATGGTGTAGCCCAGTGCGATCAGCGCATAGATGCTGCCCCTGGTCAGACCCCCGAGAAACAGTTCGAAGAAATACTCTAAATCCATACTGCAACCGCCTTCGTCATTTTTGCGCCCGATGTTCGGTACGGTCTGAATGCATATCCGTTTGCCGTTTTTTTATGCAACTGTAGGGTAAAAAATCAGGGAACAGACCGTTCTCCGGCCTGCCCCCTGTCCGGTCATTCACTACCCTTTTACTTTAATTCGACATACTGTCCTTTTTGCACTTGATACATGGCGAAGCCGACGCCGATGGCATCGCCGCGGTCGTCAAACTTGATGCTGCCCACCGGGGTGTCCGCCTCTTTGGTGCGCAGGGCCTTGACAATGGCGTCGTAATCGGTGGATCCGGCATTTTTGATCGCTGTCAAAAGCGCGATGGTGGCCGATACGGCATTGTCGAAGAAAGCGCCGGCATCGGCTTTGAATTGATCCTTATGTTTCTGGTTGTACGCTTTGGTCAGCGGGTTCTTGCTGACATCTTTGGGACCGGTGGCATAGACGCCTTCAGCATATGCTTTGGCCACCTTAATAAAGGTATCGTCTTTCACACCGTCGTCTGAAATGAATAAGGTTTTCATTTTCTTCTTACGCATCAGGGTGACGATTTTAGAGGCTTCGGGGTGGTAGCCGCCGAAGATGACCGCATCGGCTTTATTCCGTTTGATCTTCTGTACCACGGCGGTGTAGTCGACCGCGCCCGGGGTGATGCCTTCATAAAGGACCAGTTCGGCTCGCGGGTCGGCTTCCAGGAACTTCTTGGCGAATTCGGCCAACCCCTTGCCGTAGTCTCCTTTGTCATGGAGAACGGCTATTTTTTTAACCTTGAGGACATCCAGGGCGAAATCCACCTCCAGGCGGGCCTGGGCGTCATCCGAGGCGATGGTTCTGAAAAAGTTTGGATAATCGCCGCTCTGGGTAAGGCCGGGGTTGGTGGCCGACGGCGACATGACCACTTTTTTGGAGTCTTTATAGATTCCCAGCGCCGCTTTGGTGGCGCCGCTGCAGATGTGCCCCAGGACCACCGCTACGTCCTCACCGACCAGTTTGGTGGCGGTGCTGGTGGCCACTTCGGGTTTACAGACATCGTCTTCGATCACCAGTTCGATCTGTTTGCCCAATACGCCGCCTTTGGCATTCCAGTCCGCCACCACCAGTTTGGCGGCGTTGACGCTGGGAAGACCGTATGAGGCCAAATCGCCGCTATGCGGACCGGCCACGCCGAGTTTGATTTTATCAGCCGCTGAAACCGGACCACAAAGCGCTATGGACAGGACCAGTGCCGCTGCAATGAAAACCACCCTTTTCACAGAACGATACTTCATCATAACTCCCCCTCTCTATCCCTGTTTAAGTTAATACGATATTCGATTCATCAATTGGGCCAATCCGAATGACAGGTTTGGCGATTGTCCTTCTGGACGCTTTCTATAACTGCCAAGCCGGTACGGAGTCAAGGCATAGGCGAACCTTGTTCCAAAACCGGATGGCCTACACAATTCGGTATCCGTTTCCATTATTCTCTCGGCGTATATATGACCGCTACGGCGGACGCCGGATCGTCCCCAAGATTCCGCACCGCGTGGGGAAGGTCTGATTTAAAATAGAGACTGTCGCCGGGCATCAACAGGATTCTCTCCCCTTCTGACTTGAACTCCAATTGACCTTCATAAACATAGAGGAACTCCTCGCCTGAATGCTGGTAAAAGGTCCCCTCGCTTTCTTCCCGACTTTCAAATCGGACCCAGAATGGCTCCATGTGCTGATCGATGACCGGATGGGCCAGGGAAAAGTACCGGTATCCGGACTGCCGGGGCCTGTTGTGGGGCAGCTTGGCTGTCTCCTGGCGGCTGTGTTTGCGCACCACGGAAACGCGCTGGCGATGATCGGTTTCCTTGAAAAAGTGACCAATGGTCACCCCCAATGACCTTGCGATTCTTACCAGTGTAGGAATGGGGGGTGCGCTGGTCTCATTTTCGATTTGGGACAACAAAGACTTGGAAAGGCCGCTGAGGTCGGAGACCTCCTGGAGGGTCAGGCCGCGCATTTTGCGCAGCTTTCGGATCTTGGACCCAAGGCAGAGGGCATCCACGTCGCGCTGAATTTCCGTATCGGAAATGGTGCTGTTTTGCTGCATTTTCAAGGTAATACCATATGGAGTGATGTTGCCGAATGATCTCAAAGCCTAACATCTAATAGAGACCAAATTCAGTCCTGTCAAATAAAATTTAATCTCATTGAAATCGAGGGGGCGTTTTACCGGACATGGTCAGGTCGTATTTTTACGTCGCGAATCGCTTATCGGTCCTCTTATATCCCATGCACGTGCTACAGCACCTGGCTGAGAAATAGCTTGGTGCGGTCTTCCCTGGGCGCCGTAAAAAAGTGCTCCGGCGTTCCTTCTTCCACCATCTTGCCTTCGTCCATGAACAGGACGCGGTCGGCCACCTCCCTGGCAAATCCCATTTCATGGGTGACCACGCACATGGTCATGCCTTCCCGGGCCAGCTGCTTCATGACATCCAGGACCTCGCCCACCATCTCCGGATCTAGTGCAGAGGTGGGTTCGTCAAATAACATGATCTTGGGATCCATGGCCAGGGCCCTGGCAATGGCCACGCGCTGCTGCTGGCCGCCGGAGAGGCGGGAGGGGTACTCGCCCTCCTTTTCCGCGATGCCCACTTTGGCCAGCAAGCCCCTTGCCTTGGTTGCGGCCTCTTTGCGCGGGCGCTTGCGGACCACCTGCTGGGCCAGGGTAACATTGTCCAGGACGGTTTTGTGGGGAAAAAGATTGAACTGCTGAAAGACCATGCCAACCTCGGCGCGGACCTTGTTCATATCGGTCTTCCGATGAGCCAGATCCACGCCATCGATGTAGATGTGGCCATCGTCAAAGTTCTCCAGACCATTGATGCATCTTAGAAAGGTGGATTTTCCCGAACCGGACGGCCCGATAACCACCACCACCTCGCCTTTTTCCACATGGGTCGAGACGCCGTCCACTGCTCGAACAGGGACGCCCCGGCCGGTGAAGATTTTGACCACATTTTCCGCTTTGATCATATTTGACGCCTCATCAATCGCTGACAGCGAACCTGCGCTCCATGTAAAAGACCAGCTGGGACATCAAGGAAGTGACGACCAGGTACATGGCCGCCACGGTCAGCCATACTTCAAAGGTGGCGAAGGTGCTGGTGATGATCTCCCGGCCCGATTTGGTCAGGTCGGTGATGGCAATGACCGAGACCAGGGACGAGTCCTTGATCAAGCTGATGAACTGACCGGCCAGCGGCGGCAGGATGCGCTTGAAGGCCTGGGGCAGAATGATATAGCGCATGGCTTGTATCACATTCATGCCCAGTGACCGGGCGGCCTCCATCTGCCCCCTGGGGATCGACTGGATGCCGGCGCGGACGATTTCCGCCACATAAGCCCCGGCAAAGATGCCCAGAGCGCCGACGCCGGCTACATTACGGTTGAGATCGAACACCGTGCCGATGAAGAAATAGGCGATGAAGATCTGCACCAGTAGCGGGGTGCCGCGGATAAATTCCACATAGATCGTCGCAAGACCCCGCAAGGTCAGGTTGTTGGAGACACGGCACAGCCCGGTGAGCAATCCCAGGACAAGGGCCAGCACACTGGCCACTGCGGATAACCACATGGTGGTCCACAACCCCACCATGAGGGGCCCCATGCGCCATTGGTTGATAAAGCCGATGGTGTCCCCCTGGAACAGATCCTCCCCTTGGGAGACATTGATAAAACCCTTGTCCACTTTGACGGCAACACGTTCATCATCTTCAGAGCGAAGTTGCACCACCAGCTTGCTGTTTTTCTCCGTTATGTCGGTTACCCTTCCGTCGAAGGGAATCTTGATGGCATCTTCTCCCTTGTAGACGAAGTACTGCGGCACCCGGTTCCATCTCCAGGTGTAGTCGATCTTTTTTACCGCACCCCATGTGCCGGCGGCCAATCCGATAAGTATGACCGCCAGCAGCAGCATCCAGGGCAGTCTGCGGGGTGGTGGTTTGAGCGCGCCGGCCATCTATTGCAGCTCTTTCATCCAGGCGTCTTCGACAAACCACTTGTTGTAAATCTTCTCATAGGTGCCGTCGTTCTTGACCTGGTTGAGGTAATTGTTCAACCAGTTGATAAAATCGAAGTCTCCCTTGCGGACGGCCCATGCTAGGGGTTCATAGGTAAACGGTTTGTCCATGTGGACCAGCTTGCCCTGGCCGCGCTGGGCGATGGCGGCCGCATTGTACGGCATGTCGTAGATAAAGGCGTCGATCTTTCCGTTGACCGCCTCCAGAACCCCCTCCTGTTCGGTTTCGTAGGAGATATATTTGGCCCGGGGCATCATCCGCTTGGTGGCCTGCTCACCGGTGGTGCCCAGCTTTGAGCCCAGGGTGTATTTCGGGTTGTTCAGATCCTTGTAGGACTTGATCTGACCGGCCAGTTCTTTTCGCAGCAGAATGGTCTGGCCGATGACGATATAAGGTTGGGCAAAATTAATCTTGAGGTTGCGCTTCTGGGTCAGGGTCATTCCCGACATGAGAATATCGAATTTCTTCGTCAGCAGGGCGGGAATGATGCCGTCCCAGGCCGTGGAGACCAATTCAAGCTTCACCCCCATGGCTTTGGCCATGCGCTTGGCCATGTCCACATCGAAGCCGATGATCTGGCCTTTTTGATTGGTCAATTCGAATGGCATATAGCCGGGTTCCAACCCCACCCGGAGGACACCGCGTTTTTGGATGTCGTCTAGGGTGCCGGCCGAAGCCATCGAAACAGCCGCGCAAAACAGCACAACGGTAGCCATACATACCCAAAGCCCTCTTTTCATAAAAACCTCCTGTCTGCATAAAAAAAGGCCGGTCAAACCGGCCCGTCTTTTGGTTCCCCTAATAGGATTTGCCTTCATCCAGCAGCTCTTCTATCACCATGCGCCGACCTTTGCAGTCCGGGTTGGGGCAAACCGGCAGATCGTCTACAGGGAGTGAAACGATCGCCCGTTCACCGCACCGGGTGCACTTAACCTGAACCGGTTCGTTCTGATCGCGCTTCATTATTGACACACCTGACGCGAAGATGCATGGTATGGCCTCGTGACCATGCCCCTTTATAGCACAAGCCGGCGGCTATCTCAATTGGAATGCTGGTATGGCATGGTTCCATGCGAGACGGATCATCATGGGATCTACTGCGACTTTTATGAAAAACCACCGCAGCCAGTACTTTGCTGAAATGGTACTAGTGACGGTTACGATTTTCTGGGGCGGCACCTTCCCCCTGGTCAAGGACGCCATAGAAGAGATCCCGGTTATGGCCTTCCTCTGGATCCGCTTTTCACTGGCCGCGCTGCTCCTGTTCATCTGGGCCGGCCCTCACAGCATATTACAATTGGGACGGGAGGGGTGGCGCCGTGGCCTCGTATTAGGGGGGCTGCTGTTTTTCTCCTATGCATTCCAAACATTCGGGCTCGCGCTGACCTCATCCGCCAACGCCGCTTTTGTGACCGGTCTCAACATCGTCTGGGTGCCCATCCTGGCCGGGCCCCTTTTGAACAAACCGGCTGCCCCTGGATCGCGGGTCGGCGTCGTGTGCGCACTGGTCGGCCTTTTCATGCTCACCTACCAGCAACCATGGCGGATCAATACCGGCGATGTCCTTGTCCTCGTCTGCTCCCTGTTTGTGGCATTCCACATTCTGGGCTTGGATGCATGGACCCATGGCCACAACGGGAGAGCGCTGGCGTTTGTGCAGATTTTCACCATGGCGGTGCTATCCCTAACCGGCAGCCTGCTCTTTGAGCCGGTGACCTGGCCCCGTACCTGGACCCCCACCATCTACTGGGCGGTGATCATCTGCAGCGTGTTCGCAACCGTCTATGCTTTCTGGGCCATGACCGTATTCCAGAAAAGAACCACCCCGACGCGGGCGGCGCTGATTTACACTCTGGAGCCCGTTTTCGGTGCCCTCATGGCCACGCTTTACGCAGGTGAACGACTCTCAGCCATAGCGTGGACCGGTGGCGTCCTCATTGTGGCCGGCATGATGGTGGCTGAAACCTGGCCGCTGCTGTCAAAGGCCGGTGAAGAACCTTCCGTTTAGCCCTTGGTTTAGAATTCAAACCATTGCTTCAAAATGGCTTAAACACGCGATTGTGTCTCACATTAGCGGTTGCGGTAGATGCGTATCAGGGCCGGGGCCACGAATTTTTCGCTGTCATGGAAAGCGGTATGGCGATCCGGGGCCCAAGTCGCCTCTTCGGAATGCTTCCCCATCGGCTGTCGCATGCATGGGGCAGAAGGCGGATAGTTTCTCATAAGAAAGTCCGAAAAGTCTATGATTTCAATACCTGGCGGGCAGGTGGCGCAGCTTTCATGATTATTGACACGCAGGCCTCATTCTGCGATATTACGAGCCGTCTCAAAACAGATACTTATGTTGAAAGTTACCGTGGAACCGCCTCTCAAGCCGAATGCAAGCCCGAGCTTGCCGATGATCTGAAAGAAGAAGCCGATCTTATTGGATGCGCTGGTTGGATGCGCTGGTTGGATGCGCTGGAAAAAAGTCTGGTTTGAGACTGCAATAGCTATTTACCCATCTACGGAGTGTTGCGCAGCATGCGTGTTTGGGGCTTTGCTGCAACCCACACACTCCACAGACAACCAAGGAGGTCGGAACATGAAGAGGAGAATTGGATGGTTAACTGTTGGCGTGCTTTTTTGCCTTACCGCGCTGTTTGTACCAGCATCGGTCATGGCCATCGAGTTTCAAGTGCCTGGAACCAATACGACATTAAATGTCGGCGGCTATGTGAAGCTCGATGTCATTTATAATGATGTGTCCGCCGGAGACGATGCTCAGGCCAATATCGAGTATTCTCCAAGCGAGGTTCCCTTGGACAATACCACTGCGGGAGAAGAAGATGAGGTGATCTTCAATGCCCGCGAAAGCCGTCTGTGGGTCAAAACTTCTACCCCCACCGACATGGGACCGTTGAAAACCCATCTGGAGTTTGACTTCGATACAACCGACGGCAATCAATTGGTCAGCAACTCCCGTCACGGTCGTATCCGCCACGCATACGGCACCCTGAAGGGTTGGCTGTTCGGTACGACGTGGTCTTTGTTCATGCATCTGGATTCCCTGCCGGAGATCAACGACTTCGGCGGCCCCACCGGCGCCATGTTTGTCCGTCAGCCTCAAATTCGATATACTTTTGCATTGAACGACAACAGCACATTGGCCATTGGTCTGGAGAATCCGGAAACCTATTATGACGCGGCTTCCCTCTCTGCGGGCGCTTTCCCGGCAGCCGATGACGGGGTGTTTCCGGATATCATCGTCCGCTGGAGCATGAATCCAAGCTGGGGCAACCTCTCCGCAGCAGTAATGGGGCGCGAGCTGGTCGTCGATGAATTCGGCGTAGATGATTCCGCCTATGCATTTGCGGGGCAAGTGGGAGCAGTAATTCGGTTTACGCCCAGTGACTCCGTTCGGTTTCAAGTTTCGGGGGGAGACGCCCTCGGACGTTACAGCTCCCTTGCCACTCACTTCGATGCCGTGGTTAGTGCAGCAGGGGATGTCGACGCGCTGCAGCAAATTGCCGGCTTCGTCGGCTATGAGCACATTTGGGGCGGTGCCATGAACTGGCGTTCCAATCTCATAGTGGGGGCAAGCCAAGCGGACGATCCGCCGGAACTTTCTACTTCCAATTTCACGGAGAAAACGTTCAGCGTACACGCCAACTTGTTCTTCGATCCTGTCCCAAATTCGCGGTTGGGTATCGAATACATCCGTGGCGAACGAGAAACATACAGTGGTTTGGAGGGAGAACTGAATCGGATTCAATTCTCGGCCATGTTTGTATTCTAACCATTGCGAAACTGTTTCGTGCTGAGATAACACAGATGATGCCGGCGCAGATGGTCCATGGCTGCGCCGGCTAACCGCCTGGGTATACTTTGCAATCGATTTCCAAGCTGAAATCCGGAGATGTGCGACAGCAACCCATGGTCCATCCACAACGCTTCCAAAGGACCTATCCATGACTGACAGAAGAAGACCCTGTAATGTATTGATCGCCGTTCCCTTTATCGCAATGCTGCTTATCGCCAGCGGTCTTGTATTTTCGGGATGCACTGGCGCCAGCTTGAATAAAAAAGCTGCGGGCAAGGGTGCGGATGATGTTATTTATCAGGTTACCGAAAAGGAGGCGTTGGATCTTTCCGGTTGGGCTGTAAACCAGGTGTTTCCCGAAATGAAGGTGTTTCGGCTGAAGAAACCGCGGGTGGGGTATTTCATCCATGAGGTTAATAAGCCCGGTCACTATAGAATCGCCCGCTTTAAGGAGACCTCCTACTTCTACGAGCTGGACATGGTCAAGGTGCAGGGCAGCAGTGAACGCGGTGACAACGTCGTCGGCTATACATATGCCGTCAAAGGTGATGGAGATTTGAAGCATGGTCCGGAGAAATTGGCGCTCCTGGAAAAGAAAATGTTCGAGGCGTTTGATCAGTCCGGCCGCGCCATTTCTGTGGCCGCCGTAAAACCGATAAAAAGAACCGGTCCTCCTAAGCTTTCTAAAGAGAAACCGTCTGGGACCCCATCCGCAGTACCATCAGCCGGGGCAAGCAAACCGCCGGCACTGCCGCCTGTGGCGGCACCCGCACCTGAACCGCCGATGGTGAAAGAGGCGCCGTCATCTTCGGGCAGTGCCGAAAAGCTGCCCGAATCGGATGAAGCCGTTTTTATCAAGCTTAAAAAACTCAAAGAGCTGCGGGACCAGGGGATCATTACAGAAGAAGAATTTCAGACCAAGAAAAAAGAGCTGCTCGATCGTATATAGCCGGCTGTGTAGAAGCGGCCTGAACATATTCCCCTATCGGAAGGCCCCGCCCCATGACGACATTGGGCCACAGCTTGACCGGTTTGGCGGCCCTGGCCTATGTTATTCCATCCCATTGCTCCTGGTTGGCGCGACTGGTATGGGCGACGCTATTTATTGCGCTGGCCAGCATCCCTGATTGGCCCCTGCCCGGTTGGGGACACCAGGATCTTTCCATCAGCCATAGCCTATGGCTGAATATGGCGCTTTGCGCCGCAGTGGCGGCAATCCTCAAAAAGTCGGCGCCGGAACGGTTCGGTGAGGCGCCGCTCCTTGCGGCCGGCGCCTTTGCGTGGTTGAGCCACATTCTGCTGGATACATTATATGGTGATTTACCCGGCACGGCCATCTTCTGGCCCTTCAGCGATGCTGCCGTTACACTGCCCGTGCCATGGCTGCAATCCCTGCCCCACTTACCGCCCCCTTTTGATGCAACGGTGATACGCATCTTGATGCTTGAACTCCTGACTTTCGCGCCCCTGGTTTTATTGGGCTACTGGTTGAGAAAAAGATGGGGGGTAGCCCCTCGGGCTTAAAGCACCAAGGCGACGGGCTTGGCTTGCGGCAGTCAATTGCCACGGGAATCTTAAAAGGTGCATGCACAGTACCGGCGGTTGACGCCTGATGGCCTGATCGCCTAAACTTGCTATAGGGCCATGCCCATGGATAGCGGACATTTTTTCGTTACCGGCGATCATAAAAGGAGAGTGTTTTCGTGGAACCCATAAAAGCTAAAATTTTCAGCTATTGTACTAAGGATATCAATCCCCCGAACGAATTGCAGATCAATACCTGGCTGGCGGATCACCCCGGCATCGCCATCATCCAGACGGTGCAATCCGAGTCCATGGTGGCGATCGAGAACCGCATCGAACGCAATCTGAGCATTACACTGCTCTACCGGGAGTCCGCTGAATAGGCTTTTGTCTCTATTGGCAAAGGATAAGAAGGCGGGTGGAGGACGGAAAGTGCATCTGCCGTCTCTCTTTAATAGGCTGCTTCAAGCAGCGCCGTAATATTATTTCGCTTCCTTATTTCAAGATCGGCGCCGTGGGGTTACATCCGAACCTTGTCCCGCCCTTTCAAGTTCAGCACTTTGCGGGTTTCGTCGGGAGAATAGGGTTGGTACCCAAGCTCGGCGGCGATGCGCACCATTTTTTCCACCAACTCGGCATTGGATTTGGCCATTTCACCCTTTGAGAGCCACAAATTATCTTCCAATCCCACCCTGGCGCCGCCGCCCAGGAGAATGGAGGTGGTGGCCAAAGGCAGTTCGCGCCGGCCGGCCCCAATGGTGGAGAAGATAAAATCACTGCCAAACAGGGATTGACCGGTTTGGACCATGTGGACCAGGTGGGGGATGGTCGCGGCAATGCCGCCCAGGATACCGGTAACGAACTGCACATAGAAAGGCGCCTGGATGCGGCCCTGGCTGTAATAGAGGTGGGCGTTGTACAGATGGCCGATGTCATAGGCTTCGAATTCGGGTTTGGTGCCGGTCTCTTTAAAAACCGCCATGATGCGCTCGAGGTCGGCAAAGGTGTTGCGGAAGATAAAATCCCGGGACATCTCCAGGTACTGGGGTTCCCAATCGTGTTTCCACTTTTCAAACTTGTCCAGTACCGGAAAAAGCCCGAAATTCATCGATCCCAGGTTGCATGATGCCAGCTCGGGCTTAAATTGCGGCACCGCCGCGATGCGGTCTTCTACCGACATGTTCATGCCGCCGCCGGTGGTGATGCAGATGACCGCATCGCATTTGGCGTGAATCGTCGAGACAATCTCACCCATCAAACCGATATCTCCCGTCGGCACGCCGCTCTCGGGGTCGCGGGCATGAACGTGAATCGTGGACGCGCCGGCATTGGCGGCATCGATGGCCTGAGCGGCGATCTCCTCCGGTTTTACAGGCAGATAGGGGGCCATGGTCGGGGTATGAATGGCGCCGGTTACAGCACAATTGAGGATAAATTTCGGCATGGGGATCCCTCCGTGTAAGGTTCGTGTAAAAATGGGCCGTTATCCTGTCGCGAGCCCCTATTCGTCGATTATGGCCACCGGCCGGGTCCATCCGGCGGATGCACCTTTGATCTTGACGGGAAAACAGGCCACCTTGAAGCCGTGCGGCATGGGGATCCGGTCCAGGTTGGCCAATTTTTCCAAATGGCAGTAGCCGTGCTCGATACCTGCGAAATGCGCCTCCCAGATGATGGCCGGGTCGCCGGTCTCCTGAAACTCTTTGGCCTGAAAGGGAAGGGGGCGGTCCCATGACCAGGCGTCGATGCCCACTACCTTGACCCCCTGCTCCAATATAAAAAGGGTGGACGCCCGGGTCATGCCGGCGCCCTTCACCAGATACTCGGGGCTGCCCCAAAACGCATCCGCTCCGGTGCGCACCAGTACGATGTCCATGGGCTTGAGGCGGTAGCGGATTTCCGCCAGTTTCTCTTTTACGTTCTCTTCGGTGATGCGATCGCC
>JARRKU010000069.1:0-29394 GCA_037387725.1 Desulfobacteraceae bacterium
CGTTTTTTCACGTGCAAAATGGAAAGCATATCCAGCAAGGGATCAACAGTCTTTTGAAAGTCGTCGCGCGCTATACCGGCCGATCTGGCGGCAAACCACAGCAGTTCCTCGGCGGTGAGGTTTTCATAGAAGCGCGGCCCTTCCGGCAGATAGCCGATGTTGCGCCGGGATTCGGGCTGTACGGGCGGCAGCCCGTGAACGCGAACCATCCCCGCATCGGGGCGCGTGAACCCCATCATCAGGTTGATGGTGGTGCTTTTGCCGGCACCGTTGGGGCCGATAAACCCGAACACCTCCCGGGGATGTACTTCCAGAGAGATCCGGTGCAGGATTTTGTTCTTACGCCTGAAGCCGTCCGGGTAGCTCTTTTCTAATTCCCGAATTTGAATGGGCAGGTTCATGTCGGCCTCTAATAGCAAAAATTCATTGGCAATACAATCAAACAGAACCGGCGCCGCTCTTTGGGGAGCGACGCCGGATTAAATACTGGATCAAGCCAGGTTTTTCAAGCGATTACTGCAGGGCTGTCCAGAGACCGCCATTGTAATCACCTTCACCGCCGCCGTTTACGCCTTCGTTTTCAAGACCGCCCGGGGCGACAGCCTGAACTACGACCTGTCCAAAGGACTGCACGGCAGGCAGATTGGGCCAGGTCATGTTCTGTACGTAGTAGATGGTGTTTTCAGAGTCGGACTCGATGAGAAATGCCCGGTTTCCGCCTGCGGTGTAAGCCCATGATGTATAAGCGAGCCAGAGGTTATCGGTTTGAGCTTGAACGATGGTACCCGCGGGAACGGCACAGCCGGCAGCAGTTGAAACGCCGCCATTATTGACCGCCACACCGGCACCTCGGCCATTTTGCAGGGAGGCGGGGAAAGCGGCCGCGCTGGCGTCAGCAACCTGACCAGCAGGAACCGCAGCAGCAGCAGCAGGCCCCAACATTACCCCACCACCACCACCCGCGGGATTCACGCCGCCGAAGCTGGATCCATAAAGGGCGACGTCCTGGTTTACAGCGGCCTCTGCGCTCTTGATCACGCCTACGGTGTAGTCGGATTTGGCATTCAGGGCACGTTTGCGGTAGGTGGCAAACTGCGGAATGGCGATGGCCGCCAGGATGCCGGTAGGTGGCAAACTGCGGAATGGCGATGGCCGCCAGGATGCCGATGATGGCGATGACGATCATCAATTCGATCAGGGTAAAACCTTTTTGATTCTTTTTAAGGGTGAGTTTTTGAATCATGGATGGAACCTCCTTTGGAAATAAAAACGATTGATGGAAAAAATTTATGGTTAATAAAAATCTCGTTCAGTCTGTGATGCCCTCCCTGGAACCACCTCCTTGTGAACGATTTTACGTTGCCTTGGATAGTAGCAACGGATATGCCATTCTCTGGATTGTCATTATCATTTTTTTATCTTTCCGATTTTATTGTTTTTTATCATTTTAATGGACATTGGGTGGTTGATTCAGCCCTGCCAGGTTGCCAAAGTTCGACACTCTGCGGACGAGTTTTGACAATATTTGTCATTGGATCGTCACTGTCCAAATTATTCATGGTGGTTTGCATGGCCTATATATTAGGCACGATTCCTTTAATCTCTATGAGCCGGTGAATTTTAGCTTGTTTAGATCGAATGCGCTATTTTGGGCATCGTCGAAAAGATCAGCAGGCGCTGAAGTCTGCCCTACAACCTGGCGTCATAGCCTTCGGAGCATAAATAAAAGGTTTTCGCAGGACAAGGCTCCGTTCCTACAGTGTTCTCGATAGAAGGATAATGGTCATACCGGCCGACACAGAGGCCGGCTTTAGGTTTTGATTTACAAGCAAGGGCTTTTGCAGGGACGGACACAGTCCTTCCCTGTATGAGATGTGGCGTAGTTCAACAACCGGCCGGCCCAATCGGCTGTTATAAAAGGTGTGCTATTTTTCGGACTCGATCCCCAGCTTATCCACCCGGTATCTAAAGGAGCGGAAAGTGATGCCCAATAAATCGGCCGCCTTGTTTTTGTTGTTGCTGGTGCACTCCAGCGCCTTGGTGAGGTAGGAGCGTTCGATTTCGGCCAGGATGTCGTCCAGGGAGACGCCGTTGGCCACTTCGTCCAGGTCGAAGCGCTTGTTCTGGATGCCTTCGATCCAGCGCCGCTTGTGGATGGACATGGCCAGGCTGTCGGGGAGCAGGATGTTGGTGCTGGCAAGGGCCACGGAGCGTTCGATGAGGTTCTCCAGTTCACGCACATTGCCGGGGAAATTGTATTTTTTCAGCAAATCAATGGCGTAGGAGGAGAGTTTGGTCACCTCCTTATTCATCTCTTTGGCGTATTTTTCGATAAAATGCTGGGCCAGCAGCTTGAGGTCCCCTTTGCGCTCCCGTAAAGGCGGTACTTTTATTTCGATGACATTGAGGCGGTAGAAGAGGTCTTCACGAAAATCGCCTGCAATCACCGCATCTTCCAGCTGACGGTTGGTGGCCGAAAGAATACGGATATCCACGGCGATGTCCTGGGTGCCGCCCACACACCTAAAGACGCGCTCCTGAACGGCCCGCAGCAGCTTGACCTGCATGGGGATGCTCAGCTCCCCCACTTCATCCAGAAAAACGGTGCCGCCGTGGGCGGCCTCCAGCAGTCCCTTTTTGTCCTGGGTGGCGCCGGTGAACGACCCTTTTTTGTGGCCGAAAAACTCGCTCTCCACCAGGGTCTCGGGGATGCCGCCGCAATTGATAGGGATAAACGGTTTGTCCCCGCGGTCGCTTTCGCTATGGATGGCTTTGGCGATCAGCTCCTTTCCCGTGCCACTCTCTCCGGTGATCAGGATATTGGTGCGGGTCTTGGCCACCTGGCGGATCATCTGGTAGATGTGCTGCATGCGCGGGCTGTTGCCCACGATTCTGTCGAAATGGACGGTATCCCTGAGCTCGTTTTCCAGAACCTGCCGTTCCGCCTCCAGCGTCTTTCGCTCCAGGGCCAGGGCAATGGTCTGTTTCAGCTCGTCGTTGTCGAATGGCTTGGGCACATAATCGTATGCCCCGTCGTTCATCGCCTCCACGGCGGTTTCGGTGGTGGCGTAGGCCGAAATCATGATGACCACGGTTTGGGGGGTGGTCTTTTTGGCAGCCCGCAACACCTCCAGCCCGGTGATGTCCCCCAAACGGATATCGCATAAAATGAGATCAAATTCGGTCTGTTCCACCATCTCCACTGCTGTGCGGCCGTTCTCGGCCAGGGAGATGGTGTATCCCTCCTTGGAGAGCATGTATTCCAGCAATTCGCGCATGCTGCGCTCGTCGTCAACGATGAGAAGATGGGCGGGTTGTTTGCTCATTTGGTATTTCCGTTTCCTGTTCAGGCTGTGATGGATTTGTATGACATCAGATTTTCACCACGAAGGGCACGAAGAGCACGAAGGGTCACAATACGAATCGCTTAATTCCATCCCTAAGCCTTCTTACATTGAAATTCATGAGCAAGCCTGTCTTAATCCTCGCTAACTTCATGTAAGTCAACAATTGTGCCTCATGGATAGTTTTGATTGAGTCAACACTTTTTAATTCAATGATCATCTTATTTTCAATCAACATATCGCCCGATAGCCACAATCCAACCTAACACCTTTATACTCGACAGGTTGTGGGTGCTGCAGCTTGAATCCGATTCCGTTGAGATTCAACTCGTGGGCAAGACAGTGTTCATAGGTTGATTCCAATAGTCCTGGTCCAAGTTCACGATGGACCTCAAGCGCGCATCCAATCACTTTATTCGAAAGTGCATCGAATTTCATCCTTCGTGACCTTCGTGTTCTTCGTGGTCAAAATCAAGCTTATTGCCTGCATAAAAAAGTCTGTTTTTCACCACGAAGGGCACGAAGAGCACGAAGATAAAAGCTTTATATAATTTATCCTTCGTGCTCTCCGTGGTTTATAATGGTTGTTACCATTAAGCCAATTCATCGAGGATTACATGCCCCCCGATCAACGTCATGACAGCCTTGCCCTTCATGGTCCAGTCTTCAAATGGTGTATTCTTTGATTTTGACTTTAATTTATCGGTAGTTACAACCCATTCTTTAACTGGATCAATTAAGGTAATATCGGCGGTCATCCCCACTAGCAGGCCGCACTCCAGACCCAGAATGCGTGCAGGGGCGATACTCATGCGTTCGATCAAGGTACCGGCATCCAATACGCCCTCATCCACCAGGCGAAGAGAGAGCGGAAGCGAGGTCTCCAGGCCGATGATGCCATTGGCCGCCCGGTCGAACTCCACCTCTTTTTCCATGGGCGAGTGCGGCGCGTGGTCCGTGGCGATGGCATCCAGTGTACCGTCGGCCAGACCGTCGCGTATGGCCTGACGGTCCTCTTCGCTGCGCAGGGGCGGATTCATTTTGGCGTGGGTGTTGTAGCCCTCCACAGCCGCGTCGGTGAGCGTGAAATAGTGGGGGGCCGTCTCGGCGGTGACGGCGATGCCGTCGGCTTTTGCCCTTCGAATGGCCTCAACCGACTCGCGGGTGCTGACGTGGGCGATATGCACCGGCACGCCGGTGAGGCTCGAAACGGCGATATCCCGCATCACCATAACGGTCTCGCAGGCATTGGGAATTCCGGCCAGCCCCATGCGGGTGGCCCGGGGACCTTCGTTCATGACGCCGCCGTCGGCCAACTGCAAATCTTCGCTGTGGGAGATCACCCGCAAACCGAATCCGGAAGCATACTCCAAAGCCCTGCGCATCAGCTGGCTGTTCATCACCGGCAGACCGTCGTCTGTGACCGCCACGGCCCCGGCCGCTCCGAGTTCGCCGAACTCGCACAGCTGCTCCCCGCGGCTGCCCCTGCTGATGGCGGCCGCCGGATAGACCCGGACCTTTCCGGCCTTGGCCGCCTGGTTCAGGATCAATTCGGTGACCGCCGGATCGTCATTCACCGGATCGGTGTTGGGCATGGTGCACACGGCGGTAAAGCCGCCGGCAGCAGCCGCCTCGGATCCGGTGGCGATGGTCTCCTTGTATTCCTGGCCCGGCTCCCGGAAGTGGACGTGCATATCGACCAAGCCCGGCGTCACCCACAACCCTGAGGCGTCGATGACACGAAGGTCGGCGCTGCTGTCGCCGATGGTACCTTGCGGCTCCACAGCTGCAATCCGGCCGTCCCGGATCAGCAGATCGCAGGCGTCGTCGAGATGACCGGGATCGATGACCCGGCCGTTTTTAATCAGTATAGCCATGACGGCTTCCTCCGACCACAAGGAACAGCAGGGCCATGCGCACGGCCACGCCGTTGGTGACTTGATCCAGGATAATGGAGTAGGGTCCGTCGGCCACCTCCGGGGAAATCTCCACCCCCCGGTTCATGGGTCCGGGATGCATGATGACCACATCCTTGCTGGCGCGGGCCAATCTTTCCGCATTGAGGCCGAAGCGCCGGGCATACTCCCTCTCGGTGGACATCAAAAAGTTTTTTTGCCGCTCTTTTTGAATGCGCAGCATCATCACCACATCCGCCCCTTCAATGGCTGCATCAACGCATGGCGCCACCGAAACCCCCATCTGCTCAATTCCCTTGGGCATCATGGTGGTGGGACCGGCCAGGACCACTTCTGATCCCATTTTGGTCAGCCCCTCGCAATTGGATCGGGCCACCCGGCTGTGGGCGATGTCGCCGATGATGGCAACGCGCAGTCCGCTCAAGGACCCTTTGTGCTGTTCGATGGTGAGCATATCGAGAAGGGCCTGGGAGGGATGGGCATGGGTACCGTCACCGGCATTGATCACCGACGCCTCCAGCCGCTCACCCAACATGCGGGACGCACCGGAAAAGGCGTGGCGCAACACCACCACATCGGGCCTCATCGCTTCCAGGTTTTTTGCGGTGTCCAGCAGCGTCTCGCCTTTGACCAGGCTGCTCATGCCGGCGGAGACGGAAATGCTGTCCGCGCTGAGCCGCTTTGCCGCAATGTCAAAGGAGAGCTTGGTTCGGGTGCTGGGTTCGTAGAAAAAAAGAATGACCGTCTTGCCCCGGAGTGTCGGGACCTTCTTAATCGGCCGCTCCGATATTTCCCGCATGCTTTTGGCGGTATCGAGTATCAACCGGATCTCGTCCACTGACAGGGAGGCCAGATCGATCACGTCTTTCTGTTCCAGGGCCATTTGCACCTTCGTGGGTTTACACGGTTATTGCATATCAACGGATCAAATCGCCGAGCCGGTCCCATCTCACCTTGGTTTTCTTATCCTTGTCCCAAGACCAGTAGATGAGGATCGCCCTGCCCCTCACTGCTGACTTGTCCACAAACCCCCAAAAGCGGCTGTCGTTGCTGCTGTCGCGGTTGTCACCCATCATAAATAGCTTTCCCTCCGGAACCGTGATGGGGCCGAAATTATCCCTGCGGGAGTCGATTCCGCCAATGCGTGCAGGGCCCGAAAGGATTCGAGGATCGATAAATTTTGCAAAATCGCTCTTTTGCAGCTCCCCGTTCACATAGACTTTTTTGTCGCGAATCTCCAGCTTGTCGCCGCCCACTGCGACCACCCGCTTGATATAGTCCTTGCTCGGATCGCCGGGGTACTTGAAGACGATCACTTCGCCTCTCTTGGGATCTTTGATGGGTACAATGGTAAAATCGGTGAACGGCACCTTGACCCCGTAAATGAATTTATTGACCAATATATAGTCTCCCACCAGGAGTGTGTTTTCCATGGAACCCGAGGGTATCTTGAACGCCTGTATCACAAACGCCCGAATGAACAGCGCCAGAATGATGGCGATAACCAGTGCCTCTACATTTTCTCTTATTTTACCTTTGGCAGGTTTGGGTATGCTTTTCCCTTCAGCAGCAGTCTTTTTCAACGCGAGTCTACCTTTAATTTCAGGATTAATGGTCGTTCCGACCAGTAGTTGCCTTCCGTGTCATGTCACGGACCAGATTCCAAATCGCAAAACGATATTGGCCATGATGCCGGCGGCCACATCGTCCATCACGACGCCCCAGCCACCAGGGAGCATCCGCTCCATCTGCCGGATCGGTGGCGGTTTGATAACCGGGATCTTTGGCATTCAAAGCCTTCTCAGCCCGGTGGGCCACCCAGACAGCGCCAAGGGTTAAAGCGATAACTGAAACCAGCGCCACTGCGCCGCTTGTTTTGCTCAGCCCAAAGACGATCGGCAGACCGACCAGGGAACCAAACGTGCCGGATGCAAATGGCGCGTATCCGACGTAACCGCCTGTCGCCAAAAACATAACGGCCTTTGGTTTAGAAATCATGGCCCGTGTCTATAACCCAACTCATTTTTTGTCAAGGTGTTGTTATTTGGCTGCATTTGTCACGGCTTCGTAGACCGTGCGCAACGCGATCCCATGGGTCCGGGCCGCTTCTTTGCAGGCCTCGTATTCGGGTATAATGCGCTCACCGCCGTCCACGTCCGAAACCGATTTGGCCTTCATGCGCCCCCAGGGGGTTTCCACCTCCACCGCGCGGCGCTTCAAGCACGACCGCTGCACCTCATAAAACCGCACGCCGATGGTGGTGGTCTCCGCCAGAATACGATCGACCACGGCCGTACGCTTATCCGGCGTGCACAGGACCCTCACCATGGTGCCGGGCCGGTTTTCTCGTCAAAGAGGGTCTCCATCAAATAGCCGAACCATTCGGGATTCATATCGTCGATGTTGCACTCCACCATCACCTGTCGCTCCAGATGGCGGCCGTCGTCCTCCGGCTCCGACGCACCGAGAATGACCCGCAGCAGATTGGGTTGAGTCCCCAGATCCCGGGTGCCGGCGCCATAGGCGATACGCTCCACCCGCATCAGGGGCATGGGTTCAAAGCGATCGGCGATGGTGGAAATAATGGCCGCTCCTGTGGGGGTCACCATCTCCTTGGCGATGGTTCCGGAACGGACCGGCACGCCCTTGAGGATTTCAAGGGTTGCCGGCGCCGGCACCGGCAGGGTGCCGTGCTGACACTCAACGAAGCCGCTGCCCAACGGCAGCGGCGAGGCCGTCACCCGATCGATATTGAGATACGCCAATCCCAGGCAGGTGCCCACGATATCAATAATGGCATCCATGGCGCCCACTTCATGAAAATGGACCTTCTCTTTGGGCATCCTGTGAACGGCTGCTTCAGCGGCCGCCACACGGTCAAACATCTCCAGACTGGTGCGTTTCACCCATGGCGTGAATGAACTCTCCTCTATCATGGCCGCAATGGTCTGGTAATTGCGATGGTGATGGCTCTCCTCAAAGCGGATCTCCATCAGATTGGAGTGGATACCGTTCCGGTTGACCCCGCCGCAGTTCAGGGAAAATTCGTCAAGGGGCAACTGCTCCAGTTCCTTCTGAATCCACTCCACCGGCACGCCCAGTCCCACGAGCGCCCCAAGGGTCATGTCCCCGCTGATACCTGAAAAACAGTCAAAATAGGCTGTGGTCATATAAAATAACTCCTTTATTCCAGATATTTTTCAAATACTATTTGAAGTATAGCTTGAACGATAGATCCACTCGGCTGTCTCACTGTTAACAATTGGATCGGGGTATGCAGCCTCTCCCCATAAGAGCATCACCATATACCATCAGCAAAATAGATCAATTAAAAGTTCCGGACGCTACCCCCCGGCATGCAGACGAATGATTTCAATCAGCAGTTCGGTGGCATGAACCATATCGGACAATGCCACGCGTTCGTCGACCGTATGCACCTTTTCACAGCCGGTGCCCAGCACACCAGCCACGATCCCATGCTGGTGCAGGATGTTGGCATCCGATCCGCCGCCCGATGTGGCGATATAGATTTTTCGATCCAGATTGGCGGCGGCCTGTCGGGCAATCTTGACCACACGATGGTCCTCATCTATATCGAGCCTGTCAAAATCCAGCTCAACCTCCACTTTGAGCCGAGGCCCTTGCCCGCCGTTTGCGTTGCCGGCCTGTTCCACGGCCTTCTGGAACGACTGTACGATCGTCTCGGTTACCAATCTCAGTTTTGAAATGTCATGACTCCGCGCTTCACCATGAACAACCACTCTTTCCGGAACGATATTCACCGCCACGCCGCCTTCCACCACCCCGATATTGCAGGTGGTCTCGTGGTCGATGCGTCCCAACTTCAGCGGCGCAATGGCACGGGAGGCCAATGATATGGCATTGATCCCCTTCTCGGGTTCTGCGCCGGCATGAGCGGCCCGACCGCAGATTTCCAGGCGAATACGGTTGGCGGCCGGCGCATGGGTAATGATCACTTCCGGATTGCGCGTATCCAAAACATATCCCATCTTGGCGGTGAACTGGTCAAAGGCCAGATGCTTGGCGCCTTGGAGACCGACCTCTTCACATATGGAAAAGAGCAATTCCAGCGGGCCGCATGGCAGGCCGTCAGCCTGAATGCATTGCAGCGCCTCTAAAATGATGGCAATGCCGCACTTATCGTCCGCCCCCAATATGGTGTTTCCCTGGCTGCGGAAAACACCGTTTTCGAAAACAGGCGCTATACCCCGTCCCGGTTCAACCGTATCCATATGGGCAGAGAGCAATAGTGGAGCCGCCTCCCGGTTGCCGGCAAAGCGACCGATCAGGTTTCCGGTTTCACCGCCCACTGCATCCCCGGCATGATCCACCAGTGTAAGAACGCCCAATTCCCCGAGCCGGCGCCCCATCTCCCGGCACAGGGCCCCCTCCTCCCGGGAAACACTGTCGATCCTGATCAGATCCGAAAAACACCGGGCCAGCCGGTCCTTATCGATGGTCGGGAATCCCATGGATTCATCCCCCTATGCCGTTGAAAGCAGTTGACAAATATAACCACACGAATAAAATGAAGGCCGAGTTATACGGAAGTGGACGGCTATCTGGTGTGGCCCCTGGTCTTCAAAACCAGTGTGGCGGGCTAATACCCCGCTGGGTGGGTTCGATTCCCATGCACTTCCGCCACTTTTTATTTCATTTCAATATCTTGACCTAATATT
Source organism: Desulfobacteraceae bacterium (assembly GCA_037387725.1). GTDB lineage: Bacteria > Desulfobacterota > Desulfobacteria > Desulfobacterales > Desulfosarcinaceae > JARRKU01. The sequence continues at coordinate 9,961 of JARRKU010000069.1, forward strand.
TAAGCCCTGCAATCTACTACTAAGCCATTGCGAAAACAACAAGGATAAACGTTTCTTGTTAGGCGCCCGATCCTGCTTCAGTCAAAATTCAATCCAATGGACTGACTCAGAGAACTGAACGGTATGCTTGCCTGACTAGGAAGTTCAGGACAGAACCTTCCATGCAAGGAAACCCCATTAAACGCCTATTTTGAATAATCCCTGAATATTTTTATTAGCAACAGGATCGTTGGCAATAAATGGTAAAACAGATCGAAAATATCAATTGGCTTGGTTAGTGTACCATTCTTAAGCATCATCAATTTTTCGATGACATGCGGCATGGGTTTGAATGGCGCAAGAAGCATGAAAACGACAATAATGATAAGAATTGAGTATGGTATTTTATCAAGAAAAGCCAAAAAACCCCCCTTAGTTTTTACCAAGTAGAAGCCAAAATCTTCCCAAACAGATCATCCTCTCGGGATAAAATTCTATGCATCCTCTTATAGCATCTTAGCCCCCCTTTTATTTCCGACCTCGAATGAAATATCAGATTTGATGGATCACAATCAACCGATCATCCTAGTTTCATCGGTCCCGGTGGGTATAAGGCGTTTCAACTCAAGAAACGCTTCAAAACGCCGATACCGATTTGGGGAACGATCAGGCTTGAAACGATAGACAAAAATCAGGAATAAAAATGCAGTGGTGCTTGAAGGCCGTGGCGGAAGCAGACAGGGAGTGGCTGGTTGCCATCGATTCGGCTCCATTCATCATTGGCCGTAGCGACAACTGCAATCTCAAGTTGATCGATAAGCGTATATCCCGAAATCACACGGAGTTACACATGAGCGGCGGACTGCTGTGGGGCCGCGATCTCAAAAGTACAAATGGTACGTTTGTGAACCAAAGAAAGATCGAGCTGGCCGAAATGCTCGAACCCGGCGACATCCTCTCGATCGGGAATTATAAATTTGAAGTACAGCGCATCAATGATTCCACCTCAACCGCCGTGGACGAAACCATATCTACGACTATTTCGAAAGATACCAAAGAACTATCCTATCTCGAGATGAAGCTCCGCCAGCTGCTTCGCCATCGGAACGTCCTCCCCAACTTTCAGCCGATCGTAAGATTTTCCGATACGACGGCAGTTGGCTATGAGATACTGGGCCGCTCAACAGATAGCGACTTGCCCTCCAATCCGCCAGAATTATTAGACATGGCGGAGTGGTTTGGGTGTGGTTCCGACCTGAGCGCCCTTTTTCGTGAAAAGGGGGTGGAAATTGGTCGAAACCTGCCGGGATCGCCCCTGCTGTTTGTCAATACATCGCAGCTCGAAATCCTTGAATTGGATGGGCTTCTGGCGTCCCTGCAAAGAAGTCGCGACATCGCCCCGTCAGAAAAGATCGTGCTGGAGATAAATGAAAAAGCGGCCGCCGGAACAAACGAGATCATCCGGCTCCGGCAGGCCTTGAAAGAGATGGAGATGGGGTTGGCCTTCGACGATTTCGGTGTGGGGCAAACCCGGCTGGTGGAGCTTGCCAGCGTATCGCCGGATTATCTCAAGTTCGACATGTCCCTGATCCGACAGATTCACCTCGCCCCAAAGCGTCTGCATCAGATGATCTCGACTTTTGTCACAGCCGCCCATGACCTCGGCATATGCACTCTCGCAGAGGGCATCGAATGCATCGAAGAGGCCGATGTATGTCGCCAGCTCGATTTTGATCTGGCCCAAGGCTATTTTTTCGGAAGGCCGGCCCCTATCCAAGAGATCGAGGCCATTTCGGAAGAGGCATATCGATCAAAGGCATCGTAACGTCGGCCTCGCCGCTCACCCATAATCTCCTGAATAGCATCAGGTGCAAACTTTTCCCTCAGAGCGACGCCAACAAAAAAGCAAGGTCGGCGAGCCACTTGTTCCATGGAGCTGTAGGCTTGGCAAACCCTCAGTTGATCATTTCACTGATTCGACTAAGCTGCATACGGAAGATTTTTGTTTGGACGCCTTAATCACCTTTGAGGACCATCCCGATGGCTTGGGATAACTCTTCAATATGCACAATCTCCAAAGCACTCTTGATTTCATCGGGTATGTGCAGCAGGTCGACTTCGTTTTTCGCAGGTAGCACCACCGTCCGGACGCCGGCACGATGGGCGGCCAGCAGCTTTTCCTTGATGCCGCCCACCGGCAGGATGCGACCGGTCAGGGTCAACTCGCCGGACATGGCGGCTTCGCGGCGGCAGCATCGGTTGGTGACCAGGGATATCAACGCCACGGCGATGGGCAACCCGGCCGAAGTGCCATCTTTGGGAATGGCGCCGGCCGGTACGTGGATATGCAGGTCGTGCTGCTCGAAAAAATCGTCGGCAATGCCGTAGTCCCGGCTGTTGCTGCGGATATAGCTCAAGGCCGCCTGGGCTGATTCTTTCATTACCGTTCCCAGCGAGCCGGTCAGGATCAGGCGGTTGCTGCCCCGCATTTTGGTGGCCTCAATGAAGACGATCTCTCCCCCGGAGTCGGTCCAGGCCAGGGCCGTGGCCACCCCCACGCGGTCTTTTGCCTGGGCAACCTCGAAGAAATACTGTGCCGGCCCCAGGTAGCTCCCCACATCCTCTTCCGTTATCTCGGCGCCTGTTTTCTGGAGGGAGCCATCAAGCCGGCGCAACGCAATTTTGCGACATAAGGCGGCCATCTGGCGCTGCAGGCTGCGCAAGCCGGCTTCCTGCGTATAGTTGCGGATGATTTTACGGACGGCTGCCTCGTCGATGCGGACAGGCTCGTCGTTCAGACCCGCGGCCTTAAGCTCTCTGGGAATCAGGTGGTTGAAGGCAATTCGTATTTTCTCCTCTTCGGTATAGCTGGAAAGCCACAAGATTTCCAGCCGGTCCAGCAAGGGCGCCGGGATACTGTCCAGGTGATTGGCGGTGGCAATGAACATGATCTTGGACAGATCAAAGGGCACATCCAGATAGTGGTCCATGAAATGGGTGTTCTGCTGGGGATCCAGGATCTCCAGCAGGGCGGCGGCAGGGTCTCCTTTGAAATCCTGGCCGATCTTGTCCAGCTCGTCCAGCATGAATACCGGATTGTTGGTTTCGCAGCGGCGCAGTTCGTGGATGATCCGGCCCGGCAGCGCGCCCACGTAACTGCGGCGATGACCGCGCAGCTGGGCTTCATCTTTCAAACCGGCCAGAGAGATGCGTACGAATTTTCGCTGCAGACTGCTGGCGATGGACATGCCCAGGGAGGTTTTGCCGGTTCCCGGCGGGCCCACGAAGCAAAGCACCGGTCCGGCGGCCTTCAACTTGTCCTGGTTGCGCGCCAGCGCTTTTTTGACGGTTGTGCGAATGTCATCCAGCTTCAGCGGCTTGGCCAGAAACTGATAGGAGCCTTTTTTCATGGCCTCCACTGCTGTGGGCACAGTGGCATAACCGGTGATGATAATAACTTCTGTGTCTGGATGATCCTGCTTGGCATGCGCCAGCAACGCCATACCATCCACTTTGTCCATTTTCAGATCCGTGATGATTACGTCGAACCTGTGGCGGGCGAGCAGCTCCAGCGCCTCGGCACCGTTTTGAGCGGTCTGAACCTGATAGCCCTCCTTTCCCAGCACATGCTCCAGATTCATGCGCGTCATCTTTTCATCGTCGACGACCAGCATCCGGGGGCGCTTTGTGGCATGCAGGATCCTTACGGCCAAGTGTTCCAGAATGCGGCGTTTCAAATCATCCAAACCGTAGTGCTCGGAGTCCAATATGGTCTTGGCCGCCTCCAGATCCAGCCGGTCTTCACTGGACCGGTTCCACGGCAGGCTGGTTAACAAATCGATATAGTTTATGCCGATGGTATATTCGGCGCTGCCCGCGCCCATCTTCGCGATGCGGTCGATCTCTTTTGTAACGGACTTAAGCACCTCCGGCGGCATCCCGGCAGCCTGGACCGCCTGGTGCATCTCGTCAATTTCCGTATAACTTTCGATGGCGGTGTTCTCGTCTTTTTTAAATAACCTCATCTTCTTCTCTTCTATTTCCAGCGGCTGCCTATGGGAAGCGATGGAATGTATTGGATGTGGCGCTGCGATAATGGAAGCAGCATAAAACATACCATAGAAGCATTTGGGCTCCAACTCGTTTTATATCTTATTATAGCAGCCCCTTTGCGTTGCATTTCGCAACGGACCCGCATCCCCAGTGCAACACATATAATCCATTGTATTTATTTGTTTATTAAAATTTCATCGATATTCGTTGCAAATAGCAACGATACCCTGGAAGTTTCCACTTCCGCCTGGATCATAATTTTCTCCTTATATTCAACACTTTAGTAAAGAATACGCCGACTGGCATGCAAATTGATATGTCTAGGTCCGAAGCGGCTCATTCACCCCCCGCTTCAAAAACAAACGGAGGTGATCGTAATGCAAACATTGATGAGATTCATGGAACGTCTGGAACGCTGGATGGTTGCCGCCGCATTTGCCGAATCCGGCTGTTGGAACACGGCCCGCCGGGTCATGGGCGAGGAAAAGCGGTATGCCCAGCAACACCGGAGGGCCCGAATCTCGGCCTCTGCAAACCAGCGTCCCACCCTTCGCATGTAATCGCTGCGCATTCTGGACCGAAGGAGCGGACAATGAAAACAATTTTACTGGCCGTTGACGGCATGACGGCTCATAAGAATGCCTTGGATTACGCGATAGGGTTATGCGACCCGGTACGCGCCGGTCTGGATATCCTGCAGATCATTCGCCCGAAGGGATGCTCCACCGGGTTGAGCAAATTCAAGAAAAGGATCTACCGCGCCCGTGACTTAATGGAAGATACCATGGTCACCGCCACCTATGCCCAGGCGGGAACACCTGAACTAGCCGATACCCTGCGGGCCACGGCTGAGCGCCGATTAAAGCGGCTGATCCCACCCGACATCGATGCAACGGTCGATTACCATTGCAAAATCACCTGTGAGGATCCCGATGTCGTACTCAAACGCTATGTCGATGAACATCGCAATATTATCCTGGCCATTTACGACTCCCTGCGTTTTGGCCGCAAAGCCGCATCAAATCAGGAACCAGCGCGGGGATTAGTCTCCGGATTAATGAACAGAATGTCCATACCCCTTGTCTTTGTCAAAGACCTGCTATCTGGGCAACCAGAAAAATAAGGAGGATATCGTGGGAAGCTTATTAAATAGGATGAAAGCACGCACCAAGGCGATTGTCGGCAAAGTCGAGAAGACCCAGGAGGCCATTACCTTTGCCCAGGCCGGCTATCCTCAACAGGAAACCGAGCCCAAATTCATGGAGCCCGCTGTTTCGGGAAAACTGCTGGTTGTCGGCCATGAAACGATGTTCTCGCGAAAAGTGATCGATTACGCCCTGGATATGGCCCAGCGAATGTCCTACGAAATTGTCGCGCTCAATGCTGCACCCTTATCCTGCAATGCCTTCAAACCCTTTGCCGACTCCCAGAAAAAACTTTGCGATGAATTCCAGGAGATGTCGGCGGAACACGCCAAAGAATTTCAAAAGGCTGCTGAACATATGGGGATCCCCTTCTCACACGTGGTCAAATTCAGCGAGCCGGAAAAGGCCCTGGAGATGATCCAGCAGGAACACAATTCTATCGATTTCGTCATCACCGACGAACAGCCGGTAGCTTCAGTTACTTCAGAAAACCGCATTACCGAGGAACAACGACCAAGCCAACAGGTTTATGTCTATTCCATGATCTGACATTCAGTCGCCGGCGCGGTGCAATACCGGCCGGTGAGCATGTCACACCGCATTTGACGAGATTTGAAAAAAAGCCGTCTCGAAAGAGACGGCTTTGTGCCGCAAAGCCATAAAGGAGAGAGAGGGATGCATTATCAATTTTATCTGGGGATCGGACTGGTCCTTTTGCTCGCCGTCCTTTGCTTTTTATTCCGAAAAGAAAACAAATAAACTCCAATTCCGAAGCCCTCCGGCTTTTTAACATTGGGGTAAACCAGATTTGACAGAATCGGTTTTATAACATTAAACTGCCTCGGGTTGTCTGTTCCGGTGGAGGAGACTACCCGAGCGCCGGCTTTTGGGAAAGGAAATTTGTCGATGACACCTGACATGGTACTCACCCTTGTGATTCTAGCATTTGCAGTGGCTCTATTTATTTTCGAATGGGTCCGCGTCGACGTGGTCGGCATTATCATGATGGTACTGCTGCCGCTAACCGGCCTGATCACGGCCAAGGAAGCCTTTGTCGGCCTGAGCAGTAATGCCGTGGTCTCCATCATCGCAGTGATCATCATCGGCGCCGGCCTGGACAAAACCGGTGTCATGAACCAGGTGGCCGGACCCATTGTCAAACTTGCCGGCAACAGTGAAAACCGGGTCATCAGTTTAATTTCAAGCACCGTGGGCGTCATCTCGAGCATGATGCAAAATATCGGCGCAGCAGCCTTGTTTATGCCGGCGGCCCAGCGCATCGCCAAACGCATGGATATACCGGTCTCCCGCATCCTCATGCCCATGGGATTTTGCGCCATCATCGGCGGCACCCTGACCCTGGTGGGCGCCAGTCCGACCATTCTGCTCAACGACCTGATGATATTGGGCGGCAAGAAACTGGAACCTTTCGGCCTCTTCACCCAGACCCCCATCGGCATCTGTCTGCTGGCCACCGCCATTATCTACTTTCTGGTATTCGGCAAACTGATCCTCCCGGCAGCCAAGGGAGAGGCGGATCGGGGCGTCACCGCCTCATTGATGGGGGTGTATAATGCCCTGGAAAGCGCTTTCGAGATGCATATACCGGATGGATTCGCCGGTCCGAAATCATTGGCCGACCTGGACATCCGGGGAAAATACCTTGTGACGGTGGTGGCCATCCACCACTCCGAAAAACGGGATAAAAACCTGGTGCCGCACAGTTTCGACAACCTCATGGGCGGCGACGACGTGGCCGTGGTGGGCCGGGAGGACAACATACGCCGCCTGGCCGATGATATGGGATGGGAAATCAGGCCCAGCCTTGAAGCCTTTGCCGAGATTCTGGCCCGAACCAGCGCCGGCATGGCGGAAACCGTGGTTTCGCCCCGGTCCGAGCTGATCGGCAAAACCATGAGTGAAGTGAATTTCAAGGACCTTTACAACCTCAATCCCCTGGCCTTGATCAAAGGCCGGCGGGTTTTCTACAGCGGCCTGACGCACATCCCCTTGAGCATGGGCGACACCTTGCTGCTGTTCGGCCCCTGGGAGCGGTTCCACATCCTGAAGAACCAGCCCCAACCGCGCAACCTCACCTTCGCCACACCCCTGGAAGGCGAAATCCTGAGACCGGAAAAGGCCAAGCTGGCCGTCATGTGGCTGGCCATTGCCCTGGTGCAGATCATCTTCCTCAAGGTGCCCCTGGCCGTTGCCCTGATGTCCGGTGCGCTGGGCATGATCATCACCCGCGTCCTGACCGTTGATGAAGCCTACCGCAGCGTGGACTGGATGACGGTCTTTCTGCTGGCGGGCCTGATTCCATTGGGCATGGCTTTTGAAAAGACCGGCACTGCCGCTTTTATTGCAAAAACGATTCTCGGTATACTGGGGTCGCCATCGCCCATCGTGCTTCTGGCGGCCGTGGGGGTCTTGACCTCCTTTTTTACACTGGTTATCTCTAATGTGGGCGCCACGGTCCTGCTGGTGCCGCTGTGTATGAATATGGCGGTGATGGCCGGCGGCGATCCGCGCATGGCGGCGCTGGTCGTGGGACTGTCCGCCTCCAACACCTTTGTGCTGCCGACGCACCAGGTGAATGCCCTGATCATGCGTCCCGGCGGCTATCGCACCACAGACTACGCCAAGGCCGGTTCGGTGATGACCTTGCTCTTTTTGGTGGTGGAATTGACGATACTGTACTTTTTCTATGGAATCCAATAAACCCTGTCGCTGCATAAAAAAGATGGCAAAAGGGTTTTCGCAGCTATAGCGTAAAGATCGATCGAAAGGATTGTTCCGATGTCTATCATTACTATATCAAGAGGATGCTACAGCCACGGCAAAGAAATCGCCGAACGAGTGGCCGCTGACCTGGGCTATGAATGCATCAGCAGGGAAATCGTTTTGGAAGCATCTCAGTTTTTCCATGTTCCGGAAACCAAGCTGTCGTCGTCAATGCGACACGCGCCCAGTCTTCTGGAAAGGATCATCCATCCGCAGGATCAGCAGTATTATCTGGACTGTGTCCAGGCAGCCCTGCTGGAACGTGTCAAGAATAACAATGTGGTCTATCACGGCGTGGCGGGCCATCTTTTCCTGGACGGAATCGACCACGTCATTAAAATCCGGGTCATCGCCGAGATGGAAGATCGACTGGCCCTGGTCTGCAAAACACGCAACATTTCCCGCAACGAAGCGGTTGCGTTCATAGATGCCGAGGACCGCCAGCGCAGGGAGTGGTACCACTCGGTCTATAAAAAAGACATGGGCGATCCCCGCCTGTATGATATGGTCCTTTGCGTCGGCCGATTGACCATCGACGACGCCAGTGCCTTGATCTGCGCCGCCGCAGCCAAAGAGAGTTTCAAAGCCACGGCCAAATCGGAGGCATACCTCCGCGACCTGACCCTGACCAGTCACGTCAGGACAGCTCTGGCCGATCTTTGCGAGGCCGAGGTTGCTGTCTCGGGCGGTGTCGTCACCGTCAAAGTCAAAGGTCAGAAACTGCGGGATACCGGTTTTACCAGACCAGGGTTGCAGAAACGCGTGCAAGCCCATATACAGGAAGACTTGCAGCAGAGCATCACCTCTCTGGTTTCCGAGATCCCCGGGGTTAAAGATCTGATCTGCGAGATTGAATCGCCATACTATGCGTGATGAAAAGGTTGATGGCAAAACAGATTGGTCCCGTCACGGCCGCGAGAAAGCCGCTTATGCGAATCGGTATTCGAAAGAAAGTCGGGCTGACCATTGTGGCGTACATCCTGGTTGCCGGCATCCTTTGGCTGCTCAATTTCCACAATAGCGTGACCCTCAATGAAAAGCTGCGCATCATCGAAAAAAAGGAGGATTTGCTCAATACCATTCTGGAGGCCCGGCGCTATGAAAAAAACTACTTCCTGACCCACAACAGCTCCCATCTGAGCGAAGCGGTGGCCTTTATTGCCAAGGCCGAAGATAAACTGCAGAATATCATCACCCATCACGCCGAGTATGCCGCCACACCGGATCTGGATCGCAGCCTGGTCGACCTCAAGGACTACGGCGCCTCCATGGGCAAACTGGCTGGTTCACAGGCCGGAAATCTGGTCCCCGCTGCCGGGCCTGCGCCGGAACAGGATGTCATCCGCATTCTGGGCCGTGAAATTACGGAAGAGATCGAAACCATGGTGCGGACCGAGCGGCGGCAGATCAGCCGGTTGATCCTCGACGCCAGATTCTACCATTTCGCGGCCCTTGGCGGACTGTTAGTCCTCTCCTTTTTCGTATTCGTCATCTTTCTTGTCAATGTCAACCGCCCCCTCAAGGCCCTGGAAAACGCCATTGTCGAGATCGCGTTGGGCCGCTATGAAAACATTCCGTCCATCTCGGCCGGTCAGGAATTCGAATCCCTGATCAACAGCCTCAACCACATGATCGACAGGTTGAACCGCCGCAGCCAGGAGCTGATCCAAGCCAGGAAGATGGCCTCCCTGGGGACGCTCACATCCGGCGTGGCCCACGAACTGAACAATCCGTTGAACAACATCAGCACCTCCTTGCAGATTTTGCTCGAAGAGTTGGAGGACGACAATCCGGACTTCAAGCGCGAAATGCTCCAGGGGGCGGAAAAGGAGGTCGAGCGAGCTCGGGACATCGTCCGGGCCCTGCTGGAATTCTCACGCCAGAGCGCCTTTTGCATCAAACCGGTGGCTATAAAATCCCTGGTGAGCGATACCTTAAAGCTGATCAAGGGAGAACTGCCGGCCAACGTGGCGGTCGATGTCAAATTGGAAAACGACATCCAGGCGGCCCTGGATTTCCGGCGCATGCAACAGGTCCTGCTCAATCTGATGCTCAACGGCATCCAGTCCATGGAGCATGGCGGCACGCTCACCATCAGCGCTTTCGAACGCACCGATCATATATTTTGCATTGAAATCAGAGATACGGGTTGCGGTATTCCGGCCGAAAATCTGCCGAAGATTTTTGATCCGTTTTTCTCCACCAAGGAAGGTATCCGTAAATCCGACAGCGATATGCGCCCCTACGACGGTATCCTGGAGCAACAGGGTACAGGTTTGGGCTTGGCCATTTGCCACGGCATCGTCCAGAAACACGGTGGCCAGATCTCCGTTGACAGCGAAGTCGGGCAAGGAACCGCCTTTACCGTTTGCCTGCCGATTGGAGCGACCCATGACAATGCCTAGCGAGGCGTCCATTCTGGTGGTGGAAGACGAAACCATCGCCCGCAACAACCTGGTTCACATTCTGAAAAAGCAGGGCTACGACGTTACGCCGGCGGAGAGCGGCGTCATCGCATTGGATCTGCTGGCCACCCAAACCTTCGACTTGGTCCTTACAGACCTTAAAATGGAGAAAGTGGACGGCATGACGGTGTTGGCCGAAAGCCGCCGCCTGCACCCGCTGACCGAAGTGATCATCCTTACCGGCTACGCTACCGTGGATTCGGCCGTGAAAGCCCTCAAAGCCGGCGCCTATCACTACATTGCCAAACCGTATAAAATAGACGCGATACGAAAAATCATCGCCGAAGCGCTCATTAAGCGCCAACTGCAATTGGAAAACCTGCAGCTCAAGGAGCGATTGAAATCGAATCGGGTAAAGCCGATGATCGTCGGTCAAAGCAAATCCATGCAAGATGTGATGAAAACCGTTCAGCGCATCGCGCCATCGGACGCCAACATCCTTCTTCTCGGCGAAAGCGGAACCGGCAAGGAGATCATTGCGCGGACCATTCACGATTTGAGCGACAGGTCCCAGCACCGCTTCGTGGCCTTTAACTGCGGCTCATTCAGCGACGCCCTGATGGCCAACGAGTTGTTCGGGCATGAAAAAGGGGCCTTCACCGGTGCCCACCAATCCAAGGCAGGCCTTCTGGAAACGGCTACCGATGGAACCGTCTTTCTCGACGAGATCGGCGACATGCCCCCAACCATGCAGATTCAGCTCCTGCGCGTCATCCAGGAACGCGAAATGATGCGGGTCGGCGGAACGGTGCCGGTCCCGGTGGATGTTCGTTTCATCGCCGCCACCCATCGCGACCTGCAACAGGACGTGCAAGCCGGTCAATTCCGCCAGGATCTGTTTTTCCGATTGAATGTGATCGCTATCCAGTTGCCCCCCCTGGCCGAACGCGAGGGGGATGTCCCACTGCTGGCCAATTTCTTCCTGGCCCAGAAACGTATTGCCATGCAAAAAGAGATCAAATCCATCGAACCGGCCGCCTTGGCGCTGCTATCCCAGTATAGTTGGCCCGGCAACGTACGCGAACTTGAAAACACCATCGAACGCGCCGTTGCCATGGCCGAAGACGACACGGTGCGGGTGACCGACCTGCCCCCCCATATCAATCAGTTGACCATAGAAACCTATCGCCACACATCCGATGGAATTCCCACCCTGGAGGAGATGGAAAAGCGCTACATCCTCTGGATGCTCGAAAAGTTCGACGGGAACAAAACCCGGGCGGCCACCGCAATGGGCATCGATCGGGTATCGCTGTGGCGAAAACTGAAGCGATATGATTTGGAAAGTTAGGGACAGCTGAAATCCAGCGGATGCATTCTAATTCTTGAGATGTCCGGTGATGTGAGCGATATAGCAGGTCGAGAACGGTATTGGAGAGAGAAATAACGCAAAATGAGGCACAACACCATGGAGAATCCTGAAGAATCGGCTAAAAAAGGGCTGACCGTCGTCCCGCAGGACGCGGCAGGATCTGCGCCATCAAAACCAACTCCGCCCGAAGGGATTACGGCGCATAAAAAAGGGGGCATGGGGCAGCTGGCCGCCACGGCGATCTGCGGCAACGATATTACCTCCTCCTGCCTGTACGTGTCCGCCCTGGCCATTATTTATGCCGGTCGATGGGCTCCGGTTGTTTTACTGATGGTGGGCGCTTTGCTTTTTCTGTTCCGCTCCATTTATGCTGAGGTGGTAGGGGCGCTGCCGCTGAACGGCGGGGCTTACAACGCGCTGTTGAACACCACCAGCAAATACCGGGCCTCCATCGCCGCCTGCCTCACGCTGCTCTCCTATATTGCCACGGCTGTTATCTCGGCGAGTGAAGCCATGCACTATGTACATGCCATGTGGAACGAACTATCCGTTACCGCATCCACCATAGGTGTCCTGGCGTTTTTCATGGTGTTGACCATCATCGGCATCACCGAATCATCCCGTGTGGCGGTTTTTATTTTTATCTTTCATTTGACGACGCTGGCGCTATTGCTCGGTGCGGGCATCATTTTCATCAGCGAAGTCGGTGTAGGAACTTTGTTGAGCAATTTGGCCACCCGGGAACCGCAAGGATTGTCCACCGCATTGTATTTCGGATTTGCCGCTTCGCTTTTGGGGATTTCCGGATTCGAAAGCTCGGCCAACTTCGTGGAGGATCAAGCCGAAGGCGTTTTCCCCAAAACATTGCGAAACATGTGGGCGGCCGTTACCTTTTTCAACCCGGCCATGGCCTTGCTGGCGCTGGCGCTGGTACCGATCGGCCATGTCAATGGGCACCAGGAGGCGCTATTGGCGCACATGGCCCAGATCTCAGGCGGCGCATGGCTGGCCAATATTATCTCCGTGGATGCCGCGCTGGTGCTGAGCGGTGCAGTGCTGACCAGCTTCATCGGCGTAAACGGACTGGTGCGGCGCATGGCGCTGGACCGGTGCCTGCCGCAATTCCTGCTGAAGACCGGCCGACGGGGCACAACGTATCGCATCATCATCGCATTTTTTATTCTTTGCGTCTCCATCTTGCTGATCACAGAGGGGCAGTTGAAAGCATTGGCCGGCGTTTATACCATCTCCTTTCTGGCGGTGATGGCCCTGTTCGCCCTCGGCAACATCTTTCTGAAAACCAAGCGCGCCGGGCTTCCCCGACCGACAGTGGCGCCGTTGATGTTTGTTTTGATAGCAGTGGCCGCCGTCATTGCCGGCCTGATCGGCAACGCCGTGATGAATCCAGCCTACCTGGCGGTATTTCTGGAATACTTCGTTTGCGCGCTTCTGGTAGTGTCGGTCATGCTGGGACGAATCGTTATTCTCCAGGGGTGCCTGTTTATCGTAAGAGGCATTCTGAAATATTTCATTGGCCGAATGACATCCATTTCCAGATTGCTTCGCGATAAAATAGAAGAGATCAATTCACAGCAAGTGGTCTTTTTTACCCGGGGAGACAATCTGGCCAACCTCAACAAAGCCATTTTATATGTCCAGCAGAATGAGCACACCAACCGGCTCAAGATCGTGACAGTGATCCCGGAGCACGGCGAGGTCCCGGGGAATCTCGAAAGGGACCTCGATATGCTCGACGAAGCCTATCCCGGCATCGACATCGAACTGGTCGTCCAGATCGGCCGCTTCGGCCCGGAATTGGTAAAAATGCTCTCCAAGAAGTGGCGCATTCCCACGAACCTGATGTTCATCGGATCACCGGGCAACCATTTTCTGTACGGCCTCGCTGAACTAGGGGGCGTGCGCCTGATTATCTGATGTCTCAGTGGTCATACTTCATGGCATATTTGGCATCATTGTAAAGACCGGCGCCATGCTGGTTCACACCGAAGGATTTGATGATGCCCTGCCCCTTCTCGGATATCACGAAATCAATGAATTCAGCGGCCAGCGCCTGGCCGTCGGTGGCCCCTTTGGGCTGGCAAAGGGTGTGGTAGGTATTGATCAGGAACGGGTCCCCCCTGAAGAGGATCTTCAAGTTGGACAGCGTTTTTTGTGCAGCGACCCATGTGCTGCTGTCGGTCATGAAGTAGCCCTTTTTCTGGTCCGCCATTTTCAGGGTCGCCATCATAAAGGTATGGGTGGTTTCATACCAGTCGCCAGCCGGCTTAACCGCCGCTTGCTTCCAGATGGCCAGCTCCTTTTTATGGGTTCCCGAATTATCCCCTCTGGAGAGAAACAGGGCCTTGGCAGCAGCAATCCGGGCATAGGCTTCTGCCGCCGAACCCGCCTTGGCGATGCCCGCCGGATCATTTTTGGGACCGACGATATAAAACTCGTTGGAGCCGATCAAGTGTCGCTTTGTCGCCCACCCTTCTGTGACGGCCTTTTTCTCCGCTGCAGGGGCGTGGACCATTACGAAATCGACCTTTTTTGCTTTCAGCAGTTTCAGTGAAGCACCGGACCCGGCTTTTTTCCAGCAAAGTTGACTTTCGTGTGTTTTGTTGAATGCTTCAGCCAGCACTTTGACCAACCCCAGTTCACCAGGACTCCCGGTTGCCAATCGCATGGCTTGCGGCCCTGAGCCATAGGTCGCTTTGCACATATCATCGGCAAAGGCGAAAGGACTCAGCAGCAGGCAGAGCACAAACAATAAGGGCAAACTCTTTTTCAAATGTCGCATCGCTTCCCTCCTCAGTTAGATGAATCAATAGCCTTGACTACTGTCAAACTGGAAGGGTTGTCAAATGCTGCATTGGTTGTATACACAATTATTACTTATAGTTACAAAATATTACCATGAATGACATCAGCCGCCTGATCCATCCTTCCTCGGTAATCGACATGCCGGATTTCAGTGATCGACCTTTATCCCAATGGGGCAAAAGCCTTTGTTTGCATCCTATCGACAATCATCAACCAATGAATACTATTGGACCGGTGTGTGTTGCACTTTCCCATTGGGTATGCAAAATTCCGATAATGCCGCCAAGCGGCTTGTAAGACACAGATTCCACTTGCCCGGGCGAGGATGCTTTCCGGAAGATCGACCCGAATGTTCGACCCGAATGATCGAACCGAATGTTCGACCCGGATGTTCGACCCGAATGTTCGACCCGAATGTTCGAATAGATATATAGATAAAGGAGAATCCTATGGCAAATAGAGTGCAGGTAGGAAACCTTGAGATCGCGAAGCAATTATATTCCGTTGTGGAGAACGGCATTGCCCCTGGAACAGGCCTGGATCCCGACGCGTTCTGGAATGCGTTTGAACAATTGGTGGACGATCTGTGGCCAAAGAACAGAGCATTGCTTGAAAAACGGGATGGCCTGCAGGCAAAGATCGATGCTTACCATCTGCAGCGCCGGGGACAAACGCATGATCCGACCGAATACAAACAGTTCCTCTACGATATCGGCTACATCGTCCAAGAGGGGGAGCCTTTCTCGATCACCACGCAAAACGCTGATCCTGAGATTACGACCATAGCAGGACCGCAGCTCGTGGTCCCCGTGATGAACGCCCGCTATGCCCTCAATGCCGTCAACGCCCGCTGGGGAAGCCTGTATGATGCGCTCTACGGCACCGACGTGATCCCGGAGGATGACGGCGCCGAAATGGGAAGCGGCTATAACCCGCGTCGCGGGGCGAAGGTTATGGCCTACGGCTCGAGCTTTCTCGACGAAACAGCACCCTTGATCCAGGGAAGTCATGCTGATGTGTCCTGCTATCGTATAAAAGATACGGCAGGGAGCGCCACCTTTGTGGCCGTTCTGGCAAGCGGTGAAACCACCGGGCTTCTCCACAAAGAACAATTGGCCGGATATGTGGCCGATGGTGATGATTTGCAGGTGATTCTGCTGAAAAAAAGAGGCGGCCATGACCACCATTTGCGACTGTGAAGACTCTGTGGCGGCCGTGGATGGCGAAGATAAGGCGCTCACCTACGCCAATTGGCTCGGGCTCATCAAAGGTAATTTGCAAGCCAGTTTCAGCAAGGGTGACAAGACGGTTGAGCGCCGCCTGAACCCGGACCGCGTTTATACGGCACCGGACGGCACATCGTTGACCCTCTCAGGGCGCAGCCTGATGCTGATTCGCAATGTGGGCCATCTGATGACCACAGACGCCGTTCTGCTCAATGGAGCGGCGGTTCCGGAAGGGATGCTCGATGCCATGGTGACCGCCTATATTGCGCTGCACGAAGTCAAAGGCAATGTGCAGTATCGCAACAGCCGGAGCGGCAGCGTCTATATCGTGAAACCCAAGATGCACGGTCCGGAAGAAGTGGCCTTTGCCTGTGCGCTCTTCAGCCGGGCGGAGCAGGCTGTCGGACTTGCCCCAAACACAATGAAAATCGGTGTCATGGATGAGGAGCGTCGTACCACGGTCAACCTCAAAGAGTGTATCCGGGCGGCCAAGGATCGCATCATCTTTATCAACACCGGATTTCTGGACCGCACCGGCGACGAAATCCACACCTCCATGGAAGCCGGCCCTATGGTGAAAAAGCAGGATATGAAAAATCAGTCCTGGATCATCGCTTACGAGGATTGGAACGTGGATATCGGTCTTAGGACCGGTTTTACCGGTAAGGCCCAGATCGGCAAAGGCATGTGGGCCATGCCGGACATGATGCGTGATATGGTGGAAGCAAAGATCGGACATCCCAAGGCCGGCGCCAACTGTGCATGGGTCCCCTCCCCCACGGCCGCCACCCTGCATGCCATGCACTACCATAAAGTAGATGTTTTCGAGATGCAGAAAGCGTTGGCCGGGGGCGGCGCACGAACCTCCCTCGACAAACTGCTGGCCCTTCCGCTGTTGAAGGAAGATTTGTCGGCCGAGGAGATCCGAAAGGAGCTCGAGAACAATTGCCAATCGATATTGGGTTATGTGGTGCGATGGGTTGAACAGGGCATCGGCTGCTCCAAGGTGCCGGATATTACCGATGTCGGTCTGATGGAAGACCGGGCAACCTTGCGAATTTCCAGCCAGTATCTGGCCAACTGGATCCATCACGGCATCTGCACCATAGAACAGGTACTGGAAACCCTGAAGCGCATGGCCAAGGTCGTTGACCGCCAGAATGCAGGCGATCCGGCCTATCGCCCCATGGCAGCGGATTATGACCGCAGCATCGCATTCCAGGCGGCCTGCGACCTCGTCTTCAAAGGAAGGGCGCAGCCCAACGGCTACACCGAGCCGATTCTGCACGCCCGCCGGCAGGAAGTTAAAAAATCCCTGTCAGGCTAAGAATCCGCAGAATATCGAAATCATACCAAGTGCATAAGCCGGGGCACCATGATACTTAAGAGCTACAACCTGGAAATCTTCAATAACGAGTGCATGCCCGGCGCCATGACCGTGCAATGTTATGCCCACCTGGATCAGGACGTCAGCCGCGCCCTGCCATTTCTCAATGCCGCCCTTGGCGGATTCCAATATACCAGGCAGCCGCCTTCGGTGTCGTTCAGGGCGCATGGCAAGCTGATTTCGGTCTCCGGACGAAAGATTGCGATCAACGCCCTCAAGGATGAGGACGAGGCCAGAAAAATCGTTGCCTGGATCCAGCGTGAGATCAACGCCGCCTGGGAGAACCGGGAAACCATCGAACCGCGGTACGAAGGCACACCCAAAGTCCAGGTGATTGAAATTTTAAAGTTGCTGCCCATGACCAACTGCCGGCAGTGCGGTGCGCCGACCTGCATGGTGTTTGCCACCCAGGTGGCCGATGGCGCCAAAACCGCCGCCGATTGCCCGCCAATGGAAGAGAAGAAGAGAGAAAAGCTCAACGCCTATCTGGCGCCCTTTGAGCTGGAGCTTTAAAAAGGTCTTCGTAGGGCGGGGCTCCGTACCCGCCCATTTATGAAGCCGAACGCATTGCCAGGACAGGTCGGCACGGAGGCCGACCCTACGTGGACCTGGGCGGCGCAGCGCCGGATCCTGCATGCAGGGCAGATAGGCCCTCTCGCTGATCTGAATGATGGTCGCGTAGGGCGGGGCTCTGTACCCGCCTGGTTTTGCTGATCAGGGGATATCCCGCATTATCTCCTCAGCCCAGGAAGGAAGTGGGGCCGCAACTCGAATACGCCGGCCTTTACGGACCAAGGCCGCCTCTTTGAAAGGCGTAGTCCGCAAAGAGTTGTCCAGCAGCCGGGCTTCGTCCACCAGCGGCAAAGCTGCGGCAACGTTCTTCATGGTTCGGGGCAGACGGCTGCGGATCTTGTCCGGCGGAACGTTGTGCCCGCCTTCCGAGACGCGTTGGTGGACCCGCGCTTCGTTCAGGCCGACATGGTCAAGGTGGATATAGACCAGAATGACCTGATATCCATGCGCCTTGGCTTTGGCGATGAAATCGATCTTGGACGCATGGGAGAAAACGGTTTCGAAGCAGAAGGAAACGCCGTTGATCAGAAATTCATCGCGAAACCGTTCCACAAGGTGGGCCGCCTCGTAACTGACCTGTTCCGGAGATTCCGGATTGATCAGCTTGGCGATCATGTCGGCGTTGACAAACAGAACGCCGCGCTTTTTCAGCAGGGACATCCTGTAGAAGGTGGACTTGCCGGCGCCGTTGCCGCCGGCGAGCACCCACAGCTGTTTTGACCCGTTCATATACGGGTCTCGAATTTTCCGTTCTGAAATTGGCCGCTCTGTCGCTCACCGGTGGCAGAATCCACCCGGTCGATGAGACCCGGATGCGCGGCGCTGGCTTCAAAGTAGATGGTCGCTGCGGTGACTTCTTCAGAGAGTGGCGCCGTTCCGGTCCGATGGTGTAAATGGTCGAACACTTCGTCCGAATCAACGCTGACGGATTCGACATTCTCGAGCTTGAGTCGCTTCAGTCCTTGAAGTATGGCAAACACATCGGAGAGATCGATGACGCGTTCCACGGCCCTGCCCAGATCGGCCCAGTATTCAATCTGTTTGGGCGTTGACCGCTTCTGCACCATACCCTCCCTTTCCGCTGCTTTAATTAATAACGGGTTGAGCCGGATGGGACTTGTCGCCATAATCCACCCCCTGGGTTTTCTGTTTATTTTTGCTACTAATGTAGCAATTTGCTGCACAAATGTCAATATAGGAGCGCCCGTTGCAGGACTTACCCTTTGCATAAACATATTCAACTATTAATTCAACCAGTTAAAATAAATTAGGGCTTTCACATCCGGCCATTGTAAGGTATGACTGCAGGAGGCGACCAAGCAGGCAAGAATGGAGGTCCGTATGGTGCAAGAAAGATATTTCTACATAATTCCGATAGTTATTTTTATGATTCTCTCCCCTGTCCTGTCCGCAGCATCCGGTGTCACCGTTGATAACGCTGTCTATGCTGGATTGCTCAAAGCGCATGTCAAGGATGGAAGGGTGGACTATACCGCCTTCAAAAAGGATGAGGCGATCCTCGACCGCTACCTGTCACAGCTCGAAAAGGTGGATCCCGGGCAGTTGGACCGTGCCGAGCAGATGGCGTTTTATATCAATGCCTACAACGCCTGGACCATCAAACTGATCCTTAAAAATTATCCGGGGGTGAAATCCATAAAGGATCTCGGCTCCCTGTTTAAGTCGC
>JARRKU010000070.1:0-17520 GCA_037387725.1 Desulfobacteraceae bacterium
CATTGACACACTATCATGGGTTTGACATACTCAAAAAGTAGGCGATTCTCTGTCTCACTCCAAAAAAACGGGATCTCATCCTGCAGGGATGGAAAATGCGAATATCAAGATGGCCAATGCGGGCGATTGTTTTGTTCGTTTTGACCGTTGTATTCGTTATCCTGCTACCGCCCGGCCAAATCGTCCATGCCAATGCCAAGCAATCTCCTTCCAGAGCGCCTGGCTATATTTCATTGCGCGTGACAGAGCATTTTGGCACGCTGATCGCCGGTGAAAACGGCGAGCTTGAGCTGTCCGCCACTCTTGACGGACCGGCCGCTCAATCAAAGGGACAAATCTTCTGGAACCCTCACACCGCAACGCCGCTGATCATTTGGATCGCAACACCGGCAAACAGCGGTATTGTGTTTATTGATGGCGGACATCCCGACCGACCCCGCCATCATATCCAGATCGCATTTAACCGGACAACCCTCTCCGACGCCCAGGTGCTAACAGCGTCGGTGAAATACAGGATCAGTTCGAGGACCACTGCCGGTAAACACGCCCTATGGTTAGACATCTACGGGGACTTGATCAATGCACGCGGTGATACCATCCAGGATATGGGGATTGTCCAGCTGCCGGTGGACATCGATACGCATATCGGTACCCGATTGCTGATGTTGGCGGTTATTCTCGTTGCCGTTATTCTCTTTATCATGGAATGGGTGCGTGTAGACGTCGTTGCCATCGCGATGATGGTATTGCTCCCCGAATTAGGGCTGCTCAATGCCGGCGATACATTCAAAGGTCTCAGCAGCAATGCCGTGGTGGCGATTATCGGGGTGATGATTATCAGCTACGGCATGAACCGCGCCGGACTGGTCAGCCGCATGATACAACCGCTGATCAAATATGTCGGGGAAAGTTCCCACCGGCTGGTGTTGATTTTCTCCGGATTGATCGCGGGCATATCCAGCGTGATGCAAAACACCGGCGCAGCGGTGCTTTTTTTACCGGGCATCCGGCTGGTTGCATCCTACCGGCTGAAGATACCGATTTCGCGTGTGCTCATGCCCATTGGAATGGCGGCTATTCTCGGTGGTACGCTGACGATGATCGGTACGAGTCCTTTGATACTGCTCAACGACATTTTGCCGCCGGATATGCCTAAATTCAGTTTTCTGGAATTAACCCCCATTGGATTTGCTCTGGTTGTTGGCGGCATCGCCTATCTCACCACAGCGGGCATGCACCTGCTGGCAAAATACCCGGAAGACCATTCAAGCGGTGCGCATAAGGATCAAAAAGGGATTCTGGGCGCCTATCCTTTGATCAAAGGCCCTTTTGAAATCTATGTGCCCGAAGATTTCCATGCAGGTCTGCGACCATTGGCCATTGCCGAGATACGCCGGCGATTTCTGGTGAACATCGTCGCTTCAGCCGGAACCGCCAACGCATGTGAAATCGCGCCTCTGCCTGAAACCATCGTGCAACCCGGCCACGTCTTATGCGCGTACGGACCTGTCAAGGCCGTCCAGAGATTTATCGATTCATATCACTTGGTCCTGATGCAGGAACCCGACTATTTCAAAAGCAGTTTGTTCAACCCCTCCCTGACCGGCATCGTCGAAGGGGTGGTTTCTCCCCGCTCCAGCCTTATCGGACAGACCATCAAACAGATCCGTTTCCGTGAAACTTTCGGCCTCAATCCCCTGGCCATCCATCAATCCGGAAAGACCTATTACCGGCAATTGGCTGACCGGCCGCTGCAGGCTGGGGATGCGATTCTCCTGCATGGCAGTTGGGAACAACTGCACGCTCTGGAAGATTTGCATCGCAATCTGATCATCATCACTCCTTTTGAAGAGGAGTTTCATAAACCCCAGAAGGCCGGCTGGGCGCTGGCTGTATTCCTGGTGACGCTGTTTTTAATGCTCTTATCCAGTTTCTACTTTCAAAAACTGACGTACAATCCGATGCCCCTGTCGGTTTGTCTGATGATCGGTGCTGTTGGCATGGTCTTGACCAAGGTCATCACGATTACGGAAGCATATCGCGCCGTAGACTGGCGTACCGTCTTTTTGCTAGGGGGGCTGATCCCTTTAGGCATGGCCATGAATCAGACCGGAACGGCCGATTGGATCGCAAGATCGATTGTGACGGGAATTGGCCCGCTCATGACCCCATTGTTGTTTCTCGTTGTCATGGCCGTACTGAGCTGTGGTTTCACCATGGTCATATCCAACGTCGGCGCTTGCACCCTGCTTATTCCATTGGGTATTTCCATCGCCCACCAGATCGGCATCGATCCCCGCGTGGCCGCCGTCGTTGTCGGTCTGGGTGTTTCGAACTCATTTGTCCTGCCAACGCATCAGGTGAATGCGCTGTACATGGGACCTGGCGCGTACAGAACCAAAGACTATATAAAAATCGGGATCCCGCTGGCCCTTATTTATATCGCCATTCTGGTTACAATGACCTATATCTTGTATCTTTAATTCCATTCCGCTATCACTGGGCTTGAGTGGCGACGCTGGCAACATTATAAAATTTCAGGGGATGTGAGGGCTGGCATGGGGTATGGCACGCCTCTTCAAGCCAGAATAGTTCATGAACCGAGACGGTTTTCGATCAGGGCTGCATAACACCATATGCATCTGGTCCCGAAGGATGAGATCTCCTCGTTGAAAGTAAAGAAAGAGCCGGACTGAGTGATTTTATATTTCGAAAAAATGCGGCGCAGCAAAGGCATTGTTGCCCCTTGCCAAGCCAAATCCGGCCTTGTATAATCATTGAATTATAGAGGAGAAATATGTCGGACAGCAAAAGTATAAGATTGGCTGTATTGATAGATGCGGACAACGCTCAACCTTCCATTGTTGAAGGTTTACTGTCGGAGATCGCAAAATACGGGACGGCAAATGCAAAAAGAATATACGGTGACTGGACGCTACCGGGGCTAAAGGGGTGGAAGGAGGTTCTTTTACAGCATTCGATCCAACCCATACAGCAATTCGGGTATACATCCGGGAAAAATGCAACAGACAGCGCGCTGATCATTGACGCAATGGATTTGCTCTATACCGGTAAATTCGATGGCTTTTGCATCGTATCCAGTGACAGTGATTTTACGAAGTTGGCTTCGAGGATAAGAGAAACCGGGCTCATCGTATACGGGTTTGGGGAGAAAAAGACGCCTAAAGCGTTCGTTTCAGCGTGTGACAAATTTATATTCACTGAGGTGCTGCGCTCCAAAGACAGTTCTATTGAAAAAATCGTTCGCAAGACAAAAAGCCAGCTTACGCGAGACACCAATCTGGTCAATTTGTTAAGAAATGCTGTAGAGGCGTCGTCAGACGATTCCGGTTGGGCCCATCTGGCCTCCGTGGGCAGCAACATTGCCAAACAGGCACCGGAGTTTGATCCCAGAAATTATGGATATAAAAAGTTGGGGGAGCTTGTATCCGCGTCAAAATTATTCAAAATCGATGAAAAAACAGTTGGCGAGGGACCTTCCAAGTCGATTTATCTAAAAGACATAAGAAAGAAATAGAGACTAAGGAGGGGAATAATGGAGTTTAGCGTACTGGTGAAAAAAAGGCGGAGCTGCAGGGCGTTCAAGGATGAACCTTTGACCCATGAACAAGTTGAAGCCATTGTGACCGCCGGGCAGTGGGCTCCCAGTCCATTGAACCTGCAGCCTTTTCAGTTCATTGCCGTAACCGATCCTGATCTTAAAACCAGGATCCAGAAGGCCGGGGCATCCGCCCAACAGGCGGTGGCTGACCAGGGAGGTCCTGGCTGGGCCCGGAAATACCCCATGGAATTTGTAGGGGCCTGCCCGCTGATCATTGTGGTGGTCAGCGATCCTTCCAAGGGAGGGCTGGGGAACTACTTCAACCAGCCTCACGGGGCGCTTCAGTCCGCATCAGCCTGTATCCAGAACATGATGTTAATGGCCGAAGACCTGAACCTTGGGTCCCTCTGGTTTACTTTTTTTGATCCTGATGAGGTGAAACAGATTCTCGGAATACCGGTGGAACTGGATGTGGCCGGTGCTGTTTTGGTCGGCACCCCGACTGCCGAAGCCAAGGTTCCGCCCAGAAGATCCCCCCGTATCCATGAAAATATGTTTAATCCATAATATCCGGGGAGAGGGCATAAATGGGGCGTTGACACGCGATCCCGCATATTGGCCTGCTCTTTTGAGCAAAAGACCAATTCCCGGATTTCAGGAAAAACAGCGGCGTGGGAAAGAATCATTATCATAAGGACTATAGCATTATCGTTCCGGCATATAATGAAGAGGTATGCCTTCCGGAAACCCTCAAAATTTTAAACCGAATTGTTAAAGCGGTCCCCCAAAAAGGCGAAATTATCGTCGCCAATAATAATTCTACCGACAGAACGGAAGAAATCGCCAGGGAATATGGCGCCGAGGTCGTATTCGAAGGGCATCGGCAAATCGCATGCAGCCGGAATGCAGGCGCAAAAATCAGCAGGGCCAACTATCTGTTTTTTGTGGATGCCGATACTTTTATCAATAAGAAACTTTTTCTGGCCTGCCTGCATTTACTGGGAAGTGGAGATGTTTGCGGCGGCGGAGCCCTGGCCCGCTTTTCTCCGGGAAGTTCCAATGACAGGTTGATGAGATCTCTGGTAACGATGTGGGATTTTCTGTCCAGGAGGTTTAAATGGGCCTGCGGCGCCTATGTTTTCTGTCGCCGGGATGCATTTGTGGACATCGGCGGGTTCGATGAAAGATTTTATGCTTCTGAAGAGATCCACTTTTCCCGATCCTTGAAGAAATGGGGGAAGAAAAACAAGATGCAATTTGTCATCCTTGACCAATATATCGAAACTTCTCCCAGAAAATTACAATGGTTCGGCGTGTGGCGCATGCTGAAAATGAATCTTCCGGTGATGCTATGCCCTTATCTATTGCGCTCCCGCAGATTCTGCAGGATGTGGTATACGAGACCTCAAGGCAAATAAGGATTAGCTTCTATTTATTCTGTTTGGTATATGACCAAATTGACATAAAAAGGCTGCCCCTCTCGCAGCACTTCCTTTTTCTGGTCGATCGCCACGCTCGAGCGCAGGAAAATTTCTACTGCTTTATCGCCACGCCCCATTCGTTTTCGCTGTCCCTGTTTGAGGACAACCGAATCGCCCTTGTAGGTGACTTTAACAGGTGGGTTTCCAATCTCCTTTCCTTGCTCAATCTTAAGGCCCACCTCCCTGACAACCGCATAAAAGGGCTCGTTGCTGCCTTCGGCAATGTAGAGAAAGGGCGCTATGTCTCCCTTGTCACTGAGCACAATTCGACGCTGCAAGGCGGAATCCCTGACATCGTCGCGAAAATTCAATTGCAGCCGCGTTATTTCCCGGAGGGGGACCCTTTTATATTTTGTTGGTAATTTATAGTGAAATTCCAACAGACTGTCAGCGTCGCGAATCCGGCCGACGAGTACGCCGGGCTTGTTTTCTACGATTTGAAAATCGCCCTTGTATTGATGAAGCGCCTTGGGCGAAAAGGGCTGTATCTCAGCGATGACGCTCTCGTGAATCAAGGGTCTGACCGGTGTCGGTGAAGGCGGCATTTTATCAGGTTTTGCAGGACGACGCTCTGCAACACGCTTGTCAGGCACTGGAATTCGCTCTATGGGCGGAAGCCTGCCTTCCTCGTGCGCCTGGATCCACAATTGGCGCATCTGCTTGTCTTCTATGCCAGCGGTCAGCTTATCGATGGGTTTCATATTCTGATTTTTATTCGTAGCACACGCATTAAGAAAACCAACGGAAACCAGCACAAGAACAGTAACCAGTGCTTTGCTTTTTGATAAAGGCTTATGGATTCTTCGTTCATACATATCATCCACCCCCTATTGTTTTATTAACCGCCGTAGCTGCCATTCATGCGCGGCCCTTTATAGATGATGTTGCTCCAGTTCGGAAAATCGGTAATGGCATCTGTCGTATCGCCATCTGTATTCAGATCGCGGACGACGCCATTATCCGTATTGTCGCCATCCTGATTCCAATCGATTGCGTTGGTGTTATACAATCCCGGCGGCTCATCCAAATTGTCTTCCTGGAGGTTGCGGCCCATACCTTCGGAGTAGTCCGGCAGAACACTCGTAACACCGGCAGGGATAGCGCCGTTGATCTCAACTGCACTATTGAACTGATAGTAAAATGGCGCATAAACCGGTCTTGATACGCGCGTCGCGTTGGTCAAACCGGTGCGCAATTGCCATGAATAACTCATCACACTGCTGTATACGGGATTTTTATTGTAGTGATCCACCCCTCCATGTTTCTGATTCAGGTTGTGCCCGAGTTCATGCATGAAGGTTGCAGCCATTGAGCGGACGGTCTGATAGCCGGCAGGAAAGTCATCAAAACTTACGATTAGATCATCACCCCCATTTACCCAGTCGACATCACTGATGCCGCTCCACCCACTTGGGTGAGCATTGGCCCAAATGCAGTAATGGTAGATACGGCCCCGAACGTCATTGTCAAAGTTCGCGGTTTTGAGGGTGTAAAAATTAGCAAAGGTAGCCGTATCGGCTCCGGTGAGATTAACCGTCTGCCAAAAGGGAACAGACCCGCTGGTATCCAAGGATATGTTGATACCGTTATCGGTGGTGGGGTTGATAATCGGCGCATTGGCGAATGCCGTAGTGACGGCTGCCCAAACCGCAGCACCTGGAGGGTTGGCGAGCGCATTCATGACATCCACTTCCACAAAGACATCCGGTCGGTGGGGATCAGCGCCGAGCGCATTCAAATCAATGTCGATCACCCCATCACCATCGGCATCGTAACCATTTATTTCCCATTCATCCGGGATGTCATCTCCATCACTGTCCAGTGATGCCGCATCAGCCGGCATGACGTATTGTACTGTGTTTGACATGACACCGTCTGTATTTTGAATCTGAACATTAATGGTGTTTCCCGCGGCGATAGGTCCCGGTGCGGCGATCAAGGCCAAGTAATGATAAATCGGATAGTTTAAATCCTGCGGAGCGACACCTAACAAATCGTTAGCGATACCCTTATGCGCCACAGTCGGCACCACCGATCCATCTATGAATACCGCCGCGCCAACATCAACATTTGCGCCTTGTACATACAGCCAGGCGTTGACCTGGCCCACAGGCTGAAAATCAGCGAAAACGATACTGACCCTATCCAGACGAGGTGCGCCAAACGGCACCGGCGCAGTAACCGTGAAAGGCACCGTGTTGCCCGAACCACCGCTGCGTTTTAATTGGACTGGGTGGGGTCCCAGAGCGGCAGGATCGGGAACGGTAAAGATGTACGACCCGAGAAAACCGCCGGTAAGTTGCTGCTCGGCTGCCGTACCCGCATCCCAATAGGCGGTGGACAGAAAATTGTCTCCATCGATTTCTACCAGAGTGCGCACCGGGCCGGTGTTCGGGTTTAATGTGTTAATATCCGGTGTCGTGCACGCCATAAGCGCTAATGCAATCACCAAGAGTGTGAAATGTCTTTTTCTGAAAATCATAATAGCCCCTCCTTTGCCATATGTAATTGAATTGGGCTAACGCAATAATCTATACGACCTCCCTGCGGAAGAATGATACGGATTGAATGATGGGATTTGATTTCGTTTTTATCGTAAGGTCCAACCGTTGGCTGTGACTTTCGTCACTATTTAAGTTTTTTTAAGATCTTTATCGCTCAGCGATGGATTTAAAGAGATAGTAGGGCAATTCTCGCAGATATCAGGCGATACCGACCTCCTTGAAAGCGCTTTGCGGAAAGAAGCAGTAAGGGCATTCATCCGGCGCCGTGTCGCCATAGTGAACGTGACCGCAAATGCGGCATCGCCAGATCTTTTGGCCCGATCGGGCCGCCTTTTTGTCCAGGGGATCAAAATCCCGGTGCAGGGGAAGATCTTCCAGGGGCGGCAGGGTCGCCGGGTAGTTGTTCAGCAGGTGGCCGGCCACGATGATACGCTGCACTTCGCTGGTGCCTTCATAGATGCGGAGCAGGCGGACATCCCGGTAGATCTTCTCGATGGGAAACATCTTGGTGTATCCGTAGCCGCCGAAAATCTGCAGGGCTTGATCCACCACTTCCTGCGCGGCTTCGGTGGCGTAGAACTTGGCGATGGAGGCGCTGATGGTGGCGTCTCGGCCCTGATCCGATTCCCAGGCGGATTTCCAGGTCAACAGCCGGGCCGTCTCAACTTTCTGGTACATCTCGGCCAGTTTGAATTGAATGGCCTGGTAATCTTTGAGGCCCAGACCGAAGGTCTTTCGTTTTTTAGCATAATCCAAAGCGTATTCCAGCGCAGCACGGGCAGCCCCCACACCAAAGGAGCCGATGATGGGACGGGTGCGGGCAAAGGTCTTCATGGCCAGAACGAACCCCTTGCCCGGCGGTGCCAGGATATTCTCTTTGGGCACGCGCACGTTTTTCAGGTTGATGCCCACTGTATTGGAGCAGCGTTGTCCCATTTTCGGAATGATACGGCCGATGGTGACGCCCTCCCACTTGGTTTCCACCAGGAAGCAGCAAATTCCCTCATGCCGGCTTTTGGGATCGACGGTGGCAAACACCGTGGCATAGTCGGCCACCCCGCCATTGGTAATCCAATACTTGGTGCCGGTGAGCCGGTAGTCCTGCCCATCGGGCACCGCCTTGCAGCGAAGGCCGGCCACATCGGACCCCATGGTGGGCTCTGACGTGGCAAAGGCGGTTAACTTGAAATCATTTGCGATTTTCGGCAGATACTTTTTCTTGGCGCCTTCATTTTTGGAGAGCAAAATGGGTTCCATTCCCAGTGAGCTGTCAAATATGGAGGTGGCCAGACCCGAACAGGCCGCCGCTATCTCTTCGGTGATCAACGCCGATTCCACCAGCCCCAACCCCTGGCCGCCGTATGCTTTGGGAATGTCGGTGTTCATGATCCCGGCATCAAACGCCTTTCGCAGAATCGGCATGGGCGTTTCGTCTTTTTTGTCGTAGTGCCAGGCGACCGGCAGAATTTCTTCCAATGCAAAACGGCGCGCCTTCTCTTGCAGCGCGGTCTGTTCCGGGGTCAGGGTGAAATCGAGCATTTCGTTTCTCCTATTAATGGGTTGGCCAGAATCTCTGGCGTTTGGTTAGGGCGATTCTAATCAACGCTTCGTCGGTGCTAAAGCGAAAAAGTGTGGGTGAACCGATTTGCAACCTTGCGGGTATGGCCATTACGCCGGTTGCCATTTCAGTCGCGAAATCAGCGATTCAAGATAGCGCGAGCGAAGTTGCCGCGCAGCCAGGATTCGCTTGGCCGGCGGCAGGGTGAAGATCACACTCAACAAGGTGGCCAGTGCGCGGTGGCTGAAGAGAACCTGGTTGTCGAAGATGATGTTCTGCAGTCTGTTTCGCTCAATGGCCATGAGCACGACGCGATGGGCGGTGTTCAGGGGGGTAATGGTGCGTTTTGGCCGCGGCTGCAGGGCAATGGCGCCTTTGGGACAAGCGCGGACGCAGACAGCGCATCCCAGGCATCGCTGGGCATCGAAAAATGGGCCTGAAGCGGCATCCTTTGCGGGAGCAATGAAGGCATCGGTTGGGCAAAGGGTCGCGCAAAGACCGCAATGGCTGCATTTTTCACGGTCCGGATCGGCGATGAAGCCGGTAGAAGCCACTGGTCGCTCCATGGCAAAACGGCGGGCAGCGACCATCCCTTCACAGCAGCACTTGCAGCAATTGCAGATAAAATTGACCTGCTCGCGCACATTTTCGCCAAATTGGACCAGGTGGCGGCTTCTGGCGGCTTCGAGGATATCCAGCGCTTCGGCGGCGTCGATCCGGCGGGCATGG
Source organism: Desulfobacteraceae bacterium (assembly GCA_037387725.1). GTDB lineage: Bacteria > Desulfobacterota > Desulfobacteria > Desulfobacterales > Desulfosarcinaceae > JARRKU01. Next base: position 9,835 of record JARRKU010000070.1, read on the forward strand.
TCGTGGCGGATCAGCGATGCCGCCGTGATGTTCAGCGTCAGACAATTCTCTTTGGGCCCGTCGCATCCCATGTCTATCGCTGTCATTTTCTCCCGGCAGTAGCACTGGCTGACGCCGATGGCGCTTGCTGAAGCGATCACCGATGAGGCCTTGTCGAAATGCAGGACTTCCAGCCCGTCCGCCTCGGGTATTGCAGGCTCGCTCACAAAGACCCGGCCCAACTGGGTATGCCCGTCGGCAAAGAGCGCTTTGGCAAAGTCTTCTTCCATGTTGATGTATTGGTAGAGCATTTCGGCCAGTGTTTTCTGGTCGATATCGCTGCGTTTGCGCATCAGGGAGAACTCGAAAAATCCGGCCATGGGAGGTGGCAGGCAGTAGGCCATCTCTCCGTTTTGGGGAATGTCCACCAAGAGTGCTTTGCGGCACAGCCGCTCAAGGATTTTACGGGTTTGGGACCGATCCATCTTCCATATCCTGGCGGCTCTCCGGGCGCTGAACACACGAATGGGCAGCATCGATACCAGGCGCGCCTCCTCTTCGGTGAACAAGAGCGCCAGGATATCGTAAAGCTCTCGGGACGGCGGCGCACCCTGGGGGAAACGGTTCAGGCGCACAGCCAGACGATGATAGCCGGTCATTTGGGCAGCCCGTGTCATTTTTCAATCTTTTTCCGGTGTTCCTGAGGCGACTTCGATCAGATGATAAAATTATACCAGCAGCGCGTATACTGCGCAAGCCCCTTGACCGTGTCGCTGCAATCATAGGGTTGATTGACAAGCGGCCTGATCTCCCTTATTCTTCGGCGCTGATATCGGACTCGGCATCATACCATGCCCCAGATATCCGGGCTGCAGCGCCGGAATGACAGGAAAGGGAACCAATGACCACCACTGCGCGGGTATCCATCCACGGAGGCCACAGCGGGCAATTTTGCAGTCACGCCCGGGGCACCCTTGAAGAGGTGATCCTGGCCTACGTGGCCCAGGGCTTTGTGTGGGTCGGCATAACTGAACATATGCCGCCCACACAAGACCGGTTCATGTATATCGAGGAACAGGCGGCCGGCTTGACTATTGATGCCCTCATGGAACGATTTGACCGTTACATGGCCGAAGGCCGCCGGTTGCAGAAAAAATATGCAGACCAACTCGAGATTTTCATCGGTTTTGAAACCGAAGCCTATACCGGGGCCATGGCGCAATCCCGGCAATTGATCGATCGATACCAGCCGGATTATGTTCTGGCCGGTGTTCACCATGTCGCGGATATCCCGTTTGATTCCGGCCCGGCGGATTACCAGCGGGCGGTGAAGGCGTGCGGGGATGTGGAAGCCCTGTACTGCCGATACTTTGACCTGCAGCTGGAAGTGATGCAGACGCTGCAGCCCAAAGTGATTGCACACTTTGATCTGATCCGAATCTTCGACCAAGGGTATGCCCGGCGTTGGCAGGTGCCGGCCATTCGGGATCGCGTCGAACGCAACCTCGACCATGCGGCCCGCAACAGCATGATCCTGGACTACAATGTGGCGGCCCTGCGCAAAGGCATGGCCGAACCCTATATCGCCATGCCGATTCTGGAGATGGCGCGGCAGATGGGCATCCCCGTCGTGCCGGGCGACGACTCCCACGGCCCCGAAATGGTCGGCGCCCATATTGATGACGGGATCGTCATCCTGGAACGCGAAGGCTTTAGCACCCATTGGCCAAGTCCTTTGACCGGGGGAAGGTTCCATTTATCGTAAAGCCGGTGACAGACGCGGTGGAAGGCGGGCGCATTTCTCGACGGGGATCGGATTGCGGCCTCAGGCATAAGATGTTTTAATCAGATGGTATCCATTTCGTGCGGGCGCGGCGCATTCAGGCAAGCCCCGCTGCCGGTCCATTGCCCCCCGGTTGCCGGGGCGAACCACAGTACCGGCCCAGAGATGGCGTCACGGGTATGTTAAAAGCGGTTTCAAAACCTCCAAGCAAAGAGGAGTGCGATCATGTTGCTGCTCATTTTGATGTGTGGCGTTGGGTTCCTGCTGCTCTATTACGGTGCGGAGTGGCTCGTAAAGGGCTCTTCCAACCTGGCGCGCAGCCTGGGCGTGACCCCCATCGTGATCGGTCTGACGGTGGTGGCCTTCGGCACATCGGCCCCTGAATTGGTGGTCAGCGTCGTCTCCTCCATTAAAGCCAAAAGCATGATCGCCGTCGGCAATGTGGTGGGCAGCAACATCTGCAATATCGCGCTGGTGCTGGGCGCTGCGGCCGTGTTTCAACCCATCGCCAGCCAGCCTTCGGTGGTGAAAAGGGATATCCCCATCATGCTGGCTGTTTCGGTCTACCTGCTGCTGCTGTCCCTGAATTCTCAACTGGGACGCCTGGAAGGGTTTACCCTGTTCGCCGGGGTGATCGCCTATACCTGCATGAACTACTTCTGGCGTCGAAAAGAGACCAAGGCCGAGGACAATCCGGCCGACAATGCCATCGCAAGCGAAGTCGAGGCGATCGACCATGTGGACAACCGCGGCAAGCAGTTGCTCCTGGTGATCGTTGGAATCGCAGGCGTGGTCGGCGGCGCTGAGCTTGTGGTGGATTCCGCTGTGAAGATCATGACCATCATCGGCGTGGGGGAAAAATTCATCGGCCTGACCATCGTGGCCTTTGGCACCTCCCTGCCGGAACTGGCCACTTCAGTGGTGGCCGCCATCCGCAAAGAGATGGATATCAGCATCGGCAACCTGGTGGGCAGCAACGTATTCAATATCCTGAGCGTGTTGGGGGCCGCCGCGCTGGTCCGGCCCATCCCTATACCGGGCGGATTCTTCCCGTCCGGTCTCTGGATCGACTATCTGGTCATGATGGCCACCAGCGCACTGCCGCTGCTGATGATGCGCAAGCATCCCACCATTACGAGAAGCAACGGTGCGCTGCTGCTCAGTTGTTACGTCGGGTATTTGTGCTACCTGATTATCAAAGCGTGAATGATATAAACATAACGACCGCCAAGGATACCAACGCTACATACAGTGAATATGCAAAAGATGACAATATTCCGCTTCATATCTCCTATATTTCTACCGGGATCAATTTAATCAGCGGTCCGGCTATTTGGGGCCCCCGAATTTTCATGTTGGCAAACGTCTTCAAGTTTTAAATGTTTCTTTAGAAAGTCAAAGATTATTTCCAAATCTTTAGTTTGACTAATGCCATATGTGCACCTTCGTAAAAAATCAAACCACCAAAACTTTTTTGATATCCAAACGAACATTTTTGATCCGGATTTATAATTTTGTACTTTGCCATAAACGATAGCTGACCAGGCCGAATCGGATCGGTTTCTGAGCTCAAAATGATCTTCCTTAACAATTCCACAGACAGGGGACGAACCCATTAAATTATATAGCCACGCTTTTGAAATATCGGAAAACATAAAAAATAGTGCTTGCCAGGAGTGAGGAGGATCATCAATTTGTTCATATAAAATTTGTAAGAAACGATCAGGTTTATATGGTGAAATGAAAACTCTGTGAGCATTATCTTCAGATAGCGGCCTGCTTTCGTCATCGTATTCAATCAGTTCGTAACCACATATACATCTTATGATTTCTTCATCATTATAATGATCGCATCCAGGGCATTTCCAGTTCATTTTATTATAATAATTCCAGACGAATGATTGAATCAGCGGCCAGGCCCATAAGATACGTTGAATTTAAAGGTTAAACGCTGCACAGCTGCATAGTTTCCTTATTCCTTGAGGCGCATTTATATATGCGATCATATACGGAGGTTCATTTTTTGGCAAAGAAAATATCTGCACTATATCTGATGCGCCAATAGACGATAGTACAGATCGCAGCCACCGTGGATAAGGATGAAAAATTTCCAAGCGGTCAAGATTACAGCCGAGATCCGCCATATTTGCTGATGGATGCGTGTCTGTCCGCCATTCAATCACATAGGGCAGCATTCCCCCTGCTAATAGTCTGCCATCATCAGGAAGGCCAAAATACCAACTTAAATTTCCTCGACTTATTGACACTGGTTTTCCAAGTGGAAACGTAGATCGTTGTATCAGATGGTTTATATTTCCCGTATTGACAACCCATGTTAATAAAGACGGCTGTGTATCTATTTGCTGCCGAATAAAAGGGTCGTCTAACCCAAACCATCTTGGGCGGCCCGGCGGATCAATAGCATGATTTATAGCGATTATTTCAAGAAAGGTATCATTTCCAGTACACATCAGGTGATTATGGGTACCCATCTTTGTATGCACGCCACCATAAGGCATCTCAACTCCCAGATGCTCTCTCACATAATTTACTCCCTCTGAGAGGGTCCTTGCTCCTATAACAAGATGATCGATTTTGGTTTGCATCTTTATCTCGTATTGTTGAAGTGCTCTGGTGCGTTTAACGGGTTTCTCACCGGGCGCGGCTTTTTACACCCCGTGAAGCAAATTGTTAGCCGCTATCGAATCACCATTCTTTCTTTTCCCCTGACCGGCCAAAGATAGAATTCAGATAGCGGCTTATGCCCAACACCAACAGCGCCATCTATCATATATAACACCCATGCATAAGTCATGTCATACATGCTTGTGGTTGAAGACCAATAATACTTCTGTACATTATTGAATGAATGACCATCCGATAGTGCTGGTGAATGTTGGCCCATATCTGTTAAACTATCCAGCTCAATAATGTTTGGGACTCGCCAATCATTGTATCCACAGGCCATTTCACTGTTCATCGCCGAAGTAAAATCAAAAGCCGAATTCCAATCCATCATTTCCTTATGGACATTGGCATCTCGCAGCCATGTCAAACCTGTATTATTGTCATAGATCGTCTGTTTACTTTCCGCAAAGCGATCCTTGGCGAATTTCAAGCCTGCCTGTAATTCACCATCTTGAGCAGTACCATGACAATCTATCATCATACCGCGTTCATCAAAACATATCTTTTGTCCGGTCTGAAATAACTTGCTTTTATGATGGTTTTCTATGGTTCTAACCGGCCAAACCATATATGAACCATGCTTCATGCCTTTGAATACTCTGGCTCCCCCCAGATGAATGTACCACGCCTGGTTTGGCAACCTCGCACAAGTTGTAGAAGTCCAGTAGTAACCGTTAAACACATTCGTAAAAGGATGGCCGGACGGCAGGCTTGGATTAATGGCGTCATGACTAATCAGACTGAATAATTCTTTACGATTTGGAATTTTCCAATTGTGATAGCCATAAAGGCCAGACTTATTAAGATCTTTGATAGCGTGTAAAGCCTCACCCCAACTCAGAGGAAAATCGAATAAAGCGGCATTTTTGATCCACATCAAACCCGTCTGTCTATCCGTTACAGTTTCATTGTCTATCCGAAAGCGACTCATTATTCACTTTGATTTTAATCGACCGCAACCAACAAGTGGCTTGCAGATCAAGGGCTATTGTCTGTACAGAACTGTGGGTGAACATTCATTACCCGGCTACGGCCCGGTAGTCTTAGTGAAACGCCCAGTGCGGACCCGCATGCTGGGTGTTGTGGGGGCTGGGGGAGAAATACCCCCGGCTACCCGATTCGGTACGATCCATTTTGATTTCGAAATTTGAATGGCTATTACGCTTCTTAATAAGTATCTAATATCCTCGGTATTCCTTTATCTCGTACAAGATGACCTCTGGAATAAATGGAACAATAAATAGCAATAAAGACAATTGGCTTTGAAAAAATAACTTCCCCTTACTCTGATAGGTATAAATTATAAGTGCCAAATAATAAACCACCCAAATAATACCGTACCATTTGTATCTTATAGCTAATGATTTTTCCCATCTGACACCAACACATGTGTATGCAAATGCTCCTCCAATTAATAGTATGCTGATTCTTCCGCAATCAACCAATAACAATATTATCCCTATAAGATAAGCCGCCAATCTGATCAGGCAAAAGGACTTTCTGTCATCGTCATATTGCATAAATATTCGATTTGTAAGATATTGCGTCCTTATTAAACGATCCGAGCTTAATAGCTAAAATATACCGAACGCCGCCAACACAGGCCGAGTGAAAGCGAGGTCCAGCCCATGCGTTTTTTGCATGGGCGATTGTGCTTGGCTTTGTTAGCATTATTCTTCATATTCGGGATATTGCTCAGGATTTTTACCAACTGCTTTTACCAACCTCGGATACTTTGTACCTTTTTCTTTTTGTAACTTCTTACGAGATTTTTTAATTTGAAACAACCAGCTATCACCAAAATCGAACAGGTAATATATTTTATAGCCCGTCAAAGGATAGACTTCATTCAATTTTGAGCTTTTTCTTACACTACCAGATCGATTTCGTGGATTCTTTCCGATATAAAACTCATACAAATGATCGTCATCAAACTCAACCACATCTTGTATGTAAGTGTGCAGCTTATGGAACGTCATGCCTTCTTCAACCTCGATTACCCGCGACCACGGTTCGTCATCCTCGTCATAAGGAAACGATATCTCTAATGTATAAATTTCCAAAATATTTCCTTACTCATTTGAAAGAAAAATAAGGGTCAAACCTTGAATAGTGAATTTAGACCCTCAAATTGTTTCCTTACCTGTTTATCGACCTTAACTTTACTTCCAAAGGTGCTGACAACTTTGCTGACCGTCGAGTATGTAATACCCATTAAATCGCCAATCTCCTTGTTGGACAAACCGCCGGTCTTCCACATCAAATAGATCAGCATATCCCGCTTTTCTTTTTCACCTGTGACGATCCTTTTGGCTTTTGCGGCGGATTCCAAATCAAAGCCCAACACATCGGATGCGCTGTGCAATAATTTCTGAGGATCTGAAACTCGCAGCAGCCGATTTCTCTGTGTAAGTTCCACGTCTTTCTGATCATCCAAATAACGGGTCTTCAGATTTTCCACGAAGTTTTGGCTCCCATAAATAAAGCCATGTCGTATGTCCTCCCACACGCTGTTTTTCTCGTCTGAATATTGCTGAACCATTTTGCGGTAGGCTTTGCGCTGATCCTGGCCTGACAGTTGTTTGAGTATCGATTCAGTTGTCAACCACGACGGCGTTTTTGTATTCTTGTATGCATATGGAAGGTAACTGCTCCACGCGTAATCGGCGAGCCTTTCAACCATGCCGGCTCTTACAGGATTCCGGTGGATATAACATGATAATCGTAACAGGTAGGAATCGTTTTCGATAATGATGCTCTTGAAACGCCCCTGGAAAAGATGGCCGCCTGTTCGATTTTTCAGATTGAATTTGCGTGTATAGCTGGTCCCGAACCATTGCATGGCCCTGGACAGATTGGCGACTTTGGTCTTTAACAACAGATGGTAATGATTACCCATCAACACATAGGCATGCACATCGATATCGAACCGCTCAACCAGCTCGCCCAATAGGTCCAGGAACAGGTAGCGATCGTCTTCTGAGCGGAATATGTCCTGGCCACCGTTGCCGCGGGACAACACGTGATAAATTGCCCCTGCATACTCTATTCTCCATTGTCGCGTCATGACTTGGTTAGGTACCAGATGTAGAGTGTGTAGTCAACCATTATTCACTATTCAAGGTTTGACCCCATTGCCCTCTTTGTTTTCTGGCACACCTTTGCCAAGACTATAAATAAGTCCCAGGCCGAACTGAGCTTCAGCATCCCCTTGATCGGCGGACTTTTTTATCCAC
>JARRKU010000071.1:0-39064 GCA_037387725.1 Desulfobacteraceae bacterium
ATGACATTTGGCCTCCTGATCAAAATAGCCGTGATTGCTGCCATTGTCGGGATTGTAATCGCGCGCCGGCGGGATAAAAAAGGCGCAGTTTTAGAGGGGCTGGAGCAGATGCGCACCTCGGACTGGCAAGGCTGGATAGAGATTGCAAACAGCGATTACCAACCCCTGTTCCAGGGCAAAATTGTTGCTACGGCCCAAGATTATGCGGGCGCTTTGCTGTTCGGCGTTTTATTGGAGGAAAATGCCCCCGCAGCGCTGGTTACCGCCATCAAGGACCGGCCGTTCAAGCACCTGACCGAAGGCCGGGTGCTTGTCCGAGGGCTGACAGCCCACGATAAAAAACTCATCACAACTGAACTGAATGACCAGGACCTGATCCGCCGGCTATGCAGCGTCATGGACCAGGAGGCAAAGCCGGAGACCTGCCTTGTCTTAAATTCTTACGATATCCGGCATATGGACAGCCCAGAGGGTATGGCGCAGTTTGAGAAAATATGGGAAACTTCGCTGTCAAAGCAGGAAGTAAGAGACCCGCTCCCAGCTTCTATGCTTGATGCCTAACCAATCTATTGTAGGTAGGGCGGGCATCGCCCACCATGAAAATTACAACTACCCATGGGTGATCTATTATTAGAAGATTCGTCGGTAGGTTCGCTATGGCGTCTATTCAGCACCTGAGCAGGGCCGGTGTCCGGAACCGATGATGGTGCATACGAAGAATAGTTTGCCTGAATTTTGATGAGCGGACTCCACTTCCATCGTGATGTCCGGCCCTGTGCTGATTCGGTTCTGGTACGATTCCGGCACTTCCGATTGGGAATATGTCGTCACTTAGCGAAGAGCTGCGGTTCATTGGCGGGCTGCTGCACGGATCAGAACCTTTCCAAGGGCTCCGAAGCCAGGGACGCACATCCGGAGCGTCCCTGGTTCAGTTATCCCCACTTGCGGCCTAGCGCCTCAAGCCCGGCTTTGGCGAGGTCGTCGGGAGACATGGCGACCCTGAACTCGCAATCTGCGTTAAAGCTCAGGAAAAATGGCTCGGAAAGGGACGGAATATCGGACGCATTGTCGATGTTTACGATGGCAACGGCGCCCCGTGTTCCACCTTGTTCTGTAAAATAAATGCTCTCGGGTTTCAATTCCTTGACAATTTCCTGGATGATTTCACCTGCCCGCCCCTTTCGAAGGAGCGTGTTGAACGGTTCATGGGGTATTTTTACATTCATTAGCAGTCTCATTATGATTTCTCCCATTAATGCGATGTTAATAAAAGGCGTGGCAACAGCACTTGAGGATAACGGGAATGGCAACATCATCGGGTTCACGCGATTCGTGCGGACCCAGTCCCTGCAGCCTGAGATCGGAACCAGCATCCCCACGCAGATGATGGTAAGCATCCCAAGAGGTGATACAATGCTACCACGAAGAATATTTTGATCCGATTTAAGCTAACTGTCCGTTATTGTGATTTTAAATACGGATGCATGAACATATTGTCAGCTTTCTGCAAGAATTGGGATTACGATAACTTTAATCAATTAAGTCCTGCTTATTCTATGGGACAGTTTCTTCCTGAAGGATTAATCCATTTATCAAAGTGGCACCCTCCAGTTTGCGACGTTGAAATTCTATGAGAAAGGAGGATGTTATCATGACAGATGGAATCGTTAAGTGGTTTAGCAACAAAAAAGGATTCGGATTCATTGAGCAGGAGAACGGCGCAGATGTGTTTGTTCATCATTCTGCAATCAATGCAACCGGATTCAAATCCCTCGAAGAAGGCGACCGGGTTACCTTTGATATTGAGCAAGGCCCAAAAGGCCCAAGCGCTGTGAATGTCAATGTATCTTAAAATGACGTTCTGAAATTAAAGGGCATTCCTTCTACTACGGGGGGGTGCCTTTTTGCTTGGTTCAAGTTGCACCTCCACAATTCGCCGCTATCAGACCTCGAAATTTAAACAAGCCCATCCACCGATCATTTGCTTGTTTAAGTATCGGATATTTACGTTAGGATCCCATAATATGTCAAGATCACTGTATAAATCGAATAAAAGGCAAAAAGAATTAGACAGAAAGAAAAAGCAAGAACTAAAGAGACAACGAAAGATAGATAAAAAAGCCGATGAAGCTGAAAGTCAGTTAGCGGGCTCAAATAAAGAAATGGAACCATCACAATACCAAAATGAATAAAGTTCGAAAAGAAGCAATCCTGATATCATTTTTTAATGAAAAGGATAAAGATAAAAAACTAACAGCGCATATCCTTCAACCAAAGAAAAACGATCCTTTGATGCCAATTATGGATAGGGAGGATTTGACATGAGAAAGCTTATTGAAAGGCTTAAATCGGAAAAATCTACATTTGAAAAAGAAATTAATGAGCGATACGAGAGTGACGCAGAGGGAAGGGAAAAGGCGTTTAATACCGGTAAAGCTGTTGCCAAAACCTGGATCAAGAATTCATCCTATCAAGTAATAAAAGATGTTTTGCATCGTCAAGCGGCCAAACGCAAAACCAACAGCTTCGGGACGATGCGGCACATCTATTTTGCATCGATTGAGGATGTCTGTCCGGAAGAAGCACAAAAGTTCAAATGGGTGCACAACGATTCTTTCATGAATGGATGGCGAGAAGGCGTATTTTTAATATGGGACGCCATTCGAGGTGATGTTGATGATGAATCAAATAAGATAAAGAGAAAAATGAATTCATAAAATACATACCGTATACTCTCAAAAACTATCATAGAATTCCGCAATTAATCATAAACTGGGATGATTATAAAACCGACCCGGTGTTCAATATCAATTTCCCGCAGAAAAAACTCATGGATCGAAAACATTTTGACCTGATCTCCGATCTTGTTAAATCCAGCGCAGACCATTCAATCGTCAGCCAGGCCATTGATAGAATCCGGCTCGGACTTAATCCACACCCTGCGGGTCAGCTCGAATGCAACATCCCCGAACTGGATGGAAAAAAAGTTGATGGAATCCAGCATAAGTACCCAGAGACGATGCTGGTGTTTCCTGCACAGGGCCAGACATGCCATGCCTTTTGTACCTTCTGTTTCAGATGGCCTCAGTTTACCGGAATGAATGATTATAAAATGGCATTGAAAAAAGCTGAAGTGTCCGCAGCATACCTTGGGCGTCATCCAGAGGTCACGGATGTCCTATTCTCCGGTGGTGATCCCATGGTTATGAATGCAAGCAGGCTGGAAATCTACATTGATGCGATGCTCAATTCAGGCAATTCCAATCTTAGAACCATCAGGATAGGGACAAAATCGCTATCTTTCTGGCCGTACAGGTATCTGACAGACAAGGACTCCGGAAAAATCCTTGAACTTTTTAGAAAAGTTGCGGATGCGGGTATTCATCTTTCCATAATGGCTCACATTAATCATTACAAAGAAATGTCCACCGCAGCCTTTCGGGAGGCTGTGAAGCGGATCAGGCAGACCGGTGCCGTTATCAGGACCCAATCACCGGTTTTGAATCATGTAAATGCGTCGCCTGCCACCTGGAAAAGAATGTGGACAGAGCAGGTTGGTCTCGGCATCATTCCATATTACATGTTTGTCCCCAGGAATACCGGTTCACACAGATTCTTTTCCATCCCGCTGGTAAAAGCTTACAACATTTACAGAAAAGCGCTGAGTCGCGTGAGCGGTCTTGCAAGAACCGTTCGAGGACCGAGCATGTCAGCACTTCCAGGTAAGATTAGAATCGACGGCTTACCCAATATTAAAGGCAAGAAGTATATCGCCATGTCTTTTATTCAAGCCAGATCTGCTGACTGGGTGACTAAGCCGTTTTATTCTGAGTACGATAAACTGGCCTGCTGGATAAATGAATTGAAACCAGCTTTCGGAGAAGAAAAATTCTTTTTTGACCGGGATGAATCCGGGTTCCCCGCACTTGAGGAGGATTTCCCTGATGAAACAGGCATACTCTCCTCTGCAATGGCCTTATGCTGATATCCGGCGATTCACCTTTTGCAAATAAGCCTGGATGTCGCACTTTCGCTCCAGACCGCTGGCCGCCATGTAGCGGACCTTGCCAAAGATGGGCCGTTCCGGCCAGGGGCGGTCGTGTTTTCCGAATATCCATACCACGCCGGCATAGGAGTTGGGATCGCGGCCGTCAAGGAAGTATTTGTTGTTGATGGCAAGGGTTGTTTTGAAGGCTTCTTCAGGATCCTGTGTCCATTCTAATATCTTCTTACCCCAGTACATACGCATGTAATTGTGCATGTAGCCGGTATGTTTCATCTCCTGCATGGCTGCGTTCCAGTAGGGATCGTGGGTGCAGGCCGCTTCCAGCGCCTGTCTGTCGTACAAGGTGGTGCGCCGGTCTTGGGCATGGTCGGCCAGGGTCTTGCGGGCCCACTCCGGCACGCAGGTGTAGTGACCGTAGTCCTCGGTGTAATGGACGAAGTTGATGGCCAATTCGCGGCGCACAATGAGCTGCTCCAGAAATGCGGCGCGGTCGATGCCCAGTCCTTCCCGGGATTTTTGGATTTGCAGAGCCAGATAGACGGGAGAGATCTGGCCGAAGTGCAGGTAAGGGCTCATGTGGGAGACATGATCGGTTTGCGGCTGGTTGGCGTTGGTTTCGTAATGGGCCAGGTCTTGGCGGAGGAAACGGCGCAATTGCTTTTTGGCCTCGCGGGTGCCGCCCTTGAACCATTGGGAGACCGATGGTACGCTGCGATCGATGTCGAGGCGGGAGATGACCCGGTCGATGTCCACCAGATCGATGCCATTGATCTCTATTGCCATTGACGTCCTTCGAGGCCGCGTGGCCCTGCGGAGCTTCAGGTAATCATCCAGATGCTTGTTGATCCGCGGCCGCAGGGTGCGGGCGGCATATTCGGCCTTGTCAGAAACCACCGCTACCGGAACCACCGCATCGCTCTCCACCTGGACGACCCGGCACCGGGATTGGTCGGCAACGATTCGGCGCCATTGGCGCTGGTGGCGGGTGTAGCCTACATCACAGACGATCAACGACGCTTGCTTTCCCAACTCAAGGGCCACCTGGGGCGGCTCTCCCAAGCGCACGGCCAACCGGATGCCTTTGGCCTGAAGTGCGCTCTGCACCTCCTGCAGTCCCTCCAGCATGAAGGTGAAATGGCGCAGGTTGGCTTCCGGGTAGGCGTCCGTCAGGCCGAATCCCACCACCAGGGGTTGTTTCAGGCGATTGGCTTCGCCGATGGCCATATCCAGGGCCGGGTTGTGCTCCACCCGCTGGGATTGCTGCATCCAATAGAGCACGTAATCGCCGGACCGGATATCGTGGTTATTGAGGACTTGAATTCGGCGCTCGGGCATAGACCTGCATCCTCTGCGCTATGGCATTCTATGGTCATGTAACCATTGATGGTTTCGTAAAAAAGGCGCTGAGCAGCCATATTTTTATATAACCACGAAGGACACGAAGAGCACGAAGCTCGAAATACGACATTTTCTTTTGTACCTTCGTGTCCTTCGTGGTGAGGAACAGAATTTTTATGAGACCGTTCCCATTGAACGTCAAAATCCAGGGTTTGTCAAAGCCGATCGATTTCCGGCATCTTGCCGGAAAAAGATGATGCGGGCCTGGATTACAACCGGCAAGTGGCCCGGTCTTCGGGTGTGAATGCTTCCGGCTTGCCGGTGATGGGCCGGCCGGTTTTTCGGGCCACGGCCATAAGCATCCCGCCGAACAGCCATTGGTGGGCCGGCAGCAGGCTATACCAGTAGGCCAGGCCCGGCAGACCGCGGGGGAGAAACCGCGCCACCATCTCCAGCCGCACCTGGTTATCGCCAACCGGCCGGATATTGAATTCCAGCAGGGCATCGCCGGGGGTTTTCATCTCAGCCAGAAGGAGCATCCGGTTGGGTGGCTCCAGTGCGACCACGCGCCAGAAATCGAGGCCGTCTCCCACCCGCAGTTCCCTCGGATGGCGCCGTCCCCGGCGGAGCCCGGGGCCGCCAAATACCCGGTCCACCATCCCGCGAAGGCGCCACAGGGGCTGGGCATAGTACCAGCCGTTGGGGCCGCCGATCTGCTGCACCGTCTCCCATACCTCCTCGGGCGTGGCTTCCAGGGTGATCCGGTGGGCGCCGGTCAGGACGGTACCTCCGGCATAATCGGCATCGCCGCAGGTGGTCCACTCCGGCGGCAGCGCCCCGCCGCCGTCGAACCAGCAGGTGTCCACCGCTTCCTGGCGGATGCGCTCAAGGGCCTTGCGGATGGTAGTGCGGGTGTCGATCAGATTGACAGGCACCATGGAGAGAATGCGGGTGTCCTCACAGACCACCGGGATGCTGAGCCCTTCGGCCAGGGGCTGGGCGATGGAGGCCGGCACCGGGGTGACCAGGTGGATCCATTTGGCGCTCAGCCAGGGGGTCAGCACCGGAACCGGAAGTATGAGGCGTCTTCGCAGGCCCGCCTCCCGGGCATAGATATGGATCAGGTCTCGATAGGCGAGCACGTCCGGACCGCCGATATCCAGGGTTTCCCCGACCGTCTCCGGTGCAGTTAGTGCCCCTTCCAGATAATCCAGGACATTGCGGATGGAGATGGGCTGACAGGGGGTATTGACCCAGCGGGGGGTGATCATGACGGGCAGGCGGTCCACCAGATAGCGCAGCATCTCGAATGAAGCGCTGCCCGATCCCAGGATCATGGCGGCCCGCAGGTTAGTGACAGGCACCGAAGCGGCCATGAGAATCGATTCCACTTCGTGGCGTGATTTCAGGTGTCTGCTCAGGGCCTGGTGGTCCTGCGGGCCCAGACCGCCCAGGTAGATGATGCGCTTCAATCGGTTCTGCTCGGCTGCGGTCACCATGTTCCGGGCTGCTGTGCGGTCGGCTTCGGCGTATCGGCCTTTGGCCGCATTCATGGAGTGAATCAGGTAGTAGGCGATGTCGCAGCCGCGGGCCGCCCGGATAAAAGCATCGCGATCCAGGGCACGCCCGCCCACATAGCCGGTACCGCCGGTAACCAGTATGGGTTTCCGGTTCATGGCCGCCAATGCTCCCTAAACATGGTTGTGCAGTTTCAAATCTGCGGGATGGGGATTCAACCAAGTCTGCTCCCGCAGATAGGGCTGGTCGTACTTGCGGACATAGTGGCGCAGCAGGGTCAGCGGCACCACCAGGGGCACCAGGGAATCCTTGTATTGCAGCATCACCTCCATCAATTCCTGCTTTTCGTCCCCGGTCAATTGCTTGCGGAAGTAGCCCATGGCGTGCTGCAACACATTGTAATTCTTCGGTACGGTGGTCTTCAGGCGCAGCGCTTCCAGCAGCAATTGCTCATACGTGTCGTAAAGCGACGGGCAGCCCACCTGCTTTCCTTTGGCCGCCAGGGCGCCCATCTCTTTCAGGTGGCGGGGGCTGTGGGCCATGAGCACCAGCTTGTTGCGGGTATGAAAATCCACTACATTGCCCACACAGGAGCGCCGGCCGCGGGTCTCCCGCCAGCGCTTTAGGGTGAAGACCTGGTCGAAGAAATTCTCCCGGATCGACGGGTCTCGCAGCCGTCCGTCGTCTTCCACGGGGATCAGGGGGAAGCGGTCCATGAAGGCGCGGGCGAATATCCCGACCCCTTTCTTCTGCGGCATGCCTTTTTTATTGTAGACTTTTACCCGTACCATCCCGCTACTGGGTGAGTCGCATTTGAAGATAAAGCCGCACAGATGCTCCCGGGCCAGGTCGTCCAGGCGGCTTTCAGCCCATTGCTGCATGCGCTCGGTAATGTCATTGCCGGTTTTGGTGAAGACCAGTCGTGGATTTTCAGGATCGCCCACCAGCCGCAGCGTCTCACGGGGGATCCCCAGCCCCACCTCTACTTCCGGGCATACCGGCACCCATTCCACGTACCGGCCCAGCGTCTCGGTGAGGTAGCTGTCGCGCTGGTGTCCACCGTTCCAGCGCACATTGTTCCCCAACAGGCAGGAACTGATACCGATCTTGATCTTCTCGGGCATGGTTCTGTTCCTCAAAATTCAAATGTTCAGTTAATAACCTAACATTCTAATTTCGTCATTGCGCTGCAAAAGGCGTCTCGAGCGGGTGGTTTGCGCCATGTCAGCAGCGAATTTTAGTGTCCCTTAAACGCAGTGTAGGATTGGCGCCCCGCACTGTTTGAGCACAGCGAGTTTGCGGGGCGCCCGTAGCGCGTTTTAGGGACACTTAAATGAAGCTGCGTATGGCGCAAACCACCCGCTCGAGATGCCGGCTCGTGAGAACCGGATTATGAGCTATAATTTAATCTCATTCTTAGGTTGAGCCAAAGCTGGGCCCTTTGGACCCTTATGTTTCAATTCAACCATGACAGAAGAAGCTATCCGCCTAAATACGCCTTCTTTACTTCCGGATCTTCAAGGAGCGACGCGGATTCTCCTTCGACGACGATTTCTCCGTTTTCGATCACATAACCGCGCTGGGCGAACTTCAGGGCCAGGCGGGCGTTCTGCTCCACTAGCAGGATGGTGGTGCCGGCCTTGTTGATCTCTTTGAGGGCATCGAACATGGAGAGCATGAGCAGGGGCGCCAGCCCCATGGAGGGTTCGTCCAAAAGCATCATCTTGCGGCCGCTCATGTAGGCGCGGCCGACGGCCAGCATCTGCTGCTCGCCGCCGCTGAGGGTGCCGGCCATCTGCTTTTCGCGTTCTTTAAGGCGGGGGAAGATATCGAAGACCACGGCTTTGTCCCGCTTGAAGTTCTCCTTGTCCTTTCGGGCGAAGGTGGCCAGTTCCAGGTTTTCCGTTACCGTCAAGTTGCCGAATAGGCGGCGACCTTCGGGCACGTGGGAGATACCCAGCTGGCTGACGACTTTGTCCGGCGGAAACCCGAGCAGGTCCTGGTCCATGAAGGTCATCCTGGAGCCCGGGTCCGATTCCACCAGGCGGGAGATGGCCCGCAGGGTGGTGCTTTTGCCGGCACCGTTGGCGCCGATAATGGTGACGATTTCGCCTTCCTCGATATGGAAATTGAGGCCGTGCAGCGCTTTGATATTGCCGTAGGAGACCTGCAGATTTTCGACGGACAATTGCATCAGTGGATGTCCTCCTGGCCCAGGTAGGCTTCGATGACCTTGGGATTGTTCTGAATCTCTTCCGGACTGCCTTCGGCGATCACTTCCCCGAAAACCAACGTCTGGATGCGCTGGCACAGCTCCATGACGAATTTGAGGCGGTGTTCGATGAGAAAGATGGCGACACCGAAGTCCCGGTGCACCTGGCGGATGATCTCGATCATGCGGACCAGTTCTTCCGGGGTCATGCCGGCGGTGGGTTCGTCCAGAAACAGCACCTTGGGATTGATGGCCATGGCGCGGGCCATCTCCACCCGGCGCTGGGCGCCGTATGGCAGGTTGCCCACAATCCAGCCGGCGTATTTGGCCACGTCGAAGGTTTCCATCAACCGGAGGGCGTTGTCATGAACCTGGTCCTCTTCCCGCTGGCGGCGGGCGGTGCCGAACAGGGCGCCGACCAGGCCATAGGTCAACTGGGAATAATGGGCCATCTTGATGTGCTCGATCACGGTCATGTGCCGCCAGAGCAGCAGATTCTGAAATGTGCGGCCAAGACCGCTGGCGGCGATTTCGTGGGGTGTGCGGCCGATCAGGCTGCGGCCTTCAAGTTCCACCATGCCTTCGGTTGGCGTGTGAATGCCGGTGATCAGGTTGAAGATGGTGGTCTTTCCAGCACCGTTGGGACCGATGAGACCGCAAATCTCTCCCGGCTCCATGGTCAGGTTGAATTGGTGCACCGCCCGGAGGCCGCCGAAGTAGTGGGTCATATCTGCTACCCGGAGTAGGGGCATGGCTCGTCTCCTTAGTCCTTCTTCACCTTGGGTTGCAGGATCTTTCGCACGTCGAATTCCCGGAAGGCGATCAGGCCGGTGGGGCGGTAGATCATTACCAGGATCAGGATCAGGGGAATCACGATCCATTTGTAGATCTCCAGGGGGCGCAGCATCTCGCTGATCAGGTTGATGCTCACGGCGCCCACGATGGAGCCCACCACAGAGTTGAGCCCGCCGAAGTAGACCATGGCCAGAATCTCCGCCAATCGCTGAATGCCGAAAGTGCCGGGATTGATAAAGCGCATCACATGGGCGAAGAGCCCGCCGGCCACACCAGCCCAGAAGGCCCCCAGCAGGAAGGCCACCATTTTGGTCTTGCGCGTATTGACGGTCATGGCATCGGCTGCGGTTTCGTTGTCCCGGACGGCATTGAGCGCCTTGCCGTAGATGGAGCGGACGAAGTTGTTGATCACCCAGATGCAGATGACCATCCAGCAGAAGACCACGGGCAGGGTGGACCAGTTGGGCTGGCTGCCCATGCCCCGGGGACCGCCGACCCACTCCATATTTTCAACGAGGCTTTTGACCATGAACATGAAGGCCAGTGAGATGATGGCCAGGTAATCGCCACGGGTGCGAAAGGAGGGAATGGCCACCACCAGTGCGCCTATGGCGGCCACCGCTCCGCCGACGATCAATGCCAGTGGATAGAGCCAGGGCCCCATGGCCTCCGGCAGCAGGGCTTCGCCGAACATGCGGTCATTGGTGAGGAAGAAAAGGGTGACGGTGGAGGCGGCATAGGCGCCCAGGGCCATGAAACCGGGATGAGAACAGGAGAATTCGCCCATGTACCCGTTGATCAGATTGATGCTCAGGGTCAGCATCACCGCAATCATGGTGAGCTTGAGCACCAATAAACGGTAATCGCTCAGGTCAGCCCAATAGTGCAGGGCAAGGTAGAGCAGCCCCAGATGAATCAGACCGGATATCCAGACGGGAAGCCGGCTGAACTGGGCGGCCGCCAAGTTGGCCGGCCTGCGCGTCGCCAGGGCCACGGCGACGATGGGGATGAAATAGATCAAGGCCGCGTAAGCCAGGGCGCTGGGAATCAGCTGGGGCTCTTTGAACATGATCAAACAGCCGAAGAGCACGGGCAGCTTGGGCAGGTAGAGCTGGTAGGAGAGCGGATCCCCCCACAGGTGTTCGACCAGAACGGTGCACAGGATACCGGCGAGCCATCCCAGGGCGGGGACCTGGGCGAAAGCTGCGCGGACTTTTTGAATGCCGGAGGGCAGGCCGACGGCCTGCGTTTCAATCGCTTCCATACTAGAGCCTCAGTTGCGTGCTGTGTGCCGCGCCGAAGAAGCCGTGCGGCCTGAACGTCAAGATAAGCAGAATAATGGAGTAGGCGATCAGATCCCTGAGGGTGGAGGGAAACACCATGGGGACGAATATTTCGATAAAGCCCAGGAGGAATCCGGCCAGCGCCGCCCCCAGTATGGAGCCGCGCCCACCCAGGATGGCCGCCACAAAAGCCTTCCATCCGAACAGCACCCCCATGAGGGGGTCGAGCACCAGGTAAGCCAGGCCGTAGAAAATACCTGCGGCTGCCGCCAAAGCCGAACCGATGGCAAAGGTCAGGGGAGCGATCATGTTCAGCGAGACGCCCATCAGCGGCACAACCTGGAAATCAAAGGACATGGCGCGCATGGCCATACCCCATCGGGTTCTCTGGATGAACAGGTGCAGGGCGAGCATCAGGGCCAGGGAGACTCCCACGATGAGAATCTTTTTGTTGGTGACAAAGACGCCGCCCAGGTCATAGGTGACCGATGGAATCAGTTCCGGAAAACTGAGGCGCCGGGCGCCCAGGATGGCAAGGTTGCCGGTCTCCAGGATGATGCCGATCATCAGGCCGGTAATGGCGGCCGAGGCCCGCGGCGCGTCCCTCAGCGGCCGGTATCCGATGCGTTCCACCAGAACCCCCATAAATGAGGTGAGGATCATGGTGATGACGATGGTCAGCGAGAGCATCACCCAACCGGGCAGGGTCAAGCCGATGGACGCGGCCGCCGCAAGCAATAGCGCGGCGACCCCGAATCCGATGTACGAGCCGGTCATGAAGATGTCGCCATGGGCGAAGTTAAACAGCATCATGATGCTGTAAACCATGGAGTAGCCCAATGCGATCAGGGCGTAAAAACTGCCCAGTTGCAGGGCGTTGATGATGTTTTGCAAAAATTCCATGGAATAGCGCTCCGTCTAAATAAACACTATCGCATGGCAAGCCCTGATGACGGCCATGCGATGTCAGGGCAAGAAAAGGGGCGGTTCGCACCGCCCCCCTGGATTTGCAAAGTTCGATCAGCGATCGATATCGCCAATCATGGGAGGTGTCGGCCCTACGGGCACACGGACTGATAGAATTCGTACTCACCCTTATCGCTGATGCGCACGATAACCGCACATTTGACCGGATCCCCCTCTTCGGTGAAAGTCATGTTGCCGGTGATGCCTTTGAAATTCTTGATCTTGGCCAAAGCATCGCGAATCGCTTTGCGGTCTTTTTTGACTTTGCCGGTGATTTTGCCGGAGTTCTGGATGGCCTGCTGAATCAGCCGCAGGGAGTCCCAGGTCAACGCCGCCACGTCATCGGGCACATATCCGTATTTGGCCTTGTAACGTTCGATGAAGTCCTTGGTGGCGCCTTTGGCGCCGGCAGCGGCGTAGTGGGTGCTGAAATAGAGGCCGTAGCAGTCTTTACCGCAGAGGGTCACGGTTTCAGCGCTGCCCCAGGAGTCGCTTCCCACGATGGGTTTGTTCCAACCCAGTTCGTGGGCCTGTTTCACGATCAGGGCCACTTCGTTGTAATACTGAGGGGTAAAAAAGAACTCGGCGCCCGAGTTGATAATCTTAGTCAACTGGGAGCTGAAGTCGGTATCTTTGGTGGTGAAGCTTTCGTACGCCACCACCGATCCGGCGCCATTGGCATCTTCCCAGGCTTTCTTGAACACTTCGGCCAGGCCTTTGGGATAGTCGCTGGCCACGTCGAACAGCACCGCCGCCTTCTTGAATCCGAATTTCTCTTTTACGAAGTTGGACACCACCGGTCCCTGGAAAGGATCCAGGAAACAGCCGCGGAAAACGTAAGGACGATCCTTGGTGGTATTGGGATTGGTGGACCAGGGGCTGATCATCGGTGTTTCGTAGTTGTTGGCCACGCCGCCGGCCGGAATGGCCTGGCTGGAGGCCTGGGGCCCGACGATGGCCAGCACCTCGTCTTCGGTGATCAATTTGGTAGCGGCTTTCACCGCAGACTCTGCTTTGGATTCGTTGTCTTCGATGACCACTTCGACCTTGTATTTTTTTCCGCCGACCTCGAGGCCGCCGGCTTTGTTGAGATCTTCAAGCCACATCTGGGAGGCGAATTTGGATCCTTCACCGACTTTGGGAATGTCGCCTGTAATGGGAACGTTCAGGCCGACTTTGAGCACCGTTTCGCGGCTGCGGCTCCATGCACTGGTTGAAAAAGCCAATAACACTGCGAGTACCGACACCAAGCAAATGGTAAGTTTACGCATCTCTCCCTCCTCTGTTTGTTGTGGGATCAATCATCCTCGGGTGGGGGGTAAGGCTCTTCATTGCACTGAACCTCAATCCTGAGTCAAATTATGCACTTTCGTTATCATGAGCCAACCATTTTTACAACATAAGGAATGAAAAAAGAGCGTTCCGGCCGGAAGGGGATAAATGATTTGACAGCTGGTAGGCATCCCTTAACATTAAGGTTTGCAGCCATTGGAACTGCAGAATATCGAATGTTGAACAAGGAACCATGGGAATATCGAATATCGAATAAGGAACCTCAGAATGTCGAAGTGAGGTATTCTGCCATTTAATATAAAAACAGAGCGTAGCGATTCCACACTTCGACATTCGAAATTCCTTGTTCGATATTCTGCGGTTCCATCTGTTCGATATTCCATAGGGGGGACGGTATCATTGGATTTGGACAAATTCATCAGCAGTGTGCGCTTCAATTGCGATGTCACCGATGCCAGACACGCAGGGATCTATTCGGTGTGCGGCCTGGTGATGCGGCTGCGGGACCTGTACAAATGGGAGCGCCGCATTCCCCCGTGGCAGGAGGATGCCCCGGAAAAAGTTTTGGAGTGGATCGGCGAAAGGGAAACCCTTTGGGAAGACCTGATGGAAGCCGAGTTCCAGCCGCTGTCCATCGCTGGACAGCGCTTTGATGCTTTTGATGCGGCCGGTGTAAACCAGTTCATCCATCCCATGAACCTTTTCTACGGTGCGGGGTACGCCCACAGCCTGAAACCCACTTTTTTTCTGGCGGACATCGATGACGGTTTCTCTGTTGACGGCCGGCCGGTCCAGGTGCTGGGGCGGGAGCATGCCCGGGACCTGCTCACTCTGCCGGCTTTTTCACAGGACGGGCAGGTGGTGTTTCGAACCGAAGCCGGACGCATGTTTTTGTGGGACCAGATCCTCTATCTGGGAAGCTCCGGCCGCAGGGCTTTTGAATTTGCCGCTATGAAATGCGGGCTTGCCGACAGCGATCCCAAAACCGTCCGACGCCACTTCGACCGCCTCTGGAAAGTCCAGAAAAACCTCTACATCCGACACGAAATCGGAGAGCTGGATGAGGAGACGTTCGACCGCGACATCTGGCAGCAGATGTTGGCCGATTATCCCCATACCGCCGTGGAACTGCTCTTGCGAACTCTCAAAGACTTGTTGGCAGACACCGGCGAAAAAGGGACATTGCCTTATCTCATCCGGCATCGAGACGCCGCCGGACTCGGTTTGTACATGGCTTTTGGCAATGGCATCACCCGCATGCTCACCCAGCCGCTGATCTGCGCATTCGACGAATTTATCGCCAAAGCCGAGTGGAAGCGCATCGCAGAGGCATCTTACGGGGTGCGGCAAGCCATGATATCACGAACCCGACAGGTGATGGACATTTATGCAGAAGGGCGCCACCGCAAAGATCCCTCCTGGGTCCGGCAGGCCATTGAAAAGGAGATGCGCCAATCCGGCCTGATTCGGAAATGACGACATATCCTTGATTTTTCATCCTTTTAGTGTATGAAGGAGAGCAGCAGAAATGATTTTTTGTTCTCCACAACACTCAAGCTGATGAGATTCAAATCCCAGGGTAGTTTTGGGAGAGTGGAAAATTTTGATGAATTCGTAAAAGGTAGCTTAAAAGGCAGAGTTTAAGTTACCACGAAGGACACGAAGAGCACGAAGATGGAGATATGACATCGCTATTTGTCCCTTCGTGCTCTTCGTGTCCTTTGTGGTGAAAATCAATTTTATACGAGACCATCAAGTTTTAAGGAGCTTGTCATGGGCATTGAAAATACGGCGGCCTTAGCCAAGAAAGCCGCTATCCAACTGGCTGCCGTTTCGACCGAGACCAAAAACCGGGCCCTGTCGGCCATCGCCGAGGCATTGGAAGCCGAGATCGACGCTATCGTCGCGGCCAATGTCGCCGACCTTGAGCGCGCTGAGACGGAGCGGCTTGCTCCTCCCCTGCTCAAGCGCCTGCGGTTTGATGAAGCCAAGATCAGGGAGGCCGTGGATGGATTGAAGAGTTTGATCGCCCTTGCCGATCCGGTGGGGCAGACCCTGACTGCCACGGAACTGGATGACGGGCTGGAGTTGTTTAAGGTCAGCTGCCCCATCGGGGTCATCGGGGTGATTTTCGAATCCCGGCCCGATGCCCTGGTTCAGATATCCGCCCTTTGTCTGAAAAGCGGCAACGGGGTGCTCCTCAAAGGAGGCAGCGAAGCGGCCGGTACCAACCGTATTCTGGCTGAGATCATCACGCGGGCCAGTTTGGCGGCGGGTATTCCCGAAGACTGGCTTGGATTGCTGGAGACGCGCGGCGACGTGGCCGACATGCTGGCCCTGGATGAAAGCATCGACCTGATCATTCCCCGGGGCAGCAATGCGTTTGTCAAACACATCATGGACAATACCCACATACCGGTGCTGGGGCATGCGGACGGCATCTGCCATGTTTATGTGGACAGGGCGGCCGACCCGGGTATGGCGCGGAGAATTTGTGTGGACAGCAAGACGCAGTATGTGGCGGTGTGCAACGCCGCCGAGACCTTGCTGGTCCATCGGGAAATCGCTTCGGACTTCCTGCCTGCCCTCAAGACGGATTTGGAAGCCAAGGGGGTGGAGATCAGGGGATGCGAAGGGACCCGCGCGATAATCGACGTGGCTGCGGCCGATGAAGCGGACTGGCGCACCGAGTACCTGGACCTTATCGTATCCGTGAAAGTGGTGCCGCATATGGCCGACGCCTTAAACCATATCAACGATTTTGGCTCCGGCCACACCGATGTCATCGTCACCGAAGATCAGGCCCGCGCCGTGACATTCATGAATCTCGCCGACACCGCCGACGTGTTCTGGAACTGCTCCAGCCGTTTTGCCGACGGCTTCCGTTTCGGACTGGGGGCCGAGGTGGGGATCAGCACCAACAAAATCCACGCCAGAGGACCCGTGGGACTGGAGGGCCTGGTCATCTACCAGTGGCGGCTAGTGGGCAAAGGGCACATCGTGGCCGACTACAGCGGTCCGGGCGCCAGAACCTATACCCATCGCTCTTTGAATAAGCGCTTCGGGGAGTAGTTGTCCATGCCCTATGAACGGCTAAAAAATGCCAGGCGGGTAGTGGTCAAGGTGGGCAGTAACGTGGTGACTGCCCACAACAGCCTGAACACCAACGCCATTCAATCCATCACCTATCAGATTTGTATGTTGATCGACCGGGGACTGGAGGTGCTGCTGGTTTCATCAGGGGCCCTGGCAGCCGGATTGCGCAGACTCGGCCTGGACCGTCGACCGGATGAAATCCCACAGCGCCAGGCGATAGCGGCCGTTGGACAAAGCGGGCTGATCAAGGCGTATGAAGCGGCTTTTGGCGGTTGGAACGCGTTGCTGACGTGGAAAGTGGTGCCCATCATCAACGAGAACGACACGGTGATGGTGGAAGAGATTAAACTGGGGGACAATGACAATCTTTCCGCCATGATCGCGTTGCTCATGGATGCCGACTTTTTGATCAACCTCACCGACATCGACGGCCTGTATACCAAGGATCCGCGGAGATGGCCGGATGCCGAATTGATCCCCGAAGTATCGGTATTTAAGAAGGAGATTGAGACCTTTGCCAGCAGTATCCCAGGCGCTCTGGGAACCGGCGGCATGCTCAGCAAGATCCGGGCGGCCAAGAAGGTGACCTCAGCCGGTGTCCCCATGATCATCGCCAAAGGGGACAAACCCGACATCCTGATCAGGCTGATGGATGGGGAAAAACACGGCACCTACTTTGTCCCCAAATCGGAAAGAATGGCCAGTCGAAAATGTTGGATCGCCTATACCTTGAAACCCAAAGGCCGCCTTATCCTCGATGACGGCGCTGTACAGGCGCTGATCCACCATGGCAAGAGCCTGCTGCCCATCGGTATCGTCGATGTCGAAGGCGAATTCGACGTTGGAGCGGCTGTCGAATTTGCCGACACCGCCCAAGAGAAATTGGGTATCGGTTTGGTGAATTATACCGCCTCCGACATCCGCGCCATAAAAGGGTTGAAAACGCTTCAAATCAAGGAGCGGCTCGGTTTCAAACCCTATGATGAAGTCATCCACAGGGATAATCTTGTGGTTACACCACCGTAACTGTCTGTTATCGATTAAAAAATCCATTCGTATCTGAGCCTTGCCGGCCAATGACGCTGGTTCGAATTTTGTCCCCATGTTTAATCCGACCGGCAGCGACAGGGGTGTCCCGGCGAAATCGCATCGGTCTTTGCCGGGGTGATGGCATTGAGGATTTTTTACAATTTCATCATCAATTATTTGCCTGTTCTCAATGCGTATCTTATAATACGAATATTATCCGATAACATTTGCTCCGTTTGGCTGTCCGCACCGAGCAATAATAAGAATGATCATCCACCGATATAACGAGGCAAAATGGATCGAATCGCCCGCTAATCCCTTTGAAATCCAATATGGCGGCCCTTGCGCTGATCAGCATGAAGCTCGGCGCCATACATATCCTGGTTTATTCTGTTGATCGATCCAATGTCCGCATACCGTGACTGGAGAGATCCATGCAGGATGCCACAGGTCTACCCGCTCTTTCATCCGTCAGCCACCGGCTCTTTGCGGACCAGGTTCACAAACAATATGGGCATACCGTTTTTGGAAGTGTCGCCACCCTGATCAACAGCATCATCCTGGCGTTTATCCTCAAATCTCACGTTCCCCCGTCCGGCCTGCTGGCCTGGCTGGGACTCGCAGGTGTGGTGAGCGCATGCCGCTTGATATTGAATGGATTCTACCGCAAATCAGCCACACGATCCGACAATCCGGGCAAGTGGAACGCCTGGTTCCTTGTCACCCTTTCTCTGTCCGGCTTATTATGGGGATCTTCGTCCATTTTTATGTTCTTGTCCGGTTCCATCGGATATCAGGCATTTATCGCCTTTGTGGTGGGCGGAATGGTGGCTGGCGCCGTGAGCTCATTTACGGCAGTGCTTGCCGCTTTTTTTATCTTTAGCGTCCCGGCATTTCTTCCTATTTGCATCAGCTTTTTCCTGCTCGGCGGTAAACTGCATATCGCCATGGGGTCAATGAGTCTCCTCTTCCTGGTGATTATCTGTCTGGCCGCTATCCGGACCTATAGGGATACCCTTCACCTGCTTTCGTTAAAGTACGAGAGGACTTCGCTTATCGACAGCCTGCAGGAGGAGATAGAACAACGCAAAGAAGCTCAGGAGAACTTGCGGCGGCAAAAGGATAAGGTCGAAGAGATCGTAATGCAGCGGACGGCGCAGCTCGAAGACACGAACAAGGCCTTGAAAAAAAGTAAAAAGCAGTACCAGGAGCTTGTGGAGAATATTAATGATGTTATTTATGCTGTCGATCGACAGGGTGTGATCACTTATGTCAGCCCGGTTATCGAATCAGTGCTGGGCTACGGCGTGAACGAACTGATTGGCAAGTGCTTTTACGATTTCGTCTACGGACAGGACCTGGATCGATTGAAAAAAGACTTCAGCCAAAGCACTGACAGCATACCAAGTCAGAAAGACTACCGGTTTGTAGGAAAACAAGGCGACTCAAAATGGTGCCGTGTCAATTACCGGCCCATCACCAATGGCAACGAAAGGATCGGATACCAGGGGGTTTTAACGGACATCAACTGGTCAAAACGTTTGGAGGAGCAACTCCAGCGTGCCCAGAAAATGGAATCATTGGGAACCCTGGCCGGCGGCGTGGCGCATGACCTGAACAACATCCTCAGCGGCATCATCAGCATGCCGGAGTTGCTGTTGGCGGATTTGCCCGATGACAGCCCCATGCGCCGATCGCTTTCTATCATCCAACAATCCGGCGAAAATGCCGCCGCCGTTGTCCAGGATCTATTGACGCTGGCCCGCAGGGGCGTTCCCACCTACGAATGTCTGAATGTGAATCAGATCGTCAAAGGATGCCTCGATTCACCGGATATTGCAGCCTTATTGCGTCTGCATTCGAGGGTTACGCTGACAACCGATTTTCAAACCGACCTGTTTAATATCTACGGTTCCTCGATGCATATCTTCAAGACCGTATCGAACCTGATTTTCAATGCGGTCGAAGCCATGCCCAAAGGCGGTTGTCTCGGAATTTCGACGCGCAATCTTTACGCCGACAGCCATGTGTCGGGATTCGATACAGTTGAAGAGGGGGAGTATGTGGTACTGTCCGTTTCAGACTCAGGCATCGGGATCTCGGAGAGCGACCAATCCAAAATATTTGAGCCGTTTTACACCAAAAAGGTTATGGGCAGAAGCGGGTCAGGACTCGGGATGGCGGTGGTCTGGGGAACCGTCAAGGACCATGGGGGTTCCATCGATCTGAAGAGTACGGAAGGGGAGGGAACCCGATTTGATTTGTTCTTCCCCGCCACCCGTGACAAACTTCAGGAAGAAGAAAAAACTGAAGCGCTATCTGATTATATGGGCAATGGCGAGTTTATCGTCATTGTAGACGACATGCCGGCTCAGCGCGAAATTGCGGCCCGCATTCTGGACCGGCTGGCGTATCGTTCACTGGCCTTTGCCAGCGGAGAAGAGGCCATCGCGTTCTTGCGCGAAAATTCGGCTGAATTGATCATCCTCGATATGATTTTGGACACGGGGATTGACGGTTATGAAACGTATCGTCAAATCAGCCGTATTCGACCTGGTCAAAAGGCGATTATCGCCAGCGGATTTTCGGAAACGGAACGCGTGAAAAAGACGCTGGCCCTGGGTGCCGGGATATATGTCAGAAAGCCTTATACGCTGGCCACAATCGGTAAGGCGATCAGGGAGGTGCTCGCAACATAGGCGTAATCCCGAAACGGATCCTGCCCGATCCGGAAACTTCAGGCATTGGGCTCTTCCTCCACTTTGCAGGCCACACACCGCCCGAATTCATCCAGGCAGTCAGGGCAATGCATCTTCCCGCACTTCCGGCAGGAGGTCATGACCTTGTCCTCGTCTTCAGATGGGGTAATATGGCATGCTGTACATGAAAATTGGGCATCATCGTTCATGGTAATCCTCCATGGGTTGAAAACCACTGGTCAGTAAATGCCGCCAGATGTGCCTGGCGGGGGGTTTGAGCGGTGCGCTTACGCTTTTAAACGGGCCAAGCCGGCGGTGAACTCCATGGCAACGCCCATCCCTTCCTTGACTTCCGGTCGGGACAGGGCGCTTACCATTCCCCAGAGGCCGACAGGTTTGGCTTGCTTCACATCCACCTGGCTGGGCAGGGCGGCCGCCTTATCCAGCATCGCTATGGCTTCCGGAGCGGTCAGTTTCTGAAGACAGCCTGTCAGTTGCACCAGGCCGTCGCCGATCTGCTGCAATTCTTCCACCGAGTACTTTGTACCGATTGTTTTAAGGATTTCGAGGCCGGTGGAGAGCAGGCGAAATACCCCTTTTTGCTCCAGATCATCGAAGTAGTGGATGATTTGCGGGACTGTAGTTTTGAGTACCGGTTCCGCAATCACTGCGAAATCGATGATGTTTTTCAACTGGTCCAGGGTAAAATTTAAATTTCGGACATTACGCATCACATTCTTGATCAGGTGGACTAAATCTTCGATCTGAAAATCAGGCTCCACGTCAGCCAGCGCCACAATCAGGGCATGTACGGCTTCGTTGACGCGCGGCGCCAGTTCATCACGCAGTTCGCTGATCGCCTTTGCCGATTGCACCAGGGGAGCGATCTGCATCTCCAGTCGATCGAGGCGTTCGGTCAATGCTGCATCCTGTGTCATGGGTGCACCTCCTTTACGCCGCCGGCCGAATTTTTCCGGCCAGGTTCATCTGGGGTTCGAGGGGCAGGTCCAACCCCTTCATCATCAGGTTCCAATAGACCCAGCGAAACATCATCTTGCCCCAATGGTTGTTGAGGCTCTCCTGCAGCAAACTGAAAGGCCCCATGCCGGGGAAGGGGAATTTACCGGGCAACGGTTCAACTTTGTAGTTAAAATCAAGGAGGATCGCTTTTTCAAAACCCGAGGCCAGAAAGCAGGTGGCATGACCGTCAAATCTGGCCTTTGGCGGATAACCGTCAATCTCCCGCATCAGATTTTTCACCAGGGTATAGGCCATGTAGTGGGCCACTGAACCGGCTTTTGAGGTGGGGACATTGGTGGTATCCCCGATCACGTAGACCCGGTCGAGGCCATCGGCCTGCAGGGTTTCGTTGTTGGTGCTCACAAACCCCACCGGATCGCTGACACCTGAATCGATCAAGGCTTTGTCTCCCATGTTGGGAGGGATGGAGACCAGAAGATCGTAACCGATGACTTCGCCTTTGTGGGATTCGATGGTTTTGTCATTGGCGTTGACCTGGGCCAGATCAAAATAGGGGGTCACTTTGATGTTCTTCTGGGTTGCCACCTGGGCCAATGTTTTGGCCGCCACCGGTTTGGTGAAGACATTATCCAGGGGGGTGACAAATTCAATCTCCACCTTATCGCGCACCCCATTGACCGTAAAAAACCAATCCGCCATGAAGACAAATTCAAGCGGGGCAATGGGGCATTTATAGGGCAGTTCGGCAATGTTGAGCACCAGGCGGCCGGAATCGAAATATTGCAGTTTTTGCCGCAAGGCCAGCGCGCCTTCCAGTGTATAATAATCGAAAACATCTTTGCCCCAGCCATCCATCATACCGTCGATCTCGGAAGGCGCGATATCGCATCCGGTGGCGATGATCAGCCAGTCGTAACCATACCGGCCCGCACGGGTATCCACCTGACGCTGGTCAGGATCTATTTTAACGATTTCGTCAACGACAAATTCAACCCCCGGAGGAATGAACTCCTTTTTCGGTTTCAGGACATCCTGTTCACCGTAGACCCCAAAAGGAATGAACAGATAGCCGGCCTGATAGTGGTGCCGTTCGTCCCGGTCGATAATGGTGATCTGCCACTCCGACTCGCTCAATTCTTTCCTGAGCATATTCGCTACGATTGTGCCGCCCGCCCCGGCGCCGAGAATTAGAATATTTCGCATGGCACTTTCCTCCTTGTATTGGGATTAATCCTTATGCAAAGCGATATTCTCGCATTCTGGAGATAGGGGGCGGTTCACTGAGGAGTGGCATCGTTCGCAAGGCCGGGGCGCAGATTGCAGCAAATGAGGCAGTCGCAGGCTGTGGCAAGTCGATCAAATCGGTGGCAATGACAACAGTCTTATTATTGGCATGTTTTTGACCCTGACGTCAATCGGATACACTTTGCTGGGGGTTCTATAAAAAAGTTGACACCTGTCCGGTTATTTGAAATTTATACCCATCCCCATTGGTTTGAATCTATTCTAACCAAGCATCTGCCTACCTAAGAGAAGGAGAGAAAGATGAAACGTTCAATAAGGTTACGAAAATTCACTGCAATTCTTGTTAGTGTGGCATTCTGTTTTTTAAGCGTGGTCGTTGCACCCGTCCAGGCGACCCTCGTGGGTACCTCCGACATTCTGGCTGCTCATGAAAACGATATGGCCCGGGATAAGGTTAAAGCGTTTGTAGCAAGAGAAGACGTGGCCAACCACCTTGAGGCGCTGGGGGTTAGCGTGGCGGAAGCTCAAACTCGGGTGGATACCATGACGGCCGAAGAGATCCAACTCCTTGCCGATAAGATCGATGAGATGCCGGCCGGAGGGGACGCACTGGGGTTTATTTTGGCCATATCGGTTATTGCCTTCATCGTTCTGATCATCACAGATATTATCGGGGTTACGGACGTATTTACATTCATTAAAAAACGATAGAGCGTCATGGGCATTTGTTGCACCGTCTGAAGGACAGCAGGATTAGCCCCCAAATTGCAAAAGCCGGAGGACTTCAGCGCCAAGGTGCTGTGGGTGCAGTCGAAGCCAATCTGCTGCAAGCCCTTTGCACCGCCGGGTATAAAGCCCTCCGGCTTTCCCATAGGGAGAAAAGATGGCTCATTGTGGTGTGCTGATACGGTGCAGAGGCACTGTTCACAGCGGTTTTCGATCATTCGGCCAGCTTTTTTATTCAACATCGGGGTTCCTTCTGCTGGCCGCAATACTCCTGGTCGGCTGTGCCACACCAGGTACCGGTCCTGATATCGATCTGCCACCATCCACGCCTGACCGGGTATTGTTGACGGATGTTCCCTTCTACGCCCAGGAAAAATATCACTGCGGTCCCGCGGCGCTCGCCATGGCGCTCCAGTGGAGCGGAGTGGCCGTTACGCCCGAACAGGTTGCCGATATGGTCTTTACCCCGGGGCGGAAGGGCAGTTTTCAGTCCGATATGATGGCCGCCACCCGGCGCCATGGACGGTTGGCCTATCCCATCAAAGGGTTGCACTGTCTGATTCAGGAGGTTGCGGCTGGAACGCCGGTGGTGGTGTTGCAGAATTTGGGGCTCAAATCGATCCCCAGGTGGCATTACGCCACGGTTATCGGATACGATCTGGATCAAGCTTCCATTACGCTTCACACCGGAGACAAAGCTGGCCGTCGGGTTGGATTGAAAACCTTTATGGCGACCTGGACAAGGGCGGATCAGTGGGGGTTGCTGGTCCTTCCGGTGGAGCGCATGCCGCAATGTGCCGAGGAAGTCACCTACCTTAAATCCGTGCAGGGCCTCCACATCGCCGGCTTTGCCGATGCGGCGATCACCGCTTTCCAGCAGGCGGCTGCTGTCTGGCCGGCCAGCATTCAAACCCGAATGGCGCTGGGCAATGCATTATACAACGGGGGGGATATTCAAAAGGCCATTGAATGCTATTGGCAGGCCGTCCAGATCGCCCCCCGCAACGGGGACGCCTTGAATAATCTGGCCCACCTGCTCGCGGAATCAGGGGATTTAAATACAGCGGTTGAAATGGCGCAGCGGGCGGTCGATGCGGCCGGGCCACGATCACCTGTCTATCGGAAAACCCTGGAAGAGATTCAACGAAGAATTCGATAGGATGATGCCTTAACGCGTTTACTTGGGATTGCAGTTCTTAAGGCTGTAGTCTTCCCATATTTTTTTCAGAAATTGGTCCCGACCGGAATTTCTTCGGTAGAATTTATACCGCAATGGATTCTTTTTGCAGTATCCCTGATGATAGGATTCGGCAGGGTAGAAAATATTAAAGGGGATGATTTCTGTGGCAATTGGCTTGTCAAAGTAGCCTGATTGGGACAATTTCAGCTTGGAGGCTTCGGCGACGCGTCTCTGGTGGTCATCATGGAAGAATATCGCAGTCCGATATTGCGACCCGCGATCGACAAATTGACCGTCCGGGTCGGTGGGGTCAACCTGCTGCCAGAAGATCTCCAGCAATTGATCATAGGGCAGAATGACCGGATCGAATTTAAGCTGGACCGCTTCCAAGTGGCCGCTGCGACCAGAGCAGACTTCTTCGTAGGTCGGATTCTTGGTATGCCCTCCACAGTATCCGGAGGTGGCGTCCTCGATCCCCTTGCACTTTCCGAACTCCGACTCAACACACCAGAAACACCCCCCTGCAAAGGTGGCAATTTCGAGGTGAATGTCCTTTTTTACCATAGGCGCATCCTTTCTCTATGTGATTTAAGCATGATCCCGTAAATGTCAAAGGTTCCGTTTCACTGCAGGTGATCCAGGGATGGGATCGGGATGCGATATCGTTGCCGGATGATTTGATGAATCAGGGGAACTTCTTTGGGGTCCAGGTAGAGAATCCCGGGGGTTTGTTCCACCTCAATTTTATGAAATCCGCCTTGGGGTGCTTTTATGGCAGTGGTCACGTCAGCCAATTTACGGATGGTTTGGCCGTTGACGCGCGTTACCACCAGGTCGCTGAAATTTTCGTAACCGATGGTAAAAGGCGTTTCTATAACATTGGATATGATGATGATTTTTTCCCGTTGATCGCCATTGCGATAATCTTGATTCTGCTGATAGTAAACAAGGTCTATTGGAGCTCTGGAGGCCCAGTCTTTTCCATATTCCCGCAGATAGGAAACGGAGAGTTCTTGGAAGATTAATCCTCCGACAATAAGGTATTTGGGTTGACGATCCACAACGTATGGCGGGACAAGATATTCATCGGGTTTGCGGTGGTTTAATTGAATATTGAGGGTGACGACTTTTCCTTTCCTGAACACCTGAAAAGGGACCGTATCGCCGGCATGGTATACCGTGCGAATCAGGTGGGCAATCGAAGTGTTGCCATACAATGGGTGTTCGTATTGCCCTGTGTTGGACACAGCAAAATCTCCAATGCGTGTAATGACATCCTGGGGCGCCATTCCGGCGACAGCCGCCGGCCCCCCTTTGATGACTTTCTGAACGTAGATACCGCCAATTTCCTCCGGAAGACCGATATAGCGCCGTAGTTGAGGGTCCAGCATGGGGCCATAGTGGAATCCCGCCCTTGGAAAACCTTGATAATTCGGTTTCTGCGCATCCTTAAGGAAATGGCGAATGACCTGGGTAGCAATGACATCGATGGTTTGACCGCTGGTGTCATTTCGAAGCATAAATCCGGCCAGCTTTTTTCCCCGCACGACCGGGAGAGTGAGATTGTTGGCACCGTACTGGAGCGCGCTGTTCAAACGGTACGCCAAAAAATAATTACCTCTGGAAAAGGCCCGCAGTTCGATGGAGGTGACCTTGCCGGTTGTGGGGATGACATTTCCGTTGTGCTTTACCTGCCATATAGACAATGAATCCCCTTGCGATATGGGGTTCGCGATTTCCAAGGGGACTCGGTTCAGCATGAAGTCATCGTCCAAGGGCCTGAGCAGCGCCAGGTTGGCTTCATAGTCGACAACAGCCACGGCGGCACGATACTTGGTCTCGGCGTCGATGGACTCCAATTCAATATATCGATGATTGGCGACCAGCGACGCGGTCACCAGCACCTGGCCGCCGGATACGATGGCGCCGATCCCGGTTTGGGTGGTTGGGCGCCGCTGCTGCCATGGGCGGTGGAATTGATATCCCTGGCTTGTAACGGTCACGCGTATGACGGATCTCAGTGCTGATGATTTCAGTTCCTGGCCATCCGCTTGAATGAAAGGGGATGCGCAAGCCGACAGGGCCAGCGCGATGATAGCGACGATGGTATAAAGTAGAGGGTGACGCATGAGTTGCGAATTTCTCCTTCGGTCTGATTGAAAGGGAAGATCTATTGCCCCTTGGCATTTTTTGCTGTCAGTTCTTCCGGCAAAATACTGTCTCCCAGATATTGCTCCTCGGAGATCCGGTAACGTTTTAAAATGCGGTCTCGCGCTTCGGCGACCGCCTTTGCCTCCATAACCAGTGGCTGCGGGTCGCCCACCACTCGAATGACGTAGAACTCATCCGGCTTTTTGAAGGCACTGGACACATCCTCAAGGGTTTTAATTTTAACACCGTTGATCTCTTCAACAATGGTATGTACAAAGCGCTTTTGATAGGTGTTGATTGGATCCGGCAGCACTTTACTGATCACGATGACTTCCGGATGCTTCAGATATAGCTCTTTGCCTAAAAACTGAGTGTAGTAGTAGCGCAATGTAATGGATTTATTTTGCAGCGTGGCATAAAAAGAGCTGGACAACGGCTGAAACACCAAGCCCCCGAAAAGCACGAACCGGGGCCGGACATCGTACTGTTGCGCCTGGGTCAGATACGGCCACGGTGTGTTAAGGGGGATGGTCACCTTTGTCATTTTACCGCCCCGCATGATCTGCAGCGAAACGGTGTCGCCCTTGAATTTGCGCTCCACAATCTCATTGAGCATCAGGCGGTCATTGTCCATGGCCACTCTGCCGTCGCTGAAAATGGGCCGGCTATCGATGGTCAGCAGCACATCGCCAACTTCCAGCTGGCCGTAGGCGGCCCCTGCCTGCATTACTTCACTGACCATGACACCGTAATCGCCGGGGTCGAGTCCCAACGCCCTGCGATAGGTGTTGTTGATCAAGGGGAAAAACTGGATGCCAATGTCGACATAGCGGTCGTACCGGCCGTCGGCGACATCTTTGAGAAAACGCTTGATGACGGGTACGGGTATCATGTACCCGACATTCTGTGCCACCATACCGCTGAAGCCCTGAAAGGCCACTCCCACCACGGCGCCATCCTGGATAACGGGTCCACCGCTGTTTCCGGGATTGATGGCTGCATCGATTTGAATCGCCAGGTGGCTGTCGACACCCGAGTGGGAGTAGACTTGATAATCAATGCGGGAGACGACCCCCCGTGTGACAGATAGCCGGTTGCCACCAATGGGATAGCCCAGGACAGTTACAATCGAATCCAGATTCGGGACACCGCCCAGCGGCAATTCAGCCGTTTCTTTGAAAAACGCGCTGTCCGGAACTTCCAGCATGGCCAGATCGCAATCGTGGGCGATGAATTTGACATGGGCTTCATAGCGCCTTGAATCCCCCTCTTTCTCAACGGTGATGAATCGGGCGTTGCTCACCACATGGGCATTTGTCAGGATTCGTTGTTTGGAGATGATGAAACCGGTCCCCATGCCGGCGTTTGAGCGCCCCGGATCCCAGGGTGCCGTGAAGTCAGGCGTTTGAGAAACCGTATAGATATGCACGACGCATTTGCGGTTGGACTCAATATCTTCACTGCCGTTGGCGGGCGCAGGGGGGACAACGGCCATGAGAAGGACGATGGTTATCCCGGCGAGCAGATAAGTTAAAAGGCCATTAATTTTCATTAATTACAGTCCTTTAATAAGTTGGCGTGATGATGGAATGCATTGAGCGGGAGGGGCATCGGACAAACCACATCACCTGGGAGAAAACGGCGGTTCCATAGTAAGACAGATCCCAGGGGTTCGCAACAAAAAGAAGCTTGCCTTGGCGTGAGGAAATGTTTAGGTTATCAGGCCGGTTCAAATGGTTCCCTTATTTGAGCCTGCAACTCATTATACCTATGCGTCGAACTTGGTTTGCAGCGGGGTGTCCATTATGATGAAGTGTGAAAAATGCAACTGTAATACACATGTAATCTACATTACAAAATGCGACGGAAATGTTTGCGACAAATGCCGGGTCGATCTGGTCAAATGCCGCTGTGACGACGAATCCGATCCGCCCCGGACACATGAACGAACCTCCGCATAGCGGACTGCTCGTCTTTTATCCCACAGGCTTTGAAAACAAAATCGGATCAGGAGCGTGCCGCTGCAGGATTGGTATTGGGTTTGAAAACTCCTCTAAATAGTTGATACGCCATCCAATTTTTAGAAGCTGCCTTCTTCCCCCACCCATTTATCGATAAGTTCTTGATCCTCTTCGGCCATGGCAGTGATTTTCATCTCATAGGTATTGCGCAGCGCACCTTCTATTGGACGCAGTACTTTGCCGTATATCGGTTCGAAACAATGGGCTTCGGTGCAAAAGTTAACCTGTATTTTCAAATCAGTCATAGGATCTACCGGCGATTCGAAGGCCACTTGCCACCTGAGTTCGTGAATTTGGAGGGTTTTTCCTTGAAATGACGGTTCCTGAATGGTCTTTCCATCCACCACCCAACCGGTTATGGGCAGATGAATTTCAGCCTCTTGTTTCTTTACCTTCATTTCAATCATTGCAATTTGATAGGGGTTGCGAATGGCTTTGACCGGGAAGCAGACCAGCGGTTCTTTATATCCTTTCACCATTACGGTTTGGGGGGGATCGACGTCCACATCCTGGCGGACCTGCTGAAAAGTGGGCTCACCGATCAACACCTGACCGCCCACCGTGAGGCTCTCTATCCGGGATGCGGTATTGACCGGCATTCCAACGATACCGTACTTTGCCCGGATTTTTGAGCCGATGTTTCCCACAATCACCGATCCGGTATTGATGCCGATGCCCATCTCCAACGGCTGGATGCCTTCAGCTTCCAGTTCGTCGTTCAGGACATGCAAGGCATTCTGCATCTCCAATGCGCAGGCGATAGCCCTGGCCGGGTCATCTTCATGGCGTTCCGGGACACCGAAAATGGTGAGGATACCATCTCCGAGAAATTCATCGATCATGCCGTCATATGTGGTGATGATCTTCGCCATGGACCCGAAGAAACGATTGAGCAACCGCAGCGTATCTTCCGGATCGTTTTTGTCCGCCCGGGAAGTAAATCCCCGCAAGTCGGCCATCAAAATGGTCACTGTTTCACGGCGCCCGCCGATTTTGGATCCATCCGGTGAGGAGAGTATTTCGTCTACAACCTTGCGGGATAGATAGCGCCCAAATGTCTCGCGAATAAATTTGACCAAGCCCAGTCGCTCATTGGAGACTTTCAAGATGGCGGCCAACATGCGTTGGCGTGTATCGACGATCTCGGTGATCTCTTTGGGCGTATCCGGCGGCAAAGCTACGTCGTTCACCGTTGGCGACGCCGTATTCAGGTCCAGATTGGCTTCTGAGATGATTTCCAGGGGCAGGATGATCTTTTTCCTGAGAAACAAGCCCAGTGAGAAGGTGACAAACGCAATGATGATGCCCACCAGGATCAGAATGCGCACGGAATACCAGAAAAGATCGACTGCGCTGGCATCCTCGGTGGCGGCCTTGTAGCCAAGGGACCAGACCAGCAAAATCATTTCAATCGCCAGGATGCGCCAGAATACACCTTTGAGCAACATCTCGCGTACATTGGCCGGAGGCTTTGACGCCGTCGGTCCATCGCCTCTCGGGGATGAAGATGATTGGTTCAAATTACACCTCCTTCCAAAAAAGGATCGGCCGTTTATCTGACGCTGTGGTGTCGTTCAGAACGCCGTATGCAATGGTTGCGCGCTGGGTCAGGTGTATGCCGTTGGGACGCGTCATGAGATTACTTCCGAATTGAGGGATTCAGCAAAAAAACATGCTGATGCATGGTCGGTATC
The DNA here is from genome assembly GCA_037387725.1 of Desulfobacteraceae bacterium. Classification (GTDB taxonomy): domain Bacteria; phylum Desulfobacterota; class Desulfobacteria; order Desulfobacterales; family Desulfosarcinaceae; genus JARRKU01. The sequence continues at coordinate 30,234 of JARRKU010000071.1, forward strand.
CACCCGGATCAATCCCGGCCGGGTGTGAGCGCATTTTTCTTCTTCCGCCAGACGGCAACGGCTGAAGAATGGACATCCGTCAAGTTCCTGCGCTGCCCGCTCGTTGGTCAACAGCGTATTAAATCTCTTCTCCTGCCACAGGTGACCGAATCGCGGAAGGGCATCCAACAACGCACGCGTATAGGGATGACACGGCCTGGAAATGATCGTCTTGGCCGGGCCGATCTCGACAATATGGCCGTGGTAGATAACAGCGATGCGGTCGCATAGATAATGGGCCGCCGCCAGGCTGTGGGTGATGAACAACAAGGTCATTTGTTTTCGCTGCTGAATTTCAGCCAGGATCTGAAAGATCTGGACGGAGATGGAGGCGTCGAGCATGGAGGTCGGTTCATCTGCGATCACCAGATCCGGATCGAGTACCATGGCCCTGGCGATGGCTACGCGTTGGCGTTGACCGCCGCTGAGCTGATGAGGATATCGGAACAGAAAATCGGTTGCCGGTGTCAACCCGACCATGTCCAGGGTCAGGATGACCTTCGGCCGTATGTTCAACGAAGCGTTTGCTCGGTGGATGGTGAGGGGTTCCGCCACTGTGTGCATAACCGACAGGTATGGGTTCAAGGATTGGTAGGGGTCCTGAAAAATCATCTGCGCACGCTTTCTGAAATGTTTCAATGCGCGGCCTTTCAGGGTGACGATGGGGGTGCCGTCTACCATGATGCTTCCACTATCGGGTTCCTCGAGCCGTAGAATCAGCCGGCCCAAGGTGGTTTTCCCGCTTCCGCTCTCGCCCACCAGTCCGAATATTTCTCCGTTCCGGATGGTGAGATCCACATGATTCAGTGCCACCACCGGCTCATTGGACGAATTTAGCGAACCGCCGCCCGAAGGGTAAGTTTTGGTCACGCTATCCAGTTCAATCGCCATAACCGATTCCATAGGGGTTATCCTTGGCAGCATTTGATTTTGTGGGTGTCGGACAAGATGCGCCATTGCGGCGCTTCGATCATGCACGTTTCACCGGAGCAGTCGCAGCGACTGCAGAACCGGCAGCCCATTTCCGGTGTTACCAGGTCAGGGCTCCGGCCGGGAATGGGCTTGGGACGATGGGTGGCGGACAAGGTGATGTGGGCTGCCAGCAGAGACCGGGTATAGGGATGGGCCGGTGAAAGAAAGACTTCCTCCCGTGTGCCCACTTCCACCAGCTCTCCGGCGTACATAACCCCGATCATATGGCAAACATCCGCCACAACTGAAATATCGTGGGAGATGAAAAGGATGCCGATCCCCAACTTCTGCTGCAGGGATCTGATGGTTTCCAATATCTGGTCCTGCACGATGACATCCAGCGCCGTGGTCGGCTCGTCGGCAATGATAACGTCAGGGCTGCAGGACAGGGCCATGGCGATTACGGCCCGCTGCCGCATGCCGCCACTGTACTGGTGGGGATAGTCGTTACACCGGTGACCGGGGATTCCCACCATCGAGAAGAGATCGGCCACCCGGTCCTTAGCTTCGGCGCCGGATATGCCGGGTTCGTGGAATTGAATTGCTTCAGCAATTTGCTGGCCGACCCGCTGAATGGGGTTCAACGCATTCATTGCAGCCTGGAAAATCATAGCGATATGCTTCCATCGGACATTTTGAAGGACGGTCGGCGGCGATGAAACCAGGTCTGTTTGGTGAAATTCGATGGTGCCGCTGGTTATTTCAGCATTCGAGGGTAGCAAGCCCATGATGGCGGTTCCGATGGTTGTCTTGCCGCTGCCGGATTCTCCCACCAATCCCATGGATTGACCCTTTTCCAGGATGAAACTCACCTGGTCCACCGCCCGGAGCGGGCCTCTTGCTGTTGCGTAAGTCACACTTAAATTGTCCACTTTTAACAACGCCATTTTTTTCCTAACCATCGCTTTTTCTGAGTCTTGGATCCAGTATTTCATCCATTGCCCGTCCGATCATGTAGAAGGAAAGCGTCAGCAGAGAGATGCAGATTCCCGGCGGCAGCAGCCAGTTGGGAGATTGAAACATATGGCCGGTTTTCCACACCCACTGCAGCATCATCCCCCACGACACCGTTCCCGGGTCGCCAAACCCTAAAAAGGCCAATGCCGCCTCTATGATGATGGCCGACGTGACCCGAAACGTCATGTAGAGCAAGGCCAAAGGCAGAACATTGGGCAGGATGTGGCGCAGGAGAATCCGTATGTGTGAAGCGCCGGCAATGCGTGCAGCATCAATGAAGGGACGGTGCTTGAGGCTCATGGTCTGGGCCCGAATCACCCTGGACACGCCGGGCCATCGAAAGAGCGCAATCATCAGCACAATGGTCCAGATGCTGAGATGTCCGAACAGGGAGGCCATAATCAAAATCACCAGCAAGGTTGGCATCACCATGACCATATCGGCTGTTCGCATCAGAATCGTGTCGATCCATCGGCCGAAATATCCTGCAGCCATACCGATGGCGGTCCCCAGAATTATGCTCATAAAGGCCGAAGAGATTCCTACCATGAAGGCGATGCGTGCTCCGGCCAGGAGCTGACTGAAGAGATCACGACCGATGAAGTCGGTCCCCAGCCAATGATGCCAACTGGGGCCGGTGGCATGAGAAATTTCAGGATCCACGCCATTCATGGGGTGGTACATGGGATCGATGGCTTGGGGGATGAAGCTGAATAGCGCCATAAGCCCGAAGACAGCCAGAAGAGCAATACCGATGCGTCCTACCGGATGACTGCTAAAGAGCGCCCACCCATCTGAAAAGGCTTCCCGCCAATAAGGCGTTCCATCGTGGAGGTGCGGAGCAGATCTTTCATTCGATGCCGTCATGGATTGATCCATATATAAATCCTTCAAAGGCGTTCGTTGATCCAGTTGTTGCTTACGGCCGCACGTTTCAACTCCGATATTTGCGAAAAACCGCAGTGAGGTTTAAATGATCATTCATACCGAATCCTTGGATCCAGATATGCATACAAGATATCGACAATCAAATTGGAAACGAGCACCACAATGGCGATCAGCAGAAAGCAAGCCTGAGCCAGTGGATAATCATTGTTGCTGACCGCGAAAACCAGTTCGCGCCCGATGCCGGGCCAGGAGAAGACGGTTTCGGTTAATGCGCCGCCGTTGATGGAAAAAGCCAACGAGAGCCCCACACCGGTCACCACCGGTAGCGCCGCGTTGGGGGCGGCGTGGCGATCGCGCACCCATTTTTCAGGCAACCCCTTGGCCCTTGCCGTAAAAATATAGTCTTCGGTGAGGGTGTTGAGCATACTGCCGCGCATGATCAGCAGATAGCTTCCAAAATGGATAATAAACAGGGTGATCAGCGGCAGGGCCAGATGGTGCATAACGTCCAGGGCCTTGATGAACAAATTGGCGCTGGGGTCGATCCAGATTTCCGGAGACATCATACCGGTCATGGGAAACCAACCCGCTTTGAATGCCAATATCCAGATCAGCAGAAGGGCCAGCCACGGCAGGAAAAGGGTGTGGCACATCAATGCGCCGATGGTGGCCCAGGTATCTATTTTGTCCCCTCTGCGCCACGCCAGAACTCTCCCCAGTTTAACGCCGAACAATGCGGATAGGAGGACGGAGGTGGTAAAGAGCAGGATGGTATTGGGCAGTCGCTGGGCGATAATATGTAAAACCGGCTGGCCGTAGTGAAATGAGACGCCCATCTCTCCTTTGAAAAAATTGGCCAGAAAATAGAGATACTGAACACCAACGGGTTTGTCCAATCCCAGTTGGTTGATCAGCAATTGGGCTTCCTCGGGCGTCATGCTGGGGTCTACCATTCGCGTGACCGGGTCACCCGGCGCCAGTCGGAACAGAAGATAATGGCAATTTCGATGCCGCGACGTAGGATAAATCGCTTAAGGTTCATCGGGATAGTCTCCCCCTTCCCGTCTGAGTAACCGGCTCCAGCAGGCAGAACGACCATCTGTTTCCAATGCCATCGATCATCGGCACCCATCCCTTGAACCGATCCGTGCGGACGGCCTCCAGCAGGTCGGGGTTGTATAATGGCAGGAATGGAACGTCCCGGCTGATGATCCATTGCATTTTATGGATCATTTGTCGTCGCATCTCGCTATTCATTTCATATTGGGACTGCGTCGCGATGCGGTCAAATTCCGCATTGCGATACCCGCTCATGTTCCAACCGCGGTTTTTGTCGTTCTCTGACACGAAGAAAAATCGGAGATAATCCGGGTCAAGGGAAAGCCGGCCATAACCGAGAATGAACACATTGAAATCATGTTGGGATTTAATTTTCTGCAACATCGAGCTGAAATGCATCGGCCTTGAATAAGCGGGCATACCCACCTCTCGGAGCCATTCCTGGACCATTAACCCGCTCATGGCACGGTGCGGATCGTAGTCGGCCGGTGGCGTCAGAAGGTTGAATGGCGCCATGGGCGTACCATCCGGTAGATGCAATCCTTTTGCTTTCTGAATGTGTCCCTGCTGATCGACAGGCGGCAAGGTCCAGGTGTAGCCTGCTTTGTCGAGCAGTTGGTAAGCCTTTCGGATGCGATCTTCCCGGTTTAATTTTTCACCGTACCGGATCACGTTATCATTGTGCCACTGGACATTGCCGGATGGAATAATCGCGTCCATCTGGGTTCCGGCGTTTTGAAGAATGCGTCGGACGATGAACCTTTTGTCGGTCAATGTGGCGATCGCCCGCCTGAGCGCACGATCGTTGAAAGGCGGTTGCCGGGTGTTGAATCCCATATAGTATAAGGCGCTTTTCCTGCTCTGATAGATCCGGATGTGGGGGGACGCCGATAGTTGATCAAGGTGTCCGGGTTGAATCCCCATCCAAAACATATCGATTTCTCCCTTGCGAAGGGCCAGCACCGCCACATCGGTTGTACCGTAGATTTTGAAGAGGATGCCGTTGATATACGGTCCGAGTTTACGGCCATTGACCGGTGTGTGGGTGCCAAAGAAATACGGGTTTTTAACCAGGTGAATAAAATTACCCTGTTGCCATTTTCGAAAGGCAAATGGGCCATTGCCCACCGGGTCGGTGATGTTGTGATTGAGCAGGGCGGCCAGCTTCTTCCGGCTTGTATTGGCCTTAGCGACAATGGACCGCCACTGGTGGGCCGGAACGATGGGCACCGACAGGGTACCACTCAAAAAGGTCGCGTAAGGTCTTTGTATATGGAATAGGACTGTCGTATCGTCAACAGCGACGATATCTTTGACCAGGCGCCATTTGGATGAATAGCGCGGGACTTTGAAGGACTGAATCAAGTGACCGGTAAAGACAACATCGTGCGCCGTCATCGGCGTCCCGTCGGACCACTTCAGTGAGGGGCGCAGTTTGACGGTGTAGACTTTCCGTGTGGCGTCATATTCCGGCAAACGGGACGCCAGCCAGGGGATAAAGGCCAATGTCTTCGGATCGCGCTGGTAGAGGGGATGATATATTTGGGAGAGCACTTTCCTGGAGTTGGCATCGCTGGCCAGCCAGATGTTCAATGTACGCGGTTCCTCGGGCAAGCCGATTTTAAGCATAGCGGGGTGGTCTGATAATTGGCATGCCGAAACCAGTACCATGGCGAATCCGACAAACCATGCCGAATGTCGGCGCAGCGCGAATGCAGCGTTTCGGAAGAGGTTAACTTTGGCCATTGCGATGCATCGTTCTTTTTTCGATGAAGTCGATCACCTTTTTTTCCAATTGTACACCATTCAATCGATTGATCCTGGGGATGCCGCCCGGCGAAACACAATTGACCTCGACGAGCTTGTCTCCTATGACATCGATGCCGACGAAGTAGAGCCCATCTTGAACCAGGCGTTTTTTCAGAGCGTTACATATCTTTATCTCTTCTGCGGTGACATCATGCTGATACACCCGCCCGCCGGCGTGGACATTGGTCCGGAAGTCCCCTTTGCGCGGCATCCGCTTCATGGCGCCGATAACCTCCCCATTGAGCAGGAGAATGCGCACATCCCCATCGGATTTGGCGTTCTCCAGATACTCCTGAACCATAATCGGCTCGCGGTCCGGGTAGGGTCGGCTGGCGCGGGTATAGTAGTTAATCAAGGAAAACAGGTTCTCCTGGTCGCGCGTGCTGACTTTAATGACCCCCTCTCCGCCATAGCCCTGCAGCGGCTTAACCACCATGGCACCGCCAAACTCGTCGATGATCCGCTTCAATCGTTTGGGGTCACGGGAGACATGGGTTTCCGGGATAATATCCGGGAAATTAAGGGGGTATAATTTGCTGTTTCCGATGATCTGACCCTGAGTGCTGTTGATCATAAAGACTTTCTTGTCAACCGAGGAGAGGAACTCCAGGGTCTGATAGTTCAATGGGGGATCCTTCCTCAGAAAAAGGGCGTCCAGATCGCTGATGGTTTCAAATATCAGGTCGTCCTTTTTCAGGCAATTGATCAAGGAACGCCAATACCGCTTCATGGAAAGATCCTTGTCCACATTAATGCGCCGCATACGGGCCACCACTTGATTTCCACGAATGTAGACATCATGCGGTTCCAGAAAGAAAACAGTATGCCCCCGCTGATTGCACTCGTACATCAGGTGGCTGGTGGTTTCATTGGTCGGATCGATGGATGTCAGGTGGTCCATCAAAAACGCGATATCCATTTGGCTCCAATCCTGTTAAAATAATTAATTCATTCTTCTATAGTTTGGGGTTAAATGCACAGTTTGTAAATATATCCTTTTCCTTGCGTTATTCCAAGGCAACGGCCTTTGGTCCGGATGCTCTGCTTTTGCACCATCGTTATCTGCCCCAACATTTCCTGATATCGGCCGCTCGTCGTTGCGGACGCACCGGCCGTCAGGCTTGTGCATTGTGGGACGCTTTTTCAATGTCGGATATCTTTTGATGCAGCTTTCGTATTCTTCCACTGAATACCCGGCAGATCTTCAAAGCGATTTGAGGATATTCGCGCACCATCTCATTGAAGGCCTGCTTGTGCAGCATCAGCATTCGACTGGGTTTTAGCGTTCGAATGGAAGCGGTGCGGGGAATATCCTCAAAAAGCGCCATTTCTCCAAAATGATCCCCCTCTTGGATATGGTCCAAGGTCAGCTCACTGCCGTCCGTCTCGGTCTTGAGGACCGCCACCTCTCCCTCAATAATCAGAAACAGGGTGTCGCCGGGGTCCCCCTCCTGGATAACGATTTCATTTGCGCTAAAGGCGACTTCTTCCAGAACAGATGCGACGGCTGCCAATTCATTGACATTCAAATCTTCGAAGATCTCGATGGGCTTTAGCTTCAGAATAATATCCGGCAATGCCAAGGTGACATCCATGGGTGTATCCTCCTCAGGATTGAAACCACTCCTTTTAGCCGCAACCTTCTGCGCCATGGTCCGAATATGGGGATTGGAGTGGTGCATCGAATTCTTTACCATCGGCATATCCACTGCCAACCCGGGGTTGTTTTCCAAAAGGTACAGGGTCATCAGAATTGAAATCCAATCATCCCGCCGGGTCAACAGGTGGTTCATGAGCGCCTTCTTATCCCCTTGAAAGTCCGACAGACCGTAGTAGCGTTTGCCCGCCTCCCTGGCTTGGGCCGGCGCATCTTCCTCCAACAAGGGGATCAGCACCCTGGAGAGCTTCTTGTCAAGCAGGTCGTCCAGGGCCTCCTGGCTGTTGGCGTTTTGCCTTTGGTCTTTGGCGAGCAGGCCCCTGCAGATGACCTGCAACCGACCGCTCTGGTCCTGGATAACCAGCACCCGCAGCACCCTTTGGACGATGGCGTTGCGCTGTTCATGGAGATGATCCAGAAGCAGGTCGCGAGCGGCGTTTTCCGGCAGAGCAGCGATGCCGCTGCTCTCATTCAGATATTTGTAAGCCCCTTCCAACTGATCGCTGGCAAACCGATAAAGGTCCAGGTCCTTGATCTGGAGTTGATCCAGCAACTGGAGGATGTGTTCGCGCAGGTATCGGTTGGGATGGTCCATGGCTTTGATCAATGCCTTGCCATCAACGTAGCTGGCCCGCAGAATCCTTTGTTTTGCCGCCTGACGGATTTTCGCGTCGTCATCTGCCAACTGCCGTATGGCGGTATTCAAGCTGGCTTTATCGGTGACGTGGTAGGCGGACATCGCAGCCAGCCGCACACGGCTGTCCGAATGGGTCAGAAAGGGGGTTACCACATCATTCAGGTCGTGCAGATCCAACGCATGCAGGCTCTTAAGTGCGGCCGCCAGAATTTCCGGCGACTGCGCCAATGCGATGGCCTCTCTCAGTGCCTTTTCGAATTCCGGCTGCCCCGATGCGCCGGCTGCAATAATTCCCGCTTTTTGCTCATCTTCTTGACAGGATGAGATCCAGTTCGTGATCAAATGGCGGCACTCGTCCGGCACCGACTGATATAGCGCACTGGCGGCGTAAGCTCTGGCTTCATGTGAGGGGTGATCCAAAAAGGACTTCAAGTCGAAGCGTGATTTTTGCATCGGGGATAAGCGATTCACCACCTGAAGTATGGTCACTGCCACGGCGCTGTCCTGTGTCACCGCCAATTGTTGCAAACGCGCTATGATCGGTTCGGGAGGATCATTGGATAGCAAATTCAGCAAGGAGACCTGGTGTTTTGCGTCCATCTCCTCTATCCGCTGTATCAGATATGTGTCCAGATCGGGATAATGGAGCTGCTTCAAAAGCGTGGCATGCCAGAGTGCACCCTCCGGTGGGCTTGCCAAAAACGCGTTCATGAGTTGGTTCTGAACCTTCTTATCGCGGAAAAGATGTTCAACTTCGTCTTGTTTCAATGTCGAGAGGTCGAGCTGATTCTGCTTTATGAGATCGGTCAGAAT
>JARRKU010000072.1:0-28898 GCA_037387725.1 Desulfobacteraceae bacterium
AGTACCGCTAAAAACGCCGATTGCGGCAGCATCACCTTGCCCACCATCTTCATGCGTTTTTTACCTTTTTTCTGTTTTTCGAGCAGTTTGCGCTTTCGCGTAACATCGCCACCATAGCATTTGGCGGTGACATCCTTGCGGAAGGCATTGACCGTGGAACGGGAGATGATCTTTCCTCCCACCGCGCCTTGAATGGCGATCTTGAATTGCTGGCGGGGAATTTCATCTTTCAGCTTGTCACAGGCCAGCCGGCCGCGCATGTAAGCCCGTTCCTCATGCACCAGTTGGGAGAGGGCGTCCACCCGTTCCCCATTGATCAGGATATCCAGTTTGGCCAGTTTGGACGGGCGGTATTCGATGATTTCGTAGTCGAATGAGCCGTACCCCTGGGTGACCGATTTCAGTTTGTCGTAGAAGTCATAGATCACTTCGGAAAGGGGCAGCTCGAAAATCATCTCCAGCCGATTGCTGGTCAGATACTGGTAATTTTTATTCAGACCGCGGCGGTCCAGGCACAATTTCATCACTGCCCCCATGTAGCGGTCGGGAATGATGATGGTGGCACGAATGAACGGTTCCAGCGATTCGGCGATTTCCGTGGGATCCGGATAAAGGGCGGGATTGTCGATAATCATCTCCTCGCCGTCGTTGAAAACCAGTTTGTACTGGACCGACGGAACGGTGAGGATGATGGATTGATCGTACTCGCGCTCCAGTCGTTCCTGGACCACTTCCAGGTGGAGCAGTCCCAGGAACCCGCATCTGAAACCGAAGCCCAGGGCCGCAGATGTATCCTTCTCATATACCAGGGAGGCATCATTGAGCTTGAGCTTTTCCAGTGAGACCACCAGTTCTTCGTAATCGTCGGCCGCCACGGGATAGATGGAGGCAAAAACCACGGGCTTGGCCTCTTTGAATCCCGGCACCGGCGCTTCGCAGGGGCGCTTGTCCAGGGTGATGGTATCGCCGCATCGGGTATCGCTGACCGTTTTGATGCCGGCGATCATATAGCCCACCTGTCCTGCCGAGAGTTCTTTCTGGGGATTGCGCACAATCTGGAACAGGCCCACCTCCTCCACCTTGTAGGTGGCATTGTTGGACATAAACCGAATACGATCCCCGGCTTTTATGCGTCCGTCCACCACGCGGAAATGAATGATGGTGCCGCGAAACGAGTCGTAATGGGAGTCGAAGATCAACGCCCGCAGCGGCGCTTCCGGATCCCCCGCAGGGGGCGGCAGCTTGCCGACCGCCGCTTCCATTACATCCTTGACGCCGGTGCCCTCTTTGGCCGATGTCAGAATGGCGTCATCGGGGTCGAGCCCCAGATCTTCTTCGATCTCCTGTCTCACCCTTTCGATATCGGCGGACGGCAGATCGATTTTATTGATCACCGGAATGATTTCCAGGTCATGTTCCATGGCCAGCAGAAAATTGGCCAGGGTCTGGGCTTCAACCCCCTGGCTGGCGTCGATGAGCAGCAGGGCGCCTTCGCAGGAAGCCAGCGCCCTGGAGACCTCATAGGTGAAATCCACATGTCCGGGGGTATCGATCAGATTGAGGTCGTAAGTCTTTCCGTCGGAAGCTTTGTAGGGCAGGCAGACCGTCTGGCTTTTGATAGTGATGCCCCGTTCCCGCTCGATATCCATGCTGTCGAGAATCTGATCCTTGAAATCGCGATCGGAGATGATATCGGTGGTCTGAATCATTCGATCGGACAAGGTGGACTTGCCATGATCGATATGGGCGATGATGCTGAAGTTTCTAATATGTTTCATGCCATTCACAATACATCGGGTATTGATTTAATTGAAAGCTTTCCGAACCTTGTTGAGCATCTGCGTTCGAGCTGTCCGCCACGGTCATTTGCTACTGCCGTTGCCATGCCGGCTAGTCGGGAAAAGCTGGTTGACTTCCTTCCGGCAAAGGGATATAAAACCCCATAATTAATGAAATTTATCTTTTTATCAGATTGATTTAAAAAGTGTCAACCGATAAAGAAGAGAACAAGAAAAGCGCACCCCAATCTTTGTTGGAGGCGCATGTCCTCATTGTGGACGACGACGCCGCCATCCGGGAATCCATGAATGAATTCGTGGACATGTCGGGGTATCAATCTTCCACCGCATCCAGTGCGGAGGAGGCGTTGGAGCGGCTTTCCCAAAATGAGATCGATGTGGTGATCACCGACATCATGCTGCCCGGCATGGACGGTCTGGAACTGACCGACCGGATCAAAAAGGAATATGATATCGATGTGATCGTGATGACGGGGTATAGCGGCGATTATTCCTACGAAGAGGCGATCAGCAAAGGGGCCAGCGATTTTGTATTCAAGCCGGTCCGGTTCGAAGAGCTTCTGCTGCGGTTGAGACGCGTGCTCAAGGAGCGCCTGCTGACCCAGGAGCGTGTCCACATGCTGGATAAGCTCAAGCGGCTTTCCATCACCGACGGGCTCACCAAACTCTATAACTCCCGCTATTTTTATAACCAGATCAAGGCGGAAATTGATCGAACCTCACGCTATCAGCGCCCTTTAAGTCTGTTGCTCTTGGATATCGATCAGTTCAAGGAGTACAACGACAGCTACGGTCATCTGGAAGGGGATAAAATTTTGGTCAGCCTGGGTCAGGTGATCAAATCGTGCCTTCGCAAGATGGACTCCGCGTACCGGTATGGCGGCGAGGAGTTCACTGTCATTCTGCCGGAAACCGAAGGGGATGAGGCCGCCACGGTGGCTGAGCGTATCCGATCCATGGTGGCTGAAGACCGATTTTATCCCAAAGGGGATGATGAGCCCTGTACCATCACCATCAGCATCGGGGTGACCGAGTACGTACCGGACGAGGAGGTGGCGATCTTTGTCCAACGGGCCGACAAGGCCATGTACCTGTCCAAACAATCCGGCAGGAACCGAGTCTCCTGCCTCTTTGCCACTAAAACGAAATAACCTCCTATACCGTTCGTTCTTTCTGCAGATCCTGGTGATCAGGTCCGGCGATGAAAGATGCCCACTCAGAAAAACCTGCCAGCTCCCCGGTTCAGAACCGGCTAAGCCTGTTGTTGCTTGGGTTGCTGGTTTTGATCGCAGCCATCGTGCTTTGGGTACAAAACCGGTATGAGCCGGCCAGGTGGCGTGAACAAGCCGACAATCCCGCACCACCATCCAAATCCCGGTTGTCGCTTCCAGATGGCGTAATCCCCCTTTCACCCACCGAACGCTACAGTGGGGATAACGTGTCGGACAAAATCAATGGTAAAGCCGATCTCTACCTGAGCGCCGGCTTCAAGTCTCTGGAAAGCCGCCGTTTTGCGCTGGCCAAGGACAAAAGCCGCTGGATGGAGCGATATGTTTACCACATGGATGGTCTCCGCAGCGCGTTTGCCGTGTACAGCGCCCAGCGCAGGAGCGACAGCAGAGCGGTGAGTATCACGCCTTATGCTTATTTCTCGTCCAACGGTCTTTTTATGGTGCACGGCCCCTATTACCTGGAGTTTATTGCATCGGAAGCCTCGGATGCCATGCAAACCCATCTGAAGGCGCTGGGGGAAGCCTTTGTCAGGGAGCATCCGGAGCCGACCGGTAAGATCGTCGAATTGGATTTGTTCGTATCGGATCAACGCCGGCCGGGAAGTCTTAAATTGATCGCCGATTCCGCTTTTGGGATTCAGGGGATGGATTGGGTATTTACCGCCGATTATGCTGATGAACAGAATCAGGCGACCGCCTTTATCGCCAAGCGGGATGATGCGGTCCAGGCCAGGGCGATAGCCGATGCTTTCATCGCCTTTTGGAATGAGTATGGTGCGGAGTCTGTTGCTGCGCCGGATGACCTGTCAATGTCCCGCATTGCTTTCATCCTGGACAACTTCGAGATCGCCATGGTGCACCACTCCTATGTTTTCGGCGTGCATGAGGCTTCCAGCCTGGAATTTGGTTTGAAAGTGGTGGCCCAACTGATGCACGCCATCGAAGAGGCCGGCCGATGAGCGATGCGAATGCCACTGACCGGCGCGGATTTATTCTGAACTTGTGGCGCAGTGTTTTTGCCGCCGCTGGCATCTCTGCAGTGGGATTTTCCCTTTGGGACCGGAAAGGTCCCGTCGCTGCAAAGAGGCAGACATCAAAGCTTCAGATCGCCAGCTTTGCCGCAACGGGTCAAAACGGTAAACTGGCTGTGGCCAGAGGATCGGATCGAATAAGGAACATCGAGGCGGCCATCGATGCTTTGGGCGGGATGGCACAGTTTGTCCAGCCTGGCGATAAGGTGCTTCTCAAGGTGAACGCCGCCTTTGCCACGCCACCGGTATTGGGCGCCACCACCCACCCCGACCTGGTGGCCCGGACGGCAGCCCTCTGTTTTGCCGCTGGTGCGGCCCAGGTGGCGGTGACGGATAATCCCATCAACGATCCGGCCTCATGCTTTGAACTGACCGGTATCGGCCCGGCCGCCCGCAAAGCCGGCGCCCGTTTGATGCTGCCGCGACCGGATCGCTTTGCGTTCTACTCTGTGAAGAACGGGCAGCTTATACGCAACTGGCCGGTGCTGGGAGCGCCCCTGGTTTGGGCCGACAAGGTTATCGGGCTGGCGCCGGTGAAAGATCACCATCGCAGCGGGGCATCCATGACCATGAAAAACTGGTATGGGCTGCTCGGGGGCCGGCGCAACATCTTTCATCAGCAAATCCACACCATCATCGCCGAACTGGCCGTGATGATCCGGCCTACCCTGGTGGTGCTGGACGGAACCTGGTCCATGATTGCCAACGGGCCCACCGGCGGCGCCATGGACGATCTCAAGGCCACCCACACCTTGATTGCCGGTACCGATCAAGTGGCGGTGGATTCCCTCGGCGCCACCTTGCTGGGTAAATCCGTCAAAGCGTTGGTCCATCTCGATTTGGCAGAGCGAGCCGGGGCAGGAACCACCGACTATCGGTCCTTGAATCCTGTGGTGGTGGATGCCTGAGGATCGGTATAAAGCTAAGGTTGATGGAAGCAAGGTGTCGCCTATGGTGAAGATCATCACGACCCGCCGTGTCACCCAGATTTTCTTCTTTCTGTTGTTCATCTGGTTCTGCATCGTCGCCACCCTTGGGCAGAGTTGGTGGCAGCTTCGGGGTTGGCCGGTCAATTGGTTCCTGCAACTCGATCCGCTGGTAGGGTTGGGCGTGATATTGGCCACCCACACCTTGTACGCCGGTCTGCTTTGGGGCGTGGCCACCCTGGTGCTCACCCTCTTCCTGGGGAGGTTTTTCTGCGGTTGGGTTTGTCCAATGGGGGCGCTACAGCAGTTCGTGGGCTATCTTGGCATGCGCAGCCTGGAGTCGAGACAGCGAATAGAACGTTGCCAACCCCATCCGGCCCAGCGTGCTAAATACTGGCTGCTCCTGTTTCTTTTGGCTGCCGCTGCCGCGGACCTGCTCGCCTGGCTATTCGGCGGGTTTTCCCGCAACCCATTGGGGTATCTGATCGCAGTGGCCGGCCTTTTCATTTTGCTGCGGGTGATGCAGTCCCGGCAGCTTATCCGCTTTACCAAGGTCACCCTCCTCTGGATAGCGGCCTTTTTCATCCTTGGCGGCGTCTGGCAATGGTGGTTTGCCCAATACCACTGGCTGAGCGCTGCCTTGCAGACGGGACTGCTGGATCCCCTCCCCTTCATCCATCGTGCCGTCAACCTTGTGCTGCTGCCGGTCATGGACGGGACGGTGCATGTGACCTCGGCCATCCCGCGGTTCTATGCAGGCAGCGGACTGGTCGGCCTGCTCTTTCTTTCGGTGATCCTGCTCTGTCTGCGCATACCCAGGTTCTACTGCCGTTTTGTCTGCCCGCTGGGCGCGCTTCTGGGGCTGCTCAGTCGTTGGGCTTTATGGCGCATCGGCAAAGCGGAAGATCGCTGCCGGGAGTGCCGACAATGCGAAGCGCACTGCGAAGGCGCCTGTGCCCCGAGTCAGCGCATCCGCATCAGCGAATGCGTTCTCTGCTTAAATTGCATGGACCAGTGCCGCCATGGATTGATGGGGTACTATCCGCATCCTTCGGTCGTCGGTGAAATTACCGAGCCGGACCTGAACCGCCGACAAGTGATATCCGCTGTCGTTGCCGGATTCGCGGCCGTGCCCATCCTGCGCGTGCAAGGCGGGCTGGCCGACGGTTGGAAGCCGCAATTGATCCGGCCACCCGGTGCGCTGGGCGAAAAGGATTTTCTTTCGCGATGCATCAAATGCGGACAGTGCATGCGCATCTGTCCCACCAACGTGATTCATGCCGCTGACTGGCGATGCGGGATGGAAGGGCTGTGGACGCCTGTGCTGAACTTCCGCATCGGCACAAGCGGTTGTCAGCATAATTGCGTGGCTTGCAGCCAAATCTGCCCCACGGCGGCCTTGCGACCCATCACCGTCGATGAGCGCATGGGGCGCAACGCCTTTGCCGATAGCGGCCCGCTTCGCACGGGCATGGCATTTGTCGACCGCGGCCGCTGCCTGCCATGGGCCATGGATACTCCCTGCATCGTATGCCAGGAGAATTGTCCGGTAAGCCCCAAAGCCATTTTTACCCGTACCGAATTCCGAACCATCCGCAATGGATCGGTGAAAGTCGGTCGTATCGAAGCCAACCGGATCACCATCGAAGGACCCGACCTGCCATCGGGACGCTTGGGCAGTGGAGATTATTTCGTTAGCTGGGAGGGAGGGCGTGCGGTTCCGGTCCAATCCAATACAGCCGACACCCTGATCTTGAGGACCGATCCATACATCCAGACCCAGCCTGAAATCGGAACGGATCTTCTCATTGCGGTGCGATTGCAACAGCCTTATATCGACCCGGTCCGTTGTATCGGCTGCGGCGTCTGTGAGCATGAATGCCCGGTGAGGGGACAGCGCGCCGTAAGAATAACGGCGGAGAACGAAACACGACACCCTCAGCGTCGTATGATCATTCGATAGGAGTGGTTCGCAGCCTCCTATTGTCCATTCTTTTCTTCATGGGACCAATAGGTGCGCAGCATCCTTTTGAAATCGATGCTGGTGCGCCGCCGGGTCTCCGCCAGCCGAAAGTCTCTCATCTGAACAGCGGCTTCGATTTCCGGCATGTGCAAAGCCCCCCAGGGGATGATGATGGTGTCGTAATGGTCAAGCATGCGGTTCATTTGATGAATGACTTCACGGTTTCTTTTGTGAAGGATATCCGCCATGACGGTATCCGGTGTAAACTCCGGCGAATTCATTCTTACCCAGCTAAGGTAGCGGCGCAATCCATCGGCTGTCGCGTTTTTGCTTAAAAGACTCCTTCCGATGACATTCAGGAATTCGACGGTCTTGGGGTGGAAGTCTTTTACGTCGATATCCGCCCGGAGGATATGGTAGGCGGCATCCGGGACCGGAGCAGGGGCATCCGATTGGATCTCTTCGGGGCCGATCATTTTCCCACTGAATACCATTGTTTCCTGGGATGCGAGACCTAGACCCTGCGCCAGTTTTCCATAGGAGAAGCGATAGCTCAGCCGCCGGTCTTCATCCGTCACCCCTTCGGCCAGCACGATGGTGCGATCAGAAGAGATGGATTGCAGCACTTCATCAAAATAGGTTTTGTCGGCGATGTGGATCATGCTGGTCAGGCGGATCTCCTTGCCTTGGCTGCGGTAGATTTTTTCCGTCATCTGCAGACCGCTGGGCCATAGCCGTGCGAAACCGCCCGAGTGTTCATAGAGCTGGAGGCTGGCAAAGGAGAGGGCCATGTAGACCAGGACCAGTGGTGCGATGATCAGGCTGACAATGAAAAAAACGACCGTATGCCGCCAACCGAAAAATGGCTGGGTAAACATATCCGCTGACAACATCCAATCTCGGCCGCTCCTTTTTTTCAAGTAAACCAGCGGTGCAATGCCCAATACAACCTGTCCCACAGCAGCCGGAAGCATATAGCTCGTTCTGTCGAGCATGAGCGGCAGGGGCCAGAAATCGAAGATCGACCAGAATATCAGCAGGAGTTGCGGCAGGAAAATAAACTTGGGCAGTCGTTTGTCGATGCCGAGGCTCACGTAAATCGGGATGGCTGCAAGCACAACCAGGAGAGCCAAGATCGACCGGATTCCCGAGATCGGCGACGATGTCGTGATCAAGAGCAGAAGTTCATCTGCCAGGGAAACGATGCCATCACAGAAAAAGAGTACCAAGAATATGTTTGCAAAGCGTCGCATCCCGAAAATCCCTCTACGAAGATTCCTGACAGGCGGAGGTCGGTTTGCGCCTCGCTCCGCCTGTGGCAAATGGATGGGGCGATAAATGCGCCCCATCTGGCGGCATCATATCTAAAATAGTTGAAGTTGGAAACCAAAAGAAAGGCGTGACAAACACTGAACTTTAACTTATGGGATGGTCATCGGGTACCGAACTTTTTTCTGGAGGTCGGGGCAATGGGAAAAATGTCAAAGGGCTGTACGCGCAGGGATTTTTTCAAGGTCACCGGTGCAGCCGGTGTTGGGGCGATATTGAGCCCGATGGCGGCCGATGCGCATAACCGGTCCCATGGTACCGAGCGTCTCACCGCCGCGGGAGATGCCAAAGTGCCCACCCGGCCTTTCGGCAAATCCGGCATGGAGGTCTCCATCCTCTCATTGGGGGGTATGTTTGATATCGGCGCCAATCAATTGATGTTGCGGCAGGCGCTTCGTTGGGGGGTGACCTACTGGGACACAGCGGATTGTTATGGCCACGGCGTCAGCGAGGAGGGATTCGGAAAATATTTCAACCGATATCCGGATGATCGGGACAAGGTGTTTCTGGTGACCAAATCCGACGCACGGGAACCCGGCGGCATGAGCCGGCTTCTTGACCGATCGCTCCAGCGCCTGAAGACTTCTTATATCGATCTTTATTTCATCCACGGTGTGAGCCATATCGGAGAGCTCGACAACGGTACACGCCGCTGGGCGGAAAAGCAGAAGGCGGCAAAAAAGATCCGACTCTTCGGATTCAGTACCCATACCAATATGGAAGCGTTATTATCCCAGGCCCCCGATCTGGGCTACATCGACGGTATCATGATGACTTACAACTATCGCAACATGCACAAACCGAAGATGAAGGCCGCCGTGGAGGCCTGCGTCAGGGCAGGCATTGGCCTGACGGCCATGAAGACCCAAGCCAGCGAATCCTGGTTGGGGGAGATAAATGGCAATTCCACAGGAGATCAGCTGATGGCGTCCTTTGTCAAGAAGGGGTTAACCGAGCACCAAGCCAAGCTCAAAGCGGTCTGGACAAACCCTGCCATCGCCTCCATCTGCAGCCAGATGCCCAATATGACGATCCTCAAGTCCAACGTAGCCGCAGCGCTGGACACCACCCCCCTGACGTCTGAGGAGATGCGGTTGTTGGATCAATACGCCCTGGCCACCGCCGATCAATACTGCACAGGGTGCGGCCTCTGCGAGAGTGCCGTGAACGGCGAGGTGCCCATTAGCGACATCATGCGCTACCACATGTACCGCAACGCCTATGGCCGTCTGGACTGGGCCAGAGGGCACTATCAGCAGCTGCCCGCTTCGGTGCAGCGGAAGCTGGCCGAAGCCGACTTTAAAGCGGCAGAGCGGTGTTGCCCCCAGGGTATGCCCATCGCCAGACTGATGCGCCGGGCCGTGGAGGATTTCGGCTAAAAATATAAAAGCCCGGTCGCCCCTGTTGGGCAACCGGGCTTTTGGACAGCACCCGATTCGTTGTGAACTACATTTCGCTTTCCGGATGAAAGACGTCGACATCCTTCAAATCTTCCCCAAGGTAAGCGCGTTCATTGGGGCCGAGAACACCCAGGGATAGGCAGAGCAGGGTCCAGATATGGACCGTTTCCCAGGCGTGCTTGCGCACTTCGCTCAAATCATGGATCTGGGCGTGGCAGTTGTGGCAAGGGGTGATGCAGTAATCGGCGCCGGTGGCCAGAATCTGATTGGCCTTGAGCTCGCCATATTTGCGCCTTTCCTCGGTAAGCCCCGACTGCAGGTAGCCACCGCCTCCGCCGCAGCAGAAGTTGTTGGACCTGTTGGGGTACATGTCGATGAAATTCTCTTCACCCACGATGGATTTAACCACCAGGCGCATGTCTTCAGCCACTGGGTCGCCAAAGGTTTTGCGCACCAGCTGACACGGGTCCTGGCAGGTGAATTTGATTTTGCGTTCCCTGTTCCATTCCGAGCTGGGTTTCAATTTGCCTTCTCTGATCCAATTGGCATAGAGCCGTATGATGCTCTCGATCTCAAAGTTGGCCTCAATCCCGAATTTTTGCAGTCCGAACCGGACTGCGAAAAGTTCGTGCCCTCACTCCGTATTGAGCCACACCTTGCAGCCCAGGTCCTCCACTGCCTTGACTTTGGTGCGGACAATATGTTCCCAGTTTTCGTCGTCGCTAAGGAACATACAATAGTTCTCTGCAGCCCACCCTTTGGTGCCGTACGTCCAGTCAGCACCGGCCAGGTGCATGATTTTCCATAAGGGTACCATCTCATCCGGTTCGGTTACCGGCTCACGCGAGTTTTGGTTGAGAAAATAGTGGGCGCCCTGCTTGTCGACCGGTGCCTGCATTTCGGCGAACTCGGGTTGGGCCTCCTGGTACTCTTCAAGGACATCGGAGACCACAAACTTGAAATCCTCTTCGGTGGCCCCCATGGCGCTGCAGGTCTCGTTGCGCAGGGCCATATCGCAGGAACCCAAAATGCCTTTGGGACGCTCCTCGCGCGGCGTCAGTTTGCGGGCATTGTAGACCAACTGGGGAATATTGATCTTCATTGGGCAGACATGCATGCAACGGACGCACATGCTGCACATCCATGGCCACTTGGACTTTTTGATCTCCTCGTCCATACCCAGGGCCGCCATGCGTAAAAATTTACGCGGGTCCATCCCGTCCAGGCCGGTGGCCGGGCAGCCAGAGGAGCACGCCCCGCATGTCAGGCAAAGGTTCAGATTCCCGCCTTCCGGGAGCAGTTCCTTTACCTTATCTATAAAGGTGCTCTGTTTTTTACCGCCAAGTTTGATTGCTTGTTCTGCCATTTAATTCCTCCGTAAGCTTTATACCCGCCTCTGCTAATGATGTTACTCTATGATTTAGGCAAACCACCCTATAAAGGCAAACCCCACCCTAAAATTCAAGGAAAAAATGGGACGGCAGGATTTATACATGCCTCTGATGCAATACTTGCAGAACGGGCTGCAAGGGATTGCAGGCGTGTCCGGTAGCGCCCGGTAGTCCTGATGCGAGGCGATCATTTCAGGCCATGCGTGCAAAGTCACCGCCCATATTGGCCGCCGCCATGTTTCCCCTTGACAGGGAGAGGCTGAGTTGATAATGAATGAATATTCATTCATATTTTTATCCAGGAGGCTGCCACATTCGCCATGAAACGGAATTCTGAAAAATACCACTTGATATTGGAAGCGGCCGTAAAAGTGTTTGCCGAGCAGGGATTCCTGCAGTCCACGGTTGCCCAGGTTGCCAAAAAAGCAGGGGTGGCCGACGGTACCATCTATCTTTATTTCAAGAACAAAGACGATATCTTGATTCAATTTTACGGATACAAGACACGCCAGGTTTTCGACCAATTCCGTAAGGCGGTCGATACCGGCAACAATGCTGAAGAGAAGTTGCGTAACTTGGTCCACACGCACTTGGAGGAGTTCCAAAAGGACATCAACATGGCCATCGTATATCAGGCTGAAACCCACCAGCATCGGCGCTTGGCCCAGGATGTCATTAAAGAGATGTCCAAATGGTATCGGGATATTATTACAGAGGTTGTGGAACTGGGCCAGGAAGAGGGCACCATGCGCCGCAATCTCTATTTAGGATTGGTGATGCGACTGATCACCGGTGCCGTGGATGAAGTGATCAACGCCTGGATCCATGCCAATGGAAATTATGACCTCGTGTCGATGGCGGATCCTTTGGTGGATCTCATTATCAGCGGCATCGGCGTTGCGGATTCCCCCAGGCGTGACGCCGCAGGATCATCACCAGTAGTGTAACCAACTATAGGGGAGGAAATCATGGCACAGGTAATTGCCGATCGCAGGGATGTAGATTTCGTGCTTTTTGAACAATTTGATGTGGAGGCGTTGTGTGCGCACGATCAATTCGCTGATTTTAATCGTAAAACCATTGAGATGGTGATCAAGGAAGCACGCAATCTGGCCGTCAAAGAGATTTTGCCGACCCAGCAGGAAGGCGATGCGGGCTGCCGATTTGAAGATGGCGTCGTCTCGGTGCCCGAGTGCTACCACCGGCCATGGGAAATGTTTCTCGAGGGCGAGTGGCTGGCACTGACCGAGGATCCGGAATTCGGCGGTCAGGGAATGCCGCGCACCGTGGCCATGGCGGCCAATGACTATCTTGTGGGGGCTAATTACGCTTTGGCCATGTATGCCGGGTTGACCCATGGTGCCGCTCTGCTGGTGGAAGCCTTTGGAACGGATGAGATACGCCGGCGCTTTTTAAAAAACATGTTTACCGGCAAATGGACCGGCACCATGCTGCTCACCGAACCCGAAGCCGGCTCCGATGTGGGCCGTCTCACGACCTCTGCGGTGAAGAACGACGACGGCACCTATTCGATCTCCGGCAGCAAGATCTTTATCTCATCGGGGGAGCACGATCTTTCCGAAAATATCATTCATCCGGTGCTGGCGCGCATCGAAGGGGCGCCTGAGGGCACCAAAGGCATTTCCCTTTTTCTGGTTCCCAAGATCTGGGTCAATGAAGACGGATCCATGGGTGAACCCAATGACGTGGTCTGTACCGGCATCGAAGAGAAAATGGGCATTCATGGCAATGCCACCGCATCGCTGACCCTCGGGGGCAGCGGCCGCTGCCGGGGGTATCTGCTCGGAGAAGAAAACAAGGGCATGCGGGCCATGTTTCTGATGATGAACGAAGCCCGTCTGCTGGTGGGATTGCAGGCCATGACCTGCGCCAGCAACTCCTATCTGAACGCGTTGAATTACGCCCGCGAGCGGATACAAGGCCGTAACTTGCTCCAGATGATGGAGCCCGATGCGCCGGCCGTGCCCATCATTCAGCATCCCGATGTGCGCCGTATGCTGATCACGATGAAGGCTTATGTGGAAGGTATGCGCAGTCTGCTCTACTACATCTGCACCTTGACAGATCGGCGCAATACGGCCGATAATGAGGAAGAGAAATTGCGGCTGCAGGGCATGATCGATCTGTTGATTCCCATCGGCAAAGGATACGTAAGCGACCGTGCCACAGATGTATGCAACTTGGGGATGCAGGTTTACGGCGGCTACGGCTATATCAGAGAGTATCCCCAGGAGCAGTTGGTGAGGGATTGCCGGATCACCCAGATCTACGAAGGCACCAACGGGATCCAGGCCATGGATCTGCTTGGCCGCAAATTGGGGTTGAATAAGGGCAAACCCATCATGGATCTGATGGGGGAGGTCCACCGCACCATCGGAAAGGCAAAAGAATTCGAATCCTTATCCCCATTGGCCGCTTCGCTTGAAAAAGCGCTGAACCGTTTGGCCGAGGTGGCCATGCAACTGGGGGCTACGGCGATGTCGCCCCAGGTGCTCAATGCGTTTTCTTTTGCCCATCCCTTTATGGAAGCCTCCGGGGATGTGGTAACGGCCTGGATGCTTCTTTGGCGTGCGGTCACCGCAGCCGGCAAACTGGAAGGCAAGATCAAGAAGAAAGATCAGCACTTCTATGAAGGCCAGCTTAAAAGCGCTGAATTCTTTATTCAAGGCCTCCTGCCCATCACCATGGGAAAGATGGATGCCATAATGGCTGGTTGTAATGCGGCTGTTGAAATGGAAGATCAAGGCTTTGGTGGTTAGACCGGATGGGACGCCACCAGGGTGGGTGTGCATGGGCCGGAAGCCGTTCAAACGCTTCCGGTCCCAGCACGAATTGATGTGACAATGGTGTTCAACTTGGGGCTATCCCTCCCGCTTTTTCATCTCTTCCGCCCGTAGTTCCTTTTTCAATACTTTGCCGACATTGGTTTTGGGGAGCTCATCCCGAAATTCGATCTCTGTAGGCCATTTGTATTTGGCCAGCTTGCCGTCACAATAGGTGATCATCTCCTCTTCGGTGGCCGTTTCATTTTCTTTGAGGACGATGAAAACTTTAACCGTCTCACCCCGCTTGGTGTGAGGGACACCAATGGCGCTGGCTTCCACGACCTTGGGATGTTCAAAGTAGACCTCTTCCACGTCGCGGGGATAGATATTGTATCCTCCGGAGATGATCATGTCCTTTTTGCGGTCCACGATGTAGAAATAGCCTTCCTCGTCCATCATGGCGATATCACCCGTATGCAGCCAGCCATCGGTTAGGGTGTCGGCGGTGGCATCCGGACGGTTCAGATAGCCTTTCATGATCTGAGGGCCTTTGATCAGCAACTCTCCGGACTCGCCCACCGGCATGTCGATGGCGCTGTCCTCCAGATCCGCGATGCGGCAGAGGGTGTCGCTGATGGGAACGCCGATGCTGCCCACTTTGCGTCGGCTCTCGCTTCCAAAGGGATTCACGTGGGTGACCGGGCATGATTCGGTCAGTCCGTATCCTTCGCAAATCAAGGCCCCGGTGCGGGACTCGAACTCCTTGATTACCTCCACCGGCAAAGGCGCGCTGCCGGAGAAACAGCCTTTGATGGAGGTCATATCGGCTTTTTCGATATCGGGATGTTGGAGGATGCCGATGTACATGGTCGGCACCAGGGGCGCAAAGGTCGGGCGGTATTTGGCGATGGATTCCAGCAATTGGGGCGCCTGAGGTTTGGGAACCAGAATGTCGCCCCATCCGGCAAAGATGGCCAGGTTCATGGCGGTGGTCAGGCCGAATACGTGAAAAAAGGGCAGCGCTCCCAACATGATCTCGTCCGACCCGAAACCGGGAAACCATGCGGCCACCTGCTGAACCTGCCGGCTCAAATTACCGTGGGTCAGCATCACGCCCTTGCTGACCCCGGTGGTGCCGCCAGTATACTGAAACATGGCCACGTCGTCCAGGGAGAGTTCAACCCGGGGAGGATCGGGCTGGTGCCGGGCCAGGAGCGGCTTCCAGCGATAGACATTTTCAGCCGGCTTGACCTTGGCGGCCAGCTTTTGCTTTTTAGCCACCAGGGGGAAGAGCAGGTTTTTGGGAAACGGCAAATAGTCGCCGATGCTGGTATAAACGATATGATTGATCCGGGTCTTGGGCCTGAGGTCGATCATGCGGTTGCCCAGTAGATCGAGGGTGATCAGCACTTTGGCACCCGAATCGTTGAATTGATGCTCCAACTCGCGGTCCGAGTAAAGGGGGTTGTTCATCACGGCAATGGCACCGATCCGCAGCGCTGCGTAATAGGCCGCCACGCACGGGATGACATTGGGCAGCAACAAGGCCACCGCATCTCCCTTGGCGATGCCAAATTCCGTCAGGCAGGCGGCAAAGCGGTTGACCATATCGTTGAGCTTCCGATAGGTGATTTCATACCCTTGGAAATTCAATGCCATTTTGTCTGGAAATCGGTCGCAGGAGCGATCGAGAAATTCCGGAATGCACTTGGACTCGTACTCAATGGCCTGGGGAACTCCGGGTTGGTAGTGGCTGAGCCATGGTCTGTCATTGTAGGTGGGGGATTCCGCCACGTTGACCTCCTTCGCGGGGGGATAAGGATGGTGTGTTGGGTTCACGCTAGTATTACACTAATTCCTTTTTAGAGCTCAATAATAAGTTTTGTCAAGAATTCCGTAATGTTGTTTGGTGAATGCAGATGGCAGGGATTGAATCCCTTCTCATCGATGACCGGCACCGGCATATACAAACGCCGGCGATGGTGATAAAAGGCTACAGACGGTATTATGGCCGCGGGTATTTATATTTATCGGAGAAGCATTGTGGCGTCACCCGGGTATGTTCGGTCGGGCCGAAGGGCGACAAGGGCAAAATCCCCTTGACAGAACCCATCCGGGTTGATAATGAATGAATATTCATTCATTATTTTTCGTGTTTTATCCATGGAAGAAGGAAAGACCGAATGGAAGTTGTATTAGCACCGCCGGCAAGTGCCCATTTTTTATCAATCCCTGCCCAAGTTATTTATGTCATCATTCCAGTGGTCGGGATCGCGGTCTTCGGCTATCTGATATACCATCGGATGAAGCCCTTGCTGAAAGCGGCCCCTGACGATCGTATCGGCCAGAAGGCGGACCGTTTGCGCCAGCTCGTTAAAATCTGGCTGCTGCAGCGGCGGCATCCCCGCTATTTGCTGGCCGGCGTGTTGCACATCCTGCTCTTTGCCGGGTTCCTTCTGCTGGGCCTGCGGTCCCTGGAGTTGATCTTTGTGGGGATCATCCCCCATTTTACCCTGCCCGGGCTGGGCGGAGAATTGGGGCATGGCTACGCTTTCATCCGGGCTTACGCAGCCACTTGGGTGCTGGTGGTGGCCCTGATTGCCATGGTGCGGCGCGGCATCATCCAGCCGGCCCGCTACGCGGTACCGGCCAGGTATGGCAAGGCCCACACCAAAGAGGCTGTTTTCGTGCTCGGCCTGATCTCGACCCTGGTGATCAGCGAGAGCCTTTTTGAAGGCAGCATGGTGGCCGCACAAGTCCAAAGCGGCCTCCAAGCCGAATATATGCCGCCCCTGACCCTGGCCTGGGGATTCAAAAGTGCACTGATCGGCGCCTCCAGGGATACCCTGCAGGGGCTGCACCACATCTCCTATTTTGTCCACGAGGTGACCTTTTTCTTTTTCCTCTGCTTCCTGCCCCTGGGAAAACACTTCCATGTGATCACATCCGTGTTTAACGTATTTTTCATGCGTCTGAAAAAAGGCAATATAAAACCGGTGCGCCACGGTGTGTCCGATGCGCAGCTGGATGACCTGGAATCCTTTGGCGTCAAACAGCTGGAGGATTTTACCTGGAAACATATCCTGGACTTCTATTCCTGCGCCGATTGCGGCCGGTGTTCGGACAACTGTCCGGCCAATGCCGTCGGGCGTCCCCTGTCGCCCCGGTTCATCTCCATCAAAGGCCGCAATCTGGCCTTCAGCAAATATCCGGTAAGGCCGGGTAAGGCCGCGACCAACGGCGACCCGTTGATCGGCCATATTTACGAAGAAGACGAAGTGTGGTCCTGCACCACCTGCGGCGCTTGCGAACAGGAGTGTCCTTTGGGGATCGAATACATCGACAAAATCGTGGACCTGCGCCGCGGCATGGTGGATGACGGCAACGTGCCGCAGTCGTTGCAAAAGCCGTTACGCGCATTGGAAAAGCGTGGCAACCCGTGGGGAAAAGCATGCAGGCCATCGGCCGGGCCACGGCCAAAGTACTTCACCACGCCAAGGCCGACTTCGGCATATTGGGAAAAAAGGAGAAGGACGCAGGCAATGAGGTGCGGCGATTCGGCGAGGAGATGCTCTACCAGGACCTCCGCGATCAGAATACCGATGCCATCCTCGCCGCGGGTGTCTCCAAGGTTGTCACCTCGGATCCCCATGCCTATAATGTTCTGAAAAACGATTACGATCAAGCGCCTCCGGTGGAGCACATCAGTCAGTTTCTGGCACGACAAATCCGTCAGGGCGGCTTGCACCTCAAGCCACTGGAAGATGGGGACAAGGTTTACACCTACCACGATCCCTGTTACCTGGGTCGCCACAACACGGTTTACGACGATCCCCGCAATGTCCTGGATGCCATTCCCGGATTGAAACGGGTGGAGATGCTACGCTGTAGAGACAGGAGCTTTTGTTGCGGCGGCGGCGGATTGATGTTGTTCTACGAACCGGAAGAAGAAGAGCGCATGGGGGTGTTGCGGGTCAAAATGGCGGCAGAAGCCGGCGCCAATGTGATCGTTACCGCCTGTCCCTTCTGTCTGGTCAACATGGAGGACGCCATCAAGGTCGCCGGCCTCGAGGGTGAGATGGAGGCTGTTGATTTGGTGGAGCTGGTGGCCGGGCAGGTATAAGGTTTGCGGGGCAAGGGACCCGGCATTGGATGAACCCCTGAACCGCAGAATATTGAACAAGGAATATCGAATATCGAAGTGTGGAATCGCTGCGCTCTATCTTTATTATTTATAATATGGCAGAATACCTTACTTCGACATTCTGAGGTTCCTTGTTCGATATTCGATATTCGATATTCAATTGCTGCGCCAGCGCTGGTTGGCATAGCCAAAATCTACAACCTGGGCTGAATACCAGGCATTGATTGATACAGTAAGTTAAGTTTGAGAGGAGGGTGTATGGATATCTTGGTTTGCGTCAAGCGGGTGCCGGATACGGCGGAGAATGAGATTGAGATCAAATCCGATGGAACCGGCATCGATGAGGACGATCTGGTCTATTCGGTTAACGAATGGGACAACTACGCCGTGGAAGAGGCGATCCAGATCCGGGATAGGGTCGGCGGTACGGTCACCGTCGTCACCGTGGGTGATGATGAGTCCGAAGAGGTGCTGCGGCGTGAGATGGCCATGGGGGCCGACAAAGGGATCCTTCTCTCCGACGATGCCTTCGATGGATCGGACGGTCGCGGCATTGCCACCATTCTGAAGGCCGAGATCGAAAAGGGACAATACGATCTTGTGCTTACCGGCGCTCTCGCCGATGACGGCGCCGGCCAGGTGGGCGGCATGCTGGCCGCCATGCTTGATTGGCCCTACGCATCGGTGGTGAATTCAATCGATGTACGCGATGACAAGAAGATCAAAGTCGGTCGTGAGATCGAAGGCGGCAATCAGGAGGTGAACGAGATAGCGCTGCCTTGTGTGCTCTCCATCCAGACCGGCATCAATGAACCGCGTTACGTGGGGATTCGCGGTATCCGAAAGGTCGCTTCTGTGGATATTCCGGTTCATGGCGCCAGTGATTTGGGAATAGCAGCCGATGCGGTTGGTGCTACCGGCGCCCGGGTAAAACGGGTGGACTACTTCACGCCTGAAATGGGAGAGGGGGCCGAAATGCTCGATGGCAGTATAGAAGAGAAGATCGATAAGCTCATAGAGATGTTGAAGGCCAAAGGAGGGCTCAAATAATGGCACAACTTTTCGCATATATCACCCACACCCAAGGCAAACTGGAAGACAGCGCGGCGGAATTGTTGGTCGCTGCATCAAAATTCGGTGGCGACCCGGTCATCGGCATCGTGACCGGCAGCGGGGGCGATCTGGACACCGCCTGCCAGGAAGCGGCCAAACGCTATTCCAATGTTTGGAAATTCGATCATGCCGAACTGGGCTATCCCAATGCGGAGAAGGTTCGCAAACTGCTGACCGATGTGCTGCCTTCGGACGCCATCGTTTTGATGGCCCATGACACCTTTGGCATGGACCTGGGGCCGGGGCTCTCCATAAAATTGGATTCGGCCTTTGCCGCCGATGTGGTGGGTATCGAAGCGGTAAGTGACGGCGTCGCCACCCTGGTGCGCCAGGAGTATGCCGGAATGGCCCATGCCCATGTGACCTGCGATCTCTCCAAAGGGGCTGTGCTGACTTTGCGTCCGGGCGTGTTTCAACCTGAAGAGGACGCCTCAACCAGTGGACAGGTGGAAGACAAATCCGGTGATGTCGGTGATCTCACCACCAATAGAAATTTTATAGAGGTCGTTGAAGCGGAAATCGGCGATGTGGACATCACCAAGTCCGACGTGCTGGTATCGGTGGGCCGCGGCATCGAGGACGAAGAGAATATCGAATTGGCCGAAGAACTGGCCGAAGCCATGGGGGCCGTAGTTTCGTGTTCGCGCCCCATCGTGGACGCCAAATGGCTGGAAAAGTCGCGCCAGGTTGGGACTTCCGGTCAAACGGTCAAACCCAAAGTCTACATGGCCATGGGGATCAGCGGCTCTTTCCAGCACCTTGGGGGTATAAAGGGTTCGCCCTTTATCGTGGCGGTCAACAAAAACCCCAAAGCACCCATCTTCCAGGTGGCGGATGTGGGCATCGTGGAAGACATTCTCGAATTCATGCCCGAGCTGACCGAAAAGATACAAGAGGGGTGATGAACGGTATGCCTTGTCCAGGGCTATAGCGCTTTGTCCTTGAACCGTTTTTCCAATGCCTCGAAGTCGACCATGGTGAGCATCTGGCCGAAGCGCTCGCCCCGCTTGCTTCTGGCCTTGTAGAGATCGATGCAGGCGGAGATGATCTCCAGGATGCCGGCCTCATCGTAGATGCCAGGCAGTTCCCTCGCCAATTGGGGATGGCGGCCCAGCTTGCCGCCCAGCTGTATGCGATAGCCGGTGGCGTTCGCTTCCAGGGTGCCGGAAGGACAGACTGGAATGCAGGCGCCACAGGCCACGCAGCGGCGCATGTCCAGCTCGGGCTCCGGTAATTCCCGGTTGATCTCGATGGCGTTCTCCCGACAGGTTTCCACACAGGCGTCGCACGCCGTGCACGGCTGCCGTGAGAGACCCGGCCTTTGCGCTCCTAGAATACCGATATCCTTTATTTGCGGTTGGGAGCAGGCATTGGGGCAGTCAGCCACTGTCACCCGGAATTCGTGGTGGAATTTAAGATCCACGATACCTTTTGCCTTTAGAAACCCGAGAAAGTTCGCAGCCTTCAGCACTGCCTCAATCTGTCTTATCAGGCTTTGGCTCTCCCCAATGGCATTGGGGCAGCCCGAAGGGCCGAAGCAGGTATCGAGTTGATAACCTTTGACCTCAGACGCCATCCCGGAGAGGAACCGTTTCTGGGTAGCCTTCACTTCTGCCAGGGTTACCTTTTGTTTGTCGCGCTGGCGGGCTTCATCCTCCACCCGGGCCCGAACTTTTTTGCGTACGAAAAAGGGAACTTTCTTAATGGCTTCTTCTGCATCCGGTGTCCACTCCATAGGGGCTGTCCTTTCTCGATGAGGGCCCAGTACAGCTGATTGAGGATGTGTATGTGCCCTTGATAGATCCTGCCGCTGTTTTCAATGCGTTCCAACCGATAGACACAATCGTTTCTTAACATGGAAGATGAGCAGAAACGGCCGGTCGTCAACCCCATCATCCATGTGGAATTGGATGTTGACACATGTTTGTTTTCCTCTTAGAAATCTTAGTTTATGCATGAGCGGTCTTTGCGGCCGTATACCATGTCATTGGACAATAGTAGGAGATAGAATGGAACGCTTCAAGGTAACTTTTCTGCCTTATAATACCGTAATCGAAATGAATGCCGGGGTGAGCGTCATTCGCACAGCCATGGAAGCCGGCGTTCACATCAATGCCTCCTGCGGCGGGGACGGGGTATGCGGCAAATGCCGTATACTGGTTGAACAAGGGGAAGTGCAAGGGGGAATCTCCGAGCATCTGAGCGCCGAAGACCGGGACAAAGGCTATCGGTTGGCGTGCAAGGCCCAGGTATCCCAAGACGTTGTGATACGTATCCCGGTAGAGTCGGCCATCGACACATCAGCTTTGCTGCGCAAGACGCCGCGTCAGACCGCCCGCATTCAGCAGATGGATCTGGGTGAAATCAAAGAGCAGGGCTTATTTGTACCGCCCATGGAAAAGCTCTATCTGGAACTTCCACCGCCCAGCACAACCGATAACCTCCCTGATATCAGCCGGTTGGTGAACTATTTACGCATCCAGCACGACGAAGGGGGATTGGAGATCTCTTTGCCGGTGATCCGCAAAATACCCGCCGTCTTCCGGGAGCAGGGTTTCAAGGTCACCGTCACCGTTGCCCGCCCGGTCCGGCCCACCGGAAAGAACCAGATCATCAATGTGGAGCCGGGGGATACCACCGATCAAAATTATGCGGTGGCCATGGATATCGGCACCACCACGGTATACGGTCAGCTGGTTGACCTGATCACCGGCAAGGTGCTGGCCGAGGCCGGTAAATTCAACGGCCAGATCAGCTACGGAGAAGACGTGATCTCCCGCATTATCTATGCCGAAAAACCTGAAGGATTTGAGAAGATTCATCAGGTGGTCATTGAAACCATCAACCAGGTACTGGCCAAAATTATAAAAAAATCAGGTGTGGTGCGGGAAAGCATCTCATTAATGACCCTGGCGGGCAACACCACCATGACCCAGCTTGTGCTCAAGGTGGAGCCGCGAAACATACGGCGCTCTCCCTATGTGCCGGCATCGCGCATCTATCCCCCTATCAAGGCGTGTGACATAGGTATCGATCTCGACGATCACGTCACTGCGCTGGTCTACCCTCAGGTCTCCAGCTACGTCGGCGGCGATATCGTAGCCGGTGTCATGGGTTCCGGAATGTACCGTACGGAAAAAGTCACCCTGTTTCTGGACATCGGCACCAATGCCGAGGTGGTGATCGGCAACAAGGACTGGATGGCGTGTGCCGCATGTAGCGCCGGCCCTGCCTTTGAAGGCGGCGGCATCGAATTCGGCATGCGTGCGGCCAAGGGCGCCATCGAGGATTTTTCCCTCGATCCCGACACCCTGGAACCCATGATTGTCACCATCGGCAACGTCCGTCCCAAAGGTATCTGCGGTTCAGGCCTGATCACCATGGTGGCCATCCTCTTCGAAATGGGAGTGATCAACAACCAAGGCAAGTTCGACCGCGACCTCGATACCCCGCGCATCCGTCAGACCAAAGACGTGTGGGAATATGTGCTGGCCTATAAGGACGAAACCCAGATCGATCGGGACATTACCATCAATGAGATCGATATCGAAAATCTAATTCGGGCCAAAGGCGCCATTTACAGCGGGTGCATGACCCTGCTCGCTGAAGTGGGCATGGGGCCGGACGATATCGAACAAATCATACTGGCCGGCGGTTTCGGCAGCTACGTGGATCTGGAAAAGGCCATGGTCATCGGTCTCCTGCCCGAGATCGATGCCCATAAAGTGATATACGTGGGCAACGCTTCATTGCTGGGAGCCCGCATGAGCGCGATCACCAACCGCGTTCGTGAAGAGGTGGTGGGGGTGATCAATATGATGACCAATTTCGAGCTATCCGAAACGCTCTCCTATATGGACAATTATGTGGCGGCCCTGTTTCTCCCCCATACCGATGTGGACCGTTTTCCCAAATTAAAGCTGCTGATGGAATCGCGCAAAGGTGTCATCGCCCAGATGCGCCAGGGGGTATCCGGCGGCAATTGACAGGACGGTCGATTTCGACGAAAGTCAATAGCACGTCAGTGCTTCGATCGTTGCAGTTGTTACCGGGTGCATAGCACCCGGTCTGAAAGCAACTAATCCATGGCGTTTGAATTCGAATACTGTTTGAATTTAATAGGATACAATCGGCGGTACTGAATAGCGATGTCGAAACTTTGCTGAAACCTGAAAATCAAACAGCGCAGCGGTGGATTTAGCCACCATCGGAGCTACAGCTTTACCCCGAACAGCCGATAGTTATCCTGATGGCCCACGGCACGTATCCGGCAATGGCCTTATCTGCAGTACACAGGGCAGGTCGGTGCAGGACCTGCCGCGAGTTCAACTGGAGCGACAGATGGAAAACAAGAACATTCAATTAGACGACGAGGCGCAAAGCCTGTTTGAGCAGCTAGGGGGACTGGAGTCGTGGAAGGAGCACGGCACAACGGGTGGAGACCGGCTGGCCGAGACCCTGCGCGCCGAACAGATGCGGCTGGACAAGGTACGCATTCTTCTCATACGCACCGCTTTCCTGGTCAGCCGCTACCTCAAGGACGATGCCTTTGCCGGCGGCAATGCCGATGAGTCCGAAGTATTTGCCCAATTGTCCGACGTGCTCGTCCAATTGTCCGATTTGTCCGGGCACCTGGGGTGCGCCTTCATACGATTCCGCGGCGCTCCGTCCGATCCGGAATTGCCTGATAAATACGATTATGAATTGGTGATCGGCAACACCACCGTAGACAGCCTGATGGCCCCCAGCGTAGCCCGCCGCAACGCCGGGCAAGCCGCCAAACTGCCGGAACTCCTGCTGGACGCATTTTCCGTTTTTGCCGACTACGGCGTGAACAATATTTATATCGAAATTCCCGACAACATCAAAACCCAGCTGCCCATCATTCGCGTCAACTTGAAAATCCTTTCCGGATTCCGCCAATCGAGGCGGACCGGCAGCTCTGTTCTGGTCGATTTGGACGGCCGGCAAATCACCGTACCGGTGATCAATGATGAGAGCTTGTTTCCGGATCCCAATCTCACCCTCCTGGCCGGGCTCAACCGCCTGAAGGTGACCTCGATGGAAGCGCTGGTCGAGAAAATCGATCACTGGTTGCGCAAAAAAAGCGATCCAAAATCCAATTCCAATAAATACACCGCTGTCTACAATGCAGCTTTGGAGTTCCCCAAAATCAGGGCCCAGCTGAGAAAGCCCCTGGTGGAGATGAACAATGTCAAATGGCTGATCTCCGAAACCAAAGAGGAGAACGTCACCCTGGAAAAGGCATATGTCGCCCGGCTGGCTCTAGAGATGGCCGGCGCTACCCCCCAGAAAGTGGCCAAGCTGATCAAAAGCATCTATGGGGATGACTATGCCAGAATCAATAAGACCATACTGGGCGAGCGGTTGAACCTTTCCTCCGATTTGCTGTGGGCGGCCGAAAAGCGTACCGAAAAGACAGACGTTCGCAAGGAGTTGCTTGGAAACCTGAGCCAGCGCCTGGACCAGGTCAAAGACCACGTAATCGACGCGGTGGAGGTCAGCCAAGCCGGCGATGGTGAAGATGCCGCTGACGGTTCCGGGAAAGGGGTTCATCACCACGTCTACCAGATGGTCAATTTCTACAAGGGCCGGTCCACCACCCATAAAAAGATGGTGGGTATGGTGCATCGTCCCATTGCCTTCAAATCCCGGGACTATAAAATTTTAGCCAAAGACTTCCGGATCTCCCATGAAGATGCCGTGGCGTTGGTGGACAAGCTCAAAAATTGTTTTGGAGAGGGCGGCTGCTTTCAGAAAAAAAGATTCCATGACGCCTGCGGCCATTTCAAGCAATACGAACAAAAAATATTCGGCTTCTTGTGGCACCATATGAAAGACGCCATCCTGCCCGGGGATCGCGTCGCTTTCCTCAACGCCCTGCAGGAGCTGACCGCCCAAATGAAACAGCCCAAACGGGCGTTTAAGATCCTGCTGGAAGATATCTGCAGCGATCCCGAAAAGGTGCAGTTCTCGGATAACAAAGCCCTGATGCTGGCCAATCTGATCGTTCACCGTCCGGACAAGTCTTTGGCCGACTACGAGATCACCCCTGAAGACATCGTGCTGAACCAGCACAACCTTGATCCCATGGTGGTCCAGTATGCGGCGTGGCGAATTGACAAGGAGCGCGAGCAGTTCTTCACCAAGGTCAAGACGATCCATACCAAAATGATGGAGGCGCTCTGCCTGGGGGAGACCAGCGAGAAGCATATTCCCGCCTCGGTACTGTTGAACCTTGAGCGGGAGCTTTACATTTTCCTTGCCATGGTCGCCTGTGACACCGGCAAGTCAATTTTGCGCTCCGCCGTGAACGAATATGGCGATCCACACTCCGAAATCTATCAGCAAAAAGAGAGCGATCAATTTCTGGGCGGCATGATCCAAAACCTGCGGGTCTCCTTGCGTGGTCTGGGCACCGTAGGCGGCATGCAGGATATTAACATCCTCGAAGGGGTCAAACAGCACAACGAGAATTTCCAGCGATTGAAAAACGATCGACAATTCCGCACCCAGGCCCGGCTGGTCACCGAATGGGCCGACGAAGCCATCAAGATCATCAAGTTCAAGTCCTGATACGATATATTTTCAGTTTGGTAACACCTAAAAACGCTTTGGCCAATGCCCGATGGAAGGTTTTGAAACCGCTTCTATAGTATGCTATACGGCAATAGTTAAAAAACCGGTTCAATATAACCAAAAAGAGGGAGTGTGAACGATGACGGACAAGGCAACGGAAAAAAACCGGAACTCAAAAAATCCGAGCGCCGGCCGGATGTGATAACGATTGTCGAGAACGCCAAACTCGATCTGTTGGTCCAAAAAGCCAAAGCCCTGTCCGATGACCAGGGGATACGTTTGCTGATCGGGGAAGGCGTGGATTTCGGGGTGATCACCAGCAGGCTGGAGATTTCCGACGAGAAGCTCAATGAGGTGAACGAGCAGATCAAAAAGGAACGCGCGGAACGGGCGCGCGTTGCGAGCCTGCTTGAGAAGGTCGGTGACAAATCCGACGAAGAACGCGTGCGCTATCTTATCGACAATGACGTTGCCGAAGCACTGATCATCGAAATGGCCGGTGTGGACCAGGGGGCCATCGCTGCCGTCCAGAAGGCCATGGAAGAAGAGCTAAAGGAAAAACAACGATTGGCCGAAGAAGAGGCCGCCCGGAAGAAGGCCGAAGCCGAAGGCCCGGCGCTGGAAGACATACCGTCCGATCAGATGGTGGATTATATCGATTCCATCCGTGAAATCATGGAATTCAGCGACCAGGAGAAGGAGATCCGTGTGATGTGCGAACAGAGTTCCATTCCCAAAGCACTGGTGGATATCGCGGTGTCGGATCCTGACAAGCTGGACGATCTGGAAAAACAGGCGGAGGGATAGAAGATATCCCCGGGAACACTTTGGGACGTCCATACATCTGAAGGATGAAATGGACGTCCTTGGTGTGCCTTTTTCTTTACTTTTCGTTCAACCCTGCTATGATCCATTAACGTTCTTATTGTTCCGGCTGCCAGTAGATGCAAGGATCCCTTTGTTTGAACGCTGCACAGTACAAACACCTCTGTTTGTCTCAGATATTTTGATTTCCATCCTTTCTCCTGAATTCGGTGCCTGTTGATTTGGTATGGCAGTTTCGTCTCTGATCGAAACAGTGCAAACATTTCAGATTGGCTTATCCAGCGAATATACACAAACCCTGAACATCGGGAGGTGCGCATGGCAATAAAAGTATTTATCCGCCGGAGTTACCCAAAGGAGCAGCAGAAGGAATTAAATAAGCATATACGCGAAATTCGAAGTTTGGTTCCGATGCAGCCGGGTTATATCTCGAGTGAATACCTGAAAACCATCGACGACGCCAACGAAATTATGACCATAAGCTCCTGGTTCTCACTGGAAGACTGGCAGGCTTGGCTTGATTCCGACAAACGAAAGGAAATTCAGGATAAAATCGACGCAGTCGAGGGCGTGACGTCTGAATACAGGATCTATCGCTACATAAAAACACGATAAGTTTCTCGCTGATTGGTCGCAATCAATATCGACCGGGAAAGGGCTGTTTCACGCAGCGGTTGATTTTTCCATTTCCTACACTACTGCTATCACGACAGGGATAGGGCACTGCTTTGATGGAGGCCCTGATTCGATGTAATTTTATGTCTTCCGAGGTATCATAGATCTATCGATATCTTTTTAATGCAACGATAGGGTGAAGATTACCTGAAGTCCTGAAGGAATCCCGGCAGTAATGTCTCCATGCCGGCATGGGGCGGCGATTGGGTGGGAATGAGGCCGGGGGCATATCCCCGCTTGGCGAACGCAGTCAGGAAACGGGGATTGCGACTGATCACATGCACAGGCACCGACCAGGACTCCCCGGTTCCGGTGAGCTGCAGGTTGGGCTGGTGATCGCCCATGATGATGATCAAGGCATTTCCCTCGACATATCGCGCAAGATAGTCTCCCAGAGTTCTGAACTCGTAGTCCAGGGATCGAAGGTAGGCTTCTCCGGCGTTTTTAAGATCAGGCCAGTAAATCGGATAATAGACCGGAGGATGCTCGTTATAGATGCTGCCGTCGCCGATCCGGTTCCAGTCGGCAATGAACGCCGGTTGGATGTTATAGGCGGCGTGGGTGCTGATCAATACGTAACGGACAAAGAGCGGACGCCGTGGATTGACGAATTCGCGGTGGCGCACCCAGTCGAGAACATACTGATCCGGCATGGGCGCCCAACCAAACGACGGACCGTCATAGTTGAAATGATGGGCATAATAGACCTGTTCGTAGCCGAAATAGTCCCCTTCCGGAAAGGAAAAACGGGTACCGGGCATGACCGAGACGGTGCGATAGCCACTCCGGCGAAAATAGGTCGCGATTGGCGGCAGATTTGAATGCAGCAGCAGGTTGTCTTCAAGATCGTTTGCCACCCGCAGACCGGACTCTAGCGTGCTGTGAGCCAGCCAGGAAGACCCACCATAGGTGGGGGATACCAGAAATGAGGAGACCGCACTGAAGCCGTGCCGGTCCAACAGATCGGCGAAATGTTCCATGGTTTTCTCCATGGCCGGCCGGTAGATTGGCCGGCTGAAGACTGTGCGGCCGTAGGATTCGACCATGAACAAGAGGACATTGGCGCCTTCCAGGCCTTGCAGGGAAGCCGGTCCTGCTTCCCGTTCTTTAGCCGCCTGCTCCAATCGGTTGCCAAAGGCCTGCGTTGCCCTAAATTGACCCGGGATGGCGACAATCTCCTGCCCGAAGCGGAGCATGGCCGGCGGCCTGGCCCCAGGCCACCCCCAGATCCATAGGGCGCTGATGATAAAGACCGATGCGCCCAGAAACGCATTGCGCAAAGGGCGGTTCGTCAGCACACCGGCCGTTGCCCGCCAGGCATACCAACTCGTAAAAGTGACACCCAGGGTTACCACCAGTCCTTTGACCGCCAGTATCAAGAACTCTCCCTGACGGGCGGATGTTTTGAGCAAGTCGAAAAGATCGAAGATATATCCCGAGTCGATATAAAGGTTGAAGGGGCGGTTCAGGTATAAGGGGACGGCCGTGTCGCCGATACGAAATACGCGCAGTACCAGGAAGAAGCCACAAGCCGCCAAACCCGCCCAGATCGTCAGGCGCTTGCCGACCGAGGCGGCCAATGCAACCATCAAAAAGAGCAGCCAGACATCGAGGGACGGCATTAAAAGCCGCCAGGAAAACAAATGGCCGCCCGGATAGTCGACGTTCAGCAGGATGCTGAGAA
>JARRKU010000072.1:28904-42462 GCA_037387725.1 Desulfobacteraceae bacterium
GCGCAGAGTTTGAGCGTGCATGCCGGGGATATCCGGGTGTTCATGACTGGGGGGCCTCACTGCGAACCGGGATGTCCAGGTGCCCGGCCAGATAGCGGGGATAAATGTTCTCGTCGCTGACAATTACAGGGGTTTGACGCGTCGGGCTGGAGTTTGTCGTATCCGGTGGCATTGGATTCCTTTGTCTTATGTCTCGGCGGCTCCGTCGGGTTTGGGCCGAACCGAATCCCCCCGCAATTCCCGTAAAAATCGGTCGATGGCCATGACAGCGTCCTGCCAGGTGGGACTGGCCAAGTAGGTTTCTCTGGCGGCCAGTGACATGCGTCGCAATTGACTGCGATCCCCATGCAATTCGGCCAGCAGCGGCGCCAGGCCCGCCACATCGTCAGAATTCAGCAAATAGCCGTTGGTCCCATGCCGTATGGTCTCTGCGGCCGCCCCATTCCGGCAGCCGATGGCCGGTAACCCAAATGCCATGGCCTCCAGGATAGCGATGCCGAAACCCTCGTAGGCGTACGGCATGCAGAAGACATGGCTCCGGCGAAGGATCTCCTTCAACTCTCCATCCTGGACAGGGCCTAAAAACCGAACGGCATCGGTAAGGCCCAAATGCCGGACGAGCCGCTTGGCTTTGGTTGCGTACGTCGTGTCGAAGTCCAGGCTACCCACGACGGACAGACGCCACACGCCTCGTTCGACCCGCGACAGGGCCCGGAGCAACGGCAGCAACCCTTTTCTATGGATCA
This sequence comes from Desulfobacteraceae bacterium, assembly GCA_037387725.1. Lineage (GTDB taxonomy): Bacteria > Desulfobacterota > Desulfobacteria > Desulfobacterales > Desulfosarcinaceae > JARRKU01. The sequence continues at coordinate 29,651 of JARRKU010000072.1, forward strand.
CGTGACCCAGAAAGAGCAGTTCCAGGGGACTGGTCCCACCGGCCCGTCTACCGATGGTTTCATGGGAAAGGGGCCGGCCGAATCGATCTCCTGCAGGGTAGGCAATCACTTCGGGCCGGGTGTGATTCACCAGGGATGCCACCGTGCGCTGAGTGGTTCGGGAGTTATGGATAAAACCATCCACCGAGGCAAGGAATAACCTTTCGGCAAAGGCCAGCAGGTCATTTTGCCAACGACGGCGCGGTTCCCGACTCAGAATATGGTGAACCAAAGCCACCCGTGGCGGGCCGCCCCGGCGTTCCAGCCGCCTGTTGACCAGGAAAAGCGATGCATGGCAGAGTTCGTCCTGGATCAGGATGTCAAATCCGCCGGTTTGCAGACGGCGATAGAGTCCGGGCGATAATCCCTGCCAGAGGCGTTGAAGGTAAGCGCCGCCTGCAAGGCTGATCATTTCGACCTCATGTCCCAGCCGTACCAGACCTCGGGCGACGATGCGGTCATAGAGGTAGCCGCCGGTGAGGGTGTCCGGGCTGCCGTAGATGATCAGGCCGATACGCATCAGAGGCTTGTGCGGTAAGAGGTCCAGGCGATATCATCCTCCCAGATGGTGACGGACAGGGCATCCAGCGAAAGATGGCCCAGCCGCTCCCTGAACGCTTCGTGCAGGACGGCAGCCAGGCGTTCGATGCTGGGATTGAGGCCGGCAAAGGCGGATGTCGCGTTCAGGGTCCGGTCCTGGTATGCAGCGACGACCGCATCCAGATGCTGCTCCACCTCAACGATATCGACCAGAAAACCGTGGCGATCCAAGGTTTTTGCTTCCAATACCAATTCCATGCGGTAGCGATGGGCATGCTCGATGTTCTCTGCGCCCCAGTCTCCACCCACCAGAAAATGCCGGGCTTTGAATTCACGCCGTATGCCGAGACGGTACATCTGTAACCTCCTAGTTTAAAAGCCCCGACCTCAGGTAACGGTCAAGCGCATTGGCTATGCCTGCATGCAATGGCATATCGAATGTCGAAGTGCGGCATCGCGGCGCACTATCTTTATATTTTAATAAATGGCAGAATACCTTACTTCGGTATTCGATATTCCTTGTTCGATATTCTGCGGTTCAATCCCCCTTCCAGGGGTTCATCCAGGGCCGGCTCCTCTCGACCCGGATGCATTATTTATTTGAATAGCCTTATGCCTTATCTGCAGGCCGATGATCGAAGATGACCTGAATCGTTTCACCCGGCCGCTGGTCGAGGAGCGCATAGGCTGAAGCCGCCTCGTCCAGTGCGAAGCGATGGGTGATGCAATCTCTCGGGCGTACCTGGCGAAGCATCTCCCAGGCCAGGTCCAATCGCCGGCGCTGTGGCCAGCGGCCCGTGAGCCGGGGAGCGATGCTGCTCACCTGGGAGCTGATCAGTGAAACCCGGCCGCGGTGGAAGAAAGCCCCCAGATCCAGTTCGACCCGTTTCGTGCCGTACCAGGAACCGACCACAACCCTTCCGCTGAAGCGCACAAGCTCGAGTGCTGTGTCCAGGGCGGCTGGATTGCCCGATAGTTCGTATACCAGGTCGGCCTGGCCGCCTTGACCCGGTCCCTGGCTTAATCGGGCTACAGCATCCGGTTTCTGCGGATCGTGGCATTCCCCGGCTCCTATGCGCAGCGCGGCTTGGCGACGCAAAGGATAACAATCCATAGTGACCAGGGCGTCCAACGGGAATCGGGACAGCAGGGCCGTGGTGAGAAGCCCGATGATACCTTGACCGATGACGCAAACCTTTTCTCCAATCAGGGGGTTTCCGTCCAGCAAGAGGTTTACCGCAGTCTCCATGCTGGGCAAGAAAACGGCGGTCTCGTCGTCCAGGTCATCGGGTATGGAGTGCAGCGCTGCCGGCTTGACGCAGAACAGGCTCTGGTGCGGCTGAAAAGCGAAGACCCGACGATTCAGCCATTCGCCGTTCACCGCATGGCCGGCTGCAATGACCCGGCCAACGGCACAATACCCGTAAGTTAACGGATAGGCGAAGTCTCCGGAAAGGGCATCGATGGTGGCATCCACCGGCACCCCGTGTGGCCACTGCCCCCGGTAGACCAACATTTCTGTACCCGGGCTGATGGCCGAATAGTGCGTCTGCACCATGACTTGGTCCGCAGCCGGCCGAGGCGCAGGCCGGGTGATCACCGCCACCTTCCCCGGCGCTGAAAATTCCAGGCAACGTTGTTTCATGGGGCCTGCCATCGGGGTTGAGCCCAGAGAATGATATCCGGACCACAGGACCGGTAGGAGACCGCATCAAGTCCCAAGAGAGAACCGTTGACCTCCGCCGGCCGGCCCAATACCGGCAGGCCGCCCACCAGACGCGGCGCGATGGTGATAATCAACTGGTCCACCAGGCGGGCTTCCAGAAAACTGGTGATCACCTGGCTACCGCCTTCCACCATGATGCTCCGGATGCCTCGCTGGCCCAGCAGATGCAGCAGTTCGTCCAAATCAACCATGCCGCGGTAATTGTGGCGGCAGGGGATGAGTTCAGCCCCCCGGCTTTTCACCGCGTTCGCCCGCTTGGGGTCATGCTCGTCTGTACAAGCCAGCCAGCACTGTCGGTCGGTGCGGGAAAGCAAGCGAGCCTGCAGGGGAATGCGCAATTTACTGTCCAGAACGATGGGTTGTGGGTTCGTCCCGCTAATAAGGCGCACGGTCAGCTGAGGATCGTCCGCCATTAGGGTGTTGATGCCGATGACAATGGCGTCGCTGGATGCTCTGATGCGATGGGTCATGACCATGGAGGGATGGCTGCTCAGACGAAGTTGTTCCCGGCTGCGGGTAGCGATGCTGCCATCCACACTCTGAGCATACGATACCGTAACCAGCGGCCGATGAAGACGGTCCAGGCACTCTGCGGACAATCGCGGTAGCCGCTCGAACCATTCTTCCGGAAGACAGTTGGGCTCGGGGGCGGCGCTTGCCATGGTTTTGCAGTTTGGGCAGAGGACTTCCTCCTGATGCTTGTCGTCATCCATGGGGGGATCCTTTCCCTGAGGTGATTTAAATGCGACTGATGATACCGGCACTCTTTCTGCAAGTCAAATAGTGCACTGTCAATCCCAAACCGGTGAGGTTGAAGAGCAGATCCCGGCTGCGAATCATCAGGCACAGACTAAAGCCGAGCGTATGGCCCAATCCAAGCAAGGCGGTCAGCCATGGCAGGACGGATTCAAGCACGCCGATTCCCGCCGGAATGGGCGTGAAGAAGGCCATGCGGGCCACCATGACCACGGCCGTCAATTGAACAAACGACAGATGCGTGCCCAGCAAGCGGGCCATCAACCAGAATTCAACGAAAACGCCAAACCATTGCGCCAGAGAAATCAGATTGGCCAGCAGGAACAGACGCCGGTGATCGCGATAGAGGGATGCCGCCATGTCCTCACTCCGGGCGATGACAGCGATCCATGATTCGATCCTTTTGAATATCCGGGGAAACGACCCGTGGTCCAATCTTTTGAACAGCGTCATTAGTCGGGAAAAAGGCCTTTTTCCGGTGAACAGTGCCGCCAGGATGCAGCACGCCGCCACTAGCAAGGCGATGGCTACGGTTATTTCCCGGCTTCCGGTCAGGATGCCGCTTCCGGATAGGGATAGGTGGATCAGGCAAAAAGTCAGCACGCCGAAGCTGGCGAAGAGTTCCAGCAGGCGGTCCACAGCCACAGAGGCCCCTGCGGACGGCAGGGGGATGTCGTGTCGTTGGTGCAGACAATAAACGGATAACGGCTCTCCACCGAAATGGGGACCGGGGGTAAGATAACTGACGGCGTTGGCGGCCAAACGATACATACAAGTGTTGCCCAAACTCACCGATCCGCCCAGGGATTTGATGAGCAGCCACCAGCGCGCGGTCATCATGGGCAGCAGGATCAGGTTGTACCCCAGCAGCATCAGGATGGCTGCAGGGTTGAGTCTGATCAAAAGATCCCACACCCCATCCCAGGTCGTCTCCTTCAGGGCGTGCCAGGCCAGGGCCAGACCGAGCACCGCGAGAAGCCAACGCCAGCTTTTCCTGCATAGCCGCCGGATGATACCAGTGGCTTTGACGGGATCATGCATTAACGGAGGTTGTGCCAAGGACATGGTACCTCACAATGCGGCATCGACCCGTTTTGGCGGCAGCGATAGAGGATCGGATCTTCTGGTGCCCAGATGGAAATGGCGCCGGTGCCCACCAACATCAGCGCTGCAGCGGCAGCATAGATGACCATGGAAAGCGGGTATGTTCCAAAGGGCGATGAAGTGCCGGCGAGCAACAGCAGCAGTCCGAGGCTTGCGCTGCGCCCCATGCAGCCGAATCCGGCCGATAGGCAGAAGAAGCTATGGGCGGTCTGCCAGAACGGGTGGATCCGGTAGATACCGAAGCTGAAGAGGGTCACGATACCGCCTCCCAGAATGATCAGGCGCAGCACCAACGGCGTTACCTGGAACACCCAGGTTCTTGCCCAATTGTCCAAAGCAGATCGTTGGTCGGCATCTGTTTTGATCCATCCGGCCACCACCCACCAGTCCCGCACAAACCCAGTCAACAGCGGTATCATGAATATCCAGGCCGCGACGGTGGTGAAATCGGAATTCCATACCGGCAGGAGCGCCATGCCCACCAATCCCATCTGAAAGCCGGCGGTAATTCGGGCATAGGGGCGCTGTTTCAGCGTGGTTACGGCCAGCGCCCGTTTTCGGCGTATCCAGATGCCCAGGATGTACGGGTAGTATACCATGCCCACCAGAAGATAGATGACCGGCAAACGTCCCAGCGCCACGGCAACCAGCGAGGCGACCAGCAAACCGGCGGCATCAGCTTCGATATCCAGCCGCTTGCCCAGTTCCGTCTCCCGCTGTTGTATCCTTGCCATATAACCATCGAACAGATCGGCCATTGAAATCCCCAGATAGATGCTCCCCGGCGCCCAGTTGACAAACACAGGCAGGGGGTGATCGCTTTGGATGGCCAGTGGCAGAAAACCAGCCAGCCCGACAGTGGCACCGGCGCGCAGTAGGCTGATCCAGTTGGCCGCACCCAAGGTATCGAAAATATGGGGGGCTTCTCCCCGACGATGGTTGGCCCCCAAATTGTGTTTCAATTGGTACAAGAGATAGAGCGCAACGGCCAGTCCAGGCAAAAACCCATAGACGGATTCAGGATGCGTGCACAGGTATGACCAGCCGAGGCACACGCTTAACAGCCACATGCATAGTAAAAGCCCGCCCGCCAGAAGCATTTGACGTCTCAGGCGCGGCGGTACATTTTGGGGTCTAAGCGCAGATTGCATTATCGATCCTTGAATTCCGCCAGCTCTGCCCGCCCTTTTTCTTCATCCACGAAATAGAATAACACGCCACCGGCTATAAAAAGCAGCAAAATCGATATGATGCTCAACCGGGTGGCCAACAGACCGGTGGATGCGATCTGCTCCGGGGTGGGGGTCGGGGGCAGAAGCAGCCGTTTGGAGATCAGGCCGGTCAACCCCATCAGCACGGGACCGATAATGGCGGCAAATTTTCCCAGCATGTTGTAGAAGCCGTAAAACTCGGCGCTCTGGTTTTTGGGGATCAGCCTTGAAAAATAGGAGCGGCTCAGGGCCTGGATGCCGCCCTGCACCAGACCAATGACAGCGGCCAGCAGATAGAATTCCACCGGTGTGGACATCATGGCCCCCCAGACAGTGACCGCCATGTAGATCACCAGGGCCAGGTAGATGGATCGGCGGACCCCCCAATATTTGCCCAGCTGCCCGAACAAAAGGGCGGAAGGGAACCCAATGAACTGGGTGATCAGCAGGGCAGCGACCAGATCGTTGCGGCCGAATCCGATGGACATGCCGTAGTCCACGGCCATGCGCACAATGGTATCCACACCGTCGATGTAACACCAATAGGCCAGCAAGAAAGTAAACAGCACCTTGAGCTGACGTGTTTTTTGGAGTGTGTTTCTGACCTTTCGCCAACCGGCGGAGATCTGTTGCCCCAATGAGAGGGATCTCGGTTTGGTATCGGCGGGCACCCAGGCAAAGGTGACCAGTGCGAACCCGCCCCACCACAGGGCCACGGTGACAAAGGAAGCCTTGACCGCCTGGGTGGCATCGGCCAGGCCGAACAGGGCCGGCTTCAGGGTCATCACCACATTGACGGCCAGCAAGAGGCCGCCCCCCAGATACCCCATGGCATACCCCAGACTGGAGACCTGATCGATGCGGTGATCCGGAGCCACCTGGGGCAGCAGGGAATCGTAAAAGGTGACCGAGCCGGAGAATCCGATGGTGCCGCAGGCGTAGACGACCAGCGCCACCAGCCAGTGTGTCTGGGGAACCAGCGGCAGGACGGCTGTCATCAGCACGCCCAGGTAGGTGAAACAGATCAGCAGCCCCTTGCGGCGGCCGCTGAAGTCGGCAAAGGCGCCGAGGATCGGCGCCATGGCGGCTACGGCCAGGCTGGCCAAAGCATTGGCCAATCCGAGTCGAAAGGTGCTCAAATTGACATCGATGCCCCCGCTCCAATATTGCTTGTACAGAATGGGGAAAAAGACCGCCATGACCGTGGTGGTGAAAGCGGAGTTGGCCCAGTCGTACATCGCCCAGGCAAAAATGGTGCGTTTTTGTTCTTTGGATGTTTTCCGGGCTGGCATCGGCATGATCACCTTTCGAAGTGCAGGGTTAATATTTCAATTTGCCATCATTGTTGGGCAACCATGGGCTTTGCCTTTCTCCTTGCAAAAGGAGGTGGGCCAACTTATTCTAAATACAACGATCTTGTGACAGGCCGCGATGAAAAAGATGCCCGTAAATCCTAAATTAAAGTACATGGCGTCGGATTTTGACACCCACTTTAAGGTGTTCCACGAATTGATGTCAAACAAGGTGCTGGAAATCCTCCTTGTGGCCAGCGCTTATGACGCCTACATCCTGGAGGAGGACGGCTCTCTCGCCTCCAAAATTATCAATGAGTACCGCGGCCTTAATCTGAGCCGCCCGCCGCGTCTGACCCGGGTGGACGGGGCAAAAGAAGCCTTGGAGCGCATTGCAGCGGAATCTTTCGATCTGGTCATCACCATGCCGCACCTGGATGACATGGATCCCTTTGAACTGGGACGTGCCATCAAGCAATCCAAACCCGATTTGCCTGTGGTCCTGTTGGCCCATAGCGTTAGCGGACTCTTTCCAATGCCGGAGAACAAGGACAGCTCCGGAATCGATCAGATCTATATCTGGTCCGGCGACGCCGACCTGCTGCTGGCCATTGTCAAGAATGTGGAAGACCGTCGCAATGTTGAAAGAGATACCGTCCAGGCACAGGTCAGGGTGATCATTCTGGTGGAAGATTCACCATTATACCGCAGCTACTTCCTACCCCTCATGTACAAGGAAGTGGTTCACCAGACCCAGGAGGTGCTGGATGAGAGCCTCAATGAGGAGCACCGCCTGTTAAAGATGCGCGCCCGTCCCAAAATTCTAGTTGCGGAGACATATGAGGCGGCCCAGGCCCTGTATGAGCGCTATCAGCCCTTTATGTTCGGTGTGGTGGCCGACACCCGCTTTCCCCGCAACGGCAAGCTGTGCGAGGATGCGGGGGTACAGTTTTTGAGCGGCATCAAGAAGGAGATACCGGACCTGCCGGTTCTGCTGATCAGCAATGAATCGAAAAACCGCAGGCAGGCCGCCACCATCCCCGCTCTTTTTTTGGATAAAAATTCTCCCCAGCTGTTTGAAGAATTACATGGCTTTTTCCTCGACCATCTCGGATTTGGAGATTTTATTTTCCGCAATGCCGATGGCAACGAAATCGCCCGGGCGGCCAATCTGAGACAACTGGAGGAGATTCTGCCGGACTTGCCGGATGAACCCCTTTGCTACCACGCCTCGCGCAATCGGTTTTCAAACTGGATCATGGCGCGTTCGGAGATCCATCTGGCCTCCCAGATGCGCCAGCTTCACATATCCGATTTCCCGGATATTGCGGCCATGCGACAATACCTGATCGGCAGCATCCACGGTCTGCGCAAGTGGCGGCAGAAGGGGGTGGTGATCCAGTTCGATGCCCGGACATTCGACTCCCAGATCGCCGATATCGCCAAAATCGGCAAAGGATCTCTGGGCGGCAAAGCCAGGGGATTGGCCTTTGTCTCCAATTTGCTGCGGCAATCTTCCTGGCTCAATGAGAAATATCCGGGCATCGACATCAGGGTGCCGCCGTCTCTTGTGATCACCACCGAAGGATTTGATCATTTTGTGGACCAGAATCAGCTGGAGCGGTCGGCCTGCATCCATATGGCGGATGAAGAGATTTCCGATGCCTTTGCGCTTGGGAAGATACCGGAGCAGATCGAGGCGGACTTGGTCGATTATCTTAAAAGCGTACGGGGGCCACTCTCCGTCCGTTCCTCGAGCCTGCTGGAAGATGCCCACCACCAGCCGCTGGTAGGACTTTACGATACCTATATGATCCCCAATGATCATCCGGATGACACCGTGCGCCTGGCACAGCTAACGGCAGCCATCAAGCAGGTATACGCATCCGCATGGTTTGCGGAGCCCAGAAGATTTGCGTTGAGTACCGCTTTTCGGCATCGCAAGGAACTGATGGCGGTGTTGATTCAGCAGATTGTCGGCAGCGCTCAGAATTCGTTTTTCTACCCGTCCATTACCGGTGTCGCCCGGTCCCAGAACTACTATCCCATCGATCGGATCGAGCCGGACGATGGTATGGCCAAAATCGCCGTCGGTTTCGGGAAGATTTTGAGCACCGGCGAGGGCGGGCTTCGGTTCTGTCCCAAATACCCCAATAGTCTGCCGGATTTTTCCAAGACCGAAGACATTCTTGCCAATGCCCAGAAGCACTTCTATGCATTGCCCATTCAATCCGAGCGGGCCGATCTTGATTTGAAAGTTGATTTGGTGCTGCGCAACGCAGCGGACGCGACATCCGAGCCGCCCCTGTTCCCCGTGCTCAGCACCTACCTTCCCGAAGACGGCCGCATCCGGGATTCCACCGCCGTCGAAGGCACCAAGCTGATCACTTTTGCCCCCATACTCAAGCACAAGACCTTCCCCCTTGCGGATCTGTTGTCGGACCTGTTGATCTTCGGCCGTCAGGGGATGGGGTGCCATGTGGAGTTCGAGTTCGCCATGAACCTGGATATCTCCCCCCGGGAAACACCGGTCTTTTACATCCTCCAAATGCGGCCCATGCCCATCGGCAGCGATCCATTTGAGGTGGGGATCAGCGATACCGAAAGGACCGGGGCCGTCTGCTATTCAACCCAGGCCCTGGGGCACGGTATCCAGTATCGCATTGCAGATCTGGTATACGTAAAGCCGGATGCATTCGATCCGTCCCAAACCCATATGATGGTCCGGGAGGTGGCGCGGATCAACGCAGCGCTGAAGGCTGATAACCGACCCTATCTGCTGGCCGGGCCGGGGCGATGGGGCTCTTTTGATCCGCTGTTGGGGATTCCGGTAAAGTGGGACGATATCGACGGAGCCGCTGTCATTGTTGAGCTGCGCAATGCATCCCTCAAGGCGGACCCTTCCAAGGGATCTCATTTTTTTCAACAGATTACCACCCACGGAATCTTCTATCTCACGGTGGATGAAGAGGGGCATGACCGCATGGCGTGGGCGCAATTGATACCGTTGCCGGTCTACCAGGAGAGCGATCACCTTTGCCACATTCGGCTGGCCCATCCGTTGGTGGTCAAGTGCAATGGTCGGGACTCCCAGGGCGTCGTGCTGTTGCCTGACGGAATATAACTGACGGAATATAATAGATGAGTCCATCGCCTTCATTTTGATCTGTCTACCGCCCATTCGGTGCTAAAGATTATACCGCCTGATGGCGATAATAACATTGAAAACCAAACTGGAGCGGCTCCCGGCAGAGCGTGACCCAAATCGATCAACGAGTTTATGCTAAGTTCCAAGGAGGGTAGGCTGATATGAACCGTAAGGAGATCATCTTTTTTGACGAGCTTGGATTTGGATGGGTGGTTGACAAATCGATCATCAAGGAAATTCATGCCGGCAAATGCAATGAGGATGTCATCGTCGAAAAAACCCTGGCCGACTTGCTCCGATGCACTTGATGTCGGAGAACTGGCCCCATCCGTTTAGCAGCATGTTTGCCCCCGCTCTCCCCATTAGCCATCGTCGCCAATTACCATAATCCATTGACCCCGGCAGTCCGGCCTGCCGGGGAGATCACCTTTGCAAGAATTCCCGTTTGGGGTCCCTCCCGCCCCATATGGGCCTCTTTTTCCTTGCAAAAATTATAGGACCGGTTAGTAATACCGTATGATGAAAAGGTGGCCATATATTGCTTTGGCAATACTGATCTGTCTGAGCACTGAACTGGTCAGCGTTGATGCGGCGGATGACCTCTCGCGGCCGTCGCCCACGGGGATGTCCCTGGAACGCGCCGTAATGTGTGAATATATAGAGGACTACGCTCCTCATCACCAGGCTGTGGTATTCTCCATTGAGGTGGGTAAGATATCCTGTTTCACCTCATTCATTGGAATCCGGAGCTCGACCTACACCCTGCATAAATGGTATCGACGGGATGAACTGGTCACTTCCAAACGCTTGACCCTCAAGCCTCCCAGTTGGTCCACATACAGCAGCATCCAGCTGCGAGAGGCCGACAAAGGGCCTTGGCGCGTTGAAATCCTGGATAATCGTAACCAATTGATGAAGACGCTGCGATTCAGCGTTACCGACTGATGTCCATGAACGCCCTGATCTCTTTTTTAACCACCATCCGATGGCAGGACATCGTTGATGTGGTGTTGAATAGCTATATCCTGTTCCGTCTCTACGTGTTGTTCAGAGGAACCAACGTTATCCGTGTGGTCGCCGGGCTCGCCCTGTTGTGGATATTCCAGCGGCTGGCCGCTGGAATGGGGCTGATCGTTACCAGCTGGGCCATGCAGGGTATCATTGCCGGTGCCGCTCTGATCATAATTATTGTTTTTCGAAATGAAATCAGGAATGTACTTCAGGCTAAGAATATTCGCGCCATCCTTTGGGGTTTTCCAGACAAGAGCGCCCGCGCTCCCATCGACAGCATTGTAGAAGGGGTTTATGACCTTGCGCGCAAGCGCACCGGCGCTTTAATCGTGATTCCCGGTAAAGAAGATATCGATGAGGTCGTCCAGGGCGGTGTCCGATGGCAAGGTCTGGTCTCGAGAGAGATGCTGATGTCCATCTTCTGGAGCGGCAACCCCGTCCACGACGGGGCTGCAGTGATGTCCGGCGACCGCATCGCCCGGGTGGGAACCATTCTGCCGCTCAGCCACCGGGATGATCTGCCCGGCAAATACGGCACCCGCCACCGTGCGGCCGTGGGATTGACCGAACAGTCGGATGCCATGGTCATTGTCGTATCCGAGGAGCGCGGCGAGGTGATCGTCGTCAAAAACAGCGACATTATCCCCATCCAGGACAATCTGGCCCTGAAACGCCAGCTGCGCACTCACCTGGGCATCGAGTCCGAACTGGATGAGGCCCACACCCGGAGGGAATCCATGGAGCTTGGCATGGCAGCGGCGGTCTGTTTTCTCTGCATGGCCGGCGTCTGGTTCAGTTTCGCCAGGGGGCTGGAAACCCTCACCAGCCTGGAGGTGCCGTTGGAATATGTCAACCGTGATTCGCGCATGCAGATTTTATCCGCTTCGGACAACACCGTTCGGTTGCATTTGAGCGGTTCGGGCGCCCTGATCAGCTCCCTGAAACCGGATCAGGTCAAGGTCAAGCTGGATCTGGACAATGCCGTCAATGGTGAAAACGTTTTTACCATCTCCCATGACAATATCGCCATGCCGCCCGGGGTGCGCTTGAACCGTATCGAACCGTCGCAGGTCAAGGTGGTGCTGGATTTTCCCATCACCAAAGAGATCCCCATTCAGGTGGATTGGGTTGGGACACTGCCGGAGGGGTTGATTTTGAAAACGGTTCGCCTCAATCCCGAAGTGGTTCCGATAACGGGTGTTGGAAAAATATTAAATAATATTAGAACATTATACACGGAAAAAGTTCAGATGGAAAACCTCCGTTCCAGCGGTCAGATGACCGTTGGGCTGGCCCTGTCCCCCGCCTCCCTGAAAATTGCCGGTGGTTTCAAGGACAGGGTCGAAATTACCTACATTATCGGCAAACGGCAGGGCTAAAAAGATAACAAGAACGGAACGCCGGCCGCATCTCGGGTCGTGCGGCCGGCACACCGCTAATTGTCCAGTTGTACCGAGACCGGGACGGCCCGGGTGATGGTATCGAAGACCGGAGAGTAGGCGGGGCCCAGTTGAACGATTTCCTCAAGTTTTTCCGGCGGCGCATCCGCATCAATGCTCACATACATGCGGATTTGCTCATAGCCCCGGGGAACATCGTCCCGGATACCGAGAAATCCCTGCAGGTCGATATCGCCTTCCAGGCGGGATTCCATCGAACGGATGGTAACCCCTTTTGCAGCGGCATGATAGACAATGGCTGTCGTTACGCAGGCCGCCAGGGCGGTAAGCGCGTACTCCACCGGATTGGGGCCTTTGTCCCCGCCCAACAGGATGGGCGGCTCGTCGGCATCCAGCACGAAGGGCGCTTTGTGCTCATGATCCTGCCCGGTCCCAAAGAAATTCTTGATCGTGGTACGGTTGTGGCCGCCATCCATCCACTGGTTTTCGGCTCTGAATTTGAATTTTGCGATGACCGGCGCCGCCTTGACGGCGTTGATCGTGCCAAACAATTCGTCCACATTGACCCCGTTTACCGTATGCGTT
>JARRKU010000073.1:0-58540 GCA_037387725.1 Desulfobacteraceae bacterium
TTGCAGTAGGTTGACTACGGCTGCGCCCTTGGACGCCTTGGCTCTGGAGCCCTCAGGCCTTTTCAATATTTCACTTGGACTCCAGATCCGGCGTTGCAAAGGGTTTGCAGTAGGTCAAACTACGGCTGCACCCTTTGCGCCTTGGCACTGAAGCCCTCCGGCCTTTTCAATATTTCATCAGGGGCACCAGATCCCGTGTTACCAAACGCTTGCAGTAGGTTGACTACGGGATTCAATGGATTTCTTCAAAATATTGCACCTGATAGATTTCTACTTTCAGGTCCCCGGCAAGCCAGGCATCATCCGGCAGACCGGCCTTTTTGCAAAGGTGGGAGAGAAAGGATCCAGGATCGGGCAACTGCTCCCAGACCTGGGGTAGAAAAGTGCCGCCAGCCATTCCTTTGCGAATCGTGACCCCGTCAATTCCAGGTCGCAGTTTGGAGATCAGATCTTCGGGATCGGAATATTCAAGGGGCTGGGGTGCGGTGAGCACACTTACTTCGATGGAGACCCGATCCAGCTCCTTATTGGTGAGGCGTCTGAATCTGGGGTCGTGCAGGGCAGCGTTGATGGCGTTGCTGCGAACGCCATCCGCCAGAGACTCGCTTCCCACAAGACTGCCGATACATCCGCGCAATTGTCCCCCGATTTTCAATGTTACAAACGTGCCGCTGCGGACTTGAAGCGCCTGGTCCTCGAGCCCTTTTTCAAGCTCGGACTTCCAGGCATCCGGACATTTGCGATTGAAATGCTCCATCAGGGTAAGCCGTGCCAGCTTGACCAGTGTGCGTCCCTGATCCGGGTTTAATTTGGAATAGGTTTCATTCATGGGTGGAGTGCCTTTACGGAGAGGGGTTGCAACCCCTTACCGGAGCTAAACTTCCCGCCAAAGGCGGGATTGGGCGTCAGATTTAAATCTGCCGCCCGCTGTTTCTTTGGGCCGGTAAAAAATTGTAAATCACTTCTAACATTAATTTGTAAAAGAATCTTTATAATGGGTGCTTGCAGGCTGTCAAATGGATAGGGTTCGCTCAAAAACAGCTTCATATGTCTATGCGTCGATGCATCCTGCCTGACCGTGATGCCAAACACGAGAATATCTCGATATTACAATACTTCGGCGCCTTGCCGGACAGATGTCTCAACCCATACAATGCCGATTAAATTTAGCGCAAGCCCTCAGCCCCGGGCGAAACAGAAAAACCCCGCCAAGGCGGGGTTTTTCTTCAGGTATGGAGGTACTACACGGTATCAGCTATTCGCTTTTTGTCGCCGATCACAGGGATAGCTCCCTTTCCCGGCTAATACGGTGCCGAACTGATCACCGGGCTGTATTTTTCGACTTTTCCGGTCTCAAGACGTTGCTTATAGATGTTCTCCATGTCCTGATAGCACTGGAAGAGTTGGAAGAAGCCATGCCAGTGTGCATAGTCCGGCGCATTCATTGCAGCACCCTGACGCGCCCGGCGGCCCACATGGTGCCAGAGATAGTACATCAGTTCCTGAAAGCCATCCTGCCAGGGGTCGGGTCCCAGCAGTTTTTTGTCGGCCAGTTCTTTTTTCATCTTCACAGCGCCGTCCCAGTACTTGTTGTACAGGCCCACGGCATTATCCAGCATATCGCGCTGGGTTTTGACATGGGAAGGACCGTGGCAATTGGCGCAAACTTTGCGCATCTTGGGTGCGGCCTTGACCCCGTCACCGCGTTCGCCCGAGCGGATAACGGATTTTTTGTGCATCAGATCCCATTTCAATCGCTCCTGAACATTGTGGGTTGTTGCAAGCTCGCCGATGCCGCTCATATGGCAAGTCGCACAGGTGGGTGCGGGATAGTCGCCGGGTTCCCAAGCATCGGGAGGGCTATCGAAGTTCCACTTCTCACCTTGGGTCAGGTACATCTGGCCATGCTTGCTCTCCTGGTAGATCTCGATGTTGGGATGGTCCGGTCCAAGATGGCAGGCACCGCAGGCTTCGGGTTTGCGGGCGTCGGCCTTGGAAAATGTGTGCCGTTCGTGGCAAACGGTACAGGTGCCGATGGAGCCGTCCGGATAGCGGGTTCCCACACCGCCGGGCCAGCTTTCGTTTTTAGGTTTGTTATTTTCATCCAATTCGACGGTAGACCCGTGACACGGCTGGCATCCGGATGCACGCGGTGCGCGCTCGATGTCGATGGCTTCCTTGGGCGTGCCGAATTGCCATGTAAATTTCTTGCTGGCCATATAGCCGCCGCCTTCATAATAAAATTGAAGCTTGCTCAGACCGGCGCGTTTAGGATCGGTGACAGCGCCGCTGGCAATCTTGGCGTGACCGCTTTTAAGGAATTGCTCTACTTCCTGAGGATGGCAGCGCGAACAGGTCTTGGAAGATACCATGGGGGAAATATAGATACCGGTTCCCTTGGTGCCTTCACACTGACTGGCCATTGGGGAGGATTTTTCCACCACATGGCAGTCATAACACGACACGCCGGCATGGCTCATGCGGCTGGTTTTCCATCCCTCGAACGTGCCTGGCATTTTCTGAGCGTGGCACTCGATACAAGCGAGCGCCTCTTTGGTGAATCCGCGCTTGATCTTAATCTCTTTGGGAATATTGGGATACTCCTCTGCGCTGACCACGGCAACCGTGGTTAAGCACATTACGGCTAAGATGATGATCCCAAGTTTTCCTGGCGACAGCTTCATACTATCCTCCTGTACCGGTTACGCGTTCAATTCCATATGGACTTTCTGGTTAGTAAAAACGGTTACGTTTGTTGCTTAAAATAACGTTCGACCATCTCCTGCAAATTTTTGTGCCCCACGTGGGGATGGCAATCGGCGCATCTTTTGGTCGTATCGCCCCGCAAATAGGTGCGGTGTGCCAGAAATCCGCCCCTGGGCATTCCCGGGGCCGCTTCCAGTTTATGGTGGCAGCGGCGGCAGGCCGAATCATAGGTGAATTTTAGCCGGTTTTTTTCCGCATTGCCCATCCAATCGAAGGATGCCTTGTCGATGATCATGTTCTGAATGACATCACCGGTGCCGGTGACGGCTTTGGCGGTAACATACTCGACAAAATCGCCGTGGGGCAGATGGCAGTCCACACACTGTGCGGCAAATCCCTGGGGATTGTTGCCGCCGTGGACAGCCTGCTTCCAGGCGTCCCGAAATGGGGTCATGGCGTGGCATGAAACACAAAAAGTGTCGGTATTGGTGGTCTCGATCATAAATCCCGAGGCCAAAACAACGACACCGGTCAGCACGACCCCTACCACCAGGCCGAACCACCATCCCCTTTTTTTGGATGATTGTTTGGGCGCTTGCGATTCTGGCATTGCTTCCTTCCCTTTGAATTTGTGCGCATCTATGGAAAATTCAGTGACCGCTCTTTCAGCAACCTATGCTTTCTTCACCTAGGCAGTATGCTTATCCACCAGGTCACCAAGAAAGATCAAGGAACGGTTTTGTAAAAGATGTTACAACTTAGGTCATATTCTTTACATGCGCTTAAGTGTTGTTTTTAAATATAATTTAGCCACAGAAAAGGAAAATGAAGGGATGGAATGGACGAACGGATGACATAGGCGGCGCAGGCGATCGGGCCGGGACAGAGTCCGGCCCTACGAAGACCATCGATAATGCGTTAGGACCTGCTGACTCACAGAGGGCCGGCCACTGCCCAGGATGGGTTGGACGGAGTGCTGTATTACAAGGAGAAATGCGTTTTGATAAAGGCTGCCACGGCCTCGATATCGTTGAGGCTGAATACGGGGAGATCCACGTCCACTGCATCGTCGCTAACCAGGGCGATCAATTGGGAATCCTGGAGACACAGCGGCGTTTTGTCCCCGGTGGCCTGGGGACGAAATACCTCTATCTTGGCCTGGGGCCCGCTCTTGAAACCTTCCACGATGATCAGGTCCGCTGATTCCAGCAGAGTGGCCAGTTCATAGGGAAGATGGTCGTGGTCCGCATCGAGGACCATCCCGATCTGGTTGGGTGAGGAGATAATGGTGCCCACTGCTCCGGCTTTTTTATGGCGCCAGGTGTCCTTTCCCGGCTTGTCCATCTCAAACCCATGGACATCGTGCTTGATGATGCCGACTTTGACACCGGATCGGGTTAAAACGGGAATCAATTTTTCTATGAAAGTGGTTTTTCCACAACCGGAATGCCCGACAAAAGAGATCATCGGCACCGGAGCAGCGGTCGACGCCGCTTCATCGGCGTTATACCCATCGAAACAGCGATCGAAGATTTCATCATCAGCAGCAAGGCATTGCCGCTTCATCTCTTTGTAGCTGGCCAGCAGTGTTTCGCCGGCACGTGTCAACCGGGTGCCGTGGGCCTTGTGGCTTAGAACGATTTTGGTTTTGAGGTGGGCTTCGGTTGATCGGATTTTGCTCCAGGCCGATTTATAGGACATGCCCATCTGCTTTGCCGCCTGGTTGATGGATCCGGTGGAGACGATGGCCTCCAGCAACTCCATGCGCCCTTCGGCCATGACAATGCGGTTCTGATCATCCACGATGCGGTGGACGGATTTCAATATGAGCTTCACATCAAACCTCTTCGGCGCCGTCAGACATGTACTTGTACCCCACACCGGCCACCGTCACGATAAATCGCGGATTATTGGGGTCGCTCTCCAATTTCTTTCGCAACCGCTGAATGTGAACGTCTACGGTCCGGCTGTGCTTGTAGAGATCTGAATCTCTCCAGATTTGCTCCCGGATGAATTCCCGGGAGAGAACCTCCGCCGGATAACTGACGAAGAGTTCCAGCAGCTCATATTCGGTTTTGGTCAACTGGACCGGCTCCCCGCGCACTTCGACCTGACGGGATTTAAAGTCGATGCTGATACACTTGCCTTCATAGCAGCTCTTCACCATGCTGCGTTCGGTGCGGTTGAGCACCGCTTTGATGCGCGCCGACAGCTCCAGGGCATTGAACGGTTTGACCATGTAATCATCGGCACCGCACTCCAGGCCGAGCACCATATCGGAGAGTCCGTCCCGGGCCGTCAGCATGATGATGGGAAAATCGAATTCCCGCCGGATGAATTGGCACGCCTTGATGCCGTCGATATCGGGCAGATTCAAATCCAACACGATCAGATGGGGCCGGCGTTCACGGGCCAAGTCGATCCCGCTGCGTCCGTCAATGGCGCATAGAACAGCGTAGCCGTCCAATTCAAGATTGCCCTTGATGGTTTGGACGATATCCTTGTCGTCATCGATCACGAGTATGGTGTGATGTGCACTCTCTGTCATACATCCTGTCCGCTACCATAAAAACCCGAATTTCTGCAACACTTGTGTAGCGGCCTTTACACTCCCGTAACACAATTAACAGCTCCCTTACACCTCTTTATGCTATTGGAAAGTTCTTAATACCGGCGATAGTGCGAGCTACCCGCATCCAATGCCACCTAAACTTTTTCGAGGAGCAACACAGTGACTGAAAAACGTTCAGGTCCCCGCTTGAAATGGCTTCTCATTTCCGCAGGGGCCGCGGCCCTACTGGCATTTTTGATCTCCATCCCCATGGAGCGCACCTCCAGAACCGAATACTGCATGAGTTGCCATGAATTGAAGACACACAAAACAGAGTTAGAGAAATCCAGCCATGCGACGGACAAGGACAAAAATCCCGTCGAGTGCCGTCAATGCCATATCCCCAACGGATTCGGCCTCAGGTATCTCACCGTGAAGATGATGGGCATCAAAGACCTCTGGGCCCATAAGTTCGGCGATCCCGACAATCTGGACCGCCGCAGACTGCAGGTCGCCGCCCGCCGTTTCATCCATGACGACAACTGCCGCGCCTGCCATCAGGACCTGTTCAAAACCACCAAGGACGAGAAGATATCGGAAATCGGCCGTCTCGCCCATGAAGCCTATCTGGGAAAAAACGGCAACACCCGCAGCGGATGCGCCGGATGCCATCCCAACATGGCCCACCTGCCCGCATTCGACCGCCGGTATCCGTTCAACGCCGAATTCGCCAAAAATCTACCCCTTGTTCAGGAGCAAAAGTAATGGCCCAAACACCTCAGTATAGGAAATCATTGACATTGCGGCACTGGATCTTCCTGATTGCCGCTGCTCTAGCCATTCTGGTGATTTTGGCGTTCGGATATGTGAACGCGGCCTTTCCCAAGGTCCGCTGCGAGGCTTTCAAACACCTGGAGGCACCCGAGGCGTCTTCCGACTGCTATACCTGCCACCAGAAGACCAGCCCGAAAACCGCCCAGGACTGGCTGGAGAGCAAGCATGGCGTCAACCTGGTCAAGTGCTTCGTCTGTCACGGACAGCCGGACGGCAAAGGGTCTGTGCCATGGGCGGTCAAACCCGACGTGGACAAAACCTGCCGGAAATGCCACGACCCCAGCATCCGCAAAATGCAGAAAAAGTACGGGGCGGACCGCGATTGCAGCGAATGCCATCCCTTCCACAACAATTCGCTGCATCATGCAGCCTACGAAAAGACGAAAACCAAAACAACAATTGAATAATGGCAACGCGCCGTTTGTCATCACTTACCCCTTAAGGAGGCATATCCATGAAACTTTCCCGACGCGATTTTCTCAAAGCTACGGCTGCATCCTCGGCATTGATGGCCGTAGGATCCCCTATGGCATTTGCCGCCGACGACAAAGCAGACAAGTGGGTCAAAGGTGTTTGCCGGTTCTGCGGCACCGGCTGCGGTGTCATGGTGGGCATTCATAACGGCAGGGCCGTTCAGATCAAAGGTGACCCCAACAACCACAACGCCGGCTTCCTGTGCCTCAAAGGAGCGTTGATGGTCCCCATCATCTACGCTAAGGAACGCGTCACCGACCCTATGATCCGCAAAAACGGCAAGCTCACCAAAGTGAGTTGGGACGAAGCCCTCAACTATACGGCGGACAAATTCAAATCCGTGCTCAAAGCCGATGGTCCCGGCGCAGTGGCCTACTACGGCAGCGGCCAGGCCCTGACCGAAGAGACCTACCTCGCCAGCAAGATCTTCAAAGCCGGTCTGAAAAGCAACAACGTGGAAGGCAACCCGCGCCTGTGCATGGCGTCGGCCGTGGGCGGATACGTCACCACCTACGGCAAAGACGAACCCATGGGCAGCTACGACGATATCGATGCGGCCAGCTGCATCTTCATCATCGGCTCCAACACCTCCGAGTGCCACCCCATCCTCTTCAAACGCATCGCCAAGCGCAAACAGGCCGATCCCAACGTGAAGATCATTGTGGTGGACCCGCGCCGCACCAATACGGCGCGCATCGCTGATCTTCATGTACCGTTCAAACCCGGGACGGATTTGGCCATCCTCAACGCCATGGCCTACCACATCATCGATGAAGAGCTGGACAACAGCCGCTTCCACGGCAAGTACGTCAACTTCATGACCAACGACAAGAAGAAGGTCGACTTTGAAGCCTACCGCAAATTCCTGGAAGACTACACCCCTGAAAAAGCCGAGAAGATTACCGGGGTCAAAGCCGCCACCATCCGCACGATGGCCACCTGGTTCGCCGAGTCACCGGCCACCATGTCCCTCTGGTGCATGGGCATCAACCAACGCATCCGTGGCGTGTGGGCCAACAACCTGATCAGCAACCTGCACCTGCTCACCGGACACATCGGCAAGCCGGGGGCCACACCTTTCTCCCTTACCGGACAGCCCAATGCCTGCGGCGGTGTTCGGGACACCGGCGGCCTGTCCCATCTGCTGCCAGCCGGACGGCTGATCAAGAAGAAGGAAAACCGCAACGAGATGGAGAAATTATGGGGCCTGCCCCAAGACTCCCTCAACCCTAAACCGGGACTGCACACTGTAGCATTGTACAACGCCATCGGCGAGGGCAAGGTCAAAGCGGTTCTCATGCTCTGCACCAACCCGGCCCAGTCCCTGCCCAACGTGAACAAGCATCGCAAGGCCTTGGCACGCGAGGACACCTTCCTTTGCCTCATCGAAGCATTTGCCGATGCCGAAACCATGAAATTTGCCGATGTCGTGCTTCCGCCGGCCTTCTGGTGCGAGCGAGAAGGGGTCTACGGCTGCTCCGAACGCCGTTATGCACTGGTGGACAAAGCCATCGAGCCTCCCGGCCAGTGCCGAGAGTCCGTTCACATCCTGGTGGACCTGGCCAAACGCATGGATGTGGATCCCAAGCTGGTGCCTTACAAGAGCGCCGAAGATGTCTGGAACGAATGGCGCAAGGTAAGCCGGCCTACCCCGTACAACTTCTATGGCATGACCCGCGACCGGTTGCGCAAGGCGTCCGGCATCCGGTGGCCCTGCCCCACCGAGGACCATCCCGGAACCAAGATCCGCTACGTGCGCGGCAAAGACCCCAATGTCCCCGCCGACCATCCCAACAAGTACTTCTTCTACGGCAAGCCGGACGGCAAGGCGGTGGTCTGGATGCGGCCGTACAAGGGAGCCGCCGAGGAGCCGGATGCAGCCTATCCCATGGTGCTGACCACCGGGCGGGTGATCGACCACTGGCACACCGGCACCATGACCATGAAGGTGCCTGAATTGAAGAAGTCCTTTCCCGCAGCCTATGTTGAAGTCAACACCAGGGACGCCAAGGCAAAGGGTATCAACAACGGCGATATCATCAAACTGACCACCCGCCGCGGCGCCATGGACCTGCCGGCGCGTGTCAGCGATGTCTGCCTACCGGGCCTGGTTTTTGTTCCGTTCCACTACGCAGACAAACTGATCAACAAGCTGACCCTGGACGCCTTTGATCCGGGCTCCAAACAGCCTGAGTACAAAATCTGCGCTGTCAAAATAGAGAAAGCTTGATCATGGCAATAGCAGGCCTGCTCGTTCATACGCTGAAAGTGGATCTTGCCCGGGTAGAGGGCGAGATCCAAAACATGGCTGAGATGACCACCTACGGCTGCCACCAGGACCAATATGTCGTGGTGGTGGCCGAAGCGCCGGCCAATCGGCTGGAGGCGGAAGTTAAAAAGATCAAAGCCGTCGACGGTGTGCTCACCATCTACACCACCTATGTGACGGTGGAGGATGAGATGGATGAGAGTACTGAACAGATCATCCGGGGATAGAAATCCCTGTTTTGGATTAACCAAAAGGAAGGCGACTAGAACCGCAGAATATCGAACAAGGAATATCGAATGTCGAAGTATGGATTCGCTGCGCTCTGTCGTTTATATATTAAAAGACAGAATATCTTCCTTTGACATTCTGAGGTTCCTTGTTCGATATTCGATATTCCACTATGCCATTTCTTCGCCCCCCAGGCGCGCGTCCTGAAAAAGAGTTCCTGGCCCGCTGTCTACAGTGCGGGCAGTGTGCCCAGGTTTGTATTTTCGACTGCATCTCCATGCGTACCGGCTTCAATTTCTTTGAATCGGGCACTCCCCAGATCAATCCCCAAAAAGCCGCCTGTTTTCTTTGCATGCGGTGCAGCGCCATCTGCCCGTCGGATGCATTGGAGGATGTGCCCATCGAAGAAGTCCGCATGGGATTCGCCAGGCTGGACCGCTCCAGATGTTATACCTGGTCCGGTGAAATCGTCTGCCGCAGCTGCTACGAACGCTGCCCCATCAAGGCCACGGCCATGCGGCTGGAAAACGGCGAATTTCCGGTGATCACCGATCAATGCGCCGGTTGCGGGGTCTGCGAACACGTCTGCCCCAGAGATGCCATCACCGTCTTGCCGACCCGATTCGTGAAGAAATGATAAAGCTCAACATCAAATTCTACCGAAGAACCAGCCAGATCGGCGTCGCCGTCGCTTTCATCCTCATCCCGTGGCTAAACCACTTGCGTATCAGCTTTGTCTTCGGAATGGGGGCAGGCGATTGTGCGACGCCAGCGCAAACGTCGGAACCGTCCAGCGGTTCGACCGCACCCTTTGGGTTTCCGCATTAAATTGATCCTATTTGTGATGGGATTAACAGGCTTCTTTCTCTTTTCCACCACACCGGTCCTCAACCAGCTCTCCTTGCCGGCCTGGTACTCGCGCTGCTTTCAATTCTGGTTCGAGCAGCAGCACTTCTCCCTGGCTGCGGTTGCGCTTTTGGTTGTGGTAGCCCTTGAAACGGCGGCCGGCAGGCGCCTTTGGTGTCGTTATATCTGCCCCCAATCGGTGATGATTTCCCTGGCCAAACAGATCAATGCCCGTCGATTGAACGTGACCTTCGATGCCAAGGCCTGCATCTGCAAAAGCCGGCACAATGACCCGTGCACGCGCTCCTGCAGCCTCGACCTGGACCCCAAAGGGTTGAAATGCCTGCCGGAGACCGAGTGCACCAATTGCGGCGATTGTGTGGTGGAATGTCAAAAAAGGGGCAAGGCATTAAGATTCAAATTTGGTCGTAGCGGCCGATAGCGCTGATCCTTAATTTGACGTCGATTCATATCAATGGTTTCACTTCAATGGATTCTCCTGGAAAGAGCGGATGAGATGCCTGCCGGACCGGCTTGACTTAAGTCAATGAAATGCAATCCGGTCAACGGATGATCGTATCTTTACGCATCAGTGACAAAAATTGGGCACATTTTGAATATTGTTTTTATTTTAAAATTACGCCATATCCAATTAAAGGCGATGTATACGCCAATCCGCTTACCCTGAACTTGCCAGATGAGGAGGAGTGCCATGCTGCTTAATCGATTTTTCGAAACCGGCCGAGAATTTCTGGGATGCCAATACCCGATCATGTGCGGCGCTATGACATGGGTAAGCGATCCTAAACTGGTGACCGCCATAGGAAATGCTGGCGGTTTCGGGCTGCTGGCCGGCGGCAACGCTCCGGTGGAAATCCTGAAAGAGCAGATCGAAACCACCGCAGAAATGTCCGACCACCCATTTGGCATCAACGTCATTACCCTGGCACCGGTCTACAAGGACCAACTGGACATGATCTGCGATCTGGGGGCCAAGTATATCGTTTTTGCCGGGGGGATCCCCAAAAAGAAAGAGATCGAGCAGGCCAAGTCGTGCGGTGCTAGAGTGATCTGTTTCGCCCCCACCGCCATGCTGGCCATGCAACTGATAGACCGCGGCGCAGACGCCCTTATTCTGGAAGGCTCGGAGGCCGGCGGCCATATCGGTCCCGTGTCCCTCTCCGTTCTGCTGCAGCAGATTCTGTTCCAAATCGACAGCGTTCCGGTCTTCATCGCCGGCGGCATCGCCACCGGACGCATGATGGCCCACTTGTTGTTGATGGGTGCAGCCGGTATTCAGATGGGCACCCGCTTCGTGATGTCCGAAGAGTGCATCGCCCACCCCGAGTTCAAAGAGGTATTTCGCAAAGCCAAAGCCCGCGACGCCATGGCGACGCCCCAATTCGACAGCCGCCTGCCCATCATTCCGGTGCGGTCGCTGAAAAACGCCGGCACCGTTGAATTCGGCAAATTACAACTGGAGCTATTATACAAATTGGACAACCAGATTATCGATCGCCAAACCGCCCAGTTTGAAGCCGAACGATTCTGGGTAGGCGCCTTGAAAGAAGCCGTAATCGACGGTGATGTGGACAAAGGCTCTCTCATGGCGGGCCAGTCCGTCGGCCTGGTGGATAAAATCATGCCCCTCCAGGATATCGTAAATGAGTTTGTGGAGGAGGGAGAGGCCGAGCTTGTCAGATTGCAGGGGCAATTAATCGACTGATGCCCTGAAATGCTTTCTGTAAATAGACCCCTTTTTTGTCTGGCACACCCCAAAAGGCCAGAGTGATCATTACCCGGATCCCTATACATCAGATGGAGTCGCCGCCGATAAGATCATCGACAAACGGCGGCTCCAATATCATACCATTTGACTAATGATATCATAGCGTGCTACAGAGCAAATATATAGGATAAAAAAGGTCTCATTTATCCTATATTGGATGTAAACCCTGTGCCCGGACAAATTCTGACGCTTTGCCCCTGATGTTGAAAAGCTGATCGTTGCCTGTTGATCCATGGATTGCCGGCCACAAAGGATTGCACCTGCCTCTCTTCAACCCACTAACTCAAGGAGGGCGTCATGCGCAATATTCTGATTCTGGGTGCCGGTGCCGGCGGAACCATCGTGGCCAATATGCTTCGCAGGGAGTTAACAGAGGCGGAATGGCAGATCACTATCATCGACAGGGATGAACGCCACTATTATCAACCCGGATATCTTTTTATCCCTTTCGGCGTCTACAGCGAGCAGGACGTTCTCAAACCCAAAAAAGAGTTCATTCCCAAGGGCGTCGACTTTATCGTGGACGAGATCGTAAAGGTCGATCCGGATCAACGCAAGGTGGAGACCCGGACGGGAGCCTACGATTATGACTGGCTCATCATCGCCACCGGCTGCGACATCCAGCCCTCGGAGATCGACGGTATGTTGGATGCATGGCAAACGGACGTCTTTGACTTTTACACTTTTGAAGGGGCCTTGGCCCTGAGGCAGAAACTGAAGTATTTCGATTCCGGGAAGGTAGTGCTGAACATCGCCGAGATTCCCTACAAATGTCCCATTGCTCCCCTGGAATTCGTGTTCATGGCGGATTGGTTCTTCACGGTCAATGGTGTGCGCGACAAAGTGGAAATAGAATTTGTGACTCCCCTGGACAATGTATTCACCAAACCGGTGGCGGCCAAAACCCTGGCCCAGGTGGCTGTTCAAAAAAATATCAAAGTAACCCCCTATTTCGACCTGGCCCAAGTCAATGCCAAAGACAAAACCATTGAATCGCATAAGGGAGAGACCATCGGGTATGATCTGCTGGTCTCCATCCCGCCCAATATGGGGGACAAAGCCCTCATCGATTCGGATGTCAGCGACCCCATAGGGTATGTGGCCACCAATAACGAGACATTGCAGGCCGAAAACTTTGAGCGCATCTACGCCATCGGCGATACCACCAATGTTCCCACATCCAAAGCCGGATCGGTGGCCCATTATATGGCCTATACCCTTATGGACAACCTGCTGCGTGAGATTGACGGCCGTCCCCCCCGGAACAGGTTCGACGGCCACGCCACCTGTTTTCTGGCTTCGGGATTCGAAAAAGCCATTCTTCTGGACTTCAATTACAAGGTCGAACCCCTGCCGGGCAAGTTTCCTTTCCCCGGCATGGGTCCTTTCAGCCTCCTGCAGGAGAGCCTCAACAACCACTGGGGCAAAATGATGTTTCGCTGGGTCTACTGGAATCTGATGTTGAAAGGTCTGGACCTTCCCCTGGAACCGCAGATGAATCTGGCCGGCAAGATCCGGCCGGCAGCTTAAGGGAGGTGCGCATATGACGCAGGAAAACGAACTCATTGAACGAATGGAACGCCTTGAGGCGCAGGTTACCCCCCTGGCGGAATCGGCCCATGCGGTCAGGGAACTGCGCGATGAATTGGCGCCGCGCGTCAATGAAGCCGTGCACGCCCTGATTGTGGCCTTGGCCGATGTCGAGCCCGAATTTCAGATGGAAGATCTTGTCCATCTGATCAAAAACGCCATGCGCAATGTTAAAAATCTCAATTTCACATTGGACCAGCTTAAGAATCTGATCGACTTTTTAATGATCGCCGAGCCGGTCTTTAAGACCACTGTGCCGCAGATCATCTATTATTTTGACGATCTGGAGCAGAGCGGAGTTTTCCGCATCTTGAACATGGGCCTGGAGGTCCTTAAGAAGATCGGCTCGACCTATTCGCCCGAGCAATTGCAGCAAATCGGCGACGGCCTGGTCCGCCTGGCCGGCAGCCTCAATAAGCTGACCGCGCCCCAGTCCCTTGATCTGCTGGACAAGGCTGCCGGTCTGCCGGGCAAAGTGGACCTGAGCGGCGCCAAACCGGTGGGTTTGTGGGGTCTGATGGGGGCCCTCTCCGATACCAAGGTCAAAGAGGGGGTTGGTGTCGCCCTGGAGTTGACCCGCGGCTTGTCAGCGCTGAAGCCGGGAGAACCTGTCCAGGCAGATATTTGAGCCCCTGCAAGCCCCCATCTGACCGGGACGGCCATCGGCCTGTCGTCTCGGTCAAAGGGGGGCATCAATTGTGCTTTGCAGTTCCGATCCGCCGGCCGGGTCGTCGAATTGACCACACGCCTTGGCGGATCCGCAACGATGTTATCCTTGCATCAACCAGGCAGCTAAACACCCAACAATTACCGATGTCGGCCAAAAATGGTGAAGAGGAATTAAGGAGCAGCGATGGGATCGACCCAAAAAATCGGATCCGAAGACTTTGTGGTGCTGGCTGAGATCGACCCCCCTAAAGGCGTGGATGTCTCCAAAATGCTCGAGCAAGCGGGGCGTATCAAAGGGATGGTGGATGCCATTGTGGTCCCCGAATTAAGTACGGCGGTCATGCGCATGAGCTCACTGGGCGCTTGTATGATTCTGGAACGTGAAGGCCTGGAAGTCATCATGCAGGTCAGCTGCAGAGACCGCAACCGGCTCGCGCTGCAGGCCGATCTTCTGTCGGCTTATGCTTGCGGTATCCAGAACCTGATGCTCGTGATCGGGGAGACGCCCAGGATAGGCGACCACATCGAAACCAAGCCGGTATTCGACGTGGATATCTACGAACTGCTCCAAACCATCGGAACCCTGGAGCGGGGGCGCGACATGGCCGGGATCGAACTGACCGGCCGTCCCACCTATTTTGTCGGCACTCAGATCAATACAGGCCTTGATGATCAGAGCGTTGACGCTGAGATTGAGAGGGCCATTCAAATGAATGCCGATGGCGCGGCGTACTTTGTCACGACCCCGGTCTTTGATCTTGAAGCGTTGAAGCGGTTCAGTGATCGAATCGCGCATTTGAAGGTCCCCATCATACCTACGGTGCTTCTGCTCAAGTCCGCCGGCATGGCACGCTATATGGATCGCAATTTGGCCCACATTCACGTTCCTGAGGATCTGATCCAACGCCTCCACAAAGCGCCTGACAAGGCGCTGGAAAGTGTCCAGATTGCAGCGGAGCTGATCCATGCCATTCAGGCCCGGGGGTTTCGCGGCGCGCTGATCTCAACCATGGGTTGGGAAGATAAACTGCCCGACATCATCAACGCAAAGGAGGCACTCTAAATGGCCGGTAACGGTGTTCAAATCGGATCCGTTCTGGTGCTTGGCGGCGGCATCGCCGGTATTCAGGCGGCGCTGGACCTGGCCAATTCGGGTTACGCTGTCCATCTGGTGGAGAAGACGCCCTCCATCGGTGGGATTATGGTGCAATTGGCCAAAACCTTTCCCACCAATGAGTGTTCCATGTGAGTGGTCTCTCCCAAACTGGTCGAGGTCGGCCGGCATCGCAACATCGAAGTGATCGCACCTGCGGAAGTCATCCGCATCGAGGGTGAGAAAGGCAATTTTACGGCCTATGTAAAAAAACACCCCCGATACGTCGATGTCGACAAATGCATCGCCTGCGGCCTCTGCAGTGAAAAATGTCCGGCCAAGGCGACGGACGCATACAACCAGGGACTCATCAAGCGCAAAGCCATCTATATTCCCTACGCCCAGGCCATCCCTTTCAAATACGTCATCGACCGGAATCGGTGTATCTACTTTAAAAAGAAGGGACGCTGCAAAGCATGCGAAAAATGCTGCCCGGCCGATGCCATCAATTTCGAAGATCAGGAAGAAGAGATGGTCATAAACACCGGGGCGGTAATTCTTTCGGCCGGTGCAAGGACATTTGATCCGGTCGATTTGGAGGCCTACTATCACCATCAACAGCACCCCGATGTTGTCACCAGCCTGGAGTTCGAGCGTATTCTGAGCACTTCAGGTCCCACCGGGGGAAAACTGCTACGCCCCTCGGATAACAGCAAACCGCATCGGATCGCATGGCTGCAGTGCATCGGCTCCCGAGATCTGACCCGCTGCGGCAATGGATACTGCTCTTCGATTTGCTGCATGTCCGCCATTAAAGAGGCCATGATTGCCAAGGAGCACTCCCATGGCCAAATCGAATGCACGGTTTTCTATATGGACATCCGTACCGTCAGCAAAGACTACGAAAAATATTACCTGCGGGCCAGGGAATCGGCCGGGGTCCGCTTTATAAAATCACGGATCCACGCCATCGATGCGGCCGAACCGTCCTCCGAAATCCGCATCCGCTACGCCAGGGAGTCCGGGGGCATTGAAGAAGAATTTTTCGATATGGTGGTGTTGTCCATCGGCCTTTCGGCCCCTGCATCCATCCACCGCCTGGCCGAACAATTCCGGATCGATTTAAACCCATATAACTTTGCCGCCACAGAGGCGTTCAAGCCGCAGGAGACGTCCCGGCCGGGGATCTATGCCTGCGGCAGCATTCAAGGTCCCAAAGATATCCCCGAGTCCATCACCGCAGCCAGCGCAGCAGCTTTCGCAGCGGGCAGCGGCCTGGCCCAGGCCCGCGGTACCCTGGCCAAACAAGCCCCACCCCTCGATGACATCGACGTCCCGGAGCATTCCACCCGAATCGCTGTTTTTGTATGCTGTTGCGGCGTCAACATCGCCGGGGCGGTGGACGTCGAGGCGCTGACAGCCTATGCGGCCGGCCTTCCCAAAGTGATCCACTCAGGCGTGAGCGTTTTCGCCTGCTCACAGGATGCCCAGAAGCATATGCGGGAAATCATTCAGGAGAAAGGCGTCAACCGCGTGGTGGTGGCGGCCTGTTCACCCAAGACCCATGGTGAAATCTTCATGGATAACCTGAAAGCCGCCGGTTTGAACCGCTATCTGTTTGAAATGGCCAATATCCGCAACCAGGATTCCTGGGTGCACACCAACGATCCTGAAGAAGCCACCCGCAAGGCCAAGGATTTGGTGCGCATGGCCGTCTCCCGCTGCGCCACCCTGACCCCATTGCATGAGAAAAAAATCCCTATCCATCAGCGGGCCCTGGTGGTGGGAGGTGGTGTGGCCGGTATGAACGCTGCGCTGGGCCTGGCCGATCAGGGATTTGAAGTGGCCCTCATTGAAAAGGAAGAACAGTTGGGGGGCCTGGCCGCCCGTATCCCCCACACCATTGATGGTACCGATGTGGGCCGGTATATCGACAACCTTGTCCGAAGAGTGAAGGACCATCCGGAAATTCAGGTCCTGACCCAGACCCTGATCGTTCAGTTTTCCGGCTACAAGGGCAATTTCACCACAGAGGTTCTGGTGGGTCCGGGAATGTATGAACGCAAGATTAACCACGGTGTGGCCATCATTGCTACCGGGGCTACCGAATACCAGCCGACGGAGTATGCCTACGGTACGCATCCCGGCATCATGACCCAGCTTGAACTCGGGGCTTACCTGAAAACCAATGCCTGCCGGGAACTGCATCGGGTGGTCATGATTCAGTGTGTCGGTTCCCGCACCGATGCGAATCCGGACTGCTCCAAGGTCTGCTGCCAGACAGCGGTTAAAAACGCCCTGGCTTTGAAACAACAGAATCCGGAAGTGGATATCTGTGTATTATACCGGGACGTGCGAACCTATGGGCTATTGGAGGATTATTATACCGAAGCCCGGCGGTTGGGGGTCTATTTTGTGCGTTATGATCCGGATGACCCGCCAATGGTCGATACATCCCCCGGCAATGGCATACAGGTCTCCTTTCAAAACCATGTGCTGGGCCGCCGTATCACCCTGCAGGCCGACCGGGTCGTCCTGAGCGCCGGCATGCAGGCGTCCGATACCGAGGAGTTGGCATCCATCATGAAATTGGGACGCAACGCACAGGGTTTCCTCGTGGAGGCCCACGTGAAGCTCAAACCGGTGGACATGCCCACGGAAGGCCTTTTTGCGTGCGGAACCGCGCAGGGGCCCAAAACCATCTCCGAATCGATCTCCCAGGCCGGCGCAGCAGTGTCCCGGGCCACCACTTTTCTTTCCCGACCTTTTCTGACGTTGTCGGCCATTACCGCCAAGGTGGCCTCCGAACAGTGCGCCGCCTGTCTGATCTGCGTCCGCACCTGCCCGTTCAAGGTGCCGGTGATCAATGCCGACGGTGTCAGCGAGATTGACGAAGCAAGATGCCGTGGCTGCGGCGTGTGCGCGGCAGAGTGCCCGGCCAAGGCCATCGCGCTGAATTGGTATGAAGACAATCAATTGCTCAGCAAGGTGGACGCCTTGCTCGAGGGGGTCTTATGAATCAGGACTTCAAACCCATCATCATCGCGTTCTGCTGTACCTTCTGAGGATACAGTGCAGCGGACCTGGCAGGTTCGATGCGGCTGGCCTATTCGCCGAGCATCAAAATCATACCCGTCCCCTGCACGGGTAAGGTGGATGCGATCCACATGCTGCGTGCGTTTGAAAAAGGGGCCGACGGTGTGTATGCGCTGGGCTGTATCGAGGGAGAATGTCACTACAATCACGGCAATCTAAGGGCAAAGAAGCGAACGGAGCAGGTGGCCGCCCTCCTTGACAAGGTGGGCATCGAAAGGGATCGCGTGGCCATGTTCAATCTCTCCTCTTCCCAAGCGCAGCGATTCGTAGAAATCGCGGAAGAGATGACCGCTCGAATATTGGATCTAGGCCCCAATCCCATTAAAACCGCCAAGAAAAAGAGAGTCGCATAAAATGATAATCGCAGACAAAAAACCGATTGAGGAAATTATCGAGACGATCGCGCCGTTTGAGCAGATCCTCATCCTGGGATGCAATGAATGCGTTACGGTGTGTGAAGCCGGCGGCAAAAAGGAAGTCGAGATACTGGCGTCGGCCCTGCGAATCTACTTTCTCAACCAAGGCCGGGAAATCACCATCGATGAGAAAACCATCGAGCGGCAGTGCGATCACGAATATCTGGAAGAACTGCGCGGCCGGGTCGACCGGTACCAGGCCGTGGTTTCCCTGGCCTGTGGTGTCGGCGTCCAGTTCATGGCGGACAAGTATAAGACCCTGGAAGTATTCCCCGGCGTGAACACTTGCTTTCTGGGCGCCACCGAGACCCGTGGCGTATGGGTCGAATTGTGCCAGGCCTGCGGATCCTGCATTCTGGCGCAAACGGGCGGAATTTGCCCGGTGACCCGGTGCGCCAAGCGCGTCATGAACGGTCCATGCGGCGGCTCCACCAAAGGAAAATGCGAAATCGACAAAGAGATCGACTGCGCCTGGCAGCTCATACTGGACCGCATGAAACGCCTGGGCAGACTGGACAAATATGAAGCGGTCGCTCCCATTAAAGACTGGTCGAGCGACAGAGCCGGAGGCCCGCGAAAAATCATCAGGGAGGATGTCCGATAATGAAAGCGGCCACGCCAAGCCGACTCGAAAAGATTCTCTCCACCGGAGAACTGGCCGTCACGTCTGAATGCGGACCGCCCCGGGGCAGCGACCCGGATGTGATCACCCGCAAGGCCGATCTGATCAAGGATCATGTGGATGCCATCAACATCACGGACAACCAGACAGCGGTTACAAGGATGTGCAGTCTGGCCGCCTGTATCCGTTTAAAATTGATGGGCCTCGAGCCGATTCTGCAGATGGTCACCCGGGATCGTAACCGCATCGGGCTTCAAAGCGATATTTTAGGGGCCGCCTCGTTCGATATCCATAACATTTTATGCCTCACGGGCGACCATCAAAGCTTTGGCGACTGCGCCGCCGGTCAGAACGTTCACGATCTGGATTCCATTCAGCTGATCCAAACGGTCCGCCACATGCGGGATGAACATCAATTCCTGGGGGGGAATGAAATCTTGCGCCCCCCCAGGATGTTTGTGGGCGCCGCGGCCAATCCATTTGCCGATCCGTTTGAAATCCGCGTTCCCCGGCTGGCCAAGAAAATCGCCGCCGGCGTGGAGTTCATCCAGACCCAATGCATCTATAATCTCGATAAATTTGAACGATGGATCCAGCTGGCCGGAGAAAAGGGACTGCTGGACAGCGTTCATATCCTGGCAGGGGTGACGCCCCTGAAATCGGCGGGCATGGCCCGCTATATGAAAAACCGGGTGCCGGGAATGGAGGTCCCGGAAGAAGTGATCAAGCGGATGGCCGGGACCCCCAAAGAGAAACAGGCCGAAGAAGGTATCAAAATCTGTGTGGAATCGATTCAGCGCCTCAAACAGGTCGAAGGTGTGCGGGGCTTTCACGTGATGGCCATCGAATGGGAGGAGAAAGTGCCCGAAATCGTGGAAAAGGCCGGACTACATCCACGGCCCACTGTGGAAGAGGATTAGTTGTGTCCCCAGAAACGTGTTTGGATAACGTAACAATTAGGGAAGGAGAATACCATGAGTGAAGCAAAGAGAATCCTGGTTGTCGATGATGAGCCCGATTTTGCTGCCATCGTTCAAGACTGCATGAAGAAGGAGGGCTTTGCGGTGGAAATCGCCTATGACGGGATGGAAGCCCTTGAAAAGGTGAAGGCCAGTCCGCCGGATGCCATTATCCTGGATGTCATGATGCCCAGAAAGGACGGGTATGCCGTATGTGCTGAGTTGAAGTCCGACCTGCAGTTCCGGAACATTCCCATTGTCATGCTTACGGCGGTGGCCGATCATGTCAGCTCCACGAGCTATTCTCACAATGATGGATTGACCATGGAGGCGGACGACTATTTGCCCAAGCCGGCATCGGCAGAAGAAATTTCAGCCAGAGTAAAAGATCTGCTGGGCTGACAACGCTGCGGGGCCTTGGCCGACACGGAGACGGCCATCGACCCTCGTAAGCGAATCCGTATTCAGTGCAGTATTGCCCCTTTTTTTCCTCGATCCTGACGGGAAATCGGAATATGCTTTTTCAAATCAGCCTCTACCTGGCGCTGGCCGTTTGCGCCGGCGGTCTTGCGCTAAAGATGGCAAATTGGTTTCAATACCGCCTGGATTTTGAGCAAGCGCACGCCCCGGCCCGGCGAACGACTGCATTTGTCAAGGGTTGTTTAGCCACTATGTTCAGCAAGCGCCTTCTCACCATGGTGAAGGTGGTGGTCCTGGATGTTCTGCTTCAAGTGCGAATCTATCGCATAAGCCGAGTCCGATGGATCATGCATCTCAGTGTGATGTATGGCTTTCTGGCCTTGCTTCTGTTGCATGCCCTGGAAGGTTATATTTCCGATCATCTATTCGCAGATTACTACTCTACCCGGGGCCCTTTCTTGTTGATACGCAACCTGGCCTTTTCCATGGTGATGCTCGGTGTAAGCCTGGCGGTTTTCCGAAGATCGGTAAAATCGGTGCCGCGCCTGATGACCAGCCGGGCCGATCAATTTATGCTGATCACACTGGCCATCGTGATGCTCTCAGGGATGTTATTGGAGGGCAGCAAAATCCTCTCTTTTTCCAGCTATCAGGAAATGGTGGCTGATTACGCCGCACTGGATGACCCCGAGGATGAGACAGCCCTGGCCAGCTACTGGGCGGCCAACTTCGGCATCGTTCACCCTGACTTGAAAGCGCCGTTTGATGCGGCCGCTTTGACAGCGGGGGCTGAATTGCACGACAGCTATTGTGCCGCATGCCACTCGCGCCCACAATGGGCCTTCGCCAGTTATGGCTTCTCCCGTTTGATGAAACCAATCGCCCGGATTCTGGATCAGGCCGCTGTACCGACCATCCTGTGGCACGTGCATTATCTGGCCTGTTTTTTCGGGCTGGCGATGCTGCCGTTCAGCAAATTTCTGCACATCTTCTCCACTCCCTTGAGCCTGATGGCCAACGCGGTGATGGATGACGAGATCTCCGACCGAGCCAATATCGAAACCCGGCAGATCATGGAGGCCGATGCCTGCACCCACTGCGGCGCCTGCACCCAGCACTGCGCGGTGGGGATCATCTATGAGGTGACGGCCAATGCCTCGATTTTGCCTTCTGAGAAAATCGCGCTCACCCGTCTGCTGACGTCGGGACAGCACATGAATGAGGCGCAGATCAGGGCGCTGCAATCCGGATTGTATTTGTGCACCAATTGTCATCGTTGTACCGATGTCTGTCCGGCCGGAATCAATCTCCAGCAGCTTTGGTTTAAAACCAGGGAATACATCTTCAGAAAAGGTTTTCCGGATACCGCGCTGCTGTCCCCCCTCTCCTACTACCGTGGCCTCATGGCGCGCCACATTTCCAAAAACGCGTATGAACGCCCCCTCGAATGCGTCAAAAAGCAGATCGCCTCAACATTCGCGCACTCCGGTCAATCCCACGACCCAAATCCGAAGCAGATGGATGCAGGTCTCCGGTCTGCCTTGAAATCGTCCGCCCGGAGCGCCAACTTTTCAGCCTGTTTTACTTGTTCGACCTGTACTTCGGTATGCCCGGTAGTGAAGTCTTTTGCCGACCCGCAGGCAGCCCTGGATCTGATGCCGCATCAAATCATGCATGCGGCCGCCATTGGTCTGCGGGATATGGTCTTCGGCTCCCGTATGCTATGGACCTGCCTCGACTGTTACCAGTGCCAGGAAGCCTGCCCACAGGGCGTGCATATTGCCGATCTGTTTTGTGAACTCAGGGTTTTGGCCCGTAATTTTCTCAACCAGCCGCCGATGGCGGCCTAGATGGGGATACCGATGCCGTTTGCCATTTTCCGATGCTGCCCAACTTCACAATTTTTAAGGTATTACGAGACGTCCACAAACGCCGTTTTATCTAAACTGGACGTCTCCATCATCGATGTCGAGGCGTTCAACTGCTGTGGGTACCCTCTGAAAAGCACGGACAAGTTGGCCTATTTGCTGGCCTCGGTCCGCAACCTGGCCGTGGCCTCCCGTAAGGGTCTCGACGTGGTCACCCTCTGCAACTGCTGCTTCCAAAGCCTGAAGCTGGCAAACAGCATCATGATGCGCGACGCATCGATGCGTGACCGCATTTCCAGAATGCTGCAAAAAGAAGGTCTGGTCTATACTGAAGACATTCGGATCAGGCATTTATTTGAAGTCTTGCTGGAAGATATCGGGATCGATGCCATTAAAAACCGGCTCGTGACCACCTATGAAGACCTCAAAATTGCGACCCACTATGGTTGCCACCTGCTGCGCCCCAGCCCTATGATGCAATTTGACGACCCGGTTGCGCCCAGGCGCTTTGACGACCTGGTAGAACTCACCGGGGCCCAAAGCATTTCCTGGAAATCAAAGCTGGACTGCTGCGGTGCTCCGGCCTGGGGGGTGCATGACGCGCTATCGATCCGACTGACGCGTCAAAAAATAAATGACGCCAAGGCCGGCGGGGCCGATTTTCTCTGTGTGGCCTGTGTCTACTGTCAGCTTCAATTCGACCGCGTCCAGCAACGGCATATGGCGATATCGCCTAACGGCGCATCCTTGGCGCCGGTTCTCTATACCCAGCTCCTCGGCCTTGCCATGGGCATCGAACCCGGAGAATTGGGCCTGGACCAGCAGTGCATGGATGCCTCGGGCCTGACCGCCTTCGTAAAAGAGAGCGTCTGATCCCAGGCCGGCCCCGAGACCGGCCATACAAATACCCTATTGGCCTGCTGGCACAGCACTTAGGGTGTAGATACGATACAGGAGATCATTCGCACACGCGTCGAGCCTCGACTCAGTTAAAGACTAGGCTCAACAATAAGTTTAACCATTGGTTTACGGAGTAACGAAGATGCACCCGCCCCAAGAGCACCTGTTGTGCGCCATCAAAGCACTTAAGCGCCAAATGATTGTGATATCGCCGTCGTTTGTCATTCTGGCCACCAAGGATGATGCCGATGGCCTGAAAGATGATCGCACAAAGGATGGGCAATTGTGCCATCAAGCCCTCTTTAATCGGCCCGCACCCTGCGACGCCTGCCCGGCAAAGGTTGTACGGAAAACAGGCCAGCCGGCCTTGATACCCGACTCAGAGGGGTTGAAAGAATATTCAGCCGATGCCTGTTTCTATGCCTATCCGATTCCTTACAATGGTGAGACGCCCAGCGGTGCCGATGATGCCGCCATTGGCGCCATCGCCGTCATGGGCTGCGATGTGGTCATCCTTAAAGGATTGGACGACAAGCTTGAGCGCTCACATGCCTTTCTGCGGAACCTGATCCAAAGCGCTCTGGATGGCGTCATTTCTGCGGATAGGACCGGAAAGATCATAATGTTCAACGATGCGGCCGCTCAAATTACCGGCTTCAGCACAAAAGAGGCCATGGCGCAGCTTCACATCAGCCAGCTATACCCGGAAGGCGTCGCCTACGACGTGATGGGCAGACTGCGGTCCGACAAATATGGCGGCAAGGGCAAGCTGAAATCTTTTCATGTGGATGTGGTGACCAGGCGCGGCGACCTGATCCCCATCAGTCTGGATGCGGCCATCGTGTATGAAAAAGGCAGGGAGGTCGCCTCCATCGGCATCTTCCACGATCTGCGTGAAGAACTGCGCATGAAAGCCGAACTTGAGAAGGCGCAAGTCCAGTTGCTGCAGGCCGAGAAAATGTCATCGCTGGGCAAGCTGGCGGCCGGCGTGGCGCATCAGCTGAACAATCCCATCGGCGGCATTACATTGTTCGCCAGTCTGCTGCTGGAAGAGTATGATATGGAAGATGGCGCCAAGGAAGACATCCGTCGCATCCTCAAGGAGGCGGAGAGATGCCGCGACACCGTCAAGGAGTTACTGGAGTTTGCCCGCCAGACCGATTACTTCGTGCGTCCCCACGATATTAATAAAATCATCCGTCGGACCCTATTTCTCCTGGAAAACCAACCCTTGTTCCACAATATCGAGACCCGGGATCGGCTGGCCGATGATTTGCCGTTGATTTATGTCGATGCGCAGCAGATGAACCACCTGTTTATGAATATCATTCTCAATGCAGCCCAGGCCATGCAGGGCAAAGGGCAATTGTTTTTAACATCCGCATGGGTCCGGGAAGATGATTGTATTCGTATCGAAATCGAGGATACCGGCCCCGGCATCCCGGATACCATTTTACCCATGATCTTCGATCCTTTCTTCACCACCAAAGAAGAGGGAGAAGGCACGGGATTGGGGCTCAGCATTGTGTACGGCATCGTAAACACCCACAAGGGCAACGTTAAAGCTGTCAATCGGGCGGGCCAGGGTACGGCGTTCATTATTGAGCTGCCGTTAGGTCAAAGGACAGAATAAAATGGCGCTGAATTCGGAATCCATTCGCGTTTTGGTCGTGGATGATGAACAAAACATACGGGATGGGGTCAAACGGATCCTGAAGCGCATGGGCTTAAAAGTGGATCTGGCATCACAGGGCGAGGAAGGGCTTAAGATTCTCACCCGCGAAAAACCGGCCATCGTGCTGCTCGATATGAAAATGCCCGGTATAAGCGGGATAGAGCTGCTTGGGCGTATTCGGGAAAAGGATCCCGCGGTGATCGTTATCGTCATCACCGGATTTGCTACCATCGAAACCGCCATCGAGGCCATGAAAAACGGCGCCTATGACTTCATTGCCAAACCATTCGAACCCGATCAGCTGAGGATCGTTGTCAACCGGGCCCGTGAAACATTGCGTCTGACAAGGGAGCATCAGCGACTCGAGAAAGAGCGCCGGCGTACGCTGGCCGATCTGGATACTGAAAAAAGCCGGGTCCATACCATCCTAAATGCTTTTCCCAGCGGTGTCGTGATCACCAACACCCATGGACAGGTTGTCCTGATGAACCAGGCCTTGCGGGTCCTTTTGGAGCTGGACCCCTGCCTGGCCACCGGCCAGCCCATTGAAACCTATGTTGCGGATGAGGGATTTTGCAGCCTGGTCAAAAGTATATCGAGCGGAAAGTATGTGGATTTCGGAGATATTCCCACCTATGAATTCAATCATGGTAGCGAGAAATTTCTTTTGGCCAAGGGACAGCCGGTGATCGGAGAGCAATGCGAATATCTCGGGGCGGTGATCAATCTGATGGACATCACCTCCATGCGGGTGATGGATCAGGTGAAGACGGAATTTATGGCCAAAGTGACCCATGAATTGAGATCGCCGCTTTCAACCATCCATGCCCAGCTGACCATGGCCATTAACGAGTTGGTTTCGGACGATGCCGGCAAGGATCACAAACTGCTCTCCCGCGCAAAAGAAAAGACACAGGGACTGATCTCATTGATCGGAGATTTGCTCGATCTTTCGCGCATTGAAGCCGGAACAGCCGCCCTTACGACGAAACCGGTCCAATTGGGCCTGCTGCTCAAGGACGTTGTCGATTTCTTGAATGCCCAGGCTCAGGCCAAGGAACAAATCCTTAATCTGGTCCTTCACTCCGAATCCATGCCCCCCATCAATACCGACCCCATGGTGTTGGAAAGTATTTTCGGCAACTTGATCACCAATGCCATCAAATATACCCAAAACAAGGGCCGCATCACTGTAGAGGCCGAATTCGCCGGCGGGCAGCACCGCGTAAACGTGACCGATAACGGGTATGGCATCGATGCCGAAGACTTAAAGAAGATATTCAGACGATTTTACCGCGTCAAGAATGAGAAAACAAGATTTATCATCGGTACCGGTCTGGGCCTGCCTATCGTGAACGGACTCGTAAATTCATTAGGGGGGAAGATCAGTGTGGAAAGCACCCCAGGCGAAGGATCGGCCTTTTCCGTATTTCTTCCAACCGAGAAGAGTTGTGAATTGCCACAATCAACCCTGCCATTGGAAAAGTATTGAAGGAGTACTCACAGTCGGTTTTTCGAAATCGCTGCCGCTGACGGCCTGCTGTGTTGACCCGACGCTTGAAAGGCTTGTGCTTTAGGCAAATCAAGTTCCAACAGCCGCTCTTTTTTTAAATAACGCATCGGCTTCATACCAAAATGGTTTGAGAAGGCCCGCGAAAAG
Source organism: Desulfobacteraceae bacterium (assembly GCA_037387725.1). Classification (GTDB taxonomy): domain Bacteria; phylum Desulfobacterota; class Desulfobacteria; order Desulfobacterales; family Desulfosarcinaceae; genus JARRKU01. The sequence continues at coordinate 26,666 of JARRKU010000073.1, forward strand.
GACGACAGGCTATTGTACCCGACGGCCATGGCCGCTTCCGTGACATTCATTTTTCCTTTTTCCAGCAGGTGTCTGGCCTTCTCAAGCCGCATTTTCCGGAGATAACCGAAGACACTGGTTCCGTAAATTCTTCTGAATCCTCTGTTCAGCTGAGTATGGGTCGTTCCTACGGCCCGCGCCAGATCAAACAGCCAATTTATTGAACGCCGGTATGTTCACAGCAGAAGACTCTATCTGGGCCAGTTTAAGGGCGATGAGCTCGACGGCCCGGCTTTCCTGGTATATTTGTCCCAAAGATCCGGCATAAGGGCAGTCCAATAAGCGTTGAATGGCGGCCTCCATCACAGGGGAAAGGGGACCGCTGTGGAAAAAATCGATGGTATCGCAGCCTTCTGATATTGCGCCCAGATCATAAGGAATTCGACGAAAACGGCCTCCTATGAACGTATTCAGCAAATCCGGAGATATCTGGATCGTCAGATGGTATTGAAAATAACCGGCCGGAAAATAAACCGTCCCTTCCGAATCAGGATAAAATGAAACGGAGCTGCACTTTTTAATGGGGAGGACATTTTTTGTTGCATCCGCGCCTTTCGCAGGACGCCACTCCCAATATCCATTTCCTTCCAGGAAGAAGGTGAATCTCAGAAAGGAATCATGGATCTCAAAATCCATTTTCATGGTATCTTGCGGTTTAAAACCGGCAATATGCAAATCGAGACCCGGCCGAAGATGAACCGTCTGTTTCGAACCCGATTTGGAGTGAGATGCAGGCTTTGGCATGGAGAACTCCCAAATGATCCTCAGATAGAGGGACGGCATTGATCAACACCCTGTCTGGGCTGTCCTCACCTTTGTAATATTGTTGAAACCCCAGTGTCTTGCGCCAGATTGCCTCAAAGAGGAGGATTTCCGCTTTCAGTCGTCTGGAATCCGCTCACAGGCAATCCCGTTAACGTAGATCGTACACTGAACACCCTTAGCCAACGCTATGGTCTGGATAAGGATTTTAAAAATAAAGTAGCATGCCCCTGAAGTTGAACCTTCCCTTGGGCATCTTCGCTCAGATCTTGAATACCGTCTATGTCGCCGGGCATCCAAACTTTCAAAGATAGGAACCTGTTTTATGGCCCCAAACTATGTCAAACCGAGGCTAAGGTGTCAATCTTAATGTCAATACGACAGGTTGCACAGGTGCACGGCAAACCTCGGAATCGATGCCGAGGTGGCTGGCGTGAGAATCCCCGGACACCGTATCTGCGCCGTCAGTGTGAGTTGAAGGGAAATATGGAAGCGGCGACGATTACCCGCATAACGGGTGGCGTTATTGAAGATATTGCGCTCATCAAGAAAAATATGATGCCCCATTCAAGCAAACAAAGGGTTGATGGATTTTGCGGTCGATCAATCCATGCGGGTAAGGTCATGCCACTCTTTTTCCATCTCTAGGTTTGGCGCGGCGCTCCCGACCGGTTAAGATTACTCGAAACTTGGCACCATGGCCGGGTTTGCTTTCAACTTCAATCCGTCCGCCTATATTTTCTATGAGATTATGACAGACATACAGCCCCAACCCGGTTCCTTTCCGAGAGTCCTTTGTTGTGAACAGCGGCTCGAAAATCCTTTTCATCGTTTCATCTGTCATACCGCATCCGTTATCGCTCACTTCAATAATGACATGCTCGCGCCAGTTCGGACCGATGAATGCGCTCAACCGGATCCAATTGTCCATCTTATCCAAGGCCTGGGAGGCGTTGATCAAGAGGTTGATGAGAACCTGCTCCAGATATTCGGCATTGGTGTATATCTTTGGGAAATCTTCTGGGATCTCAAGATCCAAGGAAACGGCGGTGCTTTTCAACTGGCCGTTGCAAATCGTCAGAGCTCTCCTGACGACATCGCCAATCTTGATCCAGTCTTCTTTTTTTCGCTTATTGATCCTCGAGAAATCCCTTAACTGGGAGACAATCGTATTGATACGTTCCGACCCGTGCTCGACATTCTCAAGCAACTCAAAGATGTCTTTCTCGAATTCATCATAACTCAGTTTAAGGTGTTCAATCGCATGATCGACATCTTTTGAAGATCGAACAATGGGCAGAATGGCTTCAAAATAGTCCTTGAGAATCGGCAGATTTAAGGAAATCATATTATTGGGATTATTTATTTCATGGACGATACTGGAAATTAATAGCCCCAAAGACGCCATCTTTTCCTGCTGGATCATCTGCCGTTCCATAGTTTTGGCCTCGGTCACATCGCTGATTCTTATAATCACAGCGCCAGGCGCGTTATCCTGAGTGCGAGAACGATAGATAACCACTTGCTCCAACCGACTGGGGTCAATAGGACCTGTTCGTTCAAATACAACGGTGTTATCGCCCGATACGGTCTTTGAAATTCGACACTCTTCGCAAGCCACCCCCAAATTTTTAAAAGCACGATAACAGGGCAAATCCACGACAGCGTCCGGATTCACGCCGTAATAGTTTATGGCGGCCTGATTGATCATCTTAACGTTCAACTCTTTATCCAAAAGCAACAATGGATCCGTAATTCCATCAAATATGGTTTGCAGCATATTCTTATTGCGGCGTAGTCGTTTCTCGATGCTGGACTGCTCAACGATGTGGCGGGTTAGCGGACGAAACAGGTAAAGATAAAAAACAGGTGAAATCAAGACAACCAGGAGCATGGGGTCCAAAATTGCGACCAGCAGGATAGGGATGGGGGGCAGCAGGGATAGCACCAGCATCACCAAGGCTTCGGCAATAAATACGGCCGCTGCTATAGTCAATAAAATTCGGGAAGGTGTATAGGGTGGGCCGAGACTTGACAGGCGCTGATCCGAATGACGATCGGCCAGGTATGATTTAATTCCCGCAAGAAATTGCCTCATCAAAGTGCTCCCACGACAACCCGCTTGGTGGCTCTGGTATGGTTCCGCTTAGACCCGGCATTGTTTCAGTACATATAGCCTTTTTCCAACATCTCGCCAACGTTTTTATACAGCCTGAAGGCGTCGCTCAGGTGTTCACGCTGAATCGGAATATGCACAACCCTTTGCTGTGCCGACATCCCACCCAATGACCTCATACCGGCTGAAGAAACAAAACTGATATCGTAATGGCAGCACCATGTGCCCCAATAATAAAAAGGCGGCATAGGAGCGATGCAAGGGACACTGGTCGTATTCCATATGTTCAAGGAAAACGATCCGTATCGCTATATCGTGCCTTTCGGTTTACGGATATTTATCAGTGACCGCACTCCCTCCAGCCTCAGTTGACGCACGGCTTTGGCAGTCCACACCACGCCCCGGTTGCACCGGATCGTTGCCAACGGCTGTCTTTCCAGCGGCGACACAATCACCAAAAGCCCTGTCGCTGAGGTCAAAGATTTGGAGGATTTAGGTTATTTGGAGTTCCAAGGACGGGCGAACAGGCATTCGAAGCGCTGGATTTTCCGGCCCGGATTGTGACGCACATCCCAGATAAGGGCGGGCAGATGGTTCGCTATTACGGCTACTCTTCGAACAAATTACTCGGCATGCACAAAAAGGCCGGCACTGATGATCTGGTGCCGGCCTTGGTCGAATCGGCTGTATCCGCGTTGGCACTTCGTAGAAACCGGATACGGCCGATACGTTGTTTCCAAAAGGGACAGCGGTTTAATCTACCGGCGGAAGCTTTTCGTCAGATTAAAGTACTGAATCGGAATCTCGGCCAAGGGTTCCCGCAGCTTATCCAGTTCTTCTTCTGGGCCATGGATGGCGAGCCGGGTACAGTCGGAAATCGTCACGGCCTCCTCGAAGATATGGCGAACGTTGGCGACGTGTTCCAGGAAACCCTCTGCGTTCAGATACCCCTGACGGCAGTGAACCTCGTCTCCGTTGATGCTCCATCCGTAATAGCGGATTCCATTCTCCTTTTTGGTTTTCCGGACGAACTGATCGACGATTTTGTCAAAAGCTTTCACTTGTTCAGGTGTTACGGTAAAATAGGCGTCTACTGTGCACCACGTGTCTTGGACGGTCATGACATTCTCCTTTACTGGCATTGAAATTCATGGAACCTGACGCTGTCAGGCGGCTTCCCTTGCAATTCCCACAATTCAAAATGTGCCTCCGGATCTGTCGCAACCTTAACCGATCCCGATTTGCCAGACTTATCCTATCTGAAACATTTTTTGTTCAGGATGAAAAAACAGTTTTAGGGTCTGGTTTCCTATGGATGGAAGGCTATTGATCAGGGCGTTCAGTGCAGAGCTTATCTCCAGGTCCGGGCAAGGCCGCCTTTCATTTCACCGTTAATAAGGGATGTCTCATCTGGATAGGCATTGTTGACAGATATTGACAAAGGTACATTGTCGGCATCAACGTCTGTCCCTGCTTTTCGTCGCCGGGATGGATTTGGGTACTACAGCCGATAAATGATCGGCTTGTCTTCGGCGTCGATTTCAATGCCCACCGTGTCGCCGATCTTAAATCCGATGCGGCGGAACTCCTTGACCATGGCATCATGCTTTTCCTGGTGCCAGAAGACAGACCAAAGCGGGTTGCGAACCGTATCGATGCCATAGGCGTCGTGGCTGCCCAGATTGATCCGCAACTTGTCCTTGGCGATCAAAGTGTCGGCTTCGGCCAGGAAAATATCGATCTTATAGAGGTTGTCGTGCAATGCTTCAGAGAGTCTGGCTTGAAGTTCAGGAGTTTCATCCAGATAATGGCTGGCGATTTGGTAGAGATCTTCGGCTTCCTGGATGGAGAGCCCCAGGACGGCATAGCGGTGATGGCGCAGGGCAAACCGCTCCATCTGATTCTCGTAGGATTCAACAGTGGCGATGAGGTCCTCGATTTTTGGTCGGGCTCCCTGGCAGCCCAACACCATGTCCTCACACTGGCTGATCAGGTTGATGTAGAAGGAGCGATTGTCGAGCACATAAAGCGGTCTTTCCCGATAATTTCGGTGCTTCCGGATACGCCGCAATCCATCCAGGCGTATGCTGCGCTCGCTCTCCTTCTGTTCCAGGGTCTCGATGTGGGAGATATCTTTGGCCTGGACCACGAAGATATCACCCTTGGATGAGACGATATACTCAATCTCACATTGGAACCCTAGAACTTTTTCAATCTTCTTGGAGAGCTGCAATAGCCGCCGGTCATGGGGAATACGGGTGATATACGGCTCGCTTTGGATTTTTCTGGACCGGTCCCGGCAGTAACCGAACTCCCATCGGTCGCTTAGTTCCTTGGCCATCACCGCTGTTCCTTCGATAAAAGGCATAACGAGCACGCCCATCTGCTCCAGGTCGACGGTCGGGGCATTGTTAAAGTGCTGTTGCCGTCGGATAGAGAGCCATTTGGTAGTGCCTGCCTTTCGGATCATCTTTTTACGAGCATATTTGATTCCGCTGATATCGGCATAAGTACCAAAAGAGTCAAAGGTCCCGCTCTTGAATTTGTCCTCGTCGATGTGCGCACTGCGGGCAATCACTTTGTAACCGTCGCAGTGGCTCTTTAGAAACGCTTCCAGGGCTGAGAAATTCTCATTCTTGAAATCCTCCGGGGTGACATAGACAAAAGGGGGAACGTTGAATCCTGCCTTATGGAGGACCTCCAGCAACCGCGGTTTATCAGGCATGTTCGTTTTCAAGGTTGTTCCGCCTTCGATGTAGAGACGATAAATGCATTAAAACATAGGGGTCTATACCCCCACAACCAACTGATCGGATCAGACCCAGCCTGACCCGATCAACCACCAGCATCAACTATAAAACAGGAACCATAAACCATCAACCAGAAACCATAAACCATGAACCATGAACTATTTCCATTGACATCAACTTAACGCTCTTTTTATACTGACTGATCAATCAGTCAATTTTCAGTATAGCGAAAGGTGCGATGTCAATAAAAAACCTCATTCTACATCACGCCACCGCCCTTTTTGCCCGCAAGGGTTTCAAGGATACAGCCTTGTCCGAGGTCTCCCAACTGAGCGGGGTGGCCAGCGGCACCATCTTTTATCATTTTGCCAGCAAAGAGAATCTGCTCCTGGCGATATTAAAGCGGGTTAAAGAGGAAATTATCGATAAATTCGAACACTATAAATGCAATCAAAAATTCGAAAGCGGCTTTCACGCCGTCCAGGGGGCCATCACCTATTATTTGGGACTGGCCGCTGAAATGGAAGATGAATTTCTCCTCCTGCATCGACATTTTCTCTACCAGTTAGCTGAGGTCAATCCAATCTGCCGTAGCCACCTTGAAGAGATTTACAACTGTTTGGTAGACATCATTGAACGCGGCATCGTCACCGGTTTGGAAGATGGCTCCATCGGCCCGGTCGAAGCGCATAAAACCGCCCTTATCCTATTTTCCACGGTGGACGGTTTAGTGCGGTTCAATACCTATGGACTCTACGATACCAGTATGCTCTACCCCCAATTGGTGGAGTGTTGTGAGCGAATGCTGGTTCCCCAATAGTATTAATGAGGATGTGACCATGAAGCTTATGCTGACTGTCCTAGGCGAGACAGGACTTCGTTTCTTCGGTAAAATGTCCGCCGCCAATGCCCATGAAATTAAGAACGCCCTGGCCATTATCAATGAAAATGCCGGCCTGCTGGAAGATTTGGTCAAATTGGAGAAGAAGGGTGTGCTGCTGGATCTGGCACGCCTTAAACGTATAGCGGACAAGATCAAGCAGCAGGTGATGCGGGCGGATGAAATCGCTAAAAGCACCAACCAGTTCTCTCACAGTGTGGATCAGGTTCACGGTCCGGCGGACCTGGAGCAATCCCTTAACCTGATCAAAACCATGGCCATGCGCTTTGCGACCCAACGCCACATCGGCATAGAGGTCGTACCTGGCCAGCGGCCCGTCACCTTACCGGTGCAGCCGTTCATGCTGCTGCACCTTTTATGGCTCTGCCTCAATAGTGCCATGGCATCCACCAACGCTGAAAAGACCATTCGGATCACCTTCAACAGGACGGACAGTGCGTGCCGTATTCGCTTCGGCCCCCTCTCGCACCTCGAGACCGCAACGGTGGAAGCACTCACCAGTTCGGTGGAAACCGCAGCACTGCTCCACCCGATGGGAGGGAAAATCGAGGCGGATCTCGGGAGGAGCGACTTGGTACTTTCGCTAATGCGGAACCACCGCCAGGAAGAGGAGCGCATGACGCAGGAATAGATACATGTCAAATCTCACCAACGGGCTGCGGCCCACATAGTGGAGGAAAAAAACCATGAACGAAAAAGTGTTGCTTGTAGATGATGAAGAGGATTTTCTGGAGATCATGTCGGAAAGAATGGAGGCCCGCGGAATGTCGGTGACCACCTGTACCTCGGCCGAGGAGGCTGTGGACATCATTAAAACCGAAACCTTCGATGCCATCATCCTGGACTTCATGATGCCGGGCATGGACGGCTTTCAGGCGCTCAAGGAGATCAAATCCAAACATCCTGAGGCCCAGATCATCCTGCTCACAGGCCACGCCACTATTGAAAAGGGAGTGGAGGCGATGAAGATGGGCGCCACCGATTTCCTGGAAAAACCAGCCGACATCGAGGCATTGGAGAAAAAAATCAAAGACGCCAGCGCACGCCGCATGCTCATCGTGGAAAAGGAGACGGAGGAAAGAATCAGGGATCTCATTCGGCGTTTTGGCGGCTGATCGATCCGATCATCCCCATCTAACAAAACGGTATGGATCTTGACGGCGATATGATTTAATCATAATAGGAATTATTCCTAAAACCACCACAGGCGACCGGATCATGAAAAGGTTCAAGATTTCCCTGAAAGGAAAATTTGTCGTTGTCATCGCCATTACTGTCGCTCCTGTCATGGGTCTGATTTTCGCCTGGACCGGCATTCGCAATGAACGCCACGCCACCAGTCAGGTGGTCAACCAGGCTCGCATCCTGGCCCGTCAAATCATCATGACGCGCCAGTGGATTGCCGACTGCGGTGGTATCATGGTGGCCCGGAACAGTCTCGGCGCCCGAGGTACCCGCTATTTCTACGATGACCGGCTCGATACCACCAGGGGCATGTATCAAAGATTCACTCCGTCGATGGTCACCAAAAAGCTCTCCACCTACTCTATGCGGGAGAACATGTACCAGTTCAGGCTGGCCAGCATCAATCCGCTGAATCCGCAAAACAGCCCCAATCCCTTTGAACAGATGGCATTGTACAACTTTATCCACAAAGGCGACAAAGAGGTCTACGCTTTCGACGAAAACAACAGGTCAAACGGATTTCAGTACTCCGTGCCCCTTTATGCGGATGACGCCTGCCTGCGCTGCCACAAAAATTTCACAGAGGGAACCATCGGGGGGTGCCTGAGCATTTCGTTTCCCGTCGAGGGATTCCAGGATGCTTTGCGCAAGAACCACTACAAGCTTGCCATAGCCGGCGTAGGGCTCATTGCAATGACCATCTGGATTCTCTTTTTCACCCTGCGTCAGGTGGTGATCAAACCTCTGGATCAGCTGGAAGATGTCACCTCCGAAATCAGCAACGGCAACCTTAACGCCAAAGTCCGGATGGAGACCGGAGATGAATTCGAGCGGCTGGGCCAGGCATTCAACACCATGGCTTCCAGACTGGCTGATCATCGGGAGATCATGGAGGAAAAAATCAAGCAGGCCACCCGCGATCTTTCCGAGGCCAACCGTGATCTGCAGCAGTTGGACAAGCTGAAGACCGACTTCATCGCCGACATGTCGCACGAACTGCGATCACCGGTAACAGCCATAAAAGGCGGTCTGGATTATCTCAAGCGGACCATCCATGAGGAAGAAAACAAAAACTATCTGGCCCTGATCGACAATAACCTTCTGCGACTGACCCATCTGGTATCGGATATGCTGGATCTGACGCGCATTGAGGCAGGCAACGTCGAGTGGAATTACGAAGAAAACGACCTGGCGGTGCTGATCCGGGAGGTCATTGAGATCTTGAGCCTCAAGACCAAGGAGAGATCCATCGATCTGAATTATGCCGGCGACACGCCCATATGGGTGGACATGGATCTTGAACGCATCGAGCAGGTCCTGGTGAACTTGATTGAGAATGCCATCAAATTTTCTTATCCGAACAACAGCATAGAGATAGTGACCCGCGTCGAAAACCGGCGTGTCAGCGTTAGTGTCGCCGACTCTGGCATCGGCATTGCGGAAGCCGATCTGGAAAATATTTTTAAAAAGTTCCATTCTCTGCCGTCCGGCAAAGGGCACGATCATGCCAAAGGTACCGGTCTGGGACTAACCATCTCGCGCAGAATTGTCGAAGCCCATGGAGGGAAAATCTGGGCGGCAAGCAGGGAAGGTGACGGCAGCGTGCTCACCTTCACCCTACCCCTGCGCCAAACCGATAAAAAAGGCGGATAACGTCATCCAATTTCGGGTGGATCGGTGACAATTTTAACAACACTTTAACACCAGTTTGTGCTACTATAAGGCATCGGTGGCGGGTTGCCGCCACTGCCCTTTCATGACCGCCAATCGGGTCCGAATGCGCATGGCCATGTTGGGCTGCCGCCTTATCGAACTGGACGATCCCAGCCGGATGCCCCAGATCAAAAAAATTATCGTTTATGTGGAGATCGACCGGTGCGCGGCCGACGCCATTGCCTATGTGACCGGCGTTAAACTGGGCCGACGCTCCCTGAAGTTTGTGGACAACGGTATCATGGCCGCAACATTCGTGAACCTGGAAAGTGGCAAAGCGTTCCGTATCTTGTCCACAGAGGAATCCAGGGAGATGGCGGCACAATACGCCCCGGATGTCGCGGATAAAAATCAGCAGCAATTGGAAGCCTATAAAATGATGCCCGAGGAGGTCCTCTTCAAGGTGACGCCGGTCGTCGTGGAGGTTCCGGTCCACGATATGCCGGGACCGTCACGGTTCAAGGTGCAATGCCAGCAGTGCGGGCAAGTTGTCCGGGATAAAAAGGAGGTTCTGATCGACGGACGCGTGCTCTGCCGCCCCTGCGCCTACGGCAGCTATTACCGGCCGCTGTCATCGGACTCCACCCTCGCATAATCAAAGCGCAGGGCAATCGCAGGTATCTTTGCGCAATAGATGTTTTGGATAGGTACTTGTATGTGCCTTTTGAACATCGAACATCGAACGTCGAAGGATGGATTCGCTATGCTCAGCCGATTAATAACTCGGCAGAATGCCTTATTCGACGTTGGACGTTCAGATCTTTTTAGATGCGATCGCCCTGAGTCAAAAGGTACGGAAGATGAATCGCAATTGAAAAAAACCAGCCCGACGAGGTAGGCCATGTGCAATTCCAGTAATTCAGACAAGCATGATCATTTGTTAACCAAAATCCGCGTCGAGAATGCCGTGGGGACCCGCCTGGCCCACGATATCACCGAAATCCGTCCGGATGAGTTCAAAGGACCCGCGTTTCGCAAAGGTCACAAGGTGCAACACCAGGACCTTTGCCGGCTGATGCGAATGGGCAAACGACACCTTTATGTACTCGATCTGAAGGAGGATCAGGTTCATGAAGATGACGCGGTGTTTGAACTGGCCGAAGCGCTGGCCGGTCCGGGGGTCACCTTCGGCGGGCAGCCCAAAGAGGGCAAACTCCAGATCAGAGCAGCCTACACGGGACTGTTCAAAGTCAATGCCAAAGCCCTGGTGGAATTCAACCTCATACCGGATGTCATGTGCGCCAGCCTGCATAACAATTTCCCCGTCTCCGAGGGTCAGGATGTGGCCGGTACCCGCGCCATCCCACTGGTCATCGATCGCAAGGTATTGGACGAGGCCGTGGCCTCGGCTAAGATCGGACAACCGGTATTAAGCGTAAAAGCGTACCATCGGCTGAGGGTCCGCCTGATCATCACCGGCAGCGAAGTTTATGAGGGTTTGATTGAAGACAAATTCGAAGCGATCGTGCAGCGCAAACTGGCATCTTTTGGGGCCGAACTGCTAGAAACCGTCATCCTGCCCGACGATCTGGAGATGATTGCCGATCATGCCAGCCGCTTTCTGGCATCCGATACCGACATGATCATCACTACCGGCGGTATGTCCGTGGACCCCGACGACGTGACCCGTCTGGGAATTCGGAAAGCCGGAGTGGATACGCTTTACTATGGCGCCGCCGCGCTGCCCGGCGCCATGGGAATGCTGGCCTACAAAGGGGATATCCCCATCGTAGGCATACCGGCGTGCGGGCTTTACCACAAGGCCACTGTTTTTGATCTATTATTGCCGCGTTTGTTGGCCGGGGAGAATCCCGACCACCGCGACCTGGCCCGCCTGGCTGTGGGGGGGATGTGCCTGAACTGCAAGACATGCCGATATCCTGATTGCAGTTTCGGTAAAAGCTAGGTAAAGGTCTATGCGTTATGCCATCCATTAATCATCGTCTGTTCGACGCCATGGTCCATAAAGCCCGGCAGGTCGACATCGAATACCTCTGCCTTGGGCTCGGCTATACGGCCGTCACCACTACGGCCGGAAATCTCGGGCTCGCCTACACCTATTTCGATCATAAAACCGCCTGCACCCTGGTCCGGGAATATCACGATTTTGAAGGCCGGCCGGCCTCGGAACTGCTGGCATTGATCCATAGTGAGAATCCTCTGGAGAGAAGCATGGCCATGGCGGTGATCAACGCCCTGTCCCTTCCCGATCTTGTCCAACTGCCGCCCGATCGCGACAATGCCATTTTGTTCGACGCCCTGGGGATCGGCCCGTCGGCCAAAGTGGCCATGGTGGGTTTTTTCAAACCATTGGTGGCTGTACTGAAATCCAAGGGAGCCGTGGTGGAGGTCATTGACGAATTCCGCTCCATGGGGCAAAAAGAGGTGTTTTATGAAAAATTGGGGCGATGGGCGGATGCGGCCATTGTCACATCCACCTCCCTGCTCAACAATACATTTGAAGAAATCATGCCCCACATGGCGAAGGATGTCCGGGCGGCCCTTGTGGGACCAAGCACCCCCATGGTGGCCGGGGCTTTCTCGGATTGGAAGGTGATTAAGGCGCTGGCCGGGACCGTCCCCCTTGATAACGCACCGATTTTGAAATCGGTGCGCCACGGACTGGGAACACCGTATTTGCATAAATACAGTAAAAAAGCTACGTTGCTGATAGAAAACCACTTGAACCTCTGAGCAGCTGTTGACAGAAGAGCACTCCGATACACAGATTTAGATGGTTTCATTGATATAAAAAAGGATACCGAAAGAATGGCAAATGCAAAAATTGTGGCTGTCTCCACCAGCCAGAAAAAGGGTGAGAAAAAAACCAACGTCAAAGAGGCCCGGTTGATTTGCGATCACGGCCTGGATCAGGATGCCCATGCCGGGGATTGGCATCGGCAGGTCAGCCTGCTGGACATGGAAAGTATCGCCCGTATCCAGGAAAAAGGATTGGATGTCCAGCCGGGCAATTTTGCGGAGAACATCACTACCCAGGGCATCCGCCTGTGGGAACTACCCATCGGCACCCGAATGCGCCTGGGCACGGAAGTCCTGGTGGAGGTCACCCAAATCGGAAAGGAGTGCCATGATCGCTGTGCCATCTTTCACCAGGTGGGCGATTGCGTCATGCCCCGGGAGGGCATATTTGCCAAAGTGGTGGAAGAGGGTACTGTCCGGCCGGGCGATGCCATTACGGTATTGGAGTAGCCATCTGCGAAACTCATCCTGGAATTGAACCCAAATGGACGCTTAAGTGCCCAGATAGATAGAATAAAACGATATGCCCAAAATTATAGACAACCACAACCGCACCATCGATTATTTGCGGATCTCCATTACTGATCATTGCAACTTGAGATGCCAGTATTGCGTCCCGTTTGATGGTCGCCCCAAACTGTCCATGTCTGAAATCCTCAGTTACGAGGAGCTGTTTGCCATTACCAAAGCCGCAGTGGCCAACGGCGTCACCAAGATTCGGATCACCGGCGGCGAGCCGTTGATGCGCAAGAACGTGATCGATTTCTGCCGTATGCTCTCTTCCCTTCCGCAGATTTCAGACCTGGCCGTCACCACCAACGGCGTGCTGTTGGATACCATGGCCGCGGACCTGAAAGCGGCCGGTGTAAAGCGCCTCAACATCAGCCTGGACACCCTCGACCCGAAAAAATACGAACAGATCACCGGCCGGGATGCACTTAAAAAGGTCCTTAAGGGGATCGAAACAGCGGCCGGCATCGGTCTCACCCCCATTAAAATCAACATGGTCCCCATGAGGGGGATCAACGACGATGAAATCGGGCTGATGGCCCGCTGGACCCTGAAATACGATTACGATATCCGATTCATTGAATTAATGCCCACCAGCGGCTGGGCCCGGAAGCAGCACCAGGACCTTTTTATCTCCATCGACGAAGTCCGCAAGGCTGTAGAAGTGGTGGGCCCGCTGGAACCGGTGACACAAATACAAACCCGGGGACCGGCCACTTATTTACGGCTGCCAGGCGCCAAAGGCCGCATTGGCTTTATCGCCGCGTTGAGCTGCCATTTCTGCAACACCTGCAACCGGCTGAGGTTGACGGCCGATGGAAAGCTGAGGGCCTGCCTCTTCGCCGAGGAAGAGGTGGATATCAAAGGCCCTTTACGCAGTGGCGCCTCCATGACAGAATTGCAGGAGTTGATCAAAGCCACCGCCATGGCCAAGCCCAAAGGCCACACCCTGAACGACCAGACCGCCAAGCCCATGGACGGACGCGTGATGCGGGCCATTGGCGGATGATACGGAATACCACCAAGGAGAGCCCCTTATGGCCCACATCAAGATTGTTTATGCTTCCCGCACCGGAGAAACTGAGGTCATTGCCAACCTGATCGCCGAAGGGGTGCGTATCAGTGGTCACGAAGCATCCGTCATATCAGCCAAATCCATCAAAAAAGCGGAGGAATTGGAGGAGTGCGATGCATTGGTGATGGGATCGGCCACCTATCATGGAGAAATGATGGAGAGCATGAAAACCCTGCTCTTTCTTGCGGAAAAGGCGAATCTCGAAGAAAAGGCCGGCGGAGCTTTTGGCGCCTACGGCTGGAGTGGCGAAGCACCGGAGCGCATCTATCAGACGATGTTGAATATCTTCAAGATGAAGATGATCACCGCGCCCCTCTCCCTTAAGTCGAGCCGTCTGGAAGGCGGTATTCAGATGGCCCAGCAATACGGAAAGGATGTGGCGGCTGCAATGGCGGCAGGCTGATCCTGCATGCCCGCATGTCCCGCAAATCCGGTCCAATTGAACACACCCTGTTCATGCCAGCCGATAAGCATTGAAAACCCGCCATCGGATGGCGACATAGGATTACGAGTTGCTAAAAAAGAGTGTCGATGCAGGGCAACGGGTACCTGTTCTTAATGGTGACAGCATTTAAAGTCATTGAAGCCATCATGGTATCGCTGGCCGCCGGAGAGGAGGTCAGGATTTCCGGGTTCGGCAGATTCTACTGCCAGACATTAAAGGCGCGCAATGGCCGCCATCCCAAATCAGGACGCCCTCTCCTCCTGAAGGAGCGCAAAACCGTCCGGCTCAAATGCTACAAGTCGCTTCGGGACAAACTGAACAGGCCTGCTCACGGAATAGACGCCGACGTCCTTGGGACGACGGCCTTCCCGGATAGACGCCAGGCCGATCGCACGGACGTCCCTGCCCAGGGTAAAGCGGTGGTGCGAATCAGCGGTATTCCGGTCTGTGAATTCAAGATCAAAGATGTCTCGGGCAACGGCACCGGCATTCTTGTGGAGGAGGATTCGGTGGTGTTGAGAAATCTGCGGGTGGGTCAGGATATCGAACTTCGTATGGTGTACGCCGATAAAACCCGCAAAGCCGTCCTGCAGCGATCGAAAATCGTCCACATCACCCCCCAGTCCGACAGCGATGCCTACCCCGGCTATGTGGTGGTGGGCGTAAAGGTGATCGACACAATGTCGATCCAGTAAACCCTGCCGCTGCAAAGGCCGGAGGACTCCAGATCCCGCGTTGTCAAGGGTTCGCAGTAGTTGCACTACGGCTTCACCCTTGACGCCTCGACTCTGAAGCCCTCCGGCCTTTGCAGTGGCCAGGCTACCCTTAAAGTTGCATTTTAATACTAATATAATTGGCCGGAGGACTCCAGATCCCGCGTTGTCAAGGGTTCGCAGTAAGACGACTACGGTGAGCACCATTTCCGTCGTATACAGATGCCGTAAGGTATTTGCTGTGATGGCGCAGAAATGGACCCAATAACCATCCTTTGGGAACGCTGTAGATGATAAAATCAAGGATAAATCGTTTAGAAGCGTTTTCAAAGTCTTCAATCGGATTCAAGATCAAGGCGGACGCGAGGTTCAAACCGGAGGAATACTATTGTATTTCGATGATTTGGACCTCGCGTCCAACGCAGAGATTGAATTCGAGGGGAGGCTTTGAGAACGCTTCTAGAATAATTGCAGGCGGTGGCGATAAGCATCGATTACTTCGTCCGGGTCGTCTGTTATCACGATATGCTCTTCGATCCACTGGGGGGCCCGGTTTTGTCGGACCATAGTGCTAATCTGACGGTGCATACCGGTCCAGAAATCCCTATTCCCATCTGTGTCGAAGAGAATGACAGGGACCCGTTCCATGATGGATAGCTTCATATTGCACAGAGTAATCCCCAACTCTTCAAGCGATCCCAATCCCCCCACATTGAATATCGGAAATGAGGCAACTTCAAACCATTTCTGTCTGCTGTGGCGACAGGTGGCTTGAAAAACTTGGCAAAAATCAACATCTGTGGTCAAAGCCTGGTCGGTGATATCCAGAAAATTCGCGCCGGACAGAATTCGCCGCTCCCGTGCCAGCGTATTGGCTTCCTCCATGACCCCGCTGCCGCCACCGGTCACAATACCGATGTTCTGTCCCCAGAAAGAGACCAGTGCATCCATTAGCTTGCCTAGCCTTTCCTTTCCGACCGGCGTCAGCGGCAAGGTGGAACCGTAAAATGCGAACAACATCGACTTATGAAAATCCGCCAGTCGATCCGGCAGGACAAAATAGCCCTTACCATCGCGCAGGGTGTGGGCCATCAGACTCTGATTCAATCCGCACACCCAATACACGTCCACTCCGAATGCGTGATACTCCAACAGCCGGCTGTGATCCTCTTGGGAGAGAAAGGGGCCATGTTCTCGGGACGCTTCAAAGAAATACAAGGTCCTGATCTTGCCCTCGGCCGCAAGATTAATAATATCGCGGTGTTCAACCAGGTTGGGGAAATATTTCAATGCCAGCACAACCGGTTCCTTTTCGATCAGGGAATCGATCCGCGAGGTGGCATACGCATGACTGCACCGGCTCCGACGGGTATAATCCTGACGGGCGACTGAACAATGGGCCTCGGAGATGGGGCACACTTCCTCGGGACCATTGGCAGCCAGTTGGGCACTGCCGATCCCGCCGGTCGATGGCTGAATCACCGCCAACGGCATGTCGAGAAAATGGCAGGTTGTCGAGCTCTTGGCGGAGAGCTTTTTCTCAAGTTGCTTGAGTTCCCTGTACCCGTACCGAAAATGGCTCTTGCGATCATGCTTTCGACGCTCCACACGCTTGCGCTTGGGGGCGCCATACACCCGCGCGCTGATTAGCGGATTCACTATGGTATGGGCACTGCCATTGACAATTTCCAGATAGATGTGGATACCCCGGGTCTTAATGGGGTCCAGAACCGTGGCTGGCAGGTTGCGCCCCAAGGCAAATCCGCTCTGCAACACCACATAGTGATCATTGAGGTACATGGAGCAGGTGGTAATGACCCCCTGACCGGGTGGAATGATCAGATTGGGTACCGGTCGATTAATCTGGTAGCGATTGAGCATCTCACGACCGTCTTCCTTGATCAAGATGCGGCCGAAGATCTGATCGCTGAGCCCCTCCCGCAGATCACACACCACCCTGTGCGGCGCGATCACAATGCTGCCGTCGCTCGAAATGGCGGTCGACGCCGGCAGCTTGAGTTCTGCCTGTTCTACGGCGGTCATCACCTCTTCCGAGGTCAACAGGGATTCCGGATCGCAATACACCATGCGCCCCACCGGCAGACCCTGAACAAAAAAGGCCTCCAGTCGATCCAGACCTGGATATCCTGGAATGACCGCTGACGCGGTCTGGACCATGACCAGCCGGTTTCCGTCCAGTTGTTCGACGTTCAACGATTCTTGGGTGATCTGTATCCCCAGACGGGCAAGCCGGCTCCTTTCACTGAAAACCAGGTGTTCGGGTTGGTGGTTCAATCGCTTAATCATATGGCTGGACAATCCGAAGGCACTCTGAAAGGTGATCTTATTTTCCCGTTTTTCAATTACCTTGATAATGATACCGTCATCGGATTGGAGCATTCCCCGGTAGGACCGGTCATCTTTGATCACTTTGGCCATCGACACTCCTCAAATGCGATATGAATGGGTGACAATCGCCCAATTAGAAAGGGCGAAATTGTTCTGTTGCTATAAAAATATTTTAGTCCAAGGTGACGATAATTGTCACTTAAATATATATTCAAAAAGATATTGATTGGATATCGTCGAGTTCAAATTGGACCCGTAACCATATGCATATCAGAATTGGGCCAGGATCCCAATATTTAGTAGGTGAGGACACCCAGCGTTACCCTTCCCACTTTCCTTGGCATGCCTATTGCTATTATTTTCCCGTGTTGATTTTCGGCTCCGTTGTCAAAAACATCTTCAGAGAGGCCAATGCATGAAATGCCCCAAATGCGGATATATGCGCCAACCCAGAGACAATGCCTTTGTACCTGCGACAGAGTGCCCATCCTGTGGGATTGTTTACGCCAAGCATGAGACCATTGCAGCACCAATGGGAACTCGGTCATCCATTCCTTCACCACCCCATCTTCGGCCCAGCGCAGTGGATCCGGAATCCTTGAAAAAAGCGCGGGAGCGTGTTGAAAAACGGCTGCGGCAACGCATGGAAGCACGCGTCAAGGACGACAGGTACGAACAAACTCTAGATATTGCTAAAAAAATTACAAGCGGAAGCATTCATAAAAGCCAGGATCCGCTCCTGCGGGCATTGGAAGAGAAACTGGAAAACACCCCCATGGATCCCAGCGACAATCCCGACATAGAAACCGATGACCCGGTACTGCTCGAACAGATGGTGGGAATCCAGCACCATTACGGCAAAGATGATACAGATTCCAAAAATGAAGCCTTCGAGAATCAACCCTCCTCGGCCTCAGCGGCTGATACGTCTATAAAACCGTTGAATGCAGCCGGGCCGACCGAAACCAAGGCGTCGGAAACAAATCCCGCGGTACCTGAAGCGGTTAAAATGGAATCGGTCACCACGGCTAATGAAATGGATAAAGCGAATATCGATACCAAGGACGTGCCGGAGTCTGGGCCGGCCGACGACATCGCCTATCCCAAGGATGTTAAAGTTGAAACCGTCCTCCTCGAATCTAAGCTGGAACACACTGACATGCCAGCAAAACCCGACGAGGCAAATGAAACCATCTCCGAAGATGACGAAAAGGATCCGCCGCAAACCTATATCGCAGCCGCCTCGACAGCGACGCTATTTGGCGGAAATTTGACACGCCTGCTCCCCATGGTGGCCTGGCTGATCTTGGTCACTGGTTTAGTGGGAGCTGTTTTATCATGGACCACCATAAGTGATGTTGAAGCCGGCGTCACCATGACAACCGACAACGGTTCGGCGCACCGGCTGCCCCTGGGCTTGCTGTTGGGTTTTGCCTACTTGGCTACAGGCGCCCTGGGGTTCGCATTCTTCTGGGTCTCTTCGGCCATCAATCGTCTTCTCAAAGACATTCGCCAAATTCTCACGCTGCGTCAGGATGTGCCGGAGGGCGAACTGCTGCCGAGCACCGTGCCCGAATGATCCGTTCCATGGACAGTGTTTAAACAGCAGACCAGCGGTGGATATCCGCCGGCGCTTACAGGATGAGAACCTTGGCCCCCCTTATCTTTCTTTGTTTGAGCTCCATCAAGGCCTTGTTGGCCGCTTTCAGACTGTAGGTTTGAACCTCAGGCTGAATGGGAATCTTCGCGGCCAGCGCAAGAAACGCCTGGACATCCCGCCGTGTCACGTTGGCTACGCTTTTGACCTCTTTTTCCATCCACAGGTGGCGAACGAAATCGATACGGTTCAAATGATTTTGATCACCCGCCTCTTTGCGTATGGCATTGATGACCAATCGCCCTGACGGCCGCAAGTGCTCCAAGGCCTGGACCACAGGTTTCCAAGCCGGCGTCGTGTCAATGATGCAATGCATCTGCTTAGGCGGCCGTTGATCGGTATCCCCCGCCCATACCGCCCCCAATTCCCGGGCGAAATCCTGTTCTTTGGGATTACGGGCAAAAACATAAACGTCGCAGTCGGGATATTGATGTTGAACCATTTTCAGTGTCAAATGTGCGGAAGCTCCAAAGCCGGTCAGCCCCAACCGATCACCATTCCTCAGGCCGGACAGCATCAGGGAACGGAAGCCGATGGCGCCTGCGCAAAGTAAAGGGGCTGCGGCCTCATCGGTAAACGCGTCGGGAATAGGATAGGCGAAGGACTGGTCCACCACCATATATTGGGCATAGCCTCCGTTGGCGTCTCTGCCGGTGGCCTTGAAGTCAGGACAGAGGTTCTCCAACCCCTGACGGCAAAAGTCGCACTGACCACAAGCCGAATAGATCCACGCCACGCCAACACGGTCCCCTTCGGTTAAGCGATTCGCCTTTGGCCCCTTAGCCGCCACCTGTCCCACAACCTGGTGCCCAGGCACCACCGGGTATCTGGGCGGTGGCGTTCTCCCTTCGATCTCATCCAGTTCGGTGTGACAAACCCCGCAGGCGGTCACTTTGATGAGTACCTGGGTGCTTCCAACGTTGGGAATCGGCATCCTGGACATCTTCAACGGATTGTTATCTTTTGACAAATCACAGGCATGGTCTATAATCATGGCTTCCATCATCACCTCCGGAAAACAGATGGACCTTTTAGCGGATATCTGGTTTTTGTTTGGTAGACGAACAGGGTACGCATATCATAACCTGGATTCCGGAATCCAGGTATCGGATTAAAGAAAGGGTCAGTGCGTTTTGCAACTGATCCCCCTGCTGCGGAAGGGTCGATGGGGTGATTTTAGCGCTGGTCTCAGCGATTTCAGCAGGAAAACTTCCGGATCGGCCGTTTAATACACTTGACCATTTGAAAATAATAGAGATAGTGTTAGTCAATGGAGCAACGGCAGCAGTGCTCTGAAGGGCTTCTTCTTCCAAGTTTTGATAACAGCACGATGGACGTTGGGACACCCGGCGCCATACAAGGACTCATGGTTTATGCAGCATTCGATGCAGGAATTGGCCGTCACCGTTTTGTTATTTGCCGCATCCTAAGTGCCTCTTGCCCGGGCAAACGATCCATCTCACTGTAGGACAGGTTTCAATGATCACATCTTTGGGGATATGTGTTGGGGCGACGACAGTATCGGCCGTACAGATCGAAGCGGACGGTTCTCCCGGCGTCCGGACAATGGATCCTGCATCCAGTCCCATCCGCGTGCGAAATAGGATCGTGCGTCCTCATGGTGGGGATCTCCAAAAGACCCTCTCTTCGGTTCTGGGGGATATGGATCTTTCCGATGTGCGGAAAATCGCTGCCACGGGCCGAAAATTCCGCCACCTGATCAACCTGCCATCCATCTCCGAACCTGAGGCCGTGGAACACGCCTATCGATACACCAAGCCAGCCGACGTCCGCTGCCCGGCAGTCATCTCCGCGGGCGGCGAAACCTTTATGGTCTATAAATTAGATGACAGCGGCCAAATCTCCAATGTCTTCACCGGCAACAAGTGTGCAGCCGGCACCGGGGAATTTTTCCAGCAGCAATTGCGTCGGTTGGACACCTCATTGGATCAAGTCTCCGCATGGAGCGCGGATGTCGACCCCTATCCGGTATCGGGCCGATGTTCGGTGTTTTGCAAATCCGACTGTACCCATGCGACGAATAAGGGCATTGCCAAGGAAAAAGTCGTCGCCGGTTTGGGGCAGATGATGGCCGGAAAAATCATCGAACTTCTCAGACACCTGGATATCCGAAATGTGATGCTGACCGGCGGCACTTCCCAGAATCAGATGATGGTCCAGCACCTTCGAAGTGTGCTGCCAGGATTGATCATTCCAGACCATGCCCCCTATTATGAGGCGCTGGGAGCGGCATTCTGGGCGCTGAGGCAGCCCGATATACGCCTGCCGCGCATCGAGAATCTGTTCATTCGACACAAGGATCGGTTTGAGAAGCTGGCGCCCCTTGCCAAACAGCGTTCCAGGGTCGAATTCAAGACCCTTCGCCGAGGTCGTGTGCGCGGCGGAGATGTCTGCCTGCTGGGACTCGATGTTGGGTCCACCACCACCAAGGCCGTACTGCTGCGCCATTCGGACAGTGCCCTGCTGGCATCGATTTATTTGCGCACCAATGGTGACCCCGTTGGCGCTTCCAGAAAATGCTATGCCGCTATCGCCTCCCAGGTGGAAGAAAGCATCCCCCTGGAACAGATTCACATCACCGGTATCGGGGTCTGCGGCTCCGGACGCCATATTGCCGGTCTGCATGCTTTGACACAGGGGGTTATCAACGAGATTACCGCCCATGCGACGGCGGCGGTTTTCTTTGATGGCGAGGTCGACACCATATTTGAAATCGGCGGTCAGGACGCCAAATACACCCATATTACCAATGGGGTGCCCTCGGATTACGCCATGAATGAAGCATGCTCGGCAGGAACCGGATCCTTTTTGGAGGAATCGGCCTGGGAGACCATGGGCATACCAATGGAAGAGATTGCCGCAGTGGCATTGCAAGGATTCAATCTGTATGAACTACAACAACCGGGTCAAAGGACACCGCCCGGTGGGCGATAAGGTATTCATGCAGGGCGGGGTCTGCTACAATCACGCCGTCCCGCTGGCCATGGCAGATCTGACGGGAAAGAGAATTATCGTACCGCCGGAACCTGGACTGATGGGCGCTTACGGGGTGGCCTTGGAGGTTCGAAAGCGACTGGATCACGGATTGATTGCCCCAGGACGATATTGTTTACACACCCTGGCCAACCGGGATGTCTCCTATGGTAAATCTTTCATCTGCAAAGGGGGCAAAACCAAATGCGACCGCCGCTGCAGCATCTCCCGCATCGAAATCGAAGGCCGCTCCTATCCGTTCGGCGGCGCCTGCAATCGGTATGACAACCTGCGGCAGGGACGGCGGATCAACACATCGGAATTTAATCTGATCCGTACGCGGCAAGCATTGGTGTTCGGCAAATATGCACCGACGCCGCTGAATCGCCAATCCGGTGATTTCCGGGGACGCGTCGGTATCAACCGCAGCTTCATGGTCAATACCTTCTATCCGTTCTATGCCCATTTCTTCAGCGCGTTGGGATATGAACCGGTGTTGCCGGAAAAAGCGGACCCGGCCGGTATCGATCAGCGCAACGCACCCTTTTGCTTTCCCGGAGAGCTGGCCCACGGCTTTTTTCACGCCCTGATCTCCTCG
This sequence comes from Desulfobacteraceae bacterium, assembly GCA_037387725.1. Taxonomy (GTDB): domain Bacteria; phylum Desulfobacterota; class Desulfobacteria; order Desulfobacterales; family Desulfosarcinaceae; genus JARRKU01. The sequence continues at coordinate 49,233 of JARRKU010000073.1, forward strand.
GACGATCCTCCGGAGTATATTTTTCTTCCCCATTTACGGTCCCTGCCCACAGTGGACGGTGAACGCCACTCCCAGACCTGCCCGCTGGTTCAGGCCGAGCCATTCTATCTGCAAGCCACCTTCCGAAAGCAGCTCGACGAACTGCAAAAGAGGGGGACACGAATACTCTCCCCATTGCTGGACCTTTGCAACGGTCCCAAAGGCGCAGCGGAGGCGCTCGTGACCATGGCCCGGGAGATGGGGATCTCCAGATCAGCCGCTGGGAAGGCCTTCGGCCAGGCGTGGGCTAAAATGCAAGCCTGCCTCGATGAGATGAAAGCCGCTGGTCGGCGCGCCCTGGATGCGCTTGAAAACAAGCCCGATGCCATTGGTATCGTCTTGTTTGCCCGGCCGTACAACGGATATGTTTCTGAAGCGCATATGGGTATCCCCGACAAGTTTGCTTCGCGCGATATCCTGGTTCTCCCATTGGATTTCCTTGACATCGCCGAAGAGCCGTCTATCGCCGCCATGTACTGGGGCATCGGGCAACGTATTATGATGGCGGCCAGAATGATCAAACCCCATCCCCAATTATATGGCACTTACATCACCAACTTCTCCTGTGGACCGGATTCTTTTGTTCTCAATTACTTTCGCAACGCCATGGGAGCCAAGCCTTCTCTCACATTGGAACTGGATAGCCACAGTGCCGATGCCGGCATCGAAACCCGCATCGATGCATTTCTCGATATCGTAAAAGCCCATCGTATGATCGACAGCAAAAGACCGGCCGCCGTCGCCCCGCCCACCTACCGACCGGCAACCGCCGCTATTGAACAAGGGGCGGTGACCGTTCGTGCGTCAGATGGGAGACAATTGTCATTGACTTCCCCCGACGTCACCCTGTTGTTTCCCTCCATGGGCGAGATCGGAACCGATGCTTTGGCCGCATCATTTTCCAGCGCCGGTATAAACGCCAAGGCGCTGCCACCCAGCGATGAGGCCATTTTGAAAATCGGCCGGGGACATACCTCCTGCAAGGAATGCCTGCCATTGATCCTGACAACGGGCGGCTTGCTGAATTACGTTCGCACGGTACAAACCTCCGATGAGGTCGTGGTGTATTTCATGCCCAACGGGTCGGGCCCTTGCCGATTCGGCCAATACCATATCTTCATGCGGGAATTGATTCAAAAGCTGAAAATCCCCAACGTCACCTTCCTCTCCTTGTCCTCGGATGTCGGCTACGACGGGTTACCGGCTGACATCCACAGAAGAGCATGGCGGGCCGTCGTCACGGCAGATGTAATGGAAGATATCCGTGCGATGTTGTTAGCCAGCGCCGAAAACGTTTCTGATGCCTTGGCTGTATTCCATGACCAATACCGAAAAGTCCTCCAGGCCATAGAAAAGGGAAAATGGAAGGATTTGAGAGCAGCGCTTAAGACGACGGCAGCGCAACTAGGGCAAGTACCGCTCAAGCGGCTAATGCGCGATGTCCCGCGCATTACCCTGGCCGGCGAAATCTTTGTCCGGCGGGATGGGCTCTCCCGACAATATATCACCGAATATCTTGCCACCAAGGGATTTGCCACCGTCTGCGCCCCCGTGGCCGAGTGGATCCTGTACACCGACTACCTCATCGCCAAAGGACTGGCCGTCGAGGCTGAACAAAAAAACCTGCGACAGCGGCTGAAACAGCACATCAAATCGTTTGTCATGCGCGAAGACGAACGACGCATCAAGAAAATCCTCTCCGCGTCGCAATTGGTTCATGCCACACCGGTCAACATCGATGCCATCATCAGCACGGCACAAGCCCATTTATCCCCCCATTTAAGCGGTGAAGCGGTATTGACGGTGGGCAGTGCCATGAGGGAAGTAGCCACTGAAACCTGCGGAGCGATTGCCATTGGCCCTTTTGGCTGCATGCCCAACCGGATCTCCGAATCCATATTGATGGAAACCATGTGCCGGGAAGATAAACTGGCCAAGGCGCCCAATGACCGCCATTTGGATGCCGTCTTATCCGAATGGGACGACCTGCCGTTTCTGGCCATCGAAAGCGATGGCTCTCCCCTCTCCCAGCAGACGGTCGCCAAGCTGGAAGCTTTCTGTCTCAGGGCCGATCGCTTGCACCAAAAGATGGCGCAGCACGACCCTCCCCAATAGAAGAGATTCAAAACCGCTTCCAATTGAGCGTATTCTAGATCAGGGAAAGCAAGCTTCCTGTGCTTTAGCGATGCAGTGTCAACGCGTATTCTTCTATCAGCAGTATTTTAGGTGAGCACGTAAATGAGGGATCAATGCAACTCAAATCAGTAAAATCCAATGAGCCTGGCAGCTATAGACCACTGGAATTTAGCCCTGCCGCCTTCGGCGTTCCGATCCGCTTCGCCGATCCGGATACTTCGAAAGGGTAACCACTACCCCGCTGCGGGCGCTCTTGCGGCGATCCATCTTGGCTTTGCGGCGATCTTTCACCTTGTTTTTCTTCAGCGCCTGCCGGCGGGACTTGTCGCGATTGTTCGGGTTGTTTTGCACCGGCGGAATGGCGCCTCCTATCATGATGTCAACCATTGGAGACCACCTCCTGTAATGGATATCGTCGCTCTATTCGACAACTTTAGAAAAATCGATTTGTCGCCCGATGATCAGATATTGCCATTGCGGTGCAACGGCCATGCCATTTCAGCCCGATCAGATCGATTATACATATTATTTCAATGCATTAACAACACATAGAGATTCAGGGAGCAGATAAAAGCACCTTGAACACCACGCGGCGGTTTAAGGTGCGGTTCTTTTCATTGATCTCGGGCTGGGTGAGTTCCTGGGAGCCGGCTGCACGCAAAGAAAAGAAGGTGCGGTCAATCTGAGCGACTGCCAAAAGGTCGACAAAGGATTTTGCACGGCGTCGGCTGATGACCTCGTTGTACGCTTCATTCCCGGTTCGGTCGGCATGCCCCTTTACCTCGATTTTGATGGGACGGTTCAGCAGATCAGACAAAGCGATCAATCGCTTTACCGTTTTAATGAACACTTGCAGATTATTCTCCTGACCGGGCATCAACACAGCACGCCCGGATTCGAAATAAAAAGCGGCTGCATTGACTTCTTTGGCCAACGCATCCCACTCCTGCTGATCGGCGTCTACCAATTGAGTGTCATCGTAATTTTTGATGCCGGATAGAGACCGAACCGCGACACGCGTCTCGGCAATCCAGCGTCGAGGAGCGCTTCCCGAAGCATGCAGGGTCCGCCCCTGCTGCATCAGCTTGACGGAATCGGGTTTGTTGAGGAAGGTATCGATGACCACCACATCGTAATCGTCATATTCATCGATCCAGGGAATAAGGCGCGCCATGCGACGGGTGTCCGACAGCCACTGGTAGAGGGCCGATCCGGTTGCCCGCATGGTTTGTCCATCAAAGGCCAGGTCAACGGATGCCGGTGGTTTGAAGAGTTTCTTAAATCGCAACTGGGTATAATCCGGATAGGCGGACTGGTACGGCTCCCAGTGAAATTCAACGGTATCGGATGAGATGTCGGCCGCCTCAATCAATTGCGCAGATTGCGGTGCAAAGGGATCACGCAGCCCGTACAGGTGGTGCTTGCCGTCCTCTGTCTTGATTTCGGTAAGGACAATACCGGGCTGGGCGTGCAGCATATCGATAAATTGCGACCATTTGTGCTTTTGCACCATCCAATGTACAAGTCCCCAGCAGGCAAGCAGCAATCCAATGCCCACCAAGATCCACCCCTTGAACGGCCGGCGACGCTCATTGACTTTGAACTGAACCTGGAGCAACCCCTTCAGGATGGGCCGGGCCTGTGCAAAAGAAACCGTATCACCGTCAAAGGAAAACAGGTCCTCGGAATGGTTGATGTGAATCTCATCTAGGACATCCCGCATCATCTCACGCAGATGAATCGATGGGTTGCCGCTGATGACCAGCGCGAGCATGGCATGGGCCCCGTGCTCGATCCACACCTTTCGATCACCTACCTGAAATGTATCCAGGGTGTCCTCCTGGGCCGCGCCAAAAGAGTCCTGAACAAAATCCTTGATGGCCGTCAACATGCCGGATACCAGGTCTGGGTCTTGGGGGGCGGCGGTCTTGGCCACCACATGTTCGATGAGCAGGCCGGATTCACGGTGGATCAGAAACACCTGCTCCACCTGGTAGACCAGGGTATGCAAAAGGACGACTTCGGCAAAAGGTCGCCGCGTCCTCAGCGCCTCCAGACGCCATCGCAGCCCTTTGATAGAGAGGCTGTGGTCCAGAATCTGATTGAAGTTCTGAATCAGCCCTTGAAGGGTGGCGGCGATGGCCTTGCGGATGGCCGGCCCCATGACCGGGAAAAGCACGTCGACGAATATCTGGCGATCCTTTTTGATGGAGGACCGTATGGCCTGTTCTGTGATGGGTGACAGGGCTGATGCCAGGTCATCGCTGCGATCGGAGCTCAGGGTGACGGCTCGCGGCAGGATCCGGCTGATGTCTTCGGCGCGGTGATCCGGATCGTCCAGGCGCAGTTGCACCTTGTCCAACCTTTGGCTGGCAGGGCCTAAAATCAAATTCCGCAGTTCGGAGATGTCCTCCTCCGGATCCCTGTGAAAGCCATCTTCCGAAACTGTTTCGCTATTTCGGGGTGAATCGCTCATCGCTCTAAGTGTCGTTTCTCAGTCGGTTTATCTACCCCTTTATGCAACTTGGGGTCTACCCGGACGGATCAGATAAGCGATCGGCCATCTCCACCAGAAGCTGAGACAACACTTTCCGGGCTAGTTTGTCTTCATCCAGCTGCTGGACGGCCGTTTCCAGATTCTTGGCCGCTTCTACTTGCTGGATGTGTATCTCGTCCGAGAGGTCGCTGGACAGTTCCTTGAGCTGCTGGTTGACACGCTTCATATCCTTGGACTGCTGTTTGGCTTGGGCATCGATGGCCTTGCCTATCGCCTCTTTGGCGTCATGGATCTCCTGGTTCAACGCCTCGGTGCCTTGGCTGCGTTCGGACTGCTCGCTATCGAGTCGTCCGGTAAGTGCTTCATCCTGCTTATGGATCAAGGTTTCCATCTCTTTGAAATGGTTTGTCGTCTGCTGACCCAATGCTTCAATCTGCGCGTTGAGTCGTTTTTCCAGTTGCATAAAGCGACCCTCTACGGCGGCCATCTGGCTTCCAAATAGAATATCTCGAATTTTGTCGATTTCTGCTGCAGAGGCTTGGATCGCATCTGTTGGATTTGCCACATCCCCGGAATTGGGATTGCCCTTGTTTTGAGCAGGATGGTTTGCGGTCTTGTGCTTGCCCTTTTTGGCTGCTTTTGTCACCTCTCTCCTCCTCCCGATTTTATGTGGAATGGTCCGGCAGAACGCCAAGATGTATATAACATAAGTTTTAATAGGAACTTATGTCAAATCCTTATTCCCATGGTCCTATGCTTCCATACGGGCGACCGTGTCTGCTGGGCCGCATCTGCCGCCGGGATCGATACTGAGGTTACAACCGGTTGCAATTAAACAAAATCGCTGTATAGTATAGATGCTTGCAGTTGTCAGCCATGTCATACGGCCTATGCATCGGTACCAGGGCATGGGCGGAAAAACGACAGGAACATAAGGGCTCAATGCCTCTGATCGTTGCCCGGAGAATACCGACCAGGCGCGGTACAGCCCTTTACCGGAATAAAAACCTTAGATGGGTTGAGACCTTCAGTATAGATTGGGAAAGACAATGCACCCAATTAAGATAGCAGTTGTGGGAGTGGGCAATTGTGCCAGTGCGCTGATTCAGGGAATTCACTATTACAAAAACAAAGGTCCAGAACGGGCTGTCGGGCTGATGCACTGGTCCATCGGCGGCTACCGGCCGGAAGACATCGAGGTCGTGGCGGCATTTGATATCGACCGGCGCAAGGTGGGACAGGATGTCAACCGGGCTATTTTCGCACCGCCCAATTGCACCGAGGTATTCTGCGAGCAAATTCCTGATTCGGGCACCATCGTCCAGATGGGCCGCATCCTGGACGGCGTCTCCGGCCATATGCGCGATTACGCGGAAGACCGTACATTCATGCCCGCCGATCTGCCTGAATCGGATCAGGAGACTGTGATTCGCATCCTGAAAGCCAGCCGGGCGGAGATTCTGCTCAACTACCTTCCGGTCGGTTCTGAAGAGGCCACGCGCTTCTATGCCCAATGCGCCCTGGATGCCGGGACCGCCTTCATCAACAATATTCCGGTATTTATTGCCAGCGACATCGAATGGGCCAAGAAGTTTGCCTTAAAAAAGATTCCCCTTATCGGAGATGATATCAAGTCCCAATTGGGGGCCACCATCACCCATCGCGTGCTGACCGACCTTTTCAAAAAGCGGGGCGTGCAGCTTGAGCGCACCTATCAGCTCAACACCGGTGGCAATACGGACTTTCTCAACATGCTCAACCGCAAGCGACTCTCCTCGAAGAAAAAATCGAAAACCGAGGCAGTCCAATCGGTTACGGCCCAGCGACTGGATGACGAGAACATCCACATCGGCCCCAGCGATTATGTCCCATGGCAAAATGACAACAAGGTCTGCTTCATCAGGATGGAGGGCAAGATGTTCGGCGACGTCCCCATCGATCTTGAATTGCGCCTGTCGGTTCAGGACTCGCCCAACTCGGCCGGCGTGGCCATCGACACAATACGATGCGCTAAGTTGGCGCTGGATCAAAAGATCGGGGGGGTGCTCGAAGCGCCGTCCGCCTATTTCTGCAAGCACCCCCCCAGCCAGTTTCCGGATGACGAAGCTTTCAAAATGACCGAAGCGTTTATCAAGGCTTACTCGGAAGGATTAACCAACTAACGCGCACACCTGCCGTTTTTCGATAGCGAGGACTATTTCGACCCTCTGCCTGAACCTGTATATAATTTCCAAGGCGGCGGGGAACAAAATCAATCCGCCGGTTTCGCGATACGGGCCCAGAGGTTATCTATCGCAAAAGGAAAAGCCGGTTGCCTGATCCCTCAATCCCACCATTGGAGGTTTAGCTCAGTGGCCCCTGAACCGAATCATCCAAACGATGATTCCCTGCTGCGAACCATATCGGATGGAACGGCAGCCGAGACCGGTACGCCGTTTTTTCGAGCCCTGGTGAAAAACCTCAGCCAGGCGCTGGGTACCCATGGCGCTTGGGTAACGGAATTTATGCCTGCGGAAAATCGTTTGCGGGCATTGGCGTTTTGGCTGGGCGGCGACTATGTCGAGCACTATGAATACAGCGTGCCGGGAACCCCTTGTGAGGCTGCGATACGGCAAAAGAATTTCGTGCATATACCGGAAAACGTTGTCGAACTGTTTCCCGGAGATCCGGATTTGCCAAAGGTTGGGGCGGTCAGCTACATGGGCTATCCTTTGATCGGTCCAGATGACATCGTCCTGGGAAATATCGCTGTCCTGGACACAAAGCCGATGCCCGATTCATTTCGCAATCTGACGTTGTTTCGCATTTTCGCCGCCCGAGCGACTGCTGAACTGCTGCGTCTGGAGGCTGAGGCGAAATTGCGCGATCGGGAGGAAAAACTGCGAAGTGTTTTTGATGGCGCAATGGACGCCATTGTGGAACTGGACCGGGACTTTCGCATCATCATGACCAACCCTTCGGCGCATCGTCTGTTGGGTGGGTCGACCCAACCGGAAGGTCGAAATTTCGAGCGCTTTCTGGGAAAAAAAGATTTCCATCGGATGACCGGGATTGTCCAAAAGCTCGAAACACGTCCTGAAGGAAAACGCAGCATCTGGATTCCCAATGGGCTGCAGGTGGTAAATTCTCACAGGGAAAAAATTCGCACCGAAGCCACCCTGTCGCTGATGGAAGTAAAAGATGCCGATTGCTATGTATTGATTTTACGAGACGTCAACGAACGCTACGCAGCCGAGAAGGCCATCGCATCGCTGAAGGTAGAGACCCATTATCTCCGCGATGAAATTCGCGCCATTTACGATCACGGTCATATCATCGGTAAGAGCCCGCCGCTTCGTCGCATTCTGGCGCTGGTCGCCGAAGTCGCCCCCACCGATTCCACGGTCCTTGTGTACGGCGAAACCGGAACGGGCAAGGAACTGATCACACGGGCCATCCATGCTGCCAGCCGCCGCAAGGATCGTCCCATGATCATGGTCAACTGCGCAGCCATCCCCGAAGCGCTGATGGAAAGCGAATTCTTCGGCCATGAAAAGGGTGCCTTTACCGGGGCGACGCAACGCCGGGAAGGCCGGTTCAGCCTCGCGGATGGTGGTACGATTTTTCTGGACGAAGTGGGAGAACTGAGCCTTGAAATGCAGTCCAAACTGCTTCGTGTGCTTCAGGAAGGAGAATTCACGCCGGTGGGCGGTTCCCGCAACCATCGTGTGGACGTACGCGTGATCGCGGCAACGAATCGCGATCTTTCACAGTCCGTTCAGCAGGGAACATTCCGCACAGACCTGTATTATCGGTTGAGTGTTTTTCCGATTTCGATTCCGCCATTGCGGCAGCGGGTGGATGACATCGGGTCGCTGGCCGATCACTTCATTGAAAAGTATGCCCGGAAAATGGGCAAGCAAATCGCCGCCATTAATCCTGAAATACTGGATCGTCTGAAAAGCTATCACTGGCCGGGAAACGTCCGTGAACTGCAGAACGTGATTGAACGGGGGGTCATAACCGCCCGGCACGGCAACTTGAATCTCGATTACGCCTTGCCGCAGGCCTTGCCTGAAGCAGAGAAACCCGATGATGCGACGGAGACGCTGCAGACTGGCAAAGTCCTGACAGCAAACCAGATGCTGGAATTGGAGCGCAGCACCCTCCAATCCCGGATGAAAGCGATGGGAATCGAACGGCCGGGATAGCGCCTTGTAAATAATCAAGAATCCAGATCCGGCGTTCCGCAATGCCGCAATCGATGGCGCCCGTCCCTTACTTTAGCCCTCCACACGATTTTACCGGGATCTCGGCAGCAAGGCTCACGAAAATCCGTGAATCACGAGATTTCGTTTCTTCTCCCAAATCCGCATAGAATAACATATATACCTGTTATTTCATCTTAAAACGCTATCCATGAAAGTTGGCACGTATCCTGATTTACTGATGATCAGCAGCAAGGAACAAAATGAAACCATGAACATCTACCCTTAAGGAGACAGTCCAATGGAACAACAAACACAAACAAAAGAGAGAACGCATACGGTAAACGGGGTCAATGTGGACGAATTGTTTGGCACGATCAACGCCGTCAAGGCGGCGCCGGTCATCGCAAAATTCAAATTCAGAGCCGAAAACCAGTGGATGGATGGCG
>JARRKU010000074.1:0-17604 GCA_037387725.1 Desulfobacteraceae bacterium
GCAAAATTCAGGTTATAAGTTAAGGGCGTCCCGGTAGTACTCGGTAGTACTGAAGCATCATCATGACCGGTCGTCTCAGGTGTCAAGAAATCTTTTCCCCTGCGCAGCGGCCGCGCTCCCTTCCGCCCGCCCGCATTAACCCCGTATGGATAAAGATGACAACAGACTCAAGAGGCCTTATAGTCATAAAAAAAGGAGGTGGCCGATGCGAAAATACTATCAACGCCTCATCTGTGCACTGGCGGCCGTGCTGCTTGTTCTGCTGCTTGCGGCGCACGCGGCCTGGGCCAAACATCCCATCAATAAAGACAAGAACGGTTGGGCGGTGAAGGGCTATGATGTGGTAGCCTATTTTACCTTGGGCCAGCCCGCCAGGGGAACCGATGAATACACCCACGTATGGCAAAAGGCCATATGGCGATTCGTCAATTTCAAACATTTGCAGGCATTCAAGGCCGACCCCGAGCGCTACGCGCCTCAGTATGGCGGCTACTGAGCGTATGCCGTGGCGTTGGGTTCCACCGCCGATATCGATCCAGTCAATGGCTGGAAAATCGTAAATGACAAGCTCTATCTGAATTACAACCGCAGCGTCCAGGATAAATGGATGCAGGATATTCCCGGCTATATCGAAAAAGCAGATAAGAACTGGCCCGAGGTTCTGCAATAGGCCGGTTCAAGAGCAAGTTTCGTCCGCGAAATGTGAATGGAAGTTCCGAATAATTTCCTCAATAACAGTTACCGCACTTCCAATCCCATCTTCCTGGCGAATCTTTTCACCAATATCTTCTGCTTTTCTCTGTATGTCGGGATTCGATATTGTTTCCTTGATGGCAGTGGCCAGTTTATCTGCAGTAAGTTTTTTCTGAGGGATGGGCTTGGGGCTCGCCCCCAGCAAATGAACATGTCGTCCCCAAAAGTGCTGATCCCCGAAGAACGGCACGATCACAGACGGCTTGCCCGCCCGAAGACCAGCTGCTGTTGTGCCTGCACCACCATGATGCACGACGGCGGATACACGCGGAAACAACCAGTCATGGGGCGCGCTCTCAATTTTCAAGATGGAGCCCGGCAAAGGCTCGGGTGTCAAATCAGGGGACACCATACCTATTTATTCTTTCTTGGCTTTCTGCCTGCCTTCTTTGGTTTCAACTGTCGGTTCAAAAGCACTTCAAGTTGATCAAGAAACAATGGCGCACAAAGCGGGCGCCCGGTACGTTCATGCTGGCGCATGTCGCTGATTTCATCCTCTGTTACGGGAGAGCTCAAAAAAACCTCCCACTTCTTTTTCACCAGCCGCAGCATGGGTTTGACCGTCACCAGCCGATCATCCTTTCCCGATATATGCGCTGCCGCGCTGCTCCATCTCCATCTTTCTGCGCGTGTTGATAATTTGGCGCGAACCGGGTTGTTCTCCACATATCTGACGCACGCCAGAAGATATCTCTCATCCATCACATATGAGGCAAAACGCCCTTGCCACAGATGACCACGCCAGCCTTGCCGGAAATTAATCATCCGCGTATATCGCCGATGCGCCTCTCCAATGGCAAGGTGAAGACTGTCTTTTTCTGGGGGCACACATACAAGATGGACGTGGTTAGGCATTAGGCAGTATGCCCACACCACTACGCCATAATGTGAACACCACTCGGCCATCAAGTCTATATACGCCACATAATCATCATCCGAAAAAAACGTCGCCTGACGCCGATTTCCTCTCTGGGTGATGTGGTGGGAATATCCTGGCGCAACTACCCTGGCGATTCTTGGCATACCCGCTTATTTATAAAAGTCAGGGGAAAAGTCAATAAATAGGTATGGTGTCCCCCGATTACCCGATTATGGTGTCCCCCGATTACTTCCCCCGATTACAAGACATTTTACAAATCCCAGGGGGCGGTACACCATTTGACTTTGATTTTACAATACGTTAAAAAAATGGAGCCCAAGGGGATTATAAAAGGGATTGAACTTGACCGTGTGTTTAAGATCGGTAATCTTGAATTCAAGCGGATTGATGATGTCATCATTGAAATCGGCGGCAAAGATATTTTCTTTGATGCAAAAGCCTGGTCACCGGATCATATCAGGCAATACCTGAACGACAGTATGTCCGGCAAATTGATTCAAGGTGAGTTACAGCAGGATCAATTATTCAAATATATTTTGTATATGAATAAAAATAAAGATTACAAATCTATCCGATGGGCGTTTGATTCAAGGAATACAGATGCCGCCAAGATCAGAGGATACATCATGGAGGCGTTTGATAAAAATAAGGACCGGTTTGGTAAAGCTTTAAAAGTAAATTTTGATTCACCTGCCGGGCGAGCTATGTGGAGTCGTTTCAGGACAGAATTGAACACCGGACTGCAAAGCTTTGTCGAGATTCTACCTAAAGCTTGATGAAAAGGAGAGGTATGTTGAAAGGCAGAATATTGGAATTTCCAAAGCCGGTTTATCGTGTTCAAAAATTTAAAAACACAATGTTCTTCCAGGAAGGGAACAGGATCTGGACGATTGACAAGAGGGGTGTTCACAAGTTTTTTGAGAACAATAAATTATTTTCCGGTAATTTTTGTGAGCAGGGATTCTGGATTTGTCTCATGGAAAAAACTGGGTCCGGAGAAGAAAAATTTCATGATGAATTAAGGGGTTTTGATGACAGGGAACAAATTCTGGGAGTGATGGATGATTTTCCAATCAGTGATTCTGAAATCGTGGATAACCTTGCCGTTGTGCTAAATTGTCGTAGTGAAAACATAGCCTTCAGCGCTAAAAATTTGGAAAATTCTGAAACATATACCATTGAAAATGCACCCATATATAATTTCTCAGTTTATGACGGGTTTATTTACACAAATGACATATATGAAAAAATTGAATGTTTTGATTCTCAATTAAATAAAATATGGGAACGGGATAAAGGAAAAGTCAATTATTCAACATCCCCGTTGGCTATGCCGATGCCTTATAAAGATTCGGTTATTGTTAATATCGGCTCAGATGACAACCGGTGCAATGGTGAAATCCTGTCACTGGCAAAAAACTCCGGTGATATTCTCTGGAGCAGAGTCCTGGAAAATGATATTTCTGCTTGTGTGCTGGTGGACGACAGGGTCTGTCTCGCTGCCCAGGGTCAGATGGTCGTGCTTGACGCCGGTTCCGGAGAGATCCTTGTCGACGAGCCGTCGGGTTTTGAAAAAGATACCATGACCGAGGGGGTGTGTTTTGACGGCAATAACCTGTTGTTCATAAATCCAAGGGAATCAAAAATCAGGGTCTTCACCGCTGACGGAAAGCAGTTGCTGCAGGAATTAAAGATTCCCATGCCCTATATGCCTTCCCAGGATGCACAGATGATTTACCGGGACGGCAGATATTATTTTCCCCTGGAGCTGGCTGATATGACTTTGGGAAGTGCGTGCTCCGGGCTTCTTATCCTTGAAAAATCGGACAATGGTGATGGTTCCGTCGTCATCGAAAAATGGCCGGTGAACAGTACGGTAATCCGTCTTGAAAATGAAACAGGAGAAGAATATTACCATGTCCTTGTCACCGGAGAAACCCTGGATGATGTCCTCCGGTATGGAGAAATAAAACTGCAGGAAGTCATCTCTGCCCGCGGGTCTCATAACCTGTCGGATGAGAGGCGGAATGAAAAATTCAATGGAGAACTCCTTTTTTCCGCTAATATCGACGACCTTGGAAAAGATGCTGAAGAAAAAATTCAATATATGATTCAATCTGTTGAAGATATCAACAGACGATGGGATGTCAGATCCGGAAACGGGGAACATGAAATATCGGTAAAATTAGCGCCGCTGCCGCCGCTGCCCTGATTTTGCCTGGCTGGTTTGCAGTGTCAGGGACTGATTTTATTTCCAATTCTTCTGAGGTCGGTTGCCCACACAATATAAAGGAAATAATGGGGACGTCTATGATCTTATGCTTTTCGCTTGAGCGGCAACACTTTGGCACCAGCCTTTAAGCCGTCTAAATAATCTGCCCAAAGCTGCATCATCACTCGTCTCTCATTCAGGTGTTTGGTTCTGTTGTAAGCCCGGCCAAGGGGGTCTTTCACAGCATGTGCGAGCTGATGTTCGATGTAATCAGGGCGTACTTGCAGAACTTCATCAAGGATAGTCCTTGCCATTGCCCTGAAACCATGGCCGCTCATTTCGTCCTTTTCGAACCCCATGCGCCGAAGGGCAGATAATACGGCATTGTTGCTCATTGGACGTTTGGCGGTCCTTGGGCTTGGGAATACGTATCGGCCGGCACCGGTCAATGGTTGTATCTCCTGAAGGATTTGAACAGCCTGCCGGGCCAGGGGTACGAGATGGGGGTGACCGGTTTTCATCTTGTCGCCGGGGATATTCCATTCTGCTGCTTCAAGATCGATTTCCGCCCATTCCATGTGACGAAGCTCACCAGGGCGAACAAAAAGCAAGGGGGCAAGTTTCAGGGCGCACTTGGTCACAAAAGACCCTTCATAGCCGTCTATGGACCTCAGCAAGCCTCCGACCTTTTTCGGATCGGTGATTGCTGCCAGGTGTGTTGATTGTGCCGGGGGCAATGCTCCCTTGAGGTCAGCCGATGGGTCGCGTTCAGCGCGACCGGTAGCGACTGCATATCTGAACACCTGCCCGCATATAATTCTGACTCGGTGGGCGCTTTCCAGAGCGCCTCGCGACTCGATCCGACGAAGCACCATAAGAAGCTCAGGGGCCTTGATTTCAATGATCGGCCGTTTTCCCATCCAGGGGAACGCATTCAGTTCAAGACGCCTCAGGATGGCTTTTGCATGCCCCGGCGTCCATGTGGGGGTAAATTTGGTATGCCATTCACGGGCTATGACCTCGAAGGTGTTTTGGTCTTGCTCCTTTGCGGCCTTTTGGGCTTTGCGCATCTGGCTTGGATCGATACCATCGGCGACCTGTGTCCTTGCCATGTTGCGTCGCTCCCTGGCTTTGACCAAAGTCACTTCGGGGTAAGTTCCAAGGGAGAGCAGTTTCTCCTTACCCCCAAAACGGTATTTGAAACGCCACCACTTGCCGCCGGAAGGGGCGACAATCAGGAACAGGCCGTCTCTATCGAATAGTTTGTATTGCATGCTTTTCGGTTTTGCGTTGCGGATCTTCGTATCTGACAGGGCCATGGTCACACCTCGATTTTGGGGGTAACAAATTATGGCGTGGGGTAACTTAGCTAAAAATTACCCCCCGTTACCCCCGGATGTCAATGGATTTTGGTGGACGCTGTCGGACGCACTAAATGAAAAAGGCCCTGTTTTTTTGGGCCTTTTCGACTTAGCAGGACTAAGTTGGATTGTGGTGTGGTGGCGATGCAGGGACTTGAACCCCGGACACTGCGGATATGAGCCGCATGCTCTAACCAGCTGAGCTACATCGCCATGGTCAGGGCCGTTGGGCCCGTGCGACAAACGGCATACCTAACAGCTTGGATACCCCAAGTCAAGCCGAAAAACCGCGCTTATTGCGCCTTAATGGAACTGACCAGTTCGATGTCGTATTGATCCAGATCCGGCGGCAAATCTGAAAATACGACCATAAAGGGCGCTGTCTTTCCGGGCGCAACGGTAATCTCGGCGTCTTTTCCCGTGGTTGTGCTCAGCTGTTTTTTAATCTCAGCCATTGTTTTCGATGAAAGCTCCTGATCGGCTACGATCAATCCGGCAAAAGTATGCTCAATGGTCTTGGGCTGCGGATTGCCCTTGATATAGAGCTTGCCCCGCAAACGAATCAACTTTCGCGGCACATCGTAGCCGTTGCGGACTATGCCGGTAACCGCGAAAATTCGGCCGGCTACCGTATTTTCGACAAACTTTCCGTTAATGTCCGATGTCGCAAGCTTAACGATCCCGCTGGGATCTTTTGCTTCGGGATTGATGTAGTCGCTCAGATAGGGGATATTAATGTTATTCTTGACCACATAGTCATAACCGTAGAATCCTCCCCCGCCAAGCGCAGCAAGCACAAGCAGGATGATCAGCAGCTTGCCCGCACCGCCTTTCCTCTTTTTCTTCTTCTTGGGCGCAGATGATGGCTTTCCTCCTTCGGTTTCCGTCACCTCTTTGACAAGTTCGGTGGTGATGGTGTCTTCTTCTGAGAAGGTCTCATCGTCAAGGGAGAACCCGGCTGTTTCGGCCATTGCGGCGGTGGCTTCAGCGGCGTCAACGGTTTCGGCAGCCTGCGATGACAGGTCGTCCGGATCTGCCGTATCTACCTGAAACTCGAGCTGGATATCTCCACCATCAATGGTTTCGGTTTCGACAGCGCCCTTGTCCTCTTCGAGGGAAAGGTTTAATTCCGATAGATCCAATTCATCTTCGGATCCGGCATCCGCTTTCTGGGCCGGTGCATCGGCCTCCATCTCGAGATCCAGTTCAAGATCATCCTCTCCTCCGTCGGCGAATAGTTCATCCGTTCCCTCATGGTCCGCTGAGTTGACGGCATCCTCGATGTCGGAGAGGTCGATCTCATCGCTGCCCAGTCCGAGGTCGCCGTCGGCGTCCTCCGCCCATATTTCTGCGCCATCGGATCCCAGATCCAGATCGCTATCTTCCGCGGCCTCGGCTACATCCGGCACGATGGTGTCATCTTCGAGCATTTTTTCGATATCGGTAAGATCCAGTTCCGCATCGGATGAATCTTCCTGTTCTTCCAATACCAGCTCCTGCTCTTGCTCATCCTCCGCATCATCAGATGCCTGAAAAATCGGCTTGTCTTCGAATTCGGCATCCAGTTCGAAGTCGAGGTCTTCGATCTCCCCAAGATCCGCTCCATCACCAGCGTCGGATTCGGCCTGGGGCGCTGGCGCATCATCCATAGCCAATTCCATATCATCATCTAATTCCATATCATCATCTAGGGATAACTCCGTGTCTTCATCCGGCGTTTCCCGGTCTTCGTCCGGCTCATCGCCCAGTGCGTCGGGTTCCAGCATGGACAGATCGAAATCATCCCCATCCGCGGTGGTCTCTTCGGTTGCTGCCGGCGCTTCGGTATCCATATCGAGGGACAGGTCTTCGTCCAGCGACAGATCCAGATCATCCTCCATGCTCAGCCCGTCGTCCTCGTCTGCCGCTGCTTCAGATATTTCCGCACCTTCCAGCAATCCATCCAGATCCTCAAGTTCCAAACCCCCGTCTTCACTGTCCTCAGCAGGCACTGCGTCGTCTTCACTCAACAGCGATTCGAAGTCCGAAAGATCAAACTCGTCTCTTGAAACCTCCGGGGCAGGTGCCCCAGCAGAAAGTTCCGCTTCTGGGGCCGGCACTTCTTCGAGTTCGAGGTCAAGCTCTTCTCCCTCGTCAGCCGCATCCGTCTCTGGCAGATCGATGTCCGACAGATCGATATCAAAGTCTTCATCCAGCGAAATCGCCCCATCTTCCGAAGCGGCTTCAGCGGATGCCGCCTCCGACACCGGTACTTCTTCGAGGTCGAGGTCCAGCTCTTCTGCCTCGTCAACCGCGTCCGTCTCCGGCAGGTCGATGTCCGACAGATCGATATCAAAGTCTTCATCCAGCGAAATCGCCCCATCTTCCGAAGCGGCTTCAGCGGGCGCCGCCTCCGACACCGGCACTTCTTCGAGGTCGAGGTCAAGCTCTTCTGCCTCGTCAGCCGCATCCGTCTCCGGCAGGTCGATGTCCGACAGATCGATATCAAAGTCTTCATCCATCGAAATCGCCTCATCTTCCGGGGCGGTTTCAGCAGATGGTTCCGCTTCCAGTGCAGCTTCTTCGTCTAGGTCGAGCTCGATATCTTCCAGATCGATGTCAATATCTTCATCCATCGACAGCGCTTCGTCAACCGAGCCGGCCTCAGCCGCTTCATCGTTGCCCTCCAGCAAATCATCGAGGCCGGCCAGATCCAGATCATCTTCGGCTTGATCATCAGGCGGCGCCGATTCTGCCATCTCGGCATCGACGGTGCTGTCGGAATCGTCGCTCAGATCCAGCTCTGGCTCTTCGTCCAGGGAGAGTTCTACATCTTCTGTTTCGCCGGCATCGTCCTCCGGCGTTTCGTCATCCAGCAGATCATCGAGGCCGCTGGCCAGGTCGAAATCATCGTCGCCTTCACCGGACGCTGCAACTGCTGCGGTCTCTTCTGCGGCAGGTGCATCTGCATCCAGTTCCATTTCAATTTCATCCTCATCGGCCAGGGTGAGTTCGGTATCCTCATCCACCGGTTCTGTAATGGGGGCATCTTCTTCGTCTGTATCCAGCAGGGTGTCCAGATCGCCCAGATCGATCTCTCCCGGAGAGTCCGCCGCCACCGCCCCGGTTTCCGCTGCATCGGATGCCGCCACGGGTGCTTCTTCCTGCAGATCGTCTGCCGCCGTTGGCGCACCTGCTTTGTCATCCCCTTCATCGTCACCCAAGACGTCCGCAAATTCATCGAGGGCCGATTCGACATCCTCACCCAACTCAACCTCTTCCAGTGAAAGGTCGTCGTCCGCCGCCAGCGGTTCCTCGTTTTCCTCCGGCTCACCATCCAGCTCGAAGTCCATGTCGAGATCAAGTTCATCAGCGGCTGTACCGCTTGGCGCATCAGCCATCGCTGCTACCGATTCCTCAACACTGTCATCCAGCTCGAAATCCATGTCCAAATCGAGCTCGTCGCCCGCCGAGGCCGGCTTTTCATCCGAGGTTTGTACGGTCGGTTTGCCGGCTGCGCCTGGCACCGATTCATCGCCGGCGTCCTCCTCGAGGGCGGACTCGAAATCAAGATCGAGATCGGCTTCATTGAACTCAACCAATTCATCGCCATCTGCTGCTTCCGGCGCATCGACCAGAGCGTCACCATTTCCCATGGCATCGTTGCTTTCCAGAATCGAATCCAACTCGGCCAGATCGATGCCTTCCAGTTCCTTGTCAAAAGTATCCTGGGCCTCCTGCATCCCAGCTGTGCCGGCAACGGCCGCAGCGATCCCAGACTCCTCAGCAATGGCCGGTTCGGGCACTGGAGGGCTGGCCACAAAGACATAGCGGCATTGGGAGCACCGCACCTTGGAGCCACTGGGTTTCAGGAGAGTCTCGTCCAGACGGAAAATGGTGCTGCATTGTTCACAGGTAATATACATGGCACACCTTCAATGGGTTACAAATTGATATGAAAGAGCCCTGGCAGATTCCGATACGCTTCGTTATAATCGAGTCCGTACCCAACGATAAACCCCCGGTCTATCCGATGGCCGACATAATCGGGTTTAATATGGTTTATCTTGCGCTCCATCTTTTCAATCATCGTACACAGTTTTATCGTCCGCGGTCCGCGTTGCTTTAATGTTTTATAGAGATAGGCCGCGGTCCTCCCTGTATCTAGGATATCTTCTACAACCAGGACATCTTTGCCGGCAATGTCGATATCGAGGTCCATCACCATACGGATTTCTCCTGACGACTCCGTTCCACTGCCGTAGCTGGCGACGCGTATAAATTCGACAGAAAATTCTTCAAGGGTGAGATGCCGGATCAAATCGGCCATAAAGACAAAGGCACCTTTGAGCACGCCTACAAGCACCAAATTGGCATCTTGGTAGTCGGAAGAAATTTTCCGGGCGACATCGGCGACCTTCTGAGCGATGGTATCTTTATCTAGAACAGGTATTAATTCAGGCATCGTCTAATTACAGAATTAGTCGTCCTGGAGCTTTTTTGCCGACAATGGAGATCGCCATGCCGCCTCCTTGCCTTGGTTTTGGCCTTACGAATCGCATGACAAGACCGATCAAGTACTTCCTACTTTACTCGATAGCTACATTAAGATGCCGCTCTTGTCAATAAATTTAATTCCTTACAGGCCAACGTCCGATAATTGCGTCACCAAATTTTTCTGCTCTTCGGTCAATTTTTTCGGCATATCGATGAGAATAACGACAAACAAATCCCCCGTTCCCCCACCTTTCATCCGGGGCAAACCGTGGCCGCCGAGGCGCAGTTTGGTTTTATGCCGTGTTCCGGGTGGAATTTTCAGGTTTAACTCTCCACCTTTGAGGGTGGGAACAGAAATCTGGGCCCCCAGAAGGGCCTGGGACAATTTGATCTCACGATAGACAACCAGGTCGTGACCGTCGACCTTAAATACCGGATCTTCAACGATTTTCACCTTAATGTACAAATCTCCGGCAGGTCCGCCGTACGGGCTGGGCTCTCCTTTTCCAGACAGGCGCAGTTTTTTACCGTCGATCATGCCTTTGGGGATCTTGACGCTGATATTTTCGGTGCGGCCTTGGTGCTGCAAGGAGATCTGCTTTTGGGAACCCTGGGCGACATCATGGACGGTGATCGGCAATTCATAGACCAGGTCCGTTCCTTTAACGGCGCGTCGTTGCTGTTGGCGGCCGCCAAACGGATTGCCACCGCCAAAAGTAAACCGGAAGCCACCGTCCCCTGTCGGCGCTCCGCCGCCCCGGAAACCGAACTCTTTAAAGATGTCGTTGAAATCAAAATTACGAAAAATATCTTCCTGGCTGAACCGTTGCTGAAAGTCTGCAGAACCGTAAGTGTCGTATTGTTTTCGCTTTTCCGGATCACTCAATACCGCATAGGCTTCACTGATTTTCTTGAACTTTTCTTCAGAAGGTTTATCCCCTTTGGTGTGGTCGGGATGATATTTCATGGCCAGTTTGCGGTAGGCTTTCTTGATCGCCGCTTCGCTGGCGCCCTTATCCACACCAAGGATTTTATAATAGTCGGTGGCTGACATTGATAGGTGACCTCATGATTCCTGTATTATAGCGGCGTTATCTCATAACCATCCGAAAGCAATTTAAATTTCGATTGAAAAATAATATGCGGGCCTCCAAGTGTCAAGGTGGTTTATTTCCTTAACCGATCCAACCGCAGCCGCTGCCGTTCGTCGAAAAGTCTTCTGGACCCCATCCATATCGCCGCCATGGTTCCCATGCCAGTGCCGCCGGCTATAAGAAACATTATAAGTATCTGATACTTAACAGCTTCCATTGGCGGATTGCCCCCCAGAATCTGACCGGTCATCATCCCCGGCAGACTGACCAGACCGGCGGCCATCATGGAGTTGATGATGGGGATCAAACCACTGCGGATGCTTTCACGACGGATTCCGGCGATGGCCCGGGTCCACGTATACCCAAGCATGAGGCGACCTTCAATCTTGGCCCGCAGGTCCCAAGCCGAGGTGGTGAGCCGGTCAAGGCCGATGGAAATCCCGTTCATTGTGTTGCCCAGCATCATGCCCAATAGCGGAACAGCATACTGGGGCGTGTACCAGGGTTCCACAGAAATGATGACCGTCAGGGCCAGCACCGTAATGGAGAAGGAGGAGATGAACATGGAAAGGGTGCCCATTCCGAACCCCCACCAACCGGAAAACTTGCGCTTTTGACGTCCCATCACCTCCCGTCCGGCCACCAGGAGCATGACCGCCGCAATGGCCGCCATCCATCCCAGGTGGACACGGGTAAACAGCGCCTTTAGGACCAACCCGATAAGAAGCAGCTGGACGGTGGTTCTAAACGCGGCAATGATCAAACGGGGGCCAAGCCCGAGGCGCATCCGCCATGAAAGCAGGGCCAACATGGCGATCAGCCCGGAAGCCATCGCCAAATCCAAGGGCGTGAGGGCAACGATGGTCATGGTGCTCCCCGCTCTGACACGGATATCGGGTCTGCAGTTGAAAATCCGCCGTTTTGAAGCAGACAAGTGCGGTCGCAATTCCGGTGGAGCTGCGCAGGATTATGACTGACCCAGACAATGGCGGGCTGCCGGTCGTTGCGATATTGCCGCAGCAGTGCCTCGACAAGGGCGGTGCTGTCTGTATCCAGGTTGGCGGTGGGTTCGTCCAGCAGCAACACTTTGGGGTGGAGCACCAGCAGGCGCAACAAGGACAGGCGCTGGCGCTCTCCGCTGGAGAGGCGGTTGATCTGCCAGGTCATCACCTCCGGCCCGAACCCCAGATCGGAGAGCCAGGATTCGTCCTGAAGTCGGAAGTGGGCCCCCACCGTGTCATGCCACCAGGCGCTTTCCGCAGGCAGCAGTGCGACCTGGCGCCGCCATTGGTCCACCGGTATGTCATCGGCGGCCACACCGTCCAGCCACATCTCGCCCTGGTGTGGATCCAGATCGGCCAGGGCCCTGAGCAAAAGGGTTTTCCCGGCACCGGAAGGACCGGAAAGTCCCATGCTCTGCCCCGGCGCAAGGTGGAAATCAATGCCGGATGCTGTACGAATGCCGAAATTTTTCACTTCGAGCCGGGTCGACGACACAGTGCGCACCTCAACCGTTGGCTTTGAGGGCCACCATCAATACTGAAATGGCGGCCGGCGTGATGCCGGAGATACGGGAGGCCTGGCCCAGGGAGAGCGGTCGGACGGTGGAAAGCTTCTCCTTGAGCTCATTGGAGAGGCCGTGGACGCCGTCAAAATCAAAATTGTCAGGCACCCGGATCTTTTCCAGGTGTTTGAAGCGTTCGATTTCGGCCAGATGGCGCTTGATATATCCTTCGTATTTGATTTCGATCTCCACTTGCCGGGCCACCCGCGGATCGATGGGGTCCGGTGCCGGGGCCAGGACATCGACGGCATCATAGCCCAGTTCCGCCCGCTTGACCAGCTGATCCAGGTGGACGCCGCTGGACAGAGGATTGGTGCCTTCGGCTTCAAGGTAGGTGTTGACTTCGGGCAGGGGTTTTATGACCGTCTGCTTGACCCTTTGAATCTCATCCCGGATTTGGGCCTTTCGCTCGGCCGCGTCCCTGGCCGTGTCTGCGGAAACCAGCCCCAGTTCGCACCCGATTTCCATGAGCCGCAGATCCGCATTGTCTTCCCGCAACATGAGGCGATATTCCGCCCGGGAGGTGAACATGCGGTAGGGTTCACGGGTGCCGCGGGTGACCAGGTCGTCCACCATCACGGCCATATAAGCCTGGGATCGGTCGAGCAGGAACATGGGACGTTTTTGGATGGCGCAGGCGGCATTGATGCCCGCCCACAATCCCTGGGCGGCGGCCTCTTCATAACCGGAGGTGCCGTTGATCTGTCCGGCAAGGTAGAGGCCGGCGACCTTGCGGGTCTCAAGGGTGGGGTTCAGCTGGATGGGGTTGACATAATCGTATTCGATGGCATAGGCCGGCCGCATGATTTCAGCCGTTTCCAACCCCTCCACCGATTGGACCATACGAATCTGCACCTCCAACGGCAGGCTGTTGCCCAGGCCGCTGGCGTAAATCTCTTCGGTGTCCAGCCCTTCCGGTTCCAGAATCACCTGGTGGCGGTCCTTGTCGGGGAAACGGACAATCTTGTCCTCGAACGAAGGGCAGTACCGCGCCGGCACCCCTTTGATGACGCCGCCGTGCAGGGCGGAGAGGTGCAGGTTTTCCCGCACCAGTCGATGCACCCGCTCGCTGGTGAAGCCGATATGACTGGTCATCTGGGGGAGCGGAAAGGTATCGCTCGAAAAGGAGAAAGGACGCTGAATGCCCTCCGCCGCCTGGGCCGTGAACTTGGAAAAGTCGATGGAATTGCGCGCCAGGCGAGGCGGTGTCCCGGTTTTCATGCGACCCAGTTCGAAACCGAGTTGGTTCAGGTTTTCCGCCAAGCCATAGGCGGCAAATTCTCCGGCGCGTCCCGATTCGATGGATTTGAAGCCAATATGCACCAGCCCGCGGAGAAAAGTGCCGGTGGCCAGAACCACCGCCCGGGCCTGATAGCCGTATCCGGTGTTATCTTCCAGCCCGACGACCTTATGGTCCTCCACCACCAGTTTCTCCACCATGGCCTGTTTGACGTCCAGGTTGGCCTGACGCTCGATCACCGCCTTCATGGCCATATGGTAGCGCTTTTTATCGTTCTGGGTGCGGGACGATTGGACCGCCGGACCCTTTTTGGTGTTGAGCATTTTATATTGAATGGCGGTCCGATCGGTAATTTTGGCCATCTCACCGCCCAGTGCGTCCACTTCCCGCACCAATTGCCCCTTGGCCATTCCGCCGATGGAGGGGCTGCACGGCATGGCCGCAATCTTGTCCAGGTCAATGGCCATCAGCAAGGTGTGGCATCCCATGCGCGCGGCGGCCAGGGCCGCTTCGCACCCGGCGTGGCCTCCCCCCACCACGATGATGTCATATGATTTCAGATACGCTGTCATGGATTCGCCCTTTACTTACATCCAAAGGGTTTTTATTATAGTTGTCCCTGTTAAAGGTCAATGGGGATGGTTCAAAGTTCAAAGTTCAAAGTTCAAAGTTCAAAGTTTGCAAAAATCAAAAACCTTTGCAATCGTACGGTGTCAATCCTAATATGCCTGCCTTGAACTTTTTGGTATACACATAGATGGCCTCTTAACGAACCCGGTTCATATTCCCGGCGGGCGATATTACAGGAACCAAGAACTTTGAACTATGAACTATGAACGATAAGCCCTTTTTATCATGCAAAACCGCTTTTACGACTTAAACACCTATTTCAGGAACCGCTACGGCGGGCGGGTTCACAAGATTTCCATCGATGCCGGGCTGACCTGCCCCAACCGGGACGGCAGCATCGACACCCAAGGGTGCATCTTCTGCAACGTCAAGGGTTCGGGCACCGGTAACCTGGCCAAGGGATACACCGTCACCGAGCAGTTGGAAAAAAGCAAGGCGCCGGTGATTAAGCGCTTTAAAGCAAAGAAATTTATCGCTTATTTTCAATCTTTTACCAATACATACGCTCCATTTGAAACCCTGAAAGCGATCTATGAAGAGGCCCTGGCCGTGCCTGATGTCGTTGGCCTGGCCATCGGCACCCGCCCCGACTGCATCTCCGGCAAGGTTCTGGACCTGTTGCAATCCTATGCGGAAAAGTACCTGATCTGGGTTGAATACGGCCTGCAATCGGCCCATGATCCAACGTTGTTACGGATCAATCGCGGGCATGACGTGGCCTGCTTTGAAAAAGCCGTACACGCCACTGCCGGCAGGGGCATCAAGATCGGTACCCATATGATTCTGGGACTGCCCGGCGAAACCCGGAAAGAGATGCTGGCCACGGCTGATTATATCGCCCGTTTGCCCATCGACGGCATCAAGCTCCACCTGCTTTACGTGATAAAAGGGACCGTACTGGAGCAGCTCTATCGCAAAGGGCGATATCGCTGTTTGGACCGGGAGACCTATATCGAACTGGTTTGCGATGTTCTGGAACGGCTGCCCAACCAGATGGTGATTCAACGGCTCACCGGCGATCCCCACAAGCATGAGCTGGTGGCACCGCAATGGGCGCTGGAGAAAAATGAAAACGTCGCCCTCATCCGGCAGCGCCTTGAAGCGCGGGACACATGGCAGGGCAAACGATTTTCTAACTGACCCCAAAGGTAGAAGACCTTATCGTTGCATCCTCTATTCATACTCCTTCAAGACCCTGACTTTTTCTGAATAAGGTTTTTGATAGCATTGCTGTTGCGTTGCATCGTCGAGCGCCGATTGAGCAAGCCATTGGGGTATCGATTGCCAATGATGCATTGGTCATTAGCATTAGCGATGGCCAGGCAAATATGGCTTAAATGTAAGTCAATTCCTGAATATAATTTTACTGGACACCTTTTATGCCCCATACATGTGAGAACTTTTTGGCACAATTGCATGCTTCGCTACGGTCAGAGAGGTGTCCCTTTTTTTATTAACTGCTCAATTGCCGCGATCGACGGTTTTATCGAGCCGCTTCAAGAAAGACAGCAGCGGTAATCGATGAACAGGGACGGCATTTCATGACCGCAATTTCTGACGCGACATAGAACATGGGCCTACTGATCGACGATCTGCTCTACTTCTCACGGATGAGCCGCCATCCCGTTAAAGCACCACAGTTAGACCTGGGTCGGCTAGTCCGCGACATCCTGCTTGAATTCGATCCGGATACCGCGGGAAGAAAGATCGATTGGCGTATCAGCGTTCTGCCTGCGGTTAAAGGCGATAAAGCCATGCTACGGGTCGTACTGGTAAACTTGATTTCCAATGCGTTGAAATTCACCCGCTCACGGGAAAAGGCCGTCATCGAAAACGGGTCGCTGCCCGACCAGACCTCCGAAACCGTGGTGTTTGTGCGCGACAACGGGGTGGGGTTCGACATGGCCTATGCGGACAAACTATTCGGTGCATTCCAGCGCTTGCACCGCGCACAGGAGTTCGAGGGCACGGGCATCGGGCTGGCCAATGTGCGCCGTATCATCGCCCGGCACAGCGGCAGGACTTGGGCTGAAGCCAAGCTGGATCAGGGCGCGGCCTTTTATTTTGCACTGCCGCGCGAGCAAGTCGGAGATACAGGTGCAATACCTTAGCCACACCGACCGGGCCCCAAGCCACGGTTTTTTCTATTCAAAGACCCTGGCGTCCCACACTTTTACTTGATCATCGGATGCCGATCGGACAGGAGAGGCTTTTGTCAGGGACAATGGCTGTGCCGTCTTTCGGGATAGCGGCTTGAGGGGATGAGTGGGCGCAGTTCCCTTCTCATCGAGGGCGGAAGGTTTGGCAAACGCCCATCCATAGACCCGGGAATGGTCGAAATAGTAGGTCACCACCCCCCCTTGTTCATCCAGGCACTTCCACGCATCCACCGGCAATCCCTCCACTTTCCGGTGGGCCACGGGGATCACCTTGAAGAGCTTCAGGTACTCATGCTCCTGAACCACAGTGGTGACCGCAATGGCGTTTCCGGCCGTATCGCCCATAAGCCGGTCCACGGTACCGCGGGCAACGTTTTGACGCGCCGTTAGACGGCTCAGGTACTCACGGGCAACGTGATGATAAGGATCGAGCCGCAATTAGACGGCTCAGGTACTCACGGGCAACGTGATGATAAGGATCGAGCCGCAAAGCGGTGGCCAGATGGGCATGGACCTCGGCCTGGGGCGCATTGGCGTAAAATCCGGCGATGCCGTATGTCGCATTCCAGTCGGCGTAGTGGTCTCCTCCCAATGCGCGGGCTTTCTTCAGCTTCCTGACCGCTTCGCCCAGTTGGCGTTGTTTGATCAGGGTTTCCGCTTCTTGCACCAGCGCCTGAATCTCTTTCAGATGGGGGTCGCCCGGCCCGTAAATACGTCTGGGTTTGCGCAGCCGGGCGTTGGTCAGATAAATTTCGGCCCGGCGGTTGGCCGCGCGCCCTTTGGCGTTGCGGTTATCCCCAACGGGACTTGCCTCCCCTTTTCCCATGGACATGACCACAGTGGCGTCCAGCCGAAAGGATTTGATGATTTCACGGCGTATGGCCCGGGCGCGATCACTGGACAATCGGTGGTTGCGAACCTTGTCTCCGATGGCATCGGTATATCCCACGATGAAGACCCTGCTTTTGGACCCGATCTCATATTTTTGGAAAAATTGCCGTAATCTCGCTTTATTATCGGCGCCGAGGACGGCTTTTCCGCTTTTAAAATGGATGACCATGGCGGCATTTGGATGGGCAGGCTTTTCAGCTGACGCCATGTGGGGAAAGATCCACGCCCCAATCAGACAAGCTATCAATATTGCACCAAATCTATACATACATCCGTTTCCCGCCCCCTTGCATGATGGGTTGATGTAAACCGCTCCCATGATGGGTTATCGGTCAGAACGGACG
>JARRKU010000075.1:0-44865 GCA_037387725.1 Desulfobacteraceae bacterium
AGACCACCAGCTGCAGATGCTGCAAGCGCCTTGAAGCATTTTGAAAGTTTGCTTGAATTCGAAACCGATTGTTGGGATGTTCATCATGCGATCACTAACAATCGAATGGATTTTGTTCTGCGGGATGTCCGTGGAGAGGAAGCCTTTGCAAGGGGCCATATAAAGGGTGCGGTCAGACTGCCCCATGCCCGCATTAATGAAGATGCGCTCCAAGCCTATCCGCCGGACACGCTGTTTGTGGTTTATTGCGCAGGTCCACATTGCAATGGTGCTGATAAAGCTGCTATTCGCCTGGCCAACTTGGGCGGCCTGTAAAAAAGATGATCGGCGGCGTAACCGGCTGGTTTGATGAGGGCTTCAGCTTGACTCAATAGCGATCTTTGTCAGAAACAATGATGGATGCTGTCAGAGGGCGGCCGGCGACGAATCCGATTCGCATTTTTTCTGGTACGCGGCCAGTTTCTCCCGGAGCCATCCGGGGATTTCTCGCTTTTGATTCTTCTGAAGATCCATGCAGACGGTGATGTTATGGCCTTCCAGCGCGACAATATCCTGATTCTCAAAATAGGCGGTGTACCCGAATTTGATGGAGGTTTTGCCGATGGACAGGACGCGCACCGCCACTTCGAAAATATCGCCATAGCGAAGCGGTTTTCTGAAATCGGTTTCCAGATGGACGGTGGGCAATCCGATATGTCTCTTCAATACCATGGTGGGGTAGTCCGTTCCCAGTTCATGACTGATGAATTCTTCCATGGAGACATGAAAATAGTGTAGAAATCGCGGGTAGTACACAATACCGGCCTGATCGATATCTCCGAAACGGACTTTCAACTTGGTTCGATACATCGCTACCAGCCTCCATAGTTGCATAAAAAAGATGGCATTAAATGGACCTGATCCTCAAGGGTATTTACGGTTTATTGCTCGGATGTATTCGCAATACTCTGTTTGTTCAATGCTTATAAAGCATTTTAAGCCTTTTGCCATCTTTTTTATGCAACTGTGGAGCAACCTCTATTCCAGGGCAAGGCGCAAGGCTGCGCAGACCTGATTCAGGGCCAAGCGGCCCGCCGGCAGCATAGCCGCCATGTTGATGAAGCCGTGTGAGAGCCCGGTGTACGTGACCAGGGTGGCCGATGTTCCGGCTTGGATCAGGCGCTTGGCGTAGGTGACACCGTCGTCGCGCAGGGCGTCGTATCCCCCCACCAGGATCAGCGCCGGCGGCAGGCCGGAGAAGTCGTCCGCCAAAAGCGGTGCGCCCCGGAAGTCGGGCGCCCGGCCCGGGGTGCCGAAGTACCAATTGGTGAAAGCCCGCATGGACTTGAGACTCAGGATGTAGCCTTGTCCGAAGGCGCCGTGGGAGGGCAGGTCCCCCGGCATCGCAGTGGTGACCGGATAGATGAGCACCTGATAGCGGATCGCAGGACCCTTCTCCCGCGCCAGCAGTGCCAGCACCGCTGCCAGGTTGCCCCCGGCGCTGTCGCCGCAGACGGCGATCCGTTGGCTGTCGCCGCCGAGTTCGGCGGCATGTACGCTGACCCAGTTCAATGCTTCAAAGCAGTCTTCCACGGCCGCCGGAAAGGGATGCTCCGGCGCCAGGCGGTAGTCCACTGAGACCACCACGCAGTCACTCTCCTGGCAGATGGTTCTGCAGACGGCGTCGTAGGTCTCAAGATCTCCGAGCACAAACCCCCCGCCGTGGCAGTAGAGGACGAGTCCCCGCATACCGGACGCCTCCCCGCGGGGCGTGTAGATGCGTACCGGGATCTGCGCTGCAGGTCCGGGTATCTGCTTATCTTCGGTTTGCACGTCTGCAGGCGGCAGGTCCCCGGCGGTGAGGATTTGCCGGTACATCGGACGCGCTGCTTCCGGCGTCAGATCCCCGAAATCCGGGGCGCCGATGGCCGCCATCTTGTCGAGCATTGCTTTGAGATTCAGATCGAGCATGGTCTTCTCCGTTCATCTATGAGTCGTTTGGGGTGTCGTTTGTTCTTCGACTTCCGATCCGCTTGGCATACTGGAAGGCCCGTTCGATGCTCTGGGGCCGCATCCCCTTGAAAAGTCCACTGCTGGTGCCGAAAATCAGGCCGCCGTCCCGGGTACCGCTTGAGAGCACAGCACCAACATTCGCTTCCAGGTCCTCGTCGCTCAATGCTGCGGTCAGGCAGTTCGGATCCAGGTTGCCCCAGAAGCATAGCTGTCGGCCAAATTCCGCCTTTACCGCCGCCAGATCCATCCCGGCCGCCGTCTCAATACCTTGCAGCCCGTCGAAACCGCAGCCGACAATATCCCCCAGGATGGCGTTGATATTTCCGTCGGAATGATAGAACACCGGCAGTCCGGCAGCATGACACGTTTCTGCCTGACGGGCCAGTGAGGGCAGAAACTGTGCCTTCAGCCGGTCTGGCGACAGCAGCAGGCCGCGCTGGTAGGCGACATCATCGGCAATGACGAAGCCATTCGCGCCAAGCTGGGCTGCCCGCCGGATCAGTCGCCGGTTCAAGGTTTCCACTTGGTGAATCAAGTTCAGAACATCTTCCGATTGTCGCATCACCATGACCAGAAACTGCCTGAACCCCCAAATCTTTACGCCCCATTCGAATCCGCCGTCGATCAGCACGAAAATGAACAGGTCGGTCTTCCCGGCCCATGCATTGATGGCGTCCAAACCGACGGCGTCGGCTGAGGGCAGGGCGCCTTTGTTGTTGGGGGGGCCATAGTCCGCCGCCAGGCAAATCAGATCCAGTCCCAGACGATCCGCCACTTGCCGGCGTTGCTCGAAACCCACCTGGGGGGTTCCCGCAAAAGCGGCCACCAGGGAATCGTCGATGCACAACTCGCCTATGGGGATACGGTCAACAGCTTGCCTATTGATGGTGCGCCTGACCAGCGATTTGGAATCACGATGCATGGGTTGATCCCTTAAGGCGCCAGCCTTGGAAATTTCAGGGAATGACTGAACCATCGCTGAAAATCGGAATTGCCACCCAGTTCGATGTAATTGATCCGTCGACCCAGGGTTTCGGCGCGTTGCTGTTCGGTCTGCGATACCAACACCATTCTTGCCCCTGTCCCGGCGGCATTGCCCACTTGGTGAAAGCGTTCCACCGGCAGCTTGGGCAGCAGTCCGATATCGATGGCGCTTTGCAGGTTCAAGTGGGTGCCGAAGGCGCCGGCGATGACGACCTGTTCGATATCTTCGGCCGCGATGCCGGCGGTGGCCATCAGGGCGCAGGTTCCGGCCCCCACAGCGGCTTTGGCCAGTTGGATGGCTGCGATGTCCTTCTGTCCCAAGCTTAGCTTACGACCGCTTTTGGCCCCCAGATGCTTGGAGAGCAAAAAGCGCGGTTCACCGCTGGAGGGGGCGAGTTCCACCAACGGATGTCTGCGGTCCAATGCGCCCAAGGCGCTGATGATCCCATGGCGCGCCAGCTGTGCTATCGCATCCACGACGCCGGATCCGCACAGCCCTACAGGGGGTTTGCCGGCGATGGTTTCCAGGATCACGCGGCTGGCGGAGTCCATGCGGACCGCGTACACCGCACCCGGTACAGCCCGGACGCCCTGCCGGATCTGGGCGCCCTCAAAGGCCGGCCCGGAAGCGCACGAACAGGAGTAGAGTTTGCCGTCATAGGCCAAAACCAGTTCCGTGTTGGTTCCGATATCCAGGCCCAGGGTAACAGCCTTGTTTTTGTCAATGCCTGTGGCCAGAATCATGGCCAGATGGTCGCCGCCGACAAATCCGGCAACGGGCGGCAGCAGGTAGGTCGCCGCATCCCGCCCGACATCCAGACCCAATTCCCGGGCGGGCATCATTACAGGGGCGGAGCTGGCCGGCAAGTAAGGAGACTGGCCCAGCTGCCGGATTGGCCACTGGAGCAGAAAGTGGTGCATGGCGGTGTTGGCCGCGATAACAACCTGCTCGATGCAGGATGCGGCAACGCCGCAACGGCGGGCCATGGTCTTGGCGAGATGACCGATGCAATCCCGGGCCAGGCGGCTGAGCTCGACGGCAGCATGCGGATCCCCGCTTGCGTGGGTTAATCGGCTGATCACGTCGGCTCCCAGCCTCGTCTGGGGGTTCATCACCCCTTCGGTGGATAGGAGCTTTCCTGATTCCAGATCCACCAAGTAGCCGGCCACTTTAGTGGTGCCCAGGTCCACGGCCATTCCGAGAAGAGCAGGGGGTGCCCCCTCATCCGCATGGAGGCCGACGACCTCGCAACCGCGTAAAGTGACCGCCACGGTCTTGTCGTCGGCAATGGGATCATGCTCCTGGATCAGGTGCGGCGCCACGCTCACTTTTTCGATCCCGTGGAACGCGGTCAGCTGTTCATCAACCTGTTGCCACAATGGGACAGGGTATTGTCGCGTGGTGGGCTGCAGACGAATTGGCAGGCGCCGGACCGGTGGATCCAGGTCGACGTGCACCTCGCTGCCCGAAATCTGAAGATTGGGGACAGCACCCATGGATTCCGGGGGGATCTCTATGCGGACAGGCTCCAGGACGGTGCATTGGCAAGCCAACCGGACGCCACGGTCCAGATCGGCGGGCGTGATGAAAGCCTTTTCCGTGTTGTTCGGAGGGGGGACCGCACCATTGCGGACCATGACCCGGCATTGGCCGCAGTGGCCTTTTCCGCCGCAGGGTGCTTCGATGCTTGTCTGGCCGTGCCCGTTGGCTTGCCGGCCGGCATCCATCAATGTTTGGCCGGGTGAAAGGTCGACACGCCGGCCCCCCGGATCCAGTATCACCTCAATCATGAAATCAATCTCCGCTGCCGTAAATGAAAGGTTCGCTGTGCGCAGCCGTATCGCCGGCCTTCATCGCACTTTGCCCGTTCTGAAAGTAGCATGGTCTGCCTGCGATGTCATGTCTTACAAACCGAATTTGAAGCACTATGTCTTGGCGATGTGCTGCCGGCAGCAACGTTGGCGTGCTGGATCTCTTGTTTTTGTTCGAAAATTTTTTTCTAGAACGGATACTGCTTTTGCCCCTTCTGAATGGTCACCCATTTAATCTGGGTCATTGATTCAAGGGAGTAGCGTCCTCCTTCCCTTCCTTGTCCACTGGATTTGCAGCCTCCGAAGGGACAGGGGGCGTCCGCGTCGATTGACCCATTGTTGACGTGGACCATGCCGGCTTCCAGACCGTCGGCCAGGTAGAGTGCCTTGGTAATGTCATTGGTGACAAGGGCGGCGGAAAGCCCGTATTCTGTATCGTTGGCCACTTTCAGGGCTTCTTTTTCGTCTGCTACGCTGATGATCGAGGCGACCGGCCCAAAGGTCTCCTCGTGATAGATCCGCATGGCGGGATTGATCCCTGCAAGAACCGTGGGCTGATAGACACGGCCGTCGAATTTTCCCCCCTGGATCAGGTCGGCGCCTTTGGCCACTGCATCTTTCACCAGGCGGTCGACCTTTTTTACCTGGGCGTCATTGATCAAAGGTCCCACCACCGTCGAAGGATCACTGGGATCCCCGGCCGACAATCCTGCTGCCTTAGCGGCCAGTTTCCGGGAGAATTCTTCCACGATCTTTTCTTCAACGATGACCCGTCCGGCCGACATGCAGATCTGTCCCTGGTGCAGGAATGTGCTGAAAGCAGCGGTGTCCACGGCGAAATCCATATCGACATCCGAGAGAACGATCAGCGGATTTTTACCCCCTAACTCGAGGGTATATTTTTTCATCCGGGCAGCCGCCGTCTTGGCGACATGCAGGCCGGTTTTGGTTTCACCGGTGATGGCCACATAGGAGCAGCGCTCATCCTTGATCAATGCGTCGCCAATGATATGCCCGGGTCCGGTCACCACGTTCAAGGCCCCCGGCAGCAATCCGGCTTCCTGAAACAATTCTCCGATTTTCAAACCGATAACCGGTGTTTCGCTGGCCGGCTTCAGCACCACCGTGTTGCCGGCGGCTAGGCCGTAAGCGACTTTGTACATCGCCAGGATCAACGGAAAATTCCACGGGGAAATGGCCACCACCGTGCCCCAGGGACGGCGGGTGGTAAAAGAGAGTTTGGTGGGGTCGGTGTGAAAGGTATCGCCAAGAATGCGCTTGCTGTCCGCGGCTGCCGTTCGCAGCAGGTCAGCGGTCTGGTAGATCTCAAACATGGTCTTGCCCACTGTGCCACCGCCTTCCTGGATCAAGACCTGGGAGAACTCGAGCATTTTTTGCTCCAAAATAGCGGCGGCTTTGGATAATATCTTCTCCCGCTCCAAAGGCGGCGTGCCGGACCAGGGACGTCTTGCATCAAAGGCGGCCGCCATGGCTTTATCCACATCGCCAAGATCCCCTTTTGCCACCTTGGCGTAGCATTCTCCGGTATAGGGATTCATATCATCAAAGGTTTCACCGCTGACAGCGGGCACCCATTTTCCTTTAATAAAGAGCTGGTAGGTATCCATAGAATACTCCTTTTTGCGTTGGAAAGGGTGTAGCGGGCAACATTGGGATCACGCTATTTTTTCACCCGTTGTCGAAATAATCCAATTACGATGATAAGGCCCAGGACAAACATAATTCCGCACAGATAGATCGCTATCGCAGCATCCAATATCGGCATAATTCGCCTCCCTCATTTTCCTGTTTGCAATACTACCATTTTTGGCCGGGATGGCTCAGTCTCCAAATAATGTAGAAAAACAGAGCCAGGCCCATCGTCGTACAAATCTGAAACAATAGAATTTTCCAAGGCCATGCCATTTTACAACTCCCTTTTCCAATATCGTTTAGGGTTTGCTTTACACCGTTACACTCGCTTCTTGCTCAGCCGCTTTCAGCTGCTTCAAATAACCCGGTTCTCCGGGCAAAACGAGGTTCAGAACAACCCCGAATAGAACCGTAACAATCGTAACCGGGTAGACGTTGAGGCTCAGATACTGCGGCAGCCAGGACGGCGTGGCGAAGGTCCAAATGAAATTCGCCATGTAACCGGCCAGCATGGTGACCCATGCGGCCGTCCTGCTGACCTTCCACACCATCCCGATTAAATAGACGCCGAATACAGGTATCCCAAAAGAGAAGGTCCAGAAGAAAACCGAAGTCACCATCTCCAATTTTAAGGCCGGTATAATAACCAGAACGGCGCAGACAAGAATCATCACCCGGGAGAGTATCAGAAAACTCCTATCGCTCATTCCGGGATTGACAGCGCGTTTAAATATGTCATGAACAATCATGTGGGATGAGGCCAATATCAGCTGGGCGGTGGTGGAAAGTGTCGCGGCCAGCAGGGATATCATCAGAATACCCACCATCCAGGGAGGAAGGGCCTCTATGGCCAATTTCGGAACGGACAGCATGGCGCCGGCCGTGGCGATGGCAGGAATGGACATGCCGACCAGACCCAGGATAACCCAGGGGTAGGTGACCATGCTGTTGATGAAAGAGGCGAAGAACACACCGCGCCGGATATCCGATTCGGATTTGGCCAGCAGCATGGGCTGGTACTGCGCCTGGGAGGTGCTGCACATGAACACCAGAAGGATCAGGCAGGGGAGAATAACGATAAAGATGACATCGGGTGAGAAATGGACAATGCTGGTTTTCCAAACCGTGCCGGCTTTTGTGTAAACATCAGACACGGATTCCCAACCGCCGCGTCCCGCCAGCCAGAATCCGATGCCGAAAACCGCCGCGAAGGAACCCGCAATCAGCATGACGGCGTTAATCAAGTTCATCCAGGCCACCTGCATCAGACCGGCCACAATAATATAAAGGATCGTGAACCCTACCGCCAGATAAATGCAATAAGGCTTGAGTGCAATCGCCTCACCGCTCAGGGCCCAGAAGGCGGTTGCGGTGGCCAATACTTCGGCAATGCAGATACCGATGAGTTGCGCGGGAAACACAGCGGAAATGAGCCACCCGATGCCTTCGCCGAATATCTTGCCCATCCCGTCCGGAAAGGTCTGGACATTCAGACGGCGAAACCAGGGCCCGAACCAGAGCAAAAAGAGGGGCACAAAGATACCGCCGGCGATCATCCCCCACCACAGCACGGAAGCCCCCATTTGAGCGGAAAATTGCCATAGCTGGAGGGTGTGTCCGGCCCCTAACGGCGCAAGCACAAAACCCGCCATCACCAGGGGCCATGCCAATGCGCTGCTGCCGGTCAGATAATCGCTGCCGGACTTTACTTTTCTTTTCAGAAAAAAACTGACGCCGGCACTCAGAATAAGAAAATAAGCGATAGCGATCCACAGTGATATCGACATTTACTGTTCTCCCTTCCGAACCGATAGGAATTTCTTAAAATGACGTACTATTCATAGTTGACAATCGTAATACCCACGGCAAACGTCGAATCGGCCCAATTGTCCGCCACCTTCCCACATCTGAATAATTTTACAGTCCCGCCAGTATTTTTCGACATTGTATTCACGGACATAGCCATAAGAGCCCATCAGTTCCATCGCTTTATTGGCGACCATTACGGCAACGTCGGCGGCGTAGACTTTGGCGATGCTCGCCCTTGAGAGCATGGCATCGCTGAATGGCGGTCCGTTAATTTCAGGGTGATCGAACATATAAGCTGCGTTAAGACAATAAGCTCTTGCTGTTTCGATCCCGATGGCCATATCGGCCAGCATGCCGGCGCAGATGGAATGCTGCCGTACCGGCCGGTCCGCCACGATTCGCTCTTCGGTGAACTTCAAGACCGTTTCAAATGCCCCCTGGGCGCTTCCTACGGCCAATGCGCCGGTGAGAATACGGGCCGCAACCACATTGCCGTGCATCAGCTGGGCATCAACGCCCGGCCCGGCGGCTCGAAACGCCTTGGGCACACGCACGTCATCCAGATACATGGGGCAATTCCGATCCCCCTGCATGCCCGCCTTGTTCTCATCCTTACCGAACGAAAGACCCTTTGCATCCGCCGGAACATAGATCAGCGCAATACCATCATCGCCAAGGTTGGGGTCTGTGGTGCAAAGGACACAATAGGCATCAGCGTCACCGGCGTTGGAAGCCCACATTTTTTGACCGTTGATGACCCATTCATCGCCCTCCAGTCTGGCGAAGGTCCTTATTTTTTTCCCTTTCAGGGTAAGATTCTCGATGTCACACCCGCCACCCCCGTGAGAACCGCCCGGTTCGGTCATGGCAAAACATCCCATCTTCAAATCGGTCCCGCAAAAGTCCGGTGCGAAGCGGTCCAGAACGGCTTTGTTGCCGGCTGTTATGGCCGGCATGAAGGCCCAAGTCGTAACGGTCGCAGCGGTTCCGATGCCGCTGTCTCCCCTTCCGAGTTCCTCGTGCATTATGGCCGCCGAGAGGGCCGACGACATGTCAGAGCCTCCATATTCAGCAGGAAAGGCTGCTTTTTGATGTCCAATGTCCGTCATCGCTTGCAGGATTATTTTTATGAGCTTGTGCTCCTTGTCATCATCGATCAGGTGTCTGACCGGCATGATTTCCTTGTTTACGAAGTTGCGATAGAGATCGGCCACCATCCTGTGTTCTTCTGTGATGAAGGGTTGATCAAACATGCTTTTCTCCGACTATAAATCGAAAGTGGCGTCGAGCGTTTCGTCTGTGATCGCGAACACCGTGTTGTTCGGCGGCAGTGGTTCCTTGTAGAAGAACTCCGGTAGTCGATCGTCTTTTTCAGTAAACCCGGCGCGCCGGTTGAAATCCCGTTCGGCCTGGATCACCCGAATACCAAGGGCTGGTACGCCTTCGGGACCGAGGTTGGTTCCGCAGCGGGCGTTGATGGCCTTTAAGAAGGCTTCGGCGCCTTCACCCTCGAACAGGGCGACGGCAGCGATGAAACACATTCCCGTGCAATCCACGAAGGCCATGCCGATCTGAAGTTGGCGGGAGGCTTCCATCTGGCCTTCTGTGGCGAGCGGATCGAGCCTTTGTTCCAAATAAAGTCCCACGGCGTTTCCAGCTGTGTGATCCGCCCCCATGGGGCTGGTGGCGTAGGTCACACCGTTTCCCTGCATGGCCCGGGGGTCGTAGGCGGCGATGCTCTGGTTTTTGACGGCCGGCACGCGAGGGTTGCCGAAATGCTTTCCCACCGCCACCGGACCGCTTCCCAAAAGACGCCCGAATTCCGTTCCCACCCCGATCTCCTCAACCATGGCGAGAACCTTTTCCCCGTCGCCGAACTCACCGTACCCCGAGTCCAGTGCCACCGCCACCGCCACACCCGTGCCCATGGTATCCAGGCCGATATCGTCACATTTGCGGTCCAGCGCCGCGATGATGTCCAGGTCGGCCACGCCGGTCATTCCTCCCATGGCCCAGATGGTCTCGTATTCAAGGGAGCTGGTGACGAATCCGCCGCTTTCGTCGACGAATTCGTTGGAGCAATGCACAATGCACTGGGCGCAGCCCATGTGTCTTCTTTTGCCGCCGCGTTGTTCGATCATTTTGGCCATGGCTTCTCCGCTGATATTTTCCCAGCCCTCCAGTACGCCCTTCCTGGCGTTGTAGCTGGGAAAGGCGCCCATGGCGTTGACCGGTGCTACCAATCCGGGAGTGCCCAGCTCCGGCGCCATTTGGCTGGCCATGGGATCGGCCTTGATGGCCTTGACAACCCCTTGTGCCGCTTCTTTGAACGCAACCGGATCGGCAATGGCATCGGCGTTGTCCCCTTCTGTCGACACCACCAGCGCCTTCAATCCTTTGGACCCCATGACCGCCCCCATTGCGCCCCTTCCTGCTGCCCTGCAGGGGCGGCCGTCCACGTCGGAGGACTGAATGGATGCCAGCGCCATTTTAAGCTCGCCGGCGGTACCGATGCACGTCACGGATGTTTTTTCCCCGTAGGTTTTTAGCAGCGCTTGCGCGCAGGTATACGTTCGCATGCCGATGTAGGCGACGCCATCCGCAAGATCGGCCTTCCCGTTTTTGTCGATGGTCAACAGGCTGTAGTCGCCCTCGCTCGCCTGGCCCTCGATGACGATGGCCGCAATTCCCAGACGACCCAGGGCCGCGCCAACGGTCCCACCCACATTGCTCTCTTTGATGGTCCCGGTGAGGGGACTCTTAGCGCCTATGGAAAGGCGGCTGGTGTTGACCAGGGGGGTTCCGCTCAACAACCCCGGAGCGAAGACCAGCTTGTTTTCCGGTCCCAGGGGATCGCAGGTCGGCGGGACTTCCGTGCTGACCAGGATTGAGGTCAGGCCCCGGCCGCCCAGGCCGACGTATGGGGCGGGTACCGGCTCGGTGGATACTGTCTTATTCGTCATGTTGACGCGGATGAATTTCATGGTGTTCTCCTTTTTCAAGCCGGAACGTCATTTAAAATGGTTGACATCGGCATTCGATAGAGCTGTCGTCGTATTCGCCGGGCGATGAATTCCGCCTCAGCCGACAGTTGAGCGCGAAGCAAGCGGCGGTAAATCCGCAGCTTCGCCGGCTGTCAGGCATATAACGCTCCTTTTTTAGCCTCAAAGGCTTTTTCCTGCTGTGAACCGGGAAGCAGGAAATAGGCGAGGGCGGGCAGCAGGATCAGCGCTCCGACCATATTCCAAAGGAACATGAACGCCAGCAGGATACCCATGTCGGCCTGAAATTTGATGGGAGAAAACACCCATGTTCCCACACCCAGGGCGAGGGTGAGCCCGATCAAAACCACCACCTTACCGGTAAACCGCAAGGCTTCATAATAGGCCTGGGCCAGTGACTTGCCCTGTTTCATCAGTGTCATCATGACGCTGAGAACGTACAAGGCATAGTCCACGCCGATGCCAACCCCCAGAGCGATAACCGGCAGCGTGGCCACCTTTACGCCGATCCCGAGTCGCACCATCAGCGCCTCGCACAGGATCGAGGTCAACATCAGGGGCAGCACCGCGCACACCACCGCCCGCCAGGAGCGAAAGGTGATGAAGCACAGCACCAGCACCGCCCCATAAACGCAAAAGAGCATGATCAAACTGCTCTGCTTCACGACGATATTGGTGGCGGCTTCGATGCCGGCGCTGCCGGCGGCCATCCGGAAATGGACCGTTGCCGTATCGTTCGCCTTGGCAAAAGCCGCCACATGGTTCACCACCTGGGTGAGGGTGTCGGCTTTGTGGTCCTTGAGATAAACATAGAGGGTCAGCAGGTCGCCCCGTTGGTTGAACATCTCCCGCGGGGCACGGGTCTGCACCCCGCCGAGGGCTGCCTGGTTGGGGATGAGCTCATACCACTTGAAATTGCCTTCATTGTAACTCATGCTCAAAACTTTGGCCAATGCCACCATGGAGTTGGTCGCTTCGACACCTGGCAGCTGTTCCAGGGACCAGGCCAGCTCATCCACCTTGGCCATGGTGGTGTAGTCGGTGATCTGATTTTCAGGGGTTTCCACCATAACCACGAAGATGTCGCTGCTGGCTGCATAGTGCCTGACGATGTAGGCATTGTCGCGGTTGTATCGGGAATCCGGCCGCAATTCCGGAGCACCCGGATCGAGGTCGCCGATGCGCAGCTGGCTTCGTTCGATCAACCCGAAGGCGGCCAATACAACACACAGAATCACAGCGGCAGCGGCCCAGCGTCGTCCGGTGAAGCGGTCCAGAAACCGCCACAAGGGGTGATCGCTGCGGGGGGCGTCGTCGCCGCACCCGGTCCCCTCCCTGCGCACGCTGCGGGCGGCTGCCTTGGCACTGACGCCGCTGTAGCTGAGTAGCAGCGGAATCAATACCAGGTTGGTGAAGATCAGTACCGCCACCCCGGCGCTGGCCGCCATGGCCAACTCGCGGATCACCTGGATCTGGATGATCATAAGGACCGAAAAACCCACCGTGTCGCTGACCAAGGCGGTCAGTCCGGCCAGAAACAAGCGTCGGAAGGTCAACCGCGCCGCCACCAGTTTGTGGGTCCCGCGGCCGACATCGAGCATGATGCCATTCATCTTCTGAGCGCCGTGACTCATGCCGATGGCGAACACCAGAAATGGCACAAGGATGGAGTAGGGGTCCAGTTCGTAGCCGAACATCGCCAATATGCCCAGCTGCCAGATGACGGCGACCAGGGAGCACGAGACCACGATCAGCGTGGCGCGGAGACAGCGGGTGTAAGCGAAAAGGATCGCCGCCGAAATGATGGAAGCAATGGCGAAGAAAAGAAACACCTGGTTGAGGCCTTCGATCAGATCACCGATGATCTTGGCAAAGCCGGTCATGTGAATGCGGATTTTATCGGTCTGATATTTGGCCCGGATTGCTTCCAGCTGCTGAGCAAATGCGCTGTAGTCCAGTGGCTGGCCGGTTTTGGGGTTCACGCTGAGCAGAGGGACGTAGATAATCGAAGATTCAAAATCCTGGGCCACCAGGCGGCCGATCTCTCCCGAGCGCTCCACGTTGGCGCGCAGCTGGCGCAAGCTGTCTGGAGAACCGTCGTAGAAGTCCCCAACGACGACATCGCCTTCCAGTCCCTCCTCTGTCACGGCCCACCATCGGGTCGCCGGCGTCCACAGGGATTTCATGTAGGGCCGGTCCACACCGGGCAGCAGGAACACCTCGTCGTTGATTCGACGCAGGGCTTCCATATATTCGGCATCGAATATCGTTCCCTTCGCGTTTGCTACGGCGATGCGGATGGCATTGCCGAGCCCTGCCAGATCGGCTTTATGGGCCAGGTAGTTTACGATGTAGGGATGTTTCGTGGGGATGGTCTTTTCATAGCTCGCATTGAGTTTCAGTCGGGTGGCCTGCCACCCAAGCACGAGGGTGATAAGCAGGCATAAACCAATGACCCACGGTCGGTAGTTAAACAATATCTGCTCGACAAGGGACCCGGAGGTTTTGTCGAAGTCTTCGATACAGTCAATGGCCTGATGTTGTGTTCCTGAATTCGTGGGGTTCAAGGTATCTCCCGTATTTATCTGTATTGAAGAACAACAGGGCACATGGTTCTTCTTTTATTGGGTTTCCAAACCAAGCATTGAACGTGTGGTTAAAAGCTTGAACAATGGGAGACGGACCGTCTCCGCTTGCATTGGTTGTTTTGCACCGGGTGCCAGGCACCCGGTAACAACTGCATCGACCGTAGCATTGCCTGCTTTTGTCTTTCCGGCCGTTGGCCGGAAATCCAAGGCATCCGCTTTGGGGTGGTCATTAATCCGCGGCCTGTGATTCAAAAGCAAAGCCAACCCCTAAGGGGCGGCTGTCTGCACAATGCCGGTGGCCGGAATGGGCTGGCCATCGGGTTGTGGTTCGAAGCTCTGCCCGCCGTCATTGCTCAGCAAAAGGTCGCCGGCTTGACTCACCAACGCCACCTTCCCGTCGGCGAGCCGGATTCCCGCACTCAGCGACACCGGTATACCGGTTTTTACCCGGTCCCAGCTTTCTCCCTTGTCATTCGAGTGGAAGACATTGCCGCGCAGGCCGAAGACGACGACGTTGCCGCCAGGATCGGTCACCAGACCGAAGAAGCTTCCCTCATAAGGGGATGCCAGGGCGGTAAAGTGGGCGCCACCGTCTGTTGAGCGCAGGAGCGTCCCCTGCTCTCCGGCGATATAGAACGTTTCCCCGGTGTTTTGAATCCCGTAAAAATGAAGCTCCATGGGATTCACCACCCGGTCCTGCCAGGGGGTCCAGGTCGCGCCGCCGTCGGTGGTGCGGAATATCAGGTTAAATGCCCCCACCACGAACCCCGTCTGCTCGTCCAGGAAGCACAGGTCCA
Organism: Desulfobacteraceae bacterium; assembly: GCA_037387725.1. Lineage (GTDB taxonomy): Bacteria > Desulfobacterota > Desulfobacteria > Desulfobacterales > Desulfosarcinaceae > JARRKU01. The sequence goes on from JARRKU010000075.1 coordinate 14,638, forward strand.
GAAAAGGCTTGTCCGGTCCGTCTTCCATCAGGCGCTGGGCCGAAAAGAGAATATCTTCTCTCTTCTCCGGGTCCGGTTCGGCGGCAGCACGCTGTTCGGCCGCCGCCAACGCCAGCGCTGCGGCTTGGGTGCCGTCGAACTGTTTGACCCAGCTTTCGCCGCCGTCTTCTGTATGGAGGATCACACCCAGATGTCCTGCGGCCCAGCCTTTTTTCTCCCCCACGAAGGTGACCGTCGCAAGGGAGACGCGCACGGGTGTGACCACCTGGCGCCAGCTGCGGCCGCTATCGTCCGAGAGCAGCACGATGCCCCGCTCACCCACGGCCACCAGGCGGTCACCCGCCCGGGTGACCGCGAGTATCGCTGCGCCGGCTGCCTTGTCGCTCAGCAAAGAGGGGCGCTCCAGTACGAGCGGACGCTGCGCCGATACGGGGCCCCCTCCCAGCAGCAGTGTTGCGACAATCAAGAGTACACCTGCAAACACCGCAAGCCTCATCGCGCCCTCCGTCCGAGTTGGTTGGGACTGAAGAACCGCTTTTTGAAGCGCGGCATCACTTTGTACTGATAGGGCGACTCGTTGGCGGTCTCGTTGAGATAATACGACCCGGTCTGGAAGTTGAACGTGCCCCAGCTGACAACATTCGTCACGCAGGGGATGTCCGGTGCCAGCATCGCCAGGTTGTAGCTCCAGCGCCACATCTCCCCATTGGCGTCCCAGCCGTCGATCATCATGATCTGCCATGTGTCCTCATCAAAGTAATAGAGCCGCTTGGGCACCGCGTGGCGCTGGCCCTCTTTCAGGGTTGCTTCCACCACATACACCCGGTGCAGTTCCCAGCGCACATAGTCCGGATTCATGTAATTGGGGGTGAGCAGGTCTTTGAACTTCGCTGCAGCGGCCCGGTTGCCATTATAGATGATGTACATCTCCTTTTTGCCCTTCAGCTTGAAATCGTGGCGACCGTTGGGACCGAATTGCAGGAAGGCCTCGTCGGCGAACCCGATCCCCGATGTCACGAAGTCGGGAGTGTCGTAGGAAATGGAAGGTGCCCGTCGAACCCGGCGCTGCCCCACCAGGTATTGCCAAATCCCCCGGGGCTTGGACTCGTCGATGACCTCGTTGACCAGGATCGCTTCCCCGGCTTTGTAGGGGGGGCCCGTATTGATCAGCTTGCCGAGCTGGTAAATGCCGTCAAACGTTTCCACGCTGCCTTCTTTGTAATAGTAGGGCCATGAGAAGTATTGGTCGGCGTCGGTGGCCATGACCACCTTGCCGTCCGGTGTGACCACCATGGTTTTCATGGGTTGTTGCAGGGACTCGCCCCGCCATGCAAGCCGATTGTTCACCATGGCTTCAAAGCCGCTTTTCGCTATGGGAAAGGGGAGGCCGCCATAGGCGCCGGTCATCCCTAACCCGTTCTCGGTGAGCTTGGCGCGGGTGGCGTTTTTAAAGGTGTTGTCATAGACCCATTGGGGTGCCGCAGCGGTACGGTGGGTGGGGTACACGTCGACCCGAAAAGCCGGGTGTTTTTTCAAAAGATATTGGATCCCGAAGGCCAGTTTGTCTTTGTACTGGTCCATGTTCTTGCCGGTGATGGAGAAAAGGGGTTTTTCATCGGCAAAGGGATCGGGACGATGGCCGCCGTTTTTGTAGCTTGCGGGCACCTTGGTGTAGCCGCCGTCCCAGGCGGGAATGGTGCCCTCGGCGTTGCCGGCGCGCTCGGCGCCGAACGGCGTAAGGGTGGTTTTGAGTTTGGCGGCCTCCTCGGCGGTGACCGCTGCCGTGGCGGCCTGGACGCCCAACAACAGGACGAATACCAGCACCGCGCAACAAAAGGTCTTGGGAAATGTCATAAGATGCTTGGGTCTCATATCGTTTGTCTCCTTTGGCAGCTTAGAAGGCCCGTGAAATATAGAAAGAGATAAAGTCCCTATCGGCTAACGTCTGGTCGAAGGACAGGTGGGGACCCGGTGAGTTGTGGGGCACCGTGAAGGTCTCTTCTGTTCCGAAGTACTTCACGTAGCTCAACCCGGCATTCCACACCGTGCGGTATACGCCCTTTAGACCGATGCTCAGGTCGCCGGCTGCGGAGCTGCCGCCGTTGAAGTTGGCGATAGCCGATGAGCGCCCTTTGAAGTTCCAGCCCACACCGATGGGCACCGACAGATCCAGGCCCGTGACCACCTGAAAGTAAGTGGGCTCAAAAATCATCCGCAGGGCCCAGGCGTCCTTGGTGGTGTTCTGGGCCAGGGCGGACTCGTTTGCGGTGATGTCCAGGCGCTTGTTGTAGGCCAGCTCGGCCAGAAACGCGCCGCCGTCCCAGAGCGGGTTGGCCTGCAGCACATAGATACCGGAAAGGTTGGCGTGGGCCGTTTTGCCCACCGCATAGAGGCGATCGCCCTTTTCGTTGCCGCCGGTCATCCCCACGCTTACCTGCGGATCGGAGTTCAAGGGAGCGTTTTTTCGGTAGGAGAACTCGGTGGCCCAGTTGAGCTGGCCCAGCGATCCGGTGGCGCTCGCGCCGTAGGTTTCGATGTCCTGGGCATAGACCCAACGGTATTTCATCGTAACGACCGGGTCGATGTAGGCACCGCTGGGGGTTTTGGCGTGGTAGCGGGCCGCATACAAGCCCAGGTCGATTCCCACCGAGTCCAGCGTATAGCGCAGCTGCACGCCGCCCTGGCCCTGGTCGTCAGGTTCCAGATCATGCCAGTGGGCCATGGCCACACCCGGTCCCAGGATCCAGGACTCGGTGCCTTCGCCAATGATATCGGCGTTGCTCAGGTAGCTGCCCACAGCCGGAATACGGGTCTCGTGCCACGCCAGCTGGTAATAGGCACCAAAGGAGAGCTTGGAGCCAATCTGCAGATCGCAGGAGATCTGCTCCACCGGTCGCAGCACTTCCTTGAACTGGGAACTGGGTACGGTGAGCAGCTTGACCAGGTCGATGGGGCCTTGGGCTTCGGCGATGCCGTTGGAGCCGAAAAACAGGGTCTCTCCGTAGATCTGCGTGAAGCGTCCGGCGCGCATGGTCACGCCCACATTGCCCAGGTCGAACAGCACGTAGCCGAAGGCGTCCAGCAGTTCTGCGTTCTTGCCGTGAAGCGCTTCGGTGTCATCGGTGAACTCGTCATAGCTGACGCTGGTGTTGTTGTTGGTAAAAGGGGAGTCGTTGTCGTTATCCTGGTTGTAGATCTGGTCGTACCAGGCGGCGCCGCTGATCCGGATGCCGCCGTTGGGAAGGTTGAACTCCAGTTCGCTGAGCCAGTCGAGCCGGTTGGAAACCAGGCCTTGGTCGAAGTTGCGGTCGCCGTCGTCGTAGTTGACATCGGCGATCAAGGTCTCCGATTGATCCTTGAGCCGGTAGGCTGCGCTGTACTTGAACGTGTTGTCCCAGCGAATCTGCAAATCCGAATCGCCGGTGTCGAATTGGAAAGCCAGCGCCTGCCATGGCAGCAGGACCATGGCGAGCATCATCACTGTCAGCGCGACGCCCAGTGTCCCTTTTCTCTTCATCGTCGGTCCCTCCTTTTCTGGTTGAGTGGTATCCACTAGAATGTCAGCACAGGTTTGATTACACTGCCCTGGGTCATGTCCGTAACGGCCAAGTTGATGTCTTCAAAAGGATAGAAGGTAATGAGCTTGTCATAGGGGAACTTTCCCTGTTTATACAATTCGATGAGTGTGGGAATGAACAGATCCGGAACCGCGTCACCTTCGACGATTCCCCGCACGATCCGGCCGTTCATGATCAGGTTCATATCCAGGCTGATTTCAGTGCCCGGGGAGACGACCCCGATCAGCCCGCAGGCGCCCAGAATGGGAAGAATGTCAACCGCCTGACGGAACACCGCCGGATTGCCGACACATTCCAGACTGAAATTCGGCCCGCCGCCGGTGATGTCCAGAATCGCCGCCACCGGATCGGTTTCACCCGCATGAACGGTGTGGGTGGCGCCCAGTTCTTTGGCCATTTCAAGCCGTTCGGCGTGGATATCCACGGCAACAATGGTCGTGCAGCCACAAACGATCGCGGCCAGAAGGGCGCTCATGCCCACCGTTCCCATGCCGAATATGGCGATGGAAGATCCCGGTCTGGCCTGAAAGGTGTTCATGACCGCTCCGGCCCCGGTCATCACACCGCATCCCAGAGGCCCGAGAATTTCAATGGGGATGTCCTTGGGCACTTTGACGACATTTCTCTCCTGGGCCAGAGCATAATCGGCAAAAGCGGACTGTCCGAAAAAGTTCCCGTGGATCACCTGGTCCGCTTGATTCAGGATGGTCGTTCCGTCCGGGCGGGTACCGCTGAAATTCAACTCCAAAAAATTCTGGCAATAGGGGGCGGTGCCTGATTTGCAGGCAGGGCAGGCGCCGCAGCTCATCCAACTCATGGTGACATGATCCCCGGGTTTCACCTTGGTGACCCTGGCCCCCACCTTTTCTACGATCCCGGCACCCTCATGGCCGAAGACACTTGGCAGCGGAACCGGAAAATGCTGATCGCGTGCGCCAAGGTCCGTGTGACAGATGCCGGAACCGACCGTCCGGACCAACACCTCCGTTTCTTTGGGCTCGGTGAGTTCCAGCGTCTCAAGACTGAATTCTCCCGATGGCTCGAAAACGACCGCCGCATTAATTTTCATTGTCGCCTCCTGATCGCTGGTTGACAGATTATACAATTAAGAAAGCCGAATGATTTGTTGAATTAGATTTAGCAGGGCGCATACCGGCTGTCTATTATACGAAAGTATAGTTTTATCGATTAGCGTCACTTATTATGCGGTATGCGATAAACCACGAAGGGCCGATAGAGGACGAACATGTATCGTCAGTACTCGGTTTTATACAGATCCCTTGGCAGGATTTCGTGATATCGGAGGGCAGCGATTTTTGTCAGGGTTCAGCGGGTTAAGATCTTGCTGATGGGGAAGGTTCGGTAATACACGATGTTATTCATTATTACCGGCCGCAGTGTCGATGAGTTTCTCCTTGTCATATTAGAAGGTGGAATGATAAAATATAGAATTGTACAGTGAAAAAACTACGACAGATTGTTAAAGCCTAACCGAGGTCCACCGTCACGATCACAGGCGATTTAACAATATCTTTTTTGGTTGAAGGGAGAAAACTTGCAGACTCCGGCGTCTGCACCGTTACGGAGGAAGAGTCCTGTGGAAATGGTGAAAATAGAAAGCTTCTGATTCGACATTGAACGGTATGGAAAAATTGCTTTGCCTTAAAATTCAGAATTGAGGCTGAGGCCAGCTATCAGGGAGGTTGAAATGGATAAGTCGCTGCAAGAGCTTTCGGAAATGACCTTTAAACATGTGAAAAATGTGAATGTTTCCGATCTATCCCTCGATATCAAAATGACGAACATTTTCTGGTCCATGGATGGATCACGAGACTTTAAAACGGTGGCCCGGGAAGATGGTTATGACCCTGAGGAGCTGGTCGCGGGCGTTCAAGCTCTCATAAAAATGGGAGCGTTGGAGGTCGATCAGGTCCTGGCTGGGAACGTCGATACAAAGACCCTTGATATTATAACTCAGAATCTTTCCCAGGCCATCGGCCCGATGGCCGACATTCTAGTTGAAGATACCATATCCGATATGGGGCACAGTCTTTCTACATTACCGAACCACAAGCTGAAACAACTGGTCAATCAACTCGCACTGGAAATTCCAGATGCGGAGAGTTCGGCAAGCTTTAAAAGCAGTGTGGCCTATCTCATTTAATAGACTGAAACGATAGGATAAAGGAATCGGAAGGAAAACCCGCCACCCATCGTGATCAATCGCGAGGGGTGGCGGGGATCGGATTGCTATATAGAGACGCTCTAGAGCATATTAGGCCGCCTTACGATTTCGACGGCCTCGTAACCTTTCCATGGCCAGCGTGATGCTAGACTGCATCCGCGAGATGGACTGGGCCAGGTCTCCCAACTCGTCCTTGCCATTCTTATCGGCATCGTCAATTTGAACAGACATATCTCCTAAACTGATACGGTCAGCCACTTTGGTCAGTCTGCTGATTTTTGATGTAAGCTTATGGCCGTAGAAAATTGCAATGGCGGCCACCAGAAAAGCAGTGAGACCAATAATAGCGACTACGATTTTCAGGGTAGATTTTTTGATCATACCCATTTTTGTCTGCAGTGCTGTTACGGGTTGGGTGAATTCATCCATATAGGTTGAACTCACGATATTAAAAGGCGTGCCCGGCATCGGTATGTTGGCACAATATTTCTCACGGTTGTCAAACCATAGATAATATCCTTTGGTGATGTGGGTCTTGGACCTGATTTTGGCCCATCGTTCCCATTTATCCCCCAGTTTTTTCTTTAGGGCAGGTTCCATGTCAATACCCACAAGTTTGGCAACGGGGTGCACCCACATGATCTCTGTAGGATTCTCCTTGGTTTTCCTTTCAACGAGCAGGGTATATCCTGTTTTCCCGACTTTCTGCATGGCGATTTCTTTAAATTCGGGCGTTTTGTTGAAATCTTCCTTCTTCAATCCGGGATGGGTATCCAGATACAGCTTGACTTCCCTGGCGACTGCTATGCCTTTATTAAAAATGATCTCTTCCGCCATCTGGTTAACCATTTTAGAGCTTTCAGCGCTGGTTGTCGTAGACATGCTGTCGAGCTGGCGTACAAACATATATCCGGCAGCGATAATCAGCACAATCGGAACGACAAAGAACAGGGCGAGAATCTTCCCCTTCAAACCAAAAACCCTGCGTTTAGATGCTTTTGAGGCTTTTGAGGCATTTGAGGCTTTAGCGGCTGCTGGTGCTGGTTTTCTTTCCGTGTCCTCGATTGGATTGATATGTATCTCGTTGCCGCACTTGGTGCACTCATACGTCGCCAGTATACCCTTTTTGAGCTTCGAAGTATCAATCTTGTAATTCTGCCCACATTTTTTACATGTCACTATCATGATTTGTCTCCTTGTCACCAAGCTTTGGTTCCCTATTCCAAATGTAGATCAGCGCTGCGATCCTTATTGCCTTTGTCTTTACACATTTCAAACAGCATTATGAAGACACGACTCTATTTTTAGCAAAAAGCATGCCACAAGCAAAAAAATGTCAGGTCAGGAAAACCATGTAAACACTGAAGGTGAGACCATTTAGGATGACCGTTCGAAAAGCGAGGTTGCCATTTTTTGTAAGATCAATGACAATTTTCGGTGATCGTTCAGAAAAATGAAACTACTGCTTAAAAATGGAATCGGATGGGGTTTATCGGGTTAAGATTTTATTGATGAGGGAGGTGCGGTTATTGACACCGACTTTGTCGTAGATGTTTTGAAGATGTTTCTTAACGGTTATCTCGCTGATAAAAAGCTTCTCAGCAATTTGTGCGTTTTTCAGACCCGAAAAAAGGAGGTCGGTCACATCGATTTCTCTTTTGCTCAGATGATACGAATCGATCAGGTGCTGCGGTTTCAGCTCCATTGGGGTCGGCAGTTCCTCGATACTAATCATGAATAGCAGCGTGTTGCCTGACCCCGGGTCCTGCTCAAATGCCTTGGAACTGACGGAATAGCGGGTGTCGTGGGCACCTTTTAAGGTGCGTTTCCTTGGTATGGCCATATAACCGATGGGGCTGCCCTCCAGGCTATTCTTTATACCGCGGCAATCCTTTAGCAGAAGGGCCGGAACCTGAGTTTGACTGGACCCGGCGGCGGTTGAACCTTCGAAATCGCCGAGGATTTCTTCCGCTTTGTCATTGATGTAAATGATCCTAAGGCACTCATCCAGTAGAATCATTCCGACAGATGATTGCTTCTCAATGTATTTGAGAATATTTCCCTTCAGTTTCACCCATTTTCTAAGTTCGTTGTGGGCCAGGGCATGCGCCAGGTAGGGGGAAATGGCCTTTGCCAGACGGATTTCCTGGTCTGTAAATCGACCGGAATTCCGTGAACGCATCCAGACAATTCGGCCATATATTTCCTGTTCCGCCACCAGGTTGGCGATAAGTTTGTGATGTATCTTCTGGGGTTTTAGAAAGTCGGTGTAGTATTCGGTGGATTGCATGGAATCATAGCTGTAGGTGCAAACACCCGCCGCGCGAGTCGATTTATTTCCCCGTCGCATGCCCTGCAACAGATGCAAGGGATCAAATTGATGATAATACGTTTTGTAATAACCGCTGAATTTTTGATCCAGGTTTTTAATCATCACATAAGATGACAAGGCGGTATTATCCGGCAGGATGAGAATGGCACCCTCGGCAGAGATGGTGCGAAATAGCACATTAAGGGCTTTTTGGCGTACAAGGCCGCCATCCGAATATGCGCTGGAGGCGTTTATCACCTCCAGCACATTGGTGATTATGGGGTACGGCAGGGAGTCCATTGACATGTCAGCTCTAGAATCTGAAACCCGAGTTCACAGCAGTCGATTAACTTTTCATACGATATACCAGATTAAACCTCCGGTCAAAAAGATTCCGCTCTGAATGCGTCTGGATCAATAGACGCCGTATTGCTTGCCGGCATCGATAAAGGCTTTCAGCGTATCGGATCTGGCTTCGTCCATGGCACAGCCGATGCTCAGGATGTAGCCTTTGTCGCTTGCGGCGCTGTCGAGAAGTTTCCGGGTTTCATCCCGAACCTGATCGGTCGTGCCGGTCAGAATCAAAGAGACCGGGAAACCGCCTGCGATGCAGACTTTGCCCCCCAGGATCTCCCGGGCCTTTGCCATATCAGTGCGGTCGAAAAGGTACAGGCAGCGGATATCGCTGGTTTCGGCCAGATATTCAAGCCGTTGGTTGTAACCACCTTCCACAAAGCAGAACGGCACGCAGCCGGCTTCGGCCAGACCGTACATCACCGACTTCAGGGTCGGCCAATAGAATTTGCCGAACTGCTCGTTGGACATGAAACCATCGGCTCCCTTGTGCAAAGGAATAAATACCAACGGATTGCCATTGGCTTTCGCTCCCCGGACACCCGATTCCACCATCGGTCGGACCAGCCGCTGCATGGCCTCAAGAACCTGTTCGGGACGGCGGAAAAGGTCCATCATCACAGCGGAAGTGCCGCGGAAAGAGTCGCCCAGTACGTCGAAGGGTGCTTTGGTGGCGCCCCCGGCGCCAAACGGAAAGCCGGCGGCCTTGATTTTTACCAGGAAAGGTCCCAATGTGTTGATCCAGTCAAAGCATTGTTTTCCGGCCTGCATCAAAGCCTTCAAAGCTGCCTGCACCGGCGGGCTGCCCAGGGCAATGAGCCAGCTTCCCATCATGGGCATTTCCATGGAACCGTAAACCGGCGGGATGTCTGCCAACGGGGCCATCGCACCGATGGTTTTGGGCATCCAGGAGCGCAGCCAGAAATCGGTGGGGTCGCTGATCAGGTGGTCGTATTCATCGGCCTGCATGTACTCTTTTTCATTGAACTGGTAAGAGAGGTGTTCGGCCACGCCATGGCCCGGCCATTTGTACATTTGGTAGTCCAGGGTCTCAAGGGCCGGACCGTACATCAGCAACGGTGCCGAAGCTGCAATGTCCGGCGCGTAGGTCTTGCAATAGTCCAGGTTCGCTTGGCCGGCGGCTTGGGGATCGTACATGGCCTGATGCCCTGATAGTCCCGCCAGCATGGTGGGGGCAAAAACGCCCAAGGGCATGACCGGAACCCGTTTAATGGCCGGATCGATTCTGACGGCGGCCGCCACAAGGCCTGCACGCTCCTGGTACGCAGCCTTGTCTTCATCGTTGGCAAAGGGGATGCCTTCGGCTGCGACCCACTCATCCAGGAAGGCGTCCTGCCTCTCAATCACTGTGCGCTTGTCACTTCCTTCGGTCATGTTATCCTCCCTTTAACCCTGCAGCCATCCTTTGACGACATTGACGCCTTCCACGGCATCGGTGACATAAGCATCGGCGCCCACGTAGCTGCACACCTGCTCGTCCATCTGGCCTCCGCCGATAATGACTTTGATCTTATCGCGCAGACCCTTCTCCTTGAGTTTTTCGACAACGGCTTTCATGGGATCAAAGGCCAGGGTCAAAAGACCGCTGAGGCCGACCACATCGGCATCCGAATCCACGGCTGTCTGGACAATCGTATCGATGGGCACGTCCACGCCGATATCATTGACGTCCATTCCGTTGAGTTCAAACAGCATGGTTACAATGTTCTTGCCGATGTCATGGATGTCGCCATCGACCGTGGCTATCACTACCTTGCCGAGTTTGCCATCGCCGTCTGCCGGGACCTCTGTACTTTGTTCCGCCATATGGGGTTTTAGGATTTCAGCGGCGACCTTCATCATTTCTCCGGACATGATCAGCTCCGGGATGAAATAGGTCTCCTGCTCGAAACGTTTTCCGATCTCTGCCATGGCCGACTGAAAACAGCCGAAAATATCAAGGGCCGGCACGCCTTGATCCAAATAGCTGCGGGTCAAATCCATGGCGGCTTTTTCTTGCATTTCGACAATGGCGGTATACAGATCTTTTAAATCACTCATAATTAACCTCCGACGGGCATGTTATTTTTTGGGGCCGATCTTTCCAGCCCGGTAAGCGCGATTAAATTTTTGGCAATATCTATCCTGGCCCATGAGCATTTCAGCCGCTGCAATGACGCCGGCCAGGTCCCGGTTATTGGGATCGATGATGGCGCTGTCGAGCCCCAATTGGATGCACATGGACATAAACGTTTGGTTGATCAGCGAACGCAGCGGCATGCCGAAGGAAATGTTGCTGAGACCGCAGGTGATGTGTGCTTCAGGGTAGGCTTGCTTGATCATCCTGATGGCGTCAAAAGTCAGCATGGCATTTTTGTCTCCCGTGCTGACGGCGGTGACCAAGGGGTCCACAAAGAGCTGATCCTCTTTCAGGCCGCCTTTTTTGGCCAGCGATACCAACCGTTGGACAATATCCAGGCGTTCCTGGCTGGAGTCCGGAATCCCCACCGTATCGTCCAGTGCCAGCAATATCAATCCGGTCTTGTATTCCAGCGCCAATGGCAGCACACCGTCAATGCGTGGTTTTTCGCCACTGACCGAGTTGATAAGGGGTGTTTTTTTGACGAGCTCCAATCCGGCTTTGAGCGCATCAGGATTGGCGCTGTCCAGACACAAAGGCACATCGACCGTTTCCTGGATCGTGCTCACCAGCCAGGCCATATCCTCTGGCTCGCGATCCGGTGGGGATCCGGCGTTCACATCCAGGTAGGTGCTGCCGGCCTCAGCCTGATCCCTGGCCAATTGTTTGATTTTTTCGGCGTCGCGCTCCCGAATGGCAGCTCCGACAGCTTTGCGGGTTCCGTTGATTTTTTCACCGATGATGATCATTGTCCCTCGCTCCATATTTATTGAGGATGTTATAAGCGCTGGAAATCAAAGTGCTATCAGTATCACCTGTGGTTCGTCCAATCTTTCTGTACCCAAAAGATAATACATACTTGATTTCCAATGTGTCAATGACTAATATAGTCTTATAGATGATTGGATGTATAAATTCAAGAGAAAATTTATCCATTGGCATTGAATATGAAATTTAGCTTCATCACGGCCTATCGTGGGGGACTTTAGGCGGTTATTGGCGGTGCCCCGGCATTGGCTTGGCGAGGCCCTTCGTGTGCTGTTCAGCGAGAATTGCTCTGGATGGTGCTGGCAGACCACAATAGCTTATGGTATACGATATCGTCGAATTTGAGCCGCTTTCATGAACGCAAAACCAACCGGAAACAGGTTATTTTGATAAAACATTTTGAAAATGATCCGGGTACTGCAGCCGGCAGGCGTATTGACCGGAGCTCCAGGTTGCCGGCTTACGCTCAATTGGCGAACATTCTCAGAAACCGTATCTCCCAGGGTGAATACCCACCCGGAGGACGTCTGCCGGCTGAATCCGCCCTGGCCAAGGCGCATGGGGTCAGTACAATGACCGCGCGCCAGGCTGTCAGCGTGTTGGAAGAGGAAGGATTAGTGACCCGCGCACAGGGAAAAGGGACTTATGTGCGCAAGATCGGCGTTTCAGTCAGCAGTTTCAGCCTGGACGCTTTGACCGATGTCCTGGCCGACAAGGACAACCTGACGGTGAGAATCCTCAAGGCGACCATAAAAAAGACGTCCGGCACGGAAAAGGAAGTGCTGGAGGTTTTGCCCGAGCAACCGGTGGTGGTGGTGGAAAGATTGATTCTGCATAAAAATGAACCGTTCACTCTGCATCTATCCTACTCTAATTTCGATCCCACGTCACCCACAGTGGAGTCCATGCTCGATACCGTCGTTTTGACGGAGCTGATTTTTCAGGAAGGATATTCCAATATAAAAAGGGGGGTTTTACACCTGCTGCCCACCCGGCTCAGCCAGCGGGAGGCCGAACTGCTCCAATTGGAGCAGGGTGCGACGGCGTTCAAACTGGAGCATTTGTATTATGACTTTGACAATAAGCCTGCAGCTTACGGCTGGTTTATTGTCGGCCATGAAAAATTACCCATCGTGAGCAGGATCGGGATTTGGGATGAATAGACCATCCGAAGCAAATGGTTTTAACCGGCGCCTGGAACGGATGAAGGGGATGATCATTGAATTGCAGGAGGAAGCCAGTCTGGCTGAATTGCGGAAAATGCTGGATGCGGGCGTCGATCCGAAGTTGCTGTTAGACGCCTTCATGGCGGCCATGCATCAGGTGGGGATTCGATTTGAAAACGGTTCATACTTTATTGCCGCCTTAATCATGGCCGGTGAAATCATGCGCGGTGCAACCGAGCTGTTGAGTCCATACCTGGCCGATCAAAAGGCCGATCACAGCAGCGGCCGGATCGTGCTCGGTACGGTCCGTGGCGATATCCATGATCTTGGCAAGAACCTGTTTGCCATTTTGCTCAAATGCCATGGGATAGAAGTCATGGATCTGGGCGTAGATGTACCGGCCGAGGTTTTTCTAGAGCAGTCCCGAAAACTGCAGCCGGACATTGTCGGCATCAGTTGCGTGATGACCACCAGCATTGACAACCTGAAACAAGCCATCGACATGTTCAAGCAGCAGTCGCCCCAGACCGACCTGCCGATTGTCGTTGGCGGCACTTGTATCGATGAACAAATCGCCCACTACGTCGATGCCGCCTTCTGGACCAATGATGCCACCGCCGGCCTGCGGATATGCCAGGAAATTTTGCAGGCAAAGGGCTGCAACAAATCCGGGCCTCCAGGTTAGCTCCCCGGAACCCCTTCCATCTAATTCCCGCTATTCAGCGTACGCATCTTCTATTCGTATCGTTCATATTGCAGAGGGAACATGAGACACGAGCGCTTCGGCAGCAGGAAAGAAATTCCTGCTCCGGCCGGATTTCCAATGATCTGCAGCAAGTTTAGCGCGATAGCGAGCCCCTGACGACGAACGCTGGGCGGCGTCCTCCGCCTGCTGCAACATTGGGGATTATACGACATTTCCTATGAGGAAGCGCTGGATGCTGGGGATAGATAGATAAGCCCCGAGATTGGAGCTTTCAGCACATTGGCGGCATTTGGTTTTTATATCGTCAAAATCATAGTATCCGATGCGTTCAACCGCTTCTATTCTTTTGCCGCAGTCGGAACAATACACCGCGTAACAATCATCTTTTTTCATCATAATCGAATCCTTTCCCCAAATTGTAAATGACGGACCCTCACTTTTGGCAAGTGATGTCTGCTGCTTTAGTGACGGAAGGCGGGGGGATTACCGTTGCGTTCAGGTGAGCATTGAGAAATCAGGCAGATGAATACGGCTGAAGATTGTCCTTTCCTTGCTGGCCTGGTGATCTCTTCCTTGTGATAAATCCAGGAGCCTATGAATTTCCGCTCCTCGATTACTCCAGGTTCGGATTTTCACAAGGTCCATTTTTATTAAATTTTATCTGACTGTCAACTTCTATTTTATACTGTCAAGCAGCAAGCCGCCCTCAAAAGCGATTTCATTGTCTCGGATATTCCGAGGCTGCGGTGAGTTTGAAGATGGTATCCAGCGATGCATCTCTAAGATGGTCCAGGGCATGGTTCAACTGGCTTGTCCTGAGCGCACCCTCTGTTTCGGGGTTTTTCTGATAGGCTTTCATCTTCCTATTGACACATCGATGTATCCTGCAAATATAATACTAAATTAGTATGGTATGGCCCTCTCCAATCGCCGCAAGGTCATTCGGAATCAGCCTGAGAGCGCATTTCTATCACTGCGGAACGTTCGTCGATATCAGTCCATCGGTTACGACAATTTGAAACAGATAGCGATAATCCACACCTTTCTTATTTGCAGGGCTTAGCAAGGGGTATGACATGAAATTTGTCGAGAAACAATGTGCCGACGCCACCTTGGACCTGGTCTGCCGCATGTGTCCGCTGCACTTGCTCGAGCCGGGTGAAAGACTCAAGTGCCTGAAAAAGGGCCAGGTGCTCGAAGTGCTGACCGACTATGACGGCGCCCTTGAAGATATCCCGGAGTGGTACCGCAAATGCGGACAGGAGTTCATCGGTGTCGAGGAGGATGAAGAGTGTTACAAGCTCTACATCAAAAAGACCAAGTAAAGGAGTCCGGACATGCCAACGGCCTATATGGACCACGCCGACGCGACTTTTGTCAAAGGAGCGGTTATCGAGGCCATGGCGCCTTACTTTGATCAGCGCTTTGGCAATCCTTCAGCCGTCTATGATCTCGGCATCCGTTGCAAACAGGTGCTGGAGGCCCAAAGGGCGAAGGTCGCCGGTTTGATAGGGGCCCGGCCGGATGAGATTATTTTTACCTCTTCGGGTGCCGAAGCCAATAATTTGGCCATTAAGGGTGTGGCGCTGGCCAGGCCCAAAAAAGGCCGCCATATTATCGTTTCGGCCATTGAGCACCATTCGGTGCTCAATTCGGTCCGTTATACCGAGAAAGTAATGGATCATTTCACGCATCCGCGCAATGCAGGCACCATGGACGATGCCAACGGCATCGGGGAGGTGGGCAATCCGGTCTGCGGCGACATGATGACCTTCTATATCAAAGTAAAAGACGACCACCTCGTGGATGTCAAATTTCAAACCTTCGGTTGCGTGGCGGCCATTGCGGTGACCAGCATGGTCAGTGAAATGGCCATCGGAAAAGGGATCAACGAAGCCAAGGCCATCTCCAAAAAGGCTGTGGCCGAATCACTGGTGGACTTCCCAGGGAAAAAATGCACTGTTCGAACCTTGGCGCCCAGGCGCTTGCCTTGGCCATCGCCAATTACGAAGAAAATATCAGCGGTGTGGAAGAAGCCGACGCATAAATGATCTGACAGATAAATCCTGGAAGGATTTAATCATATCATAATATTTCTTGAGCTATATTATTGACTACTTGCATTCGACGATTGGATTGCCTTAAAATAATTCTAAGGCCGTTTGTGAGGCCTGATTTCCGACAGAGGCCCAAAGGGTGCTGTTGATCGGAAGAATTTGTTTGATGCTTGATATTCCGTATCGAAGATCCCGCTGACACCGACCCTCCAATTGATCTCCGCTCCCAGAATCGGTTGTTGCGCAATTTTGGAAAGTGCTTATCCCGTCCAGCCGACGATGGTATTGCATCGGCAATTTAATCTGGATTGAAATCAGGAGGTGTGTATGAGCAGAGATTCCGGGTTGGATCGGCGGAGATTCATGGAGGTTGGAATTTATACCATCACCGGAGCGATTACCGTCGTCAGCGGGATTGCTTTGGTTCGATTCGCCATCGGGCCCTCCTTTCATCCGGAGAAAGTGAGGTGGATCGAGGTTGAGCTCGATGATACCGCCGGGCGCATTCCAGACTTCAGTCGCGTCGTACTGGAATATGAGAAAAGGGACGGCTGGCTCACCGCCAGTGCCAGATCGCTGGCCTATGTGATGCGCAAAAAGCAGGATGAAGTGGTCGCCATCTCTGCTGCCTGCACTCACCTGGGGTGTATCGTGACCTGGGACGAAGATCAGCAAATCTTCAAGTGCCCCTGTCATAACGGCCGCTATAACGCCGAAGGAGAGGTCATCAGCGGTCCGCCTCCAAAGCCGCTGAGACGGCATAGAACCAAAATTGAAGACAACCGGATACTTCTGGCTACCGAAACTGTGGCTTATGGGGGAATTGCGCATGAACGTTCTTAAACGTATTTATTTCTGGGTCGATGAACGCCTGGAAATGCATGCCTACATCAAAAAAGACATACTGGACAAGCCTATCCCCAAGGGCCTCAATCTGCTGGCGGTGACCGGGAGTTTTATGACCCTGTACTATGTGCCGTCCCCGGAGCAGGCTTACGATGCGGTGGACTATCTGACTTTCGAGGTCCCCATGGGCCAGGTGATACGCGGCGTGCATCACTGGTCCGCCAACCTGATGATGGTAACCGTTTTTTTGCATATGATCAGAGTATTTATTTACGGAGCCTACAAGAAGCCGCGTGAAATCAACTGGATGAGCGGTGTATGCCTGCTATGTCTCGTGATGGGGTTCGGTTTTACCGGGTATCTGCTGCCATGGGACCAGAAAGCCTACTGGGCAACGAAAGTGGGGACCAGCGTAATGGGCACCGTTCCGGTGGTGGGAGACTACATATTGCGCATAATGCGCGGTGGATCCGACCTGGGTGCCCTGACATTGACACGCTTTTACACCTTGCACGTGTTGTTTCTTCCGCTTTTAACCATAATTTTTCTGATCGCGCATTTTGTCATGATCCGCAAGCAGGGTGTCTCATCACCGCTGTAACGCTGGAGAAAAAGGGCATCGATATGGAAACACATTCGCAGGACAGTAAACCCAAGCACACAGAAGAGATATTCTACCCCTCCTTTCTATTCAAGGAGATTGTCGTCATGATGGCGATTTTCATCCTGGTCGCGATTGTATTGGCGCTGGTTTTCCCTGTTGGGCTGGGTGACCCGGCCGATCCGACGGATAACCTTTTCGTACCCAAACCCGAATGGTATTTCATGTCGCTTTATCAACTTTTGAAATTCTTCCCCGGCAAGCTGGAATTCATCGCAACGGCCGTTATTCCTGCCGGCGGTATCGTCATTCTGTTTCTGGTTCCATTCATAGATAAAAACCCTGAAAAACGACCGTTAAAAAGGCCGCTTGCCATGATCCTGATATTGTTCAGTGTAGCGGCAATTATCGCCCTCACCATCATGGGGATGATATCATGATAGGCCGGCCTTGGTCCGTTCATGTATTCGTCAAGTGTTTTCAGTCATGAGAAAGAAGGAGGCCGCAATGAAAAAAATGACGCTGGTTATGCTGGTTGCGCTGCTTGGCGTATTTGCAGTTTTGCAGGACCCAGGCGCACAATCCGAGTCCAAGGGAGACTTGCTATTGACTTGCCAAAAGGTCAAAACCGCACCTGAAAATGCCGGCAGTTCCGTATGGAACCAGGCCAGAGAAGCCAAGATCGTGCTCACGGGAAACGGGTCGGTGGAAGGCAAGGTGATCGAGATCAAGACAAAGTCGGTCTACACGAAGGATAACATCTTCTTCCGCTTTGAGTGGCCCGACAAAAACAAAAGCATGAATAAAAACAGGTGGCGGTTCAGCGGCGGCCAATGGACCAAGATCAAGGGAGATGAAGACCGCCTCGGGCTCGTTTTTGAAATCAATCGCATCGACAAGTTTGCCACCAAAGGCTGCGCGGTCCTTTGCCACAACGAATCCAAAAAACAAGAAGAGTGGTATTATGCGGTGGAAAAACCCAGGGAAAAGGCCGAGATGTGGCACTGGAAAGCCGTGCGGTCCAACCCTGTCGGTTATACTGAAGACGGGTATGTTACCACCAATCCGACTAAAAAGCCTGAAGAGGGCCGGAAAAGAGATGCCGGCAGCGATACAAAAGCCAAGAGCAACCGGACCAATGACAAATCAAAGCCCGCTTTCATGCAGGACCCGTCGAAACCTGCTTCAATCCAGGATTCGCTTCTGGTATCCCAGGCGGTTGAGATCAAGGACTATTCCATATTCAAAGAGGGTGACGAAATACCGGGCTATATGCTTTTCACCGACTGGAAGGGCAGCTTTGCCGATGTCAGAACCCAGGGAACCTGGCAAGACGGCGGATGGACGGTCATGATGTCGCGAAAGCTTGACACCGGATATGACGATGATCTTCAATTCAACACCCGCAAGCGGTACCCTTTTGGTCTGGCCGTATTTGACAATGCCCATGAACACAACAGCTACAATTCAGAGCCGCTGAAGCTTGAATTCAAATAAGGGAACCATTTTTCATCGATCGAAGCAGCAGGCGTTCGAAATCCGCCACCAGTTCTGCGTTCTTCTTTTCCCAGGCGTCACATGGTCCTTTTCGCCAGCTCAGGGGAGATTCCGGCCGCGCCATTTCATGCAACACCTCAGAACACATGGCAATGACCTCATTGGCCAGCCGTTCCACCCCGGGGTCTGCGTACGAGACAATACCTTCGAATCCTAACGCACCCTCGGGTTACAAGCGGCCCAGCCGTTCAAAACGGCGGTAACCGGAGGTGCCTTTTAATACGATCTGCCGGTGGCTCAGCAGATTGACGGTGCGGTCCAGACGATCCAGCAAATTGTTTCGCAAAAGAAATTCATAATTGTGCCGGATATCCTCTATGCAGCTGTCCGGCAGGAACATGAGGAACCCGATTTCAGGCGCTATACCGACGCTGCGGCAGCAGGCAATGGCCTTTTCTGCGACAGCGCGCCTTGATCGATTCCCAGGTGGGAGAAGACACCCGCGGTGTGACAGAGCAGTTCCATCTCATGTTTGACATGGGCGCCCCGGTCCGGGTTGTAACAGGTGGGGTGGACCAGGTTATGGTCCGGCGCCAGCCACCCCTGACCGATCAGACGGCGGGTCATCGGAGCGCCGGGGTAGAGCCGGATGTTGTTGAAAATTACAGCCCCCAGGTTGCCTGCCGGCGCCCAGATGGGAGGTGGGCAATTGAACCAAAACGATCCGCATCGGCCGTCACTCCAACAGGAGCAGCCCGATGAATTTCACATATCCATCGTGGGAGCTGACCGGTTCCAGGTTTACGCCGCCTCGGCGGGCGGTTTCAAATACGTCCATGCCCGACGCCTCCATGGAGGGCCGCGCCTGATCGGGAAAACGACAAGGAACTTTCGTGTCGCAGCTGTCGCACACGGTGCAGTGGCCTGCGCCAAATGCCAGGGCCTTGTGAAAGCCATCCAAAAAGGCGGTTTTTTCCAGTTTCAGCAATTGGTTGTGAAATTTTTTGGCCGGCGGCTGGCCCACCAACAACAAGGCCTTGGAGTAGGATTTGAGCAACTGCCCGGTCTGCTCGGCGGTGTCGGTGTGGGGCGGGCATTGCAGTGAACGACCGTAATGCGGGCACCCGTGCCGGCATTTCATCTGCACCCACGGCGCCGTCTCGATTTGTTCCGGGTCCAGAGGGATGGCTTTTTGAAATCCGATTTCGACCGCTTTCTGCATAATGTCTTTTTGCCGGGTGCCGGCGGGCAGGGAAAGGGCGGTTTGACAGGCCAGAATGACCGCAGAGTCCGAGGGCAGCGGGATGACCCGGGCCGCGCCCAATCCAAGCGCCGATAGCCAACCCACTACGGTGTCTGATTTATGGCATACCCCGTCCTGGGTATTGAGCATCATGTTTACATCGTGCAAACCGCCTCTATGAGACGGTCCGGCGGCGACGTCCGGAAAATAGTCATGGATGACGATCAACCCGTCCGGTTGCATCAGATCCCTGGCGCGGGCCAGCAATTGTTCGGCCACCACAGACCCGTAGGCGTGCAGGAAGTTGCTCATCAGCACCAGTCCGAACCGGGTCTCCGCACGGAAGGGTGCCGCATGGCGAAAATCGCAGGCCACCGGCAGCAGGCCGCGCCATTGCGCATCCATAGGATAAAGCCGTCGCGCGGTGGTCAGCACTTCAGGCAGATCCAAAAGAACGGCCGTTGCGTTCTTGCGGTGTTTTATCAAGAAGCGGGAGAGAGCGCCGGCGCCGGCGCCCACGTCCAGCACCGGACCGCTCCAGGAAACCCCGGCGAGCAGGTCGGCGATCTGACGGCTCTTCATCCGGGCCAACACGTCCACGGCCCGGACGTAATGAAAATTACGCCGTTCATAGTCATCATCGGGCGACAGCCGCGACAGGCGGCTCTCCTCTTCGGTCACATTCAGGGACAGATCGTGCCATCCGGGTTGGAGGTAGCGCCGATAGAGCAGAAAATCGCCCATATAGTCGGATTGATCCGGCAGCAGGTATTTTCGGGCCACAGGGTTGTTGTACCATCGGCCCTCTGAAAAGCCGATCAGTTCCATCTGCACCAGGGCTTCCAGGAGACGGCCCAGGGGCGACTGTCGGCAGCCGGCGGCTTGTGCCAGCCCTTCCGTATCCAGGGAGGCCATCTCGATGTGGTGAAAAAGCCGCAGCTCCACGGCCGCAAACAGACTCTCCGAATACCAGTAGCCGGTGGCCAGATCCTCCAGGTATTGGAAATGATGTTGGGCCGGATCACCGTGCGTGTATGAAGGTGGATGAACAGGCATATTGTCCGGCCTTATACCCTATCGCTTTGTGCCGATCAATCCGTGAATCACATACCGGATTCACAAATCGCGATGATGGGAAGAGGATGCCCGCCTGATGGAATTACCAATGAAAGGCTATTTCTGCGGCTTTTTAAGCATTGCACCCACATCGTACACTTCGTATTGGGTGGGTTGCTCCAGCATCCCTTCCAGCTGGGCTTCATTGCGGGCTCTTTCGTCGCTTTCCTGCCAGTCGATCCAGTCCTCAACAGTCTGCCAGGTGGAAACCACCGTGACGCTGCGCGGGTCATAGTGGTTGACCAGGGTTTGGCCGTAGATGTAACCCGGTTGCCCCATGGCAGCAAACCGGAATTGGTTCAGCAACGACAGCGCTGCATCCATTTTATTTTCCTGAATATGCCGTTTGATGAATATCTTGACGGTCATCTCAGCCTCCTTGCATGAATTGCTTTGGCATTCGCCTATGGGCCATCATGCTATGGTTGTTTCTGGCGCTTCCACTGGCCAAACGCGATTGAATTCCTGCTCACATGCTCAGCCCTCCTTTTATCGACATCCTGAATATAAACACCCTAATTCAGGTTCAAAACCTTTCAAAGAACAATCATTCGAGTTCCCCAGGATATGAGCGGAGAACATGCTGGTTGCCGCTCAGGCCTGCGGGTCTTACCATCGCGGCTGTTTAATAAGCTGTAATCATTCACTAATACAGAAAATGTTCAATAAATTTATTGATCATCCGATAAGTATTAAAGCGTATTTGTTTACAGCATTCATGATGCTGCTGATGACCGATATTTGCCGTGACGTTCACCTGCTTCTATCGAAAGCCTTACTTTGGTTGAAAAAGGACAAGTATATTGGATTTTGAGAACTATATAAAATCAATGGCGGAGAACTGCTATGACGTATTGGCAGAAATGACGGGGCAGCTGATTGAGGGCGTTCACACTGAAAGTTTGAAACCGCCGTTTTCGAAAATTAGTTACAAAAAAGCCATTATTATACCATATGAAAACAGTCAGGAAGGTTTTGAAGGTCGGTTCGTGCTGGGGTTCAATGATGTGGGGATGGCCGTCAAGCTGGCTGGTTTTATAGCAAATAGAATGGGCATGCCGCCTGTTGATCAGATGAATGAGTGGGCAACCGATATCCTCTTTGAGTTTATGAATACAGTAGCCGGAAAGGTGATCACGGACTGGGACAGCATCGGTATGGCCGTAGATTTTCTACCGCCTGAATTCGTCACTGATTTAAGCTTTGAAGACAAACAGCCTGATGCCCTGATGATCAATGTGGTCACTTTGTGGCTTCAAAACAATGAGAGAATAACGGTTCTCACCAGCCTGGAAGAAATCCCCAAAAGCGTTCTGAAGGGCAAGAAGGTGCTGGTTGTCGATGATTCCAAGATGATTAGATTCTTACTGACAAAGGAATTTGCAAATCAAGGTTGTCGTGTCATCGAGGCAGAGAACGGTCTCGATGGATTCATTAAATATCACGCAGATCGACCGGACTTGATTATTATGGATCTTATCATGCCAAAGATGGGTGGGATAGAGGCCATTGAAAAAATAAGAGAGGTAAATCTGTCTGTTCCAATAATCATTCTGACATCCACATCAAAAAAAGAAGAAGTAATGGCCGCCGCGGTTCACAAAGTAAAGGGCTACATCAAAAAACCGATCCAAATCGACCAGTTGATCAAAGTGGCCCAAAGCTGCTTCCATTAACTCATACCGATCCTGCATTATATCCCCATCAAACCGGACATGTTGGCAGAAAAGACAAGTTTCTGCTGATGCGCATCGAAACCCGCCTGTTCGAGCAGGTGGGAGATGGTGTCGATTTCCTTGTCATGGATAAACCATGGCCAATCAGTGCCAAATACGACGTGTTCGGGGCCATGGCGTTCAAGGAGCGATATAAACTGTGGTGCCGTCAACACGTGGGCTGCATTGGACGTATCCAGGAAGAGATTTTTGCTGGGGGGCAGGTGAGTGGTGATGTCGTTGTAGGATGCGGCAAGCCCTCCCATGTGGGCGGCGATAAAAGTAATGCCGGAAAAGTGGCGGACCAACTTTCCCAGAAGTTTAGGGGTCGTGGTGTGTTCCGGTTGGCTGCCGAAAAAGTGGTGGGCTGAGGATAA
Organism: Desulfobacteraceae bacterium; assembly: GCA_037387725.1. Taxonomy (GTDB): domain Bacteria; phylum Desulfobacterota; class Desulfobacteria; order Desulfobacterales; family Desulfosarcinaceae; genus JARRKU01. Next base: position 37,298 of record JARRKU010000075.1, read on the forward strand.
GGTATCCAAAACCACAAAAAAACCGCTGTTCTCCTCTATATTCATCGTCTGGATCAATTTAAACATATCGAGTGTTGCGCTGGCATCCAAAGCAAACCGCTGGGAAAAGGAACACAATTTGATGCCCTTTATATTTCTTGACCTGAATTTCAACAGTTCCGCCCGATTGGCATTATAATCCGGGTGGAGGGTTCCCGCCGGATAGAGTAGATTGGAGCCGCACAAGGTTTCGTAAAGCGCGTCATTGACCCGGCCAACATCGTGGGCCGGTGCCGTCGGCAGTAATAGGCACGCCCGAATTTTGTTCTTGTTCAATGATGCCTCGAGGGGGGCGGTGCCGTTGCGCTGGTCTGCGTCCTCGGTATTCAGACGGATCCGTTGCACCAGTTCCGCCCGTTTTTGGACGTTGCCGATCACTTTCGGGTGAAACAGGTGGGCGTGGCCGTCAATCATGGTCGCCTATGCTTTGCCCTTTTCTTTGGACATGCGCCGCCGCTCTTCGTCCCGTACTTCCCGTCTTAATAGCTTGCCGACTTTGGATTTTGGCAGCATATCACGGAATTCGATATAACTGGGGACTTTGTAGGAGGCCAGTCGGTCGGAGCACCATCGTATCAGGTCGGCGCCGCCCACGCCCCTGGCGTCTTCCTTCAGGACCACGATGGCCTTGATGCGTTCGCCCACGCGCTCATCGGGAACGCCGACCACACAGGCCCCGATGACGGTGGTATGGTTGAGCAGCACGGATTCCACCTCCGAAGCGGAAACGCGATACCCTTTGTGCTTGATGATATCGGCGCTTCTTTCCACATAGAAGAGTTCGCCGTCTTCGTCCTCGCGCACATAGTCTCCCATGCGGCAGAATACCTTGCCGTCGATCTCCACGCAGACCTTCTCGGTCTCTTCAGGCTTGTTCCAGTAGCCTTTCAGGGTGTAGGGGGAAGATACCAGCAGCTCACCGCTCTCCCCCTGCGCAACCGGCTCCAGGGTGGCGGGATCGACGATGACGCATTCGCGGCTGCTCAGGGGAAGGCCGATGGTGCCGGGTTTGGGGGAATCACCGATGCGGCTGTAGCAAACATGGCCAACCTCGGTCGATCCATAGACTTGGTAGATGGGGATGTTGAACCGCTTTTGCCAACGATTGTATACCTCCACGGGCAGTACATCGCCGCCGCAGAAACAAAATGCAAGGGAGCCGAGGCCATAGTGGTCGACGCGATCGTTTTCCAGAATCATGCGATACAGCGCGGGAACGCCCAGGAACCAGCGTACCTTATGGCGCTGGATGCATTCCAGGATGGCATCGACCTGCGGTACAGGCATCAGAACCGTTGTGTTGCCTTTGTTGAGCCCGACGGCCATGAACAGTCCCAGCGCCATAATATGAAACAGGGGGTTTACGGCGATATAGACATCTCCTCCTTCAATCAAACGGGTGCCGGCGATGTCCTGGGTGACATCGTTGACATAGGAGGTCATGCCGGCGTGGTTGCCGGGTACGCCCTTGGGAAATCCGGTTGTTCCGCCGGTATAGAGCAGGTAGGAAAGGTCTTCCATTGGATCAAGGACCGCCGGCTTGTCCAGGGGGGCGCTTTTCAGCAGCGATTTGAATGATAATACACCCTTGCCCTGGTCTACTTTGCCGCTGGGAATCTTGTCCAGCAAAAAACCGAGGGTGCGCTTCCACGCCGGCAGCAGGTCCACCAGGTTGGTTACGATCACGTGATCGAGATGGACCGTGTTCCTGGCCTCTTTGACATAGCAGTAATTGGTGTCCAGGCAGATGACCGTGTTGGCGCCGGAGTCTTTTATCATGTACTCCAGCTCGTGGGAAGTGTAGATGGGGGATACGGGAACGATTACCGCACCCAGTCTCTGGATTCCCAGGAAGGCGATAACCCATTGAATGCAGTTGGAGATGTAGATCATGACCCTGTCGCCCTTGGAGATGCCCAGTCCCTGAAGGGCACCGGCAAACCGCAGGCTCAAATCCTGGAGGCGGCGGTAGGAGAATCGCTGCCCAAGATAAATTACCGCCACCTGATCGGGATAGGTCCGGCTCATACGGTCAAATCGGGTAAAGGTGAGCTCTTCCAGAAGTTCTTCCTGTTTTGTTGCCGTGGCCGTCATAATTGCTACTCCTCAACCCCGAAATAGGCTGCCCGGACATCCGGATTATCCATCAATTCCTCCCGCGTTCCCTCCATCACCGCAGCCCCGTTCTCCAGTATGAATGCATAGTCCACAATGGGCATCACCGGCCGGGCGTACTGCTCGGTGATAATGACGGATATCTTCATGGTATCGCAGATCCGCTTGGTGGCTCGGATCAAAGTCGCCTGCATCAACGGGCTCAGCCCCAGCAGGGGCTCGTCCAGCAGCAGTATTTTGGGCTGGGCCATGAGCGCCCGTCCGATGGCCAGCATCTGCTGTTCACCCCCGCTGAGAAACCCGCCGATGCGCTTTTTCAGTCTCTCCAGTGCAGGGAACAGCTCAAAGACATACGTCAAGGTTTTGCGGGCCTCGGCCGCAGAGGCCAGGTAACCGCCGATCATAAGATTTTCCAGCACACTGCTTTCTTTGAAGATGCGCCTGCGTTCGGGACATAGGATAATGCCTTTTCTGGCCCGCTTGCTGGGTTTTAGACGGGAGATATTCTCTCCCATGTAGGTGATGTCGCCCATGATGGTAATACGCTCACCGCCGGCCATATGTTCCTTTTTCTGGATGTCCAGCATGATGCCAGACAAGGTATACATGAGGGTGGATTTGCCGGCGCTGTTGGCGCCGAACACGCCCACCACCTGGTTGGCTTCGCAGGAGATGTGGATGTTGTTCAGTGCCAGCATGTTTTCGTAAAACACCATCAGTTCCCTGGCCTCAAGCATGGGTCATGACCTCCTCTATATCCTCGGAGCCGAAGTAGGCTTCCTTTACACGGTCGTCGGCCATAACGTCATCCGGTTGCCCCTCAATCAGTTTTTCCCCGAAATTGAGCACCATGATGCGGTTGGCCACCCGGAACAGCTCCCGCAGGCGGTGCTCGATCATGATCAAGGTAATGCCGTCCATCTGCAGGCGCTCGATCAGGGGTACCATGCTGGCGATTTCGCTCATGCTCAGGCCTGAAAAGATTTCATCGCAGATAATGATTTCAGGCTGCAGGGCAAGGCAGCGGGCCAGTTCCAGCCGCTTGAGGTAACCGGTGGGCAGGGTGGAGGTGGTTTTGTAAGGGACATAGGAGTCCCGCTCAAAACCGATCTCCTCCAGGATATCGATACCCACGGTATTCCGGTCGCCCAACCGTCCGCCGCCCCGCCATCCGCCGGTCCGCTTGGCCCGGGGGGAAAACAGCGGGATAACCAGGTTTTTATAGGCCGGCAGACTGTAGTAGGGCCGCATGATTTGAAAGGTCCGTGTCACGCCCATATCGGCGATTTTGTGGGGGGCTTTGTGGGTAATGTTTTCCCCCCTGAAGAAGACCCGGCCGCCGGTCTTTTTGATAAATCCGGTAATGCAATTGACCACAGTGGTCTTTCCGGATCCATTGGGCCCGATGATTCCCAGGATTTCGCCCTCATGGAGATCGAAACTGACGTTGTTCAGGGCTTTGATACCGCCAAAGCGTTTGGTCAGCGCCTCCACCTTGAGGATCGGCTCACTGCTCATATCTTGGTCCACCTTTCAAATTGATGGTACTTGCGGGCGCCGAAAACCATGATGCCCTCGCTTCGGAAGATGATGAAGCCCACCAGGATCAAAGCGTAGAACACGATGCGCAGGGTTCCGAAATCGCGCAGCAGTTCGGAAATAGGGACCAGAATCAGGCAGCCCAGCACCGGCCCGATCAGGGTCCCGGCACCGCCTATGACGGTGGCGGCGATGGGCAGGATGGAAAAGTCCAGGGCGAACTGGGAAATGCCCGACCACATGTAGGGCCTAGATCGATGGTGGTCAGCCGCCGGATGCCGAAAAGGATCAACAGCAAAAGGCCCATGATCAAATACTGCTCGACCCAGCGGTTGGAGAAGCTGTCGATGCCCATAATGCCGTCCGTTCCGCCGAGAATGTCCAGCGCTTCGATCACCCGCGCCATGAACAGCGGGTACATGAGGCTGATGATGGCAAAGTAAACCCCGCGCAGCGGCAGACAGGGCCATAGCATCAGGGTGCAGAGCGCACCCCCCAGCACGGTGGCCAGGGGGATGGTCAACCAGGGCGGCAGGCCCAGGGAGGTGTTCAGGATAGCGGCCAGATAGCCGCCGGTGCCGACAAAAAAGGCGCCGCCCAGTGAGACCAGGCCCACGTGGTGGGCCAGGAAATCGAAACTGATGGCCAGCAGGGCGTAAATGCAGGTGATGGAGATCACCCGCTGCCAGTACATGTCGGGAAGCGCCAGCGGAAGGATCAGCAAACCGCCGATCAGCACCAGCCGCGGCATGATCAGATAGGACAACTCTCTGTGGGACATCAGCGCGTAGATACCGTCGCTGCGGACTTTGATGCCCCGGTCGATGCGTTCGTGGCGACGTTGTTCGGTCACTGCGCCTAAACCCTTTCTTCCAATTCTTTTTGACGGCCGAAAATCCCGGACGGTTTGAGAATCAAGGTCAGAATGATCGCCAGCAGGGCGACCACCATCTGGAAATGGGTGCCCAGGTAGACGACGGTGAGGATCTGGGCAAAGCCGATGAGAAAGGCGGCCAGCACCGCCCCCATCCAGCTGCCCAGGCCTCCCACGATGCATACGGCGATGGCCAGGATCAGCACATTATACCCGGATTCCACCACGATATTGCCAAGGGGCAGCAGCAAAATCGCGGCCAGGGCGGCCAGCATGGCGCCCAAGCCCATCGCCACCACCGCCATGAAATCGGAGTCGATGCCCAGCATCATGGCGGCGCGTTCGTCCTGGGCCATGCCGCGCAGGGCCAGGCCCACGCGGGTGTGATGGGTGAAAAGCCACAGCCCGGCCACCACCAGGGCGCCGATGCCCACCACGCACAGGCGCTGGTAATCCACCGGGATGCCGGCGATCATGGTACTGCCGCCGATGAACGCCGGCAAGGTGTAGGTGAGGCCTTTGAAGCCGCCCCAGCGCAGGCCTTCCAGGATGGCCAGCCCGATGGCGTAGGAGGCGATAATTTCGGAGATCTCCATGCCGCGGACCCGGATGAGCACAAACTGGTAGAGCATGGCCCCCAGGAGTCCGGCGACGACCATGGCCAGCACGATGCTGACAAAATAATTCAACCCCAGCGTGTTCAGGAAGGTCCATACGATGAACCCGCTGAGCACGTAGAGGGCGCCATGGGCGAAATTGGGCAGGCGGCTGACGCCGTAGACCATGGCAAAACCCAGGGCATACAGCGCCAGCGCGATACTGTTGATGGTTCCGTAGATAATGATATCCATGACAGTCTCAATTCCGGTGGTTCATGCCTCTATTGGTGAGTTGTTTTCAAACCGGGTGCCATGCACCCGGTTACAACTGCAATGATCGAAGCACTGCGTGCTTTCGGATTTCCGGCTTATGGCCGGAAATCCAAGCCACCTGCTTTGCGGGTGGTCATTGACGCATCCAGGGGGGCAGCTTGATCTCCCCTTTTGCGATGCTTTGCGGATAGACGACCACCCGCTTCTTGTTTTGCCACTGCAGGATGGAGCCCACGGCGCCCTCTTTGGGATCGGTGGACGGGATGACCTGATGGGACTTGGGGTCGAAGCGCAGTCGTCCGTAGACCCCCATGATGTCCGTCTTCTCAAGTTCAGCGACCACTTTGTCCGGGTCGAGACTGCCGGCGCGCTCGATGGCGTCGCGCAGGACATAGACCGCCATGTAGCTGCTGGAAGAGCCCAGTCCCTCGGGTTCGACGCCCCATTTTTTTGCATAGGCATTGTAAAATTTCATGGTCCACGGCGTGGCCTCGGACGGGGCGTTTCCGGCGTTGACCACGTTGCACAGGGTGTATTCGCCCTTGCCGTCGGTGGCCTTCCAGAAACCGGGCTGCTCCGCGGCCGCCAGGGTGGAGCCGAAGGGCAGGGCCGGGATTTTCAGCTCATACCATTGTTTGAGGAGGATGGCGCTTTCAGGCATGTCCATCCAGATATTGATGATCTGCGTTCCGGTCTTCTTGGCCTTGAGGAGGCCCAGGGAAAAGTCCGTGGCGCCGGTGGGATAGATTTCGACGCCGGTGACATTCCATCCCTGCTTGGTGGCCACCTTTTCCATCACCTTGGCCGCGCCCCTGGCATGGGAAACATCCTGGGCGATGATGAACAGGTTGTTGAAGCCGTATTTTTCCTTCAATGCCTTGAAGTTGGCGAACATCTCGCCCACCAGGTTCTTGGCCTCACCGTGGATGCGGAAGCAGTATTTGAATTTGTCGTAGTTCTGCGCCACCATGGCGTGGTACTTGGGCGTCAACACCCCGGTGGTCACGATGGAGACTTTCTTGTACTTGGAAAGCAGCGACATGGCGGCCAGGGCCGCTTCGCTGCGCACCGGACCGCCCAGGATAAAATCAGCCTTTTTATCCAGGATCAGCTTTTCCACGGCCAGCAAAGCTTCACTCACCGGCACACCGGGCTCCAGATCGCGGGTGTCGATGACCTCCACGGCGAACGGACGCTTCTTCCCCCCTACGGTAACCCCGCCCTGAGCATTGATCTCATCGACGGCCAGCTTGATTCCCCTTTCCGCGTCCCATCCATAGAGGAAAGCAGTGGAAAGCGGGCAGCCCAGTACGACCGGATCTTCAGCCTGCGCCGGCAGTACCGGCAGCATCAGCAGAATTGCCGCCAACAGGGTCATGACCATTTGCGCATACTTGCTCTTCATGTGGATCCCTCCTTTGTCTACAGCCACGGTTTCAAGGTGTCCTTAAATTGGATGACACCATCCAGCGGTTTTCCACCCCCGGCGTCGCCGTGAAGCGTTGTGGATAAATGCAATGCTTATGCAACAACCCACCAGTGGTGGGATGGTTCAGACAAAGGAATGCCAGCGGCATCTATGCGTCGTCGGCTCTCTCCAGGCCGAACTCTTTTATCTTGCGTTTTACCTGTGAGAGCGTGACCTTCATCAAGCGCGCCGTTTTGACCAGGTCCCAATGGGTCTTTCCCAGGACCTCCCGAAGCAGCTCTTCCTCTTTGTTTTTCAAAGACTTGATTTCCATAATGGATATTGTCTGTCGGGTGAATTGCCGCCTGTGGAAATAAGAAATCAGCAAACATCATGCCGCGGTTTGATATAAGTATCTAAAATCGTATCATTTGAATGCAGGGCCGGCTCCGCACGGAACGCGACCGACGGATTTGGGATGGAAAGAATCTTTGCAGGCGTGGAAAGGATCTTTCATCCGCCATGAATATGCCGTGAATAATATCGTGTGCTGTATGGCGGATCCGGATAAAGACGCACTACGTGGATGGCGTGAGCCCGTATTTCTTGATTTTGGCCCGTAGGGTGGGCAGCGAGATTTTGAGCCTGCGGGCGGCTTCGCTGCGGTTCCACCCCAACTGGTCCAGGGTGAACTGGATATGTTGCTGCTCCATATGGGCCA
>JARRKU010000076.1:0-11692 GCA_037387725.1 Desulfobacteraceae bacterium
ATTTCAGTGCGACTGCCCCCCGCCATTTTTCCGCTGAACACGAGCTTTTTGCCGGCAATGGGGCTGTCGATGGGGGGCGTGCTCTCAGATGTTTTAATTGTCGGCTGCAGATTAAAGGACAATGCCAGCATATGTTCAATAAGCGGTCGAATCGCCGCTACACCGTCCGGGATCGAACGGCTTTTTTCCTCTCCGAAGCCTTTGATCTTCTGCAGGGTCTCCTTGTCGATATTCAGAATATCTTCAAGATCCAAATGTTGCAATAATTTCCGACTGTCCCCTATCCCGAGGTCCGGTATGCCGAAAGCCGCCAAGAAACGCCACTCCTCCACCGGTTTTGTACGGCTGATGGCCAAGGCATCGGCTAAATTTTTTGATTGAATCGGGCCAAAGCCAACTGCGACAAAATCGTCGCGATCCATGGCATAAATCTTTTCCAGGCTGTCATACCCGCTGTCCACCAGTTTCTGGATCGATTTAATGCCAAACCAGTCGGCGCTTCCCAGGATCCTGAACCAATGACTGATCCGTTGCTCGATCTGCGCAGGGCACGCAGTGTTTTCGCAGCGCAGAAAATCGCCCTTCCAATCCAGCGGATGCTTACACGCTGGACAGCGTTCCGGCAGTGTTACATCATCAGACGGCGTGATCACCTGTTCCAGTTTGGGAATGACTTCGCCACTGCGTATCACCTCTATGCGAGCGCCCGGACCGATATGAAGTTTGCCCACCATGCCGGCATGGTGAGCCGTTACCCGCCGAATAGTGGCACCGGACAACGCAACGGCCGCCACTTCCAGAACCGGTGTGACATTGCCGGTGCGGCCCACCTGCCAATGGATTTTCTCCACTGTCGTCTTTGCCGTTTGCCCTTTGCGTTTGACGGCGATCTGCCATCGATAGTGATGGGCCGTTGCTCCCAGACTCGCCTTGAGTTCCTCTCCTATGGCCGAAACCACAATACCGTCTAAAGGATAGTCGCTTTCGGCCATCAGATCGTCAAAAATGGTTTCGATTTCCGCCAGGAGGGTTTCACCATTCATCTTTCGAGCAGGCAGCTGACGGTACGGAACGAACCTGACCATACCGGCTTTGAGCGCATCGATGGCATCCTCGTTCAGGGTGTCGGATGAGACGATACCCACAACCATATTGCGCGGGTGCTCAAACTTGTCGGATAAATGCGTATTAAAATAGGATTGGATCACGACGATTTCACCCAGTCCTTGACCCCGGCCGCCGACAGGAACCACCCCTTTATCAAAAGCGCTGCTGATTTCATAGCCCACCAGCCCGTTACCGCGGGTGGCGAATACGTCACCATTATCCCGACCAGCCAATCCGTCCAGTTTCGCTGTCACTTGAAACTGCGGATGATCCATTCCAATGGCAGCCGCCTCGCTATTCACCTTGTCGACGAAGCGCCTAAGCCGTTTGATATCCCCGGGCTTCTCAATGTAGACTTTCTCGATGGAGAGCATGGGCGTTGGATGTCGAATTTCACTCCGAGCGGCGAATTGCTCCGGTTCCACAGTGTTCAAATAGGGATGCCGCGGGTCCATTTGCCGCAGGGTTTCCACCAATTGGTCATATTCGCCGTCGCTGATCAGCGGTTGGCCATTGCGATAAGCCCGGTTATACGTTTCAAGCCGGGCGACCAATTGCTCAATCTCATCCATGAAACCAGTTCCCATTTATTTGTGATAGCAGATCGCATACCAGGGTTCGAGACGCTTTGAATTCTCCACTTTTAAAACCCGGATGCCACTGCAGGTCGAAGAGTTCGTCAGAGACCAACAGCACCGAGGCCAGCGCGATGTCAAGAAATAAAGCAGCAGAAATGAGCGCAGAGAGTTCCATGTCCACGGCAACCGCACCTTGAGCCTGAAACCATTTAACACGGGATGGCGTTTCCCGGAAGATACCGTCTGTGGTCCAAACCAGGCCGCTGTGAAGTGGGACGGATCGGCTCTCCAATGCATCTTTGAGCACGCTGCGCAGTCCGTCTTGGGGATGAACGGTTGCGCCTGTTTCTTGCTGGTAGTGCCGTGACGTACCTTCATCAATAACAGCGCCGTCCGGCAACAGGATATCACCGGACCGAATAGCGCTGCTGGTGGAACCGCACCATCCGTAGAAGAGCATTTCATGGATCCCCCAGGCATGCAGCACCTCCATCAACATGACGGCGTAAGGCGCCCCCATCACGGGGCCCACCAGTGAAGGTTTACCCGGATCAGCTTGTCTATAGCAGATGCGGCTCAGAAGCAATTTACATTCATTGGGCAGATCCATCCGGCTGCGCAAGTCTTGAAAATCCGCTTCTGTGGCTGCCATAATCGCCAGAGGACCCAGCTTTGGTGTATGGCGACCTGCCACCGGCTGAACGATGCCTTGTTCTATCGTCGCCATAAGCCATTCTCGCCCAGGGGATTACATTGGCCCTGAAAGCGCGCTCAACTCTTCTTTGACCTCGTCGATAATATCATAAAGCCAAAGGACATCTTCGATGGTCAAACGCCCGGCTTTGGCGGGCGCTCGCTCGGTGCCGTCTTTCTTGAGAAGAATTCTCGGCCCGATCTGCACCTTGGCTTCACCGCCGCTATATCGCTGAATCGAGACATTGAGGCCGGTTTCTTTGCAGCGCCACTGTTTCAGGACTTCATCTTTACTGGGATCGTAAGGCATGGTTACCTCGCCTGTTTTATCGTTTCGGTTGTTGCCAAATTACCGCCATGATGCACCTACGCGGCAATCTTGGAAAAATCGGCCATGCGATTGAAAAGGCCGGCGATGGCGTTGAGAAGCGCCAGTCGGTTTTCCCGCAAGGGCTGATCTTCGGTCATGACCATCACGTCCTCGAAAAATTGGTCAACCGGTTGTCTTAAGGTCGCAATGGTCCGCAACGCCTTTTCCACGTCACCGTTTCCGAGAAGTTCACCAACCCTTTTTTTGGTCGTCAAATAAGCCTCATGCAATCTGCTCTCGGCCGGCTCGATGAACCTGGCCGGGTCCGGATTCCTGTCATCAGCAACCTCGGTCTTGCGTAAAATATTGACCACCCGTTTGAATCCGGCCGCCAGCGGTTCGAAGTCCGCGGCCCCTTTCAAGGTTTGCAGTGCCTGGGTCCGCTTCCAAACGTCAGGCAGATCGTCGATGGAAACGGTGGCCACAGCAGCCACCACATCCTTGTCATATCCCTCATCGACCAATATGCGGGTTACGCGGTTTAAGATAAAGGCGTAAATCTGTTCAGCCACCGATCCATCGTTTTCAATTTCGAACGGTTCCAGCCCGGCTGTGATCGCCGTTTTCAACGACAGATTCAGCCCATGCTGCAATATGATCTGAACGATGCCGATGCCTTGGCGGCGAAGGGCGTAAGGATCGGATGCACCGGTGGGGATCAGTCCTACGGAGAAACAGCCGCAAATGGTATCCAGCTTGTCAGCGATGGCCAACAACGCGCCGGTACGCGTCCGGGGCAACATCCCACCGGAGTATGTCGGTCGGTAGTGCTCCTCTATGGCGACCGGTATGTCGCCGGGTTCATTGGCCGCCGAAGCATAAACGCGTCCCATAACACCCTGCAGCTTGGCGAATTCTCCCACCACCTGGCTGACCAGATCGGCTTTGCACAGCTGGGCCGCCCGCCGGACCATTGATTGGACATCCGGAGACTCGGCTCGCGTTAAATGCGCCCCCAATTTTTCCACCCGCTCGACCTTGGCGTGCATGCTGCCCAACTTGGCTTGGAAAAGAACCCCCTTGAGCCGTTCGCGCCAGTCATCCATTTTGTCCTTCAGGTCGGCGCGGTAGAAAAACTGGGCATCGGACAAGCGCGCCCGCAATACGCGTTCATGACCGCGCGCCACCAGGTCGAGATCCTTGATGCGCGTGTTGTTGACCGCTATAAAGCAGGGCATCAGCCGGTCGTTTTCATCCACAACCGCAAAGTATTTCTGGTGCTCGCGCATAGAGGTAATAAGGATCTCCCTGGGCAGTTCCAGAAACACCTCGTCAAATTTTCCCCCGGTGGCTATGGGGACCTCCACAAGGTTGGTGACGATATCAAGTAGTTCGTCATCGGGAAGCACTCTCCCGCCTAAAGCTTTAGCCGCTGCATCCACCTCACGGCGCACCATATCCCTGCGTTTATCGATATCGACGATCACATGGGCCGTTTTCAGGCGCTCCTCATAGTCGTTGGCATGGTCGATTTTTATTTTCCGATGCTCCATGAACATGTGCCCCCAGGCATAGCGGCCGCTTCTGATTTTATCCGCCAGGGAAAAAGAGACGACCGCGTTTCCCAGCAAGGCCAGGACGGATTGAATCGGACGGGCGAATGCAATATTCAGGCTGGACCAGCGCATGGTCTTGGGAAATGGCGTGGTCAGGATGATGTCCGGCAGCAAGGATTTGAGCACTGTCTTGGTGGCCAATCCCTTGTCGGAAATGGTGGCCGACAGGTATCGGCCTTTTTCCGTCTCCGTTACCTTGAGCCGGGAGACCGGCATACCGACCTTTTCGGAAAACTTCAGAGCCGGCACCGTGGGTTCTCCCTGCTCGTCAAAGGCGATGCGCTCCGGAGGTCCCAGGACTTGCTCGGTTACGGCTGTTTGTCGATCGGCCACCTCGTCCAGCCGAACCACCAGCCTGCGGGGGGTTCCGAACATTTGAACCGCACCGTGTCCGATGCGCGCCTGGGCCAGTTTTGCCGTGAGGTTGGCGGATAGCGCGTTCAAAGCCGGCTGGATATAGCCGGCCGGGATCTCTTCGGTTCCGATTTCAATCAGCAAAGGATTCATATACACCTCAATCTGAGCTCAAGCGGCGAACCACCGCAGTCAAAGTTATCATCGCGTTGCTTCAAGTATCCTTCTGCGCTGGCTCTGGCCATATTTCGAATCCGGCCGATATACCCGGTCCGTTCGGTAACGCTGATCGCACCACGCGCATCCAGAAGATTAAAGGTATGGGAGCATTTTAGGCAATACTCGTAAGCCGGCAAAACCAGCCCCGCGGCGATAGCCCGACCGGACTCCGCTTCATACTGATTAAATAGATTGAGCAGCATTTCCACATCGGCGGTCTCGAAGTTATAGGTTGATTGTTCCACCTCCTGTTGGTGGTGGACGTGGCCATAGGTGATGTTTTCGTTCCATTGCAAGTCGTAAACGTTGTCCACGCCTTGCAGGTACATGGTGATGCGCTCCAAGCCATATGTCAGCTCCACGGGGATGGGTGCCAGTTCAATGCTGCCGGCTTGCTGAAAATAGGTGAACTGGGTGATCTCCATGCCATCCAGCCACACTTCCCATCCCAATCCGCTGGCCCCGAGGGTGGGCGACTCCCAATCGTCTTCCACAAAACGGATATCATGCTCCAAAGGATCGATTCCCAGCACCTTTAGACTGGACAGGTACATCTGCTGGACATCCTGTGGAGACGGTTTCAGAATGACTTGATATTGGTAGTAATGCTGCAGCCGGTTGGGGTTCTCCCCGTATCGTCCGTCGGTGGGACGCCGTGACGGTTGCACATAGGCCACATTCCAGGGTTCCGGGCCCAATGCACGCAACAAGGTGGCGTTATGAAACGTTCCAGCCCCCACCTCGAGATCGTAGGGTTGCACCATCACGCACCCCTTACGGGCCCAAAACTTATGCAAAGCCATAATCACATCTTGAAAATACATCTTAATTCCCTCATCTTCTCCGTTTGCGGTAAGATCCGGTTCAGCGCCGGCCATCGGGTTGGCTGACCGTTCGAAAATTCAACAGCTCCTATAGCATGCGGGTTGGTCGAAAACAATCACAAGAGCCCCACTGGGTCGATGCGCGTCGACAACAATTTCGCTTCCGGGTGATGCGCCAGAAGGCCCTCCCACACCGGACGAAGTCCAGCGATATTGTCCGGCTGCCCTAATGCCCAAACGCACCCGCCGCCGCCGGCGCCGGTAAACCGTGCACCGCATCCATTCTTCCGTGCCGCGGTTGTCAGCCGCTGCCCCATGTCATCCAGCACCTCCGGGGTCAGTTCGCAGCGGATCTCCGTCTCCCGGTTCATGGCGATCACCGCATTGTGCAGATCGCCGGCAAGAACAGCCTCCGCGAACCGCCGGCTGCAATCAGCAATCTCATGCCATTGCCGACGGGTTTTGCCAGCGACAAACTGCCGAACCCACGTGCCGTTAATATCTTTGGAAACATGCGGCGCACCACAATAGGCCGCCAGCAGGCACCCCGGCCACACTCTGTTCGACGGCGTGGGCCAGCATTGCCGCAGAACCGGGTTCGGGCATGGGATGTCCCGCGGTGTTCAATACCTTTGAAAAGGCCCATATCAGAGCCGATGCCGCCACTGACGATCCCCCTAAAGCGCTCCTCGGGGGGGAGGTGGAGTGGATATCGATGTGAACGCCATCTGCTTGAAAATAACGCGCCACTGCGAACATGAGGCCCAGCGGATGATCGAAGGGCGCCTCATCGGCTGCCACCACCAGGCTTTCAAAGCCCAGGGAACTGACTTTGATTTTACCCGCTTCAAATGCCGAAAGGCGAACCTGGGTTCGCATGTCGATGGCAATGTTAAAAGTGCAGGGATGGAGGTGCCGGAGGGGAAGATAAAATGTGCTCAAATCCAGAGTGCCCCCCATATCGAAACGGCATGGCGCTGATGCTTCTACCACCGTATCCTTGAGTTGAATGCGCGTGCTCACTGGTATATCCATCATGAACGCACCTGTTTCAAAAATCGGAGGCTTTTAGGTTTCTTTCCGATATGGTAGGGCACAAAAGCCTCCAGGAAAGCGGTCGCCTCAGCCAGGGCGCGGGGAGCAAACCGCATGCGCCGGGCTTTGATCAAATCGCCGCTGTTGATCCACTGCAGTTGCTTCAGCGTCCCCTTTGAAAGATGAAGGTGGCCGCTCGCTCCGGTGGGACAGTGGTTGCACACCACCCCTCCCTTTCCCAGGTCGATACAAAAATTGTTTTGGGGCAACTGCTCGATATCCAGCTGGCAGCACGTGCAATGGGCCAATACCGGCTGTAACCCTTCGTAGCCGATAAACCGCATCTGGAAGAGGACACTGATCATGGCGGCCTCCATGTCCCCGCCATTTAAAGCATTCAGCACGAACCGGAGCAGATCAAACAGATCTTCCCTTACCTGCCCCTCTTCCATCCAGATGGCAATGCTCTCTGCCCAGTAGCTGGCGTAGGCGGTTTTAACCACATCGGATCGAAGGCCCTCCATGGGATGCAACAAAGTCGCCTCTTCCAGCACTGGCATCCCCTTGCGCCGCGTCTCCCGAAAGGCGATCTGCAAGTGATTGAACGGTTCGAGGATACCGGGAAAGCGTTTGGCGCTCTTTTTAGCAGACTTGGCGATCAGTGTCCGTTTGCCTTGATCTTCGGTCAGGACCGTCACGATCAAATCGAAATCGCCGTACGCGCGGCGTTGAAGTACAATGGCCGTCGAGGTCACCCGGTTCATGAGACCTACAGCTTTAATAGGGTCGTAGCGAGAACAAAATAGAAAAAGACACTGATGATATCAACGGCCGTTGTCACGAAAGGGCCGGTGGATACGGCTGGATCGATATTCAACCTCGCCATCACCATGGGCACAAAAGATCCCACCAGGGCGGCGAGGGTCATCGAGGTCATCAACGCCAATCCCACCGATATGGCCAGCATGAGAGTGTCATATGAGACCTGGGCAACGGCAGCAATCAATATTCCGTAGACTGCCCCCAAAATCAAACCCGTACACAGCTCTTTGAGAACCACCCTCCAGATATCGCGCACATTGAGGCGACCGGTGGCCAAACCGCGGACCACAATAGTAGAGGACTGGGTGCCGATATTGCCCCCCATGCCCATGATCACAGGAATAAAAGCTGCCATGTAGGCTACTTTGGTGAGTTCCCCCGAGAACCGGCCGATGATCATAATGGTAATGACACCGCCGATGCAACTGGCGAATAGCCACGGCAACCGGATGCGGGTACTCTTAAAAATGGACTTGGTCTCCACATACTCTTCACCCACGCCGGCCATTTTCAAAATGTCTTCAGTTGCTTCGGTACGAAAGATATCGATCACATCGTCTACGGTCACAATACCCACAAGGCGGTTGCTCTCGTCAACCACCGGCACGGCCAATATGTCGTATCGGGCCACCAGTTTGGCCACCTCTTCCTGGTCGGTATCGGTCTTCACCGAAAAGACATCCGTGGTCATGAATTGTTTCAGCGGCGTGTTCGGCGGCACCACCACAAGTTGCCGCAATGAGCTGACCCCCACCAATTTGCCGTAGGCATCCACCACATAAAGATAGAACGGCATTTCCACATCGGAATACTCTTTTTGCAAGGATGCGATAGCGTCCCGGGCGGTGATGTCCTCGCCAAGAGCGATAAAATCGGGCGTCATGATCCGGCCGGCCGTATCGTCGGCAAAGCTCAACAGATCGGCGACCTCCTCCACACCTGCTCTGTGCATCTTTTTGAGGATGGCATCGGAGGTATCCTCGGGAAGCAGGTCGATCAGCTCAGCCACATCATCGCTGGGCATCTTCTCAAAGATATCCGCCAATGCGTTGTTGGGAATCTGGCCGGCCAGTTCCAAATAGGCGTCGTCATCCATCTCACTGAGCACAATACCCTTTTTACCGATATCGGAGATCATGTTGAACAGGACAATTTGATCGGTGAGGGGCAACGATCTAAAAATAATGGAGAGATCCGCCGCGTGGGTCTTTTCCACAATTTTTCTCAGATTGGGATATGCCTTGCGCCGCAAAAGTCTCCTAATGCTTTCGACAAGAATCCGGTTTTGATCGTTTTCCATGTTCGGCTGTCCTGTTAAACCCTATTCCAGAATCTGGACATGGGCCTGCTCCCGCAAATCCTCCAACCATTTCTTGAACTTTTTATCCACGCCTTCGGCATAGAGTTTATCTCTGATTTCAGGGGTAGCCTCTTCCAAGGTCTTTCCGCCCGTATAGATGATATTTTCAACATAGAAGATCTGGTAGCCTTGGTCCGTTTCCACTGCTGCTGAATATTGCTTGGGCTGCAGCCCCTTAACTGCATCGCGAATCTCATCCGTCAGCAAATGAGTGCCAAACACCCCCAGCCGGCCGCCGCTGGCGGCAGTGGGCGCATCTGAGTACTGTTGGGCCAGTTTATCAAACGGCTCGCCTTCATCCAGGCGCTTTTGGATCTCCTTGATTTTTTCATCCGCATTGGTCTTTTGCAGTGCGTCCCCGGCTGAAGAAAACTTCAACAAGATATGTCGCAGATCATATTTCGTGCTGCCGGCATACTGTTCGCTGTGAGCGTCATAATATCTTTTTATGTCTGTATCGGTAATGACGATTCTCGATTTGACCTCCCTGTTGAGCAGACGGCTGCGAAGAATCTGATCCTTGATCTGCTTGCGATAGGTCTTAAAATCCATGCCATCGAGTTCCACAGCATGGCGGAATTCCGCTTCGGTTAGGTTATTGGCATCCCGAATCCGCTTAATGGTCGCCTCCACCTCCTCATTGTTAACGGTGAGCTTGTGTCGGGCCACTTGCTGGTCGGTTAATTTATCCCGAATGAGTTTCTCCAGTACTTTCGGGCGTTGTTCGTTGAGGAGCTGCATTTGTTCAGCAATGGATACACCCTGATGCTCATAGGAGGCCTTTATTGTAGCCATCACCTGCTCCAACTCCGATAACAAGATGATATCGTCGTTCACGACCACCAGGACCCGGTCGACAAGTTCCGCACGGGCGCTGCCCATGCATATCCAGATCAATACAGCGCACACAGCCAAAGCGGCCTTCACTGAGCGCTTGATATCCGTTCTGCAATGCATTCTTACTGCCTTCATCTTTGGCCTTGAAGTGGGTTGGGAATATAAGCAACCGGGCAACATTTCCATGGGGAGGAAGTCCGGCCCCCGGATGGATCACATCACTGGTTGGATTCTATCAGCCTGTTCCACCGTTGCTGATGAACATCCACCGGGGTTGTATTCTTGAGTTTCTCTATCCAGCTTTTATACAATACCTCCGCTTTTTGATGGCGCAGGTGCTGCACAATTCTTTTATTAATTTGGTCGGCATCCTCACCCTTGGGGACACCTTCGGGAAAATGGGTTTGAAAATAGGATGCCACGTCTTCGGAAGTGATCTGAACATTGTCCACCAACTCTTTATCGATCACTTTGTTTATCAAGAGCCGGGTGGCCAGCTTTTGTTTCCATGCTTGGAAGGAGACAGCATTTTCAAGCAGCGTTTTTTCAAAAGTATCGTCCGGGTAGTCTGCTTTTACAGCATCAATGGCCGTATTCAGCTCCTGGTCGGTGACATGGATGTCCAATTGTTTGGCCCGTTCGGTAATGATCAATTCCTCGGTCAGTTGATTCAATACGCGCACACGCAGATCGTTCAGCGCTTCAGGCCCTATAGCCTGCTCCCCTGGAAACGCCTCTTCACCGGAAGCCTCAACAGCCCGTTTGAACTCCGCCACGGTGATGGTGCTGGAGCCAACCCGAACCAAATAGGCATCCTCCCGGCCATCGGCGCTGCAGGCGCAAATGCTCACCAGCAACGCTATCATAAGCAGAAATCTGCGCGGAACTCCCCTCTCGATTGTGGTCGCGATGTCGTTCATTGCGTTGCTCTATCGTTCGGCTGAGGTGCCAAGCCTTCCATATCTTTAAAAAATTTAATGGTTAACATGGCGCGCTATTTCTATCAAGATGTTTTTGGTCTGTGCCAGCAATGCATTGGGTTTGCCAGGGGTTAGACGCGTTTTGAAAACGTGATCCGGTGTAAACTGATACCGGTTGCCGTGTTGGTTGATCATCTCAACGATCCCCAAAGGCCGGTGCTGATGGATATCCGAAAATTGCAGTTGCAAGTGGTGGTCCACAAGATCCAGCCTTTTGCACCCGGCCTTCACCGACAGCACTTTGAGCATGATTTTCAGCAGCAAATGGTTGACCTCATCCGGAAGGCGGCCGAATCGATCGGCCATTTCATCCTTGAGGCGGCCAATGGATTTAAGATCGGATACTTTGGCCAATCGCCGGTATAGGGAGAGCCGCTGATCGATATCCGGAACATAGGTCTCCGGCAGGAATGCGGAAAAGGGCAGATGAATTTCAGGTTCTAGCGCCTCCTGGATCGGTTCACCTTTGAGCTCGGCGATGGACGATTCCATCAGCTTCAAAAACATATCATATCCGACCGCCGCAATATGCCCGGACTGCGAAGCCCCCAAAATGGTTCCCCCTCCTCTGATTTTCAGATCGCTCATGGCGATCTGGAATCCTGATCCCAAATCGCTGTATTCCATCAATACCTTCAGCCGCTTGATGGCATCCTTTGTCAAAGTGGTTTCATTGGGGATAAACAAATAGGCGTAAGCCTGCTCATCAGAACGCCCCACCCGTCCCCTCAATTGATAGATCTGGGATAAGCCGAAACGGTCCGCCCGATTGATCAAAATGGTGTTGGCCGTGGCGACGTCCAGCCCGGACTCAATAATCGTGGTGCATACCAGCATATCGATACGCCGCTGCATGAAATCGAACATCACCTTTTCCAGATCCTTCTCCGGCATCTGGCCGTGCCCGACAGCCAGCCGGACTTCGGGCACCAGTTTTTTCAGACGGCGGGCCATCCG
>JARRKU010000076.1:11726-35505 GCA_037387725.1 Desulfobacteraceae bacterium
CCGCTGCGTTTGAGTTCTTTGCGAATCGCTTCGGCAACAATCACCTCTTCGAACTCCGTCACGTATGTCACAATGGGCCGCCGCTGTTCAGGGGGCGTATTGATGATGCTGATGTCCCGAACTCCCAACAAAGAAAGATGCAGGGTGCGGGGGATGGGTGTTGCGGTCAAGGTGAGGACATCCACAGTTTTTCTAATGCGCTTGATTTTCTCTTTATGGCGAACCCCAAAGCGCTGTTCTTCGTCGAGCACCAGCAGGCCCAGATCGTTGAAAACAATATCCTTTTGCAGCAGTCGATGGGTGCCCACCGCGATATCCACCTGACCGGATTCGATTTCCTCGACAATCCGCCGCTGCTCGCTGGCCGGCCTGAACCGGCTCAAACAGGCCACCTTCACTGGATAGCGGGCGAACCGCTGGCGAAAGGTCTCAAAATGCTGCTCCGCCAGAACGGTGGTGGGCACCAGCATGGCCACCTGTTTGGCCTCGCTGATGGTCAAAAACGCAGCCCTCAAGGCGACTTCGGTTTTCCCATAGCCGACATCGCCGCAGACCAGTCGATCCATGGGCACTTTCCGGCGCATATCCTCAAAGACGTCATCGATGGCTTTCAGCTGATCAGGGGTCTCCTCAAAGGGGAACCCCTCTTCAAAATTCTGAAAATGGGTGTCCACCTCGCCAAAGGCATGTCCCTGTTGAACCTTGCGGGCGGCATAGAGCTTGAGCAACTCGCCGGCTATTTTTTCAGCCTTACGCTTGACCTTGCGTTTAATGCGGTCCCAGGACTTGCCGCCCATCTTGTCCATTACCGGCGCGACACCCTCCACCCCCATATACTTCTGGAGCTGGTCCATGCGTTCCACCGGCAGATATAATTTATCTTCGTCCCGGTAATGCACCAACAGAAAATCATTCACCGCACCGTTGAGTTGCAACTTGGTCAGACCGCCATATTGGCCAATGCCATGTTCGGCATGGACCACCCAATCGCCCTGCCTCAAATCATCGAAATTGATCAAGTCAGCGGGCTTGGGGCGCCTGATTTTTCGACGACGATGGTAGCGGGTGCCAAAAATATCCTCATCGGTAAGGACCGACACCTGCTCTGAAGGCCAGCTGAAGCCCCTGCGCACCACACCGCAAATCAGATAGATCCGTCTCTGCCCGTATACCGCCTGACTGAACTGCTCCAGCTGGACCGGACGCAAACCGTAATTGGACAGGATATGGGAGAGACGATCCATATTCCTCACATGGCGGCAAACCACAAAAGTCGTATAATCGTCCCTCATCCTTTCATTGAACCAGTCGACCAGCGGCTGAAAGGGTTGATCGGATTTCTGGCCGGATTGGATCGCCTGGCGCAGGCCGTGGTGATCGTCGGAGCTGAAGCTGTATTCCACCGATCCGGTCGAATCGAATTCCGGCGGTGCGGCCGTAGCCATGGTTTTCCACATCACCTGTGAGAACCCGGATAATCGTTCACAGATCTGGTCCCATGTCAGATAAAGCTGGTCAGGCGGTACGCACAATTGTTTTCGCCCGCAGGCTGTGTGGTAGCTTTGCTCGGCCGTTGACACGAGCTCCGTTGCAGCTGCCGCCAGATGGATCGGCTCCACGAGCATGAACAGCGCATCGGATGGCATATAATCGAAAAAGGCGTCCAAATCAGCATAGATCAAAGGCATCAAGCTTTCGATACCCGGATAGATCTCCTGGGTTTTGATCTGGTGGACAAGTTCCCTTACCCGGGTAACCGGCAACCCCAGTTCCGCGGCACGTGTACGCAGCCGACCGACAATGGCCGTGAGTTTGGTCCGATCCAGGATGGCTTCCCGGGCCGGCAGGAGAACCGCCTCGTCCATCTCCTCGATGGTTCTCTGGGTCTCAGCGGCAAAGCACCGAATTGATTCGACTTCGTCTCCAAAAAACTCAATCCGTAGCGGATCGTCATACAAGGGGGAGTGAACGTCCAGTATGCCGCCGCGCAAACAGAAATCTCCATGTTCCTCGACAATCATGGTACGGCTGTAGCCACCGGCGATCAATTTTCGGACGATGACATCCCGATCAACCGCTTCACCCACTTGGAGCAATTCGCCGTACTGTATCAATTCCTTTTTGGGTAGAAGTTTCTGGCTGAGTGCAGCGATGGTGGTGATGATAATGGACGCGTGGGTCGACTCGGTAATGTGATGCAAGATGGAGATGCGCCCGGCGGCCGTTTCGTTATGAAAGGCCATGGGCTTGTAGGCCGTCAGGTTATAGGCCGGAAAAAGGTCAATCTTCCGCTCCCATCCGGCAGAGAAAAGCGATAGCTCCTCCCGGATCCGATGCGCCGCCTTATCGGTGTCGGCCACAATGATCACAGGGCGCCTTTGCCGGAGCAGCAATCCGGCCATGGCAAAATTGGCTGCTGATCCGCTGAGGCCACAGACATCAACCGTTCCAATTCCTTGGGGGATACGGGTCGACAATTGATCCCAGGATATTTTCTCTTGATTTTGGCTCATAATCACAGTAGGTGGTAATCGCTTCCACTGGCCGGCGTAGCTCAGTTGGTAGAGCAGCTGATTCGTAATCAGCAGGTCAGCGGTTCAAGTCCGCTCGCCGGCTCCAGCCCTCACCTGTTCGATGGCAGCGCATCGGTTTTCGCCCAATTTCCACGCTTAAATCGGCACCCCGCAGGCAACGCATAAAAGCGGCACCGGGCAACACACCCGGTACTCACTGCACATGGTCCTATACCGACTTTTGATTTTGGTTTCAATCCCGGGTTCTTTGATCACGCCACAGTGTTCTTACCGCAATTGGGCCTTATCAATCAAACGCACCCATATGACAAACGCACCCATATGAGTTGCTAAATGAACAATGCGGGATCGACCGTAAAGCTAATGTTATTGAATTTCAGATCGCCCTTGACATTTGCCTCAAATCTTCCCAGAATGCGTTCTAATTATTTTCCGGGTTGATGGCCAGCGTTATTTATATTTTAAATTCAGACTGTTAAAGGATTGAATCCCAATGAAGTGCATCGATGCTGTCGAAGGGGCCGTGAAATGCATACTCAGCCAGTTACACACCGCGCATAAGCTAGCCGCTTCAGACGATTCGGAATATATTCATCAGGCCAGAACCGTTATTAATGCGGCCGAAAAATATATAGAACAAAATCCAGAGCTTATTCACGACCCAACCATTCTGACGCAGGTACTGTACACCTACTCCCGAAATTTATGGCTGTGGGGACAGCAATCCGACGCGAAGCCGCAGGAATCCTACCTTTATGGCTCGGCATCAGATTCCGATGATTACCAGACCTACTATTATGACTATTTGTACGATCGGGGCGTATATCCCAACTGACACCGCGTTTCTGTTTCATATGGTTTTGGCCTTTCCTGGATATGATCAAACGACTGTAATAGACTGCGTAAAGGATAGTTTCTATGCAAGAGCAAGATGAGTTGGCGCTGAAAGCGGAAATTGATGAAATTTCCCGAAAAATTGATGCCATTGTACAAAATATTGACCGCATGGACCCAACCAAAAAGGATCAGGATGAGGAGCAAGACCCTTCGGTATAGGAAATACCCATGACTTTCGGCCACATCTGTGGTAACATAGAAACTTCACTGCGGAGTCAACGACCACCCGCAAAGCGGGTGGCTTGGATTTCCGGCCATAGGCTGGAAAAACAAAAGCACGCAGTGCTTCTATCGTTGCAGTTGTAACCGGGTGCATAACACCCGGTTTGAAAACAACTAATCGATACGTTGCTGCTGAACGGTAGCATACCCGGAATGGAAACAGCCCAATAGGCAAGATGTCCCAATCAATCTGCATCCCCCCAACGGATTGGGATTCCTTTATATTGATCTATTGTATCGATCTACCTCGAAGGAGTGGTTATGGCTCTAACCAAGCATGAAATCGTCTCCCGGGTCCACGAATTGGGATTTACCCAGAAAAAGTCTTCGGAAGTCATCGAGTCTTTGCTTGAGATTATCAAAAGTGCGCTGGCTGGCGGTGAAGACGTGTTGGTATCAGGATTCGGAAAATTTTGTATCAGAAACAAGCGCCCCCGCCGTGGACGCAATCCAGCAACCGGTGACGACCTGATGCTCAGAGAACGCCGGGTCGTCACCTTCAAGTGTTCCGGCAAACTGCGTGATAGAATTAACGATCATCATCCATGATGGACGAGCCAAAGCGTCTGGTATGGATTTAATGTAATGGACGTTCGATCCATGATGCTGCCGCTCAACAAATCCCGCAGCTTAGGCGAGGCTGCAAAAGAGGCCAGACTCAGTGGCACTGTTTCACCCGCCACGTTCGTAAGGGCGTAAACCACCTGGTCTTTGGTGAATCGGCGAACGCTGAAAATGCGATGGTCCAGAGAGAAAACCGCGTACGCCGCGTTGGGGTGAAACGCCGGTTGAGATCGCCGTACCTTTAACATGTGAAGGTAGGGGAAGAAAATGGTGGCCCTGAAAGATTGGGAATCTTTCAAAGTTTCGACAAGCGCCGAATAGTCAAGTTTCCGCCGGTTAATGGTTCTGGCGCGTCCTGTCTGCTCAACCCCCGCATACCAATTCCGAGACCCCAAAAGGCTGTGGATATAGACAGCCGGTACCCCCGGTAGAACCAATGCAATGGCCTGACTGGCCAGGAACTTATCCACGTCACCACCCATGGCGTCAACATAGGTAAGGTTCATCTCATAGGGACTTTGGGATCCATCGGGATTGTTTTTATAAGAGACCTGCCCGCCGTTTTCCACGGCCATATTCTCCAAGCGGCCGATGGCCTGCGGTGAAAGAATTCCCTCCAGGGGCCGAACACCGATGCCGTCATGGGAAGCGGTGAAATTGAAAAAGGTGGTCTGGGGTGAAGGGGTGTTCAAGGACCGCGCCCATCGGCTCAGTTCACCGGCATCGCCGGTGATAAAAGCGTGCAGCAGAAGAGGCGGCAGCGTGAAATTATAGACCATCTGCGCCTCATCAAATCCATTTCCGAAATAGCCAATATTCTCCTGATGGGGCACATTTGTTTCTGTAATGATTAGCGCATCCGGCGCTACACAATCCAATAGGGCCCGAAACAACCGCACCATGTCATGGGTCTGGGATAGATGAATGCAAGGTGTGCCAATCTGTTTCCATAAATAGGCCACGGCATCCATGCGAATCATCCGTGCCCCTTTGGCGATATAAAAAAGCAGGACATCGATCATTTTCTCCAGCACGTCAACGCTCCGGTAGTTGAGATCGATTTGGTCTTGGCTGAAGGTGGTCCATACGAGAACCTTTTCTCCGGATACCTTTACAAACGGCGTCACCAAAGGTAGCGCCCTGGGGCGGGTGACGGTGTTAAGATCGGCCTCGGGCGACACCTCTATGGCCAAGTCCTCGAATCCGGGTGTGCCGGCAAGGTACGCGTTAAACCAAGGGCTTTGGGCGGAAATGTGATTGAGCACATAATCAAACATCAGGTCAAAATCCTGTCCCACCTGCTCCACATCCTGCCAACGGCCCATCTCCCTGTTGATCTCCTTGTAGTCCACGACTGAAAAACCGTCGTCGGAAGAATATGGAAATAAGGGAAGAAAATGGATGGCCGAAAAGCTTTGCTTCAGATACTGGACGGCAAACTTATGCAGGGTTTGCAGCGGGGTCAGATCATTGCTTCGCAATGTATCGCCGTAGCTGATCAATACGACATCCGACTCGGAAAAGCGCTGGCCCGTCATGCGTTCTGGTTCTTCGATATCTTCGAGCAATAATGCAATTCTTTCGATTGCGGACGCCTCACCGGCAGCGCCATATATACGGCGTACAATGGACCGAACCGTATCATTGACAAGGGCCATGGTGGACTCCTCTCACTTCAGACGGAACCTTAGTTTGAATGCCGTCAATGCCGATGGAAACATGCGGCGGATAAACACCTGTTGATCGCGTTCAATGAGATCGGCGTACCGACCGTATTCACAATGGTTTTTAGCCAACGTCGGCCAATGGTTGTGACAGCCCTCTCTGATCTGCTCAAAAGCGGTCACCATTTTGAAAAGCGGGTGTCGATTGCCCCAATAGCGATCGACCCATCCCAGGCGCAGCATCATTTCAAAACGGATTTGGTCTGAGAGAAAAAGGAAGATATCGATGATGCGGCTCTGGACGGTTGAGTCCAGCGCTTCAAAGGGAGTCGAGGCTCCGTGACCGCAACATCCGATAATCAGCGCATGCAATGCCGCAGTGCTTCTATCACCGGGATCGGCAAGATAGCCCAGCGTCTTGGGCTTCAAATCCGATAGCCGCGTCTCGCCATCAAAAGGCTCATCAAACAAAGTGCGCCACAATTGGAAACCATCTCTTATGGCGGTCTGGTCTCTATAGACGGATAGGGGTATGATTTTGGCCATGGCGAACCATCCCTTAGTTCGGTATGCGGCATGACAAGATCCAGGATCGCAGTAACCTTTTTATATCAGCTTTTATAGAAAACAGCTACCTCGGGGGAGATCGGGGAGCAATTTGAACTGAACACTATTCAGCAAGGAAAAAATCGACGCCGAAACCGATAGCGACCCCGACCCCGAGGTCGCGGTAAATCGCGGTCGGGATCGGGATCGAAAAGAAGGTGCCCAAGACCAGATGGTTGGCGAAATATTTTATTTCAAGTGTCAAAAAGCATGGTCCAAACGCGACGCATCTCATTCAGTCTAAATGGCTGGGCACCGGCGGACTATGATTCTTCCATGGACCCGGAAAGAGAAAGCGCGATTGTGCTTCAATCATATCGGGTGGAAACCCACCACAGACGGAGCAGAGCACCCGTTTGCACAACCACCAATCAAAAAGAGGACTCGCCAGAAAAGGGCTTGCAAAGCAGCACGTTTTTCTGGTGAGTCCTCGTAAGTGTGGCGTCCCCAAGGGGATTTGAACCCCTGTCGCCGGCGTGAAAGGCCGGTGTCCTGGGCCAGGCTAGACGATGGGGACGCAGGACTTATTAAGCCGCAAATTGTTGCTGGTGGGCCGTGTTGGGCTCGAACCAACGACTCTCTGCTTAAAAGGCAGATACTCTACCGACTGAGTTAACGGCCCCAGCGGAAAAGGCGTATTTACTCATTCAGGTCAGCTTTGTCAACAAAAAATCTTTACACCTGTTGAACAAATTTCCACAAGGGATACTCGCCCCTATTTCCTCCAGAACGTCGGCATCAACAGAATCAGCATGGTATAAATCTCCAAACGTCCCAGCAGCATACACCAGATCAACAACCATTTTCCAAGAACGGGTATTTGGGCGTAATTTCCCACAGGTCCCACCGCTCCAAAACCGGGGCCAACGTTTCCTATGCTGGCTGCCACGGCCCCTAGCGCGGTAATGAAATCGACGCCGGCTGCTGCCAACAAGATGGTGGAAACGGCAAACAATCCGATAAACAACGCCAGAAATCCGAGGACGCTTCGCATGACATCCTCTGACACCGTCTGCCCGCCCAGCTTGACCGTTGTAACGGCCCGCGGATGAACCATGCCAAACAGCTCTTTATAGCAGAACTTGATGCAGAGAATGACGCGCAGGCATTTCATGCCCCCACCGGTGGATCCGGCGCTGGCCCCCACAAACATGCACATCAGCAAAATCAATTGAGACAATGCCGGCCATTTCTCATAGTCGAAAGTGACATAACCGGTGGTGGTGATGATGGAGGCTACCTGGAAAGCGCCGAAGCGAATGGCCTCACCCATTTCCGCGTAAATGGTGCCCCAGCAGTCCCAGCTGACAACGGCTGTGAGCAGGAGCACCGCTCCGAGAAAAAACCGGCACTCCGGATCTTTCCAGAACACCAGCGGTTTCCCACGGATCAATTGGAAGTGCAGGGAAAAGTTGATACCCGCCAAGATCATGAAAATGGTAATCACCCAATCGAAATAGAGGTTGTTATATTGGGCGATGGAACCGTTTTGTGTGGAAAATCCCCCGGTGGGCAGCGTGGTAAAGGCGTGACAAAGCGCATCAAAAAGTGGCATGCCACCGATTAACAGAAAAAATACTTCTGCTGCCGTAAAAATTGCATATACCTTCCAAAGAATGACCGCGGTTTCCCGGATCCTCGGTTTAAGTTTGTCAGGCACGGGGCTGGGCACTTCGGCTTTATAGAGTTGCATGCCGCCTACCCCTAAAAAGGGAAGAATGGCGATGGAGAGCACGATGATGCCCATGCCCCCCAGCCACTGAATGAAGCTGCGCCACAGGAGCAGCCCTTTGGATAGGGCCTCGATATCGGTCAGAATCGATGCGCCGGTGGTCGAAAATCCGCTGACCGATTCGAACAGCGCATCGACAAAGCGCCATTGCGGGCCGTCGAAGTAGAAAGGGAGCGCCCCGAACAAGCCGATCGCCGCCCACCCAACCGCAACGATGGCCATCCCTTCCCGCTGGGTCAATCGTGACTGGCGCGCCTTGCGGAAAGCGAGGAACAAACCGATTCCGCAGGCAATGGTGATGGCCATGGATATAAGGATGGAACGGGAGCCGCCGTCCCGGTAAATCAGACAGACAACCAGGGGCACCAGCATGGTCGCCCCAAAGCAGATGATCAAGTTGCCCACCACATAGAGCAGATACCGCCAGTGCATTAAAAATACTCCAACTTGACAGATAGTATCTTTTCGATGGCACTGATGGCTTTGCGCTGGGCGAAGATGATAATGCGGTCTCCAGGCTCGATTACACTATCTCCGGTGGGAATGATAATCTGTTGCTGCCTGATGATGGCGGCGATGATGGCCCCTTTGGGAAAATGGATCTTTTTAAGCGGCTTATCAACGATATCGGATGTCTCCAAGGCAACAGCTTCAATGGCTTCGGCCTGTTCGCCCTTCAGCGATATGGCAGAGAGAACTTTGCCCCTTCGGATATGCTGCAGTATGGAGTTGATGGCCGACAGTCGGGTGCTGACGACCTGCTCGATGCCGATGGCCGTCATCAAGGGAAAATAACTGAATTTGGAGATTTTGGTTATGGCCTTGCCGGCACCCATGCGCCGGGATAAAAGGGACGACAAGATATTGGTCTCTTCATCACCGGTCAAGGTGACCACCACGTCAATATCTGCAATATTCTCCTCGCTGAGCAGTCCCTGGTCCGAACCGTCGCCGTGCAGCACCACCGTCTTATTCAGGCTCTCGGCCAGCACTGTACAACGGTTGGCGTCCTTCTCCACTATCTTGGCGTAAATCGACCGTTCCTCCAGCTTGCGCGCCAGACGATAGCCGAGACGTCCGCCGCCAATGATCAAGACCCTTTTTACTGCTTCGGCATGTTTGTCGAAGATGGATAATGTCTCAAGCAGTCGATCCTCTTCGCTGATGCAGTAGACGAGATCTCCGCCCTCCAGACGGTCATGGCCCCTTGGAATGATCAGTTCCTCGTCACGAACCACGGCGGCGATTAACAAACGTCTCTCTCCAATGATGTGGCTTGGTAGGTCCGCCAGCCGGATCCCGGCTAATGGGCTCTGGGGATCAAGATAGATGCCGACAAATTTAATGAGACCGTCGGCAAACTCGCCCACATCGACGGCCCCGGGAACATCCATCAGTCGTTCGATGGTTCTTACCACTTCGATTTCAGGATTGATAACGGTCTCGATATGGGGGGCTTTTTCGCGGAAGGTATCATGGTAGTCGTCGAATTCGGCCGCGCGCATACGGGCCAGTTTTTTAGTGCTGGGAGACAACATATCCGCCACCAGGCAGGCCACAAGATTGGCCTCATCGCTATTGGTGACGGCCAGCAGGATTTCCGCTTCCTTGATACCGGCCTCCTCCAGTACAGCAGGGCTGCTCCCCGATCCGACAAGGGTCTGCACATCAAGGGTTTCAGCGACCCTGCGGATGGCCTCTGCATTCTTGTCGATGACAAGCACATCCTTGTTTTCGAGGGCCAAACGGCCTGCAATATGGTAGCCCACCTCACCTGCGCCGGCGATGATGATTCTCAATTCGTCTGCTCCCTCTCCATCGATTCGATGATGTCCCGTGGTGTAAGGCTTTTGTAGTACGGTCCCAGATCAGTGTCAAATCTTGCGACAGGTGTACGGTATGCAATTGATGTTCAAGAGGAACCTACCAGCGAATGAGCATGGCACCATATGTGAAGCCCGATCCGAAGGCGTCGAGCAGGAGCAGCTGTCCCTTTTGGATGCGGCCGTCCCGAACAGCTTGATCCAGCACTGTCGGAATCGTGGCTGCGGAAGTATTTGCGTATCGATCCACGTTGATCAGGACTTTCGCTGCAGGGATATCCAGCCTTTGGGCAACCGCTTCAAGGATTCGCAGATTGGCCTGGTGGGGGACAAACCAATCGATATCCTCGATATTAATTCGGTTTTTAGACAAAACCAAACGGGCAAATTCGGTCAGGGTACGCACGGCGACCTTGAAAATCTCACGTCCGTTCATCTCAATTTTGCTCGCATTGCCGCAGGGTGAATCGGAGAACAAGTTGTCTTCCTTATAAACAGGCGGGATTCTGAGAAGATCGCCGTATTTACCGTCCGAGCTCAGATTCCAGGAGAGAATGCGACCAGGGTTATCGGCGGGTACACGTTCAACGACAGCCGCCCCGGCTCCATCTCCGAACAGAATGCACGAACCGCGGTCCTTCCAGTTTAAAAAGGGATGAAGCACTTCCGAACCCACAACCAGTACGGTACGGCTTTGGCCGCCTGAGATGAATTGGGCAGCGGTCGCCAAGCCGTAAACGAATCCGGAACAAGCAGCGTTGATGTCCATGGCCCAAGCCCGATGGGCGCCGAGATTATATTGCAAGCGGCAGGCGGTGGACGGGAGCAACGTATCGGGGGAACAAGTCCCCAGGACGATCTGATCCAATTCCTGCCCTGTTTTGCCAGCCATTTGCAGCGCCTTTTGCGCTGCTTCAGTGGCCAGCGCAGCATTGGGCATCTTCTCCTTTGTCACGTCGGCATAGCGCCGCTCGATGATGCCGGTGCGTTCCCGAATCCACTGGTCATTGGTTTCGACGCCAAGCTGTGATAACTTCTCGGAGAGATCGAAATTGGTAACACGGTTAGAGGGAAATGCAGATCCCGTACCCGTAATTCTTGCAGCATAAGTCATGGAGAGTTATCCATCTCCTCGTGCAATACTCCCGCAGTGCGATTTAGGGCGAGCAGGAAAATGCGTTTGGATTAGCGACCGTCTGTATTGCTGGCAGCTTGAATTCACGGCCATGGACAGAAAATGCAATCGCGGGTCATTGATGTTGCCGATGGGACCACATTTAGAATGAAAGCGGTACGGTATGGCCGAGTCAGATCCGATCTCCCATATAACAATTTGAATTCATAACGTTAATCACGGCAACAACCTCAATAGCCAAACAGGATTTTGTATTGAAAACCCCTAGCGAAGTCAAGATCTTTTTGCGCAACTGCTTTTTGGGCGTCGTGTCATTGATCCGCTTACAGCCTCTCAAGCAATCGGGTATGGATATTATCGAAACCACCGTTGGACATGATCAAAATCACATCATCAGGCCGGGTTTCCATGAGTAAAAAATCGATAATGGCATCGGTATCCGAAAAATATGCTGCTTCTTTGCCGCGGGCTTTCAGATCGGTCACCAGCTGCTTTGATGAAAAGCGCTGTTCGAGCGGTATCTTATCCAAAAGCGGTGGCTGACGGATGCATACCATATCTGCACAATCAAAGGCAGCGGCATAGCGTGCTTGGAATACATTGCGCCGGCTGGAGTTGGTTCGCGGCTCAAAGACGGCGATCACCCGTTGGCGCCCATAGAATGACTTTACCGCGCTGATTGTCTCACCAACTGCAGTTGGATGGTGGGCAAAGTCGTCCATTACGGTGACGCCGTTTTTCACTCCGCGAATCTCCTGGCGACGGCGCACGCCCTTAAAGGTCTCCAATGCGTGGGAAATCGCCTCACGGGAAATACCGATTTGGGCGCCGGCTGCGATGCCGGACAGCAAATTTCGCAGGTTGTGGCGGCCGATCATGCGGGTCTTGAATTCCGTCCATAAATCACCACGATGAAAAACTTCGAATCGGGTAAACGGCGGTGCTATTTTCACCTGGCCAAGCTGCCACTCCGAATTCACCCGATGCCCATAACGTTGAATACGGCAACCGGCCGATGGCAGAATCTCATCGATATTGGCATCTTGATCGAAAGCCATCAACACCGACTCTCCAGTCATGTTTTGGAGCAGCGCCTTGAACGCCGATTTGACGTGGGCGAGATCTGTAAAGATATCGGCGTGGTCGAATTCAACGCTGGTCAGCACGGCGACCTCAGGGCGATAGTGCAGAAACTTCGGTCCCTTGTCGAAAAAAGCCGTATCATACTCATCCCCCTCCAGTACGATATACCCGCCTCGCCCCACCCTGTAGTTGCTATCGAAATTGCCGACGATGCCGCCAATGAGAAAGGAAGGGTCAAGACCGGCGCAGGTCAGCATCCAGGCGATAAATGAGGAGGTCGTGGTTTTGCCATGGGTGCCGGTTACGACGATCTGCCGTTTTCCAGCCGCTCCGAACCTGTTGATGGCCTGGGGCATGGAACAATAGGGAATCCCCTTGGCCATCATGGCTTGAACTTCGGGATTGTCTCTGGATACGGCATTGCCCACTACCACCAGATCAGGCCCCGATGCCAGATTATCGGGTCCATATCCTTCAAAAAGCCGAATGCCTTTTTCTATTAAGAAGTCGCTCATGGGCGGATAGACATGCTGGTCCGACCCTGTGATGGTGAATCCGCTCTCTTTCAAAAGGCAGGCCAACGCCCCCATGGCCGTTCCGCAAATGGCGATCAAATGTATGTGGCGCACCGCTTGGGGCCACGGGGTTATTTCGGCAGTGCTCATTTTCAGCCCTTTCCCAAAGTCGGGTCTGGTGTTATTGGAGCTAGTAGTATAGACTTTTTCCAGTCTCTACAATAGCGAACCATACCGCATGGGATCAAGCATGGATCATCATCGATTGAAGCAGCTTCTCGCGGAAGGCCTGAACAATGAAAGGCGCGTCACCGTTCTTACCGGCGCCGGCATTTCAGCCGAAAGCGGCATACCGACCTTTCGCGGTCCAGAAGGCTATTGGACAATAGGTTCCCGAGTCTATCAACCCCAGGAGATGGCTACCTTGCAAATGTTCCGGAAGGACCCTCGGTCGGTGTGGCAATGGTACCTCTATCGATTAGGGGTATGCCGTCAGGCCGATCCCAATCCAGGCCATTTTGCTCTGGCGGATATGGAACATCAATTGCCCGGCCAATTCACCCTGGTCACCCAGAACGTGGATAACCTGCACCGCAAAGCCGGCCAGAGCAGTGACAGCACATACGAGATACACGGCAATATTCATTGGGTGCGCTGCGCTGCGAATTGCGGCCAACCTATAATGCCCTTACCGGATCCTGTATCGGTTAAGAAAAGGGATGAACCTATTTCAGATGACGAATGGCAGTCGCTCCATTGTCCTCGGTGCCGCCATTTGTTGCGGCCGCATGTGCTGTGGTTCGATGAAAGCTACAATGAGGAACACTATCGATATGAGAGCACCCTGGACGCCGGTCGACAGACCGGTTTGTTGATCGTCGTTGGCACATCCGGCGCCACCAATCTGCCCAATCAACTGGTCGCCGAAGTTTATCATCGCAGCGGTGTGATTATCGATATCAACATAGCGTCCAATCTATTTGGGAAACTGGCCGAGCGTTACGAAAGGGGAATGGTGATTCGCCAGCCAAGCGGAATTGCCCTGCCCCAGATCGCTCAACAGATGACGGCCCTGCTTACCAGCTGGTAAAGCCTGGGAGCACCATGGGAAGAGCTGAGCGGACAATCCATCAAAAATCAATTTAGGTTATAATTTCCCATGTTTGATTGACACTCCAGTTGATCTTGGGTATGATACGTCTGTCTGTGAAACGTTGTTTTACACTGGGTTCCGTGCATCGGACGACAACTGCACCGAATGAAGCAATGATGTGCTAATGTATGCGAGGCTGATGGCCGAATTAAAAGATCATCTGCAGTCGCGCGTTTTTTAATTCGCGGCTCCAGGCTTCGAATGAAAGCAGAGACGGCACAGCGACCATTGTCCAAGTTCACCGCGTGTAAAACAAGCGGATTTCAGAACAAATCCAAACCAGCCGTCTTTTGAGGTGGTCGGCGATCCGCTAACACATGCATGCCTTTAGCCATCCATCTGCAGTCGGGGCCGATGTGCCTGGCTGAAGTCTGGTTAACCCGATAAGAGACAAATATGCCTTCCAAAATTACATCTGGCAATGCCGCTTTGATCAAACATCTGAAAGAGATCTCATCCTGGGTATCGTC
The DNA here is from genome assembly GCA_037387725.1 of Desulfobacteraceae bacterium. Classification (GTDB taxonomy): domain Bacteria; phylum Desulfobacterota; class Desulfobacteria; order Desulfobacterales; family Desulfosarcinaceae; genus JARRKU01. The sequence goes on from JARRKU010000076.1 coordinate 26,125, forward strand.
AGTCCAAAATCTGGATCAGCTGCTCGAGTTGATCATCGAATCTGCTGCACAAGTGGTGCAGGCCAAAGCCGCCTCCTTGCTTCTGGTGGACGAAAAAACAAACACCCTTTACTTCCAGGTCGCAACTGGATCCAAAAGCGATGAAGTAAAAGAGTATCGCGTAAAAATGGGACAAGGCATCGCCGGGCAGGTCGCCGAAACCGGGGAACCTCTTTTGATCGCCGATGTAGCCAACGATCCCAGGTGGTTTAAAGAGATCAGCGAATCCATTGGGTTTGAGACCCAATCCATCGCTTGTGTGCCGCTCATCATGGAATCCAGGACCATCGGTGTGGTTCAAATCATTGACAAACTGGACGGCAGTTCACTGCAACCTTCTGACATGGACTTGTTGAAAGAATTCGCATCCCTTGCAGCTCTGGGGATTGGTCATGCGCAGAACATTCAACAAGCCCAAAGGGAGATCAAAGATTTAAGGGATGAGCTTCAAATTCGCCACCAAATGACCGGGAAAAGCCCGGCATTGAAAAAAGTGATTTCAGACGGCCTGAAAGTGGCCAACTCGAAGGCCAGTGCGCTGATTCTGGGTGAGAGCGGAACCGGCAAGGAGCTATTGGCACGTCTGATCCACCGTGCCGGACCACGAAAAGATAAACCCCTTGTCATTCTCAACTGCGCGGCCATGCCGGAAAGCCTGCTCGAAGACGAACTGTTCGGGCATGAAAAAGGGGCTTTTACAGGTGCGGTCAGCCGAAAAATCGGCAAGTTCGAGCTGGCCCACGAAGGCACCATATTTCTGGACGAAATCGGCGAAATGACCCCGGGTATGCAAGCCAAACTGCTACGCGTGCTGCAGGAGGGCAATTTTTACCGGGTCGGCGGCAACATCCCCATATCAGTGGATGTTCGGGTGCTCTCAGCCACAAATAAGAAACTGGACGAGGAGGTTGCCGAAGGCCGCTTCCGGGAAGATCTTTACTACCGCCTGAATGTGGTTCAGATCAATATGCCCACATTGCGCGAACGCGTCGAGGACATCCCCTTGTTGGCCCAACATTTTCTCAATCTTTTCAAAGAGGAAACGGTGAATCCAAATCTGGTCATCTCCAAAGCCGCCATGGATAAAATGGTCCAATACAATTGGCCGGGCAATATTCGGGAGCTGAGAAATGCCATCGAGCGCGCGGTTGTCATGGGTAACGGCAAGGAGATCGTACCGGATGATCTGCCGATCAACGCCTCAAAAAAGAGCTACCCCGGCTTACAGATCGGTCTTACGCTGGAGGAGGCCCTCAACCAGTTTAAGAAGGAATTTATCATCCTGAACCTGAAAAATACCGGTGGTAATCGCAGTAAAGCCTCAAAAATAATGGATATCCAGAGAACCTACCTATCGAGGCTGATTTCCAAATTCGGTCTTAAGGACGTATAGTCCGGTCTGTTTCAAAGCGATCACCCGTATACATCTGGTGACAATGATCGTCAATCCGCCGGACGATTATTGTCACCTTTACTACGCCCAGTCAAAATTTCGTCATCGCACCCATATGGCTTCAAATTCACGCCTTCTTGGCTGTAAATTTCCGGACGCAATCACCTTCACAGCCTATGCCTGTAAGGTGGCATTATAATTGCAGGAATTCAGGATCGACTTTAGGATGATTTTGTGAACGATTAAACCATGGGATGAATTCAGCTATGTTTTCCTTTGCACCAGCCATCGTTGAACAAAGCTACTGCACAGAGCCCCGCGTCAATCATGACTACTATTGTGTGGAATTCGGCCTGAACGGATCACAGCCCGTATATCAGTTCAAATTGCGACACTCGGATCGGATACCCCATTTTTTCCTGTTGAAGGAAACATCTGCACTAACCGCTCAACTAAATGCGGGCGACATTCTACCGATGAAATATTACCGCGGCAATGCGGAACGCACCATTCAGCAGCACCCAACCCGTATCGAATCCATCGTCAACGAGACCCAGGGGCGATACGAAGGACACTATCGCATTAGTTTGAATATCCTATGCGATGATGCTGAAGCCGTGATGCAGCCAACGGGTACTGACTGCTAAATACTGGGGGAAAAAGAGAAACCATGGCTAAACGATATACCGTTCTATTCATTGACGACAAAGGCAATCCTGTCCGCGAGTCGCTGGTTTCCAAGCGCGCCATTAAGATACTGACGACATTGGCCGTAATTTTGATCGGGTTGTGTGCCACCGGAACTTATCGCTATATCAATATGCATAAGCAACTGGCTGACAAAAACACCCTCCTTGCCAAGATCGACCAGCAAAACAACGATATTGAGAGCCAGCGAATTCAGTTGCAATCCTTTGCGCATGAGATCAATGATTTGAAAGCCTCCCTCGTTGCGCTCAATGACTTCGAGTCCAAAATCCGGATCATGGCCAACCTGGAGCATAAACCGGACCAGGCGAGCCTCTTTGCCATGGGCGGCTCCATGCCGGAGGATCTGGATCCCAATCTGCCGTTGAACCAGGATCATGACCGGTTGGTCCGGGAGATGCACGACCAGATCGAGCACGTGCAGCAAGCGTCTTCGGTTCAAGGAAGCAGCTTTGAGTCGCTGATTAAATCTCTGGAGAGCAAGCGGAATCTGCTGGCTGCGACCCCTTCCTTGCGTCCGACAAACGGATGGTACTCCTCTAAATTCGGTTATCGTGTTTCGCCTTTTACCGGCAGAAAAGAATTTCACAGGGGCTTGGACATCGCCAACAAACACGGATCGCCGATCATCGCACCGGCGGATGGGGTGGTTACATTTTCAAAAAAGAAGTGGTTAATCGGCAACATGCTGAAGATTGACCACGGCTATGGAATGGTGACTTTATACGGCCACATTTCAAAATTTATGAAACACCGAGGCGACCGCGTCAAGCGTGGAGACGTGATCGCTCTGATGGGCAATACAGGACGCAGCACCGGGCCTCATGTGCATTACGAGGTACGGCTCAATGGTGTTCCTGTCAATCCTATCAAATACATCCTCGATTAGAAGGGTGTTATCTTTTAACCGACAGGAATGTATGAAAAAGGAAAAACAGAGTGCAGCCCGCTGCGCAGTTCGCGATGTAAAAAAAGCGGTTGCCCTGAAACCATAGCGTAACGATCGGTGTTGCGCGATACGGCATGGAAAAGAGATAGGAAGGTTCGCTGGGGGAGAAGCAATGAACAGAACCATCTGTCACAGGTTTTTGATGTGGCTCGTTGCAACTCTGACTTTCACAGCCACGGGCTGTTCCGTCTTTTTCTCGACACCACAGGTGGCCAGATACCAGATCCAGCAATTGGACAACAGCTTCGTCGAAGTGGTGGTCAACCTGGACACACCGACCGAAACCGACCTGGATATCCGCCTCAACAACCAATATACTTTGCAGCTTGAATTCGAGTGGTTGTGGGCGGCGGATGAAACGGCCGGGATCTACGAAGAAACTGAACTCCTCTCAGAAGACCCCCAACTCACTCCCTGGATGATCTGTAAATACCGCTTCTGAAATCGCATCTACGCCTTTATTCCAGCCAACGCACCAAATGCCGCATTGGCTGCCGCAAGGGTCTTGTCGATGGCCGTGGCATCGTGGGCGGCGGACAGAAAAGCAGCCTCAAACTGTGAAGGCGCCAGATAAATCCCCTGGTCACGCATCACTTTATAATATCGTGAGAACTGATCGAGATTCGACTTCTTGGCCGCTTCAAAATTGATGACCGGCCCAGGCGAAAAGAAAATTCCCATCATGGAACCGACCCGATCCGCCGACACCGCTATGCCAGCGTCTTCAGCGGCCGCTTTGAGGCCTTTCAGCAACCGGTCGGCCGCAGCATCCAGCGAATCGTAAAAGCCTGGCCGGCTGATCTCCTTCAAGGTGGCAATGCCGGCGGCCATCGCCAATGGATTTCCGGAGAGCGTACCGGCCTGGTAGACCGGACCCTGGGGCGCGATCTGATCCATCAGATCGCGTCGGCCGCCATAAGCACCCACCGGCAGCCCACCGCCGATAATTTTGCCAAAGCACGAGAGATCGGGGCGGATGCCATAGAGCGATTGGGCGCCGCCAAAGGCCACTCTGAATCCGGTCATCACCTCATCGAAAATCAACACGCTGCCGTATTTATCACAGAGCGTCCTCAGGGATTCCAGAAATCCGTCAACCGGTCGAACCAAGCCCATGTTTCCGGCCACAGGCTCGACAATGATGGCCGCGATCTGCTCCCCCTTCGCTGCCATCACCTTTTCTACTGCCTGGATGTCGTTATACGGCAAAGAGAGGGTGTGGCGGATAACGTCCTGTGGCACACCCGGACTTCCGGCAATGGCCAAGGTGGCGACACCGGAACCGGCATCCACCAGTAATGTATCGGCGTGCCCATGATAGCAACCGTCAAATTTGATAATGACGTCCCTTCCAGTAGCTGCCCGGGCCAATCGAATGGCGCTCATGGTCGCCTCTGTTCCGGAATTGACCATGCGAACCATTTCCACCGCCGGCACTGCATCGACGACCCATTGGGCCAGCTCAATCTCCATCTCAGTGGGCGCTCCGAAGCTGGTCCCCATTTTCATGGCCGATTCTATTGCCTGGACCACGGCTGGATGGCCATGTCCGAGAATCATCGGTCCCCACGAACCGACATAGTCGACGAACTCGTTCCCATCCGCATCATAGAGGTAACATCCTTGCGCACGCTGAATAAAGCAGGGATCGGTGCCGACGGATCGACAAGCCCGAACAGGACTGTTCACGCCGCCCGGAATCAGTTGCTGGGCACGATTGAGCAGATTTTTTGATGTGTCGTATTTCATCTATGGGATATCCTTTCTCAAGAAAATTCTATCGTTGACAATCATGGTGTGAGGCTGAAAAATAACAGACTCGATATAAAGGGTCAAGGAAGCGGCGCAACTCCATTGGACCTGAAATCTCTAGGACAGAGCCTTCATGGCAGCCAACACAAAAGAGATCAAACGTTTTGCCAAATTCCTATGCTATGCCCTCGGGCATCGACCGGATGAATTCGGACTTGTGCCCGATGGTGACGGATACGTGGCAACCAAGGAATTGCTCAAGGCGATGAGCGAGGAAAAAGGCTGGCGCCATGTCCGCATGACCCAACTCAAGGCGGTGTCGTACACTATCGACCCTTCGCCCATCGAGATCGATGAAGGGAAGATCCGTGCCCGCGATAGAAACCTGTTGCCGAATATCGAGCCGGGCATCAATCTTCCCAAATTGCTCTATCTTGCTATCCGCCGAAGGGCGTACCCAGCCATGGTGGAAAGAGGCCTGCCCCATCATACCGACCGTCCCCGCCTGGTGCTCTGCGCCAACCAAGGCATGGCGCTGCGCATCGGCCGACGGAAAGACAACCAACCCGTGCTGGTCACTATTCATGTGGAAGCATCTGCTGATAAGGGAACGTACTTCCAGAAATATGGGGAGAACCTTTTCCTGGCCGATACCATCTATCCAGGTACGTTTCACGGCCCGCCTCTGCCCAAAAAGGAAACCCTGCCGCCAAGGACAAAAAAGAGTCCGGAGCCGGAGGTTCCCAAGACACCCGGCAGCTACTTTCCCGATCTCTCATCCGCGCCTGAATCAAAGCCGCGTCGCAAAAAAGAGGATTGGAAAAAGGAACGCCGACAGGCACGCCGCCATAAGGTGCGGCAACAGCGGTGAAAGCAGAGCTGTATGGTAAAAGAATTTGACAAGCCTTTGAAAAATTGTTAGGCAACCACCTTATTTTGTGGGCCGTTAGCTCAACTAGGCAGAGCACCTGACTCTTAATCAGTAGGTTGAAGGTTCGATTCCTTCACGGCCCACCATTTAAAAAAAGACAACCCGTCTCTCCGACCACTCTCGGGGGCGACGGGTTTTCTATTTCCGCTTGTTTTCAAAGGGTTTGGGCGGTTTTCACATCGACGCCAAACCCCTCTCCACCCACCTCATTTCCACCATTCTCCAGCCTTTCATTCTCTGTTCGACCCCGGATTCTCTGTTTTCTCAGGACGAGGTCATAAGCTCGTTTGGTTGGGCAATCCCTGTTATATCAATAAGTTAATCTGACAGACCTGTATTGGGAGTTATGGGAACGGCAAGCTGCTCTGGCACGCCCTTGGGGCGAAAACCATTGAGCTGGTCCATGAAAACGTTCATTTGGAAACCGTGCGTGATGACCTGGACACCAGGGTGATGGATGCCGAGGTACTCGAAGGGCTGCTCGATGCCAAGGACCCGGACAAAAAATCCAAGGAGATCGAGATCAAACTCATCGCCCGACTGCGTAAACATAAAGACAACCCGAAATTCGTCGCCCTGGGTGAGCGCCTGGAAAAACTCAAGGAGAAACATGAACAGGGGCTGCTGCATAGCCTCGACTTCCTTAAAGAGCTCCTGACCCTGGCCAAGGAAGTCGTCCAGGCTGAGCAACAGGTGGACCCGGTGGATGAACAAGCCAAGGCCAAAGCCGCTCTGACCGAGCTGTTCGCCGAGGTTAAAAATGGCGATACGCCGATGGTGGTCGAGCGGATCGTGACCGACATCGACGAGATTGTCCGGCTGGTTCGCTTTCCCGGCTGGCAAAACACCAAAGCCGGAGAACGTGAGGTTCAATAAGCCCTGCGCAAGGTGATCTATGTGAAATACAAGATCAAGGACCAGGATCTATTCGACAAGGCGTTCGGATATATCAGGCAATATTACTGAGGGAGGGTTTCAAGTGCATCGATAGAGAGGATTTGTCGCAGATCGCCGTGAAATGGATTATTCCTATAAAAACAAATTTGAACAGCAAGTGTCATCTTGATATCCTACCCGAATAAAAAAATCAGAGCATAAGAGGAACGCTATGCAGCCGTGCGCATACAGCTAAGCAGCTCGCTGACCGAAACGGTTGCGATACCGGAATTAATATCGGACATGGCGTAGGGAATGACCAACTCGTCGTTGTGAATGATCGCCCCGCAGGAATAAACGACATTCGGAACGTAACCTTCGCGTTCGCTGTCATGGGGCGCAAGCAGCGGCTCATCCAAGCGGGCGATGACTTTGGCAGGGTTTTCAAGATCCAGCAGCATGGCGCCGATGCAATATTGGCGCATGGGCCCGACGCCATGGGTGAGCACGATCCACCCCTTATCGGTTTCCAGGGGGGATCCGCAGTTGCCGATCTGAATGAATTCCCATGGGTGTTCGGGTTCCTGAAAGATGTGGGATGCCTGCCAGAAGTGGATATTGTCCGAAAACATGATCTGGTTGTTTTCGCCGTCCTGGCGGGAAAGCATGACATAGCGGCCGCCGATCTTGCGTGGGAAAAGCGCCATGCCCTTGTTTTTGACGGCCTGGCCGTTGAGGGTGAGCACATTGAAGGTGATGAAATCCTTTGTTTCGATCAATTGCGGCAGGATGGTCGCACCATTGTATGCAGTATATGTTGCGTAATAAGTGACTTCCTGCCGGTCATCGAAGAATTGAACGAACCGGGCATCTTCAATGCCTCGGCTTTCATTTTTCGATACCGGAAAAATCACCCGTTCGGATATGCGGTGATCGGCATGAAAACTCACCTCGTAATTGGAGTCGGCCAGCCAGCGCATCATTTCCAAGGTTCTGTTTTGGCGCGCTTTGGAAAAGCGCGGCGTCTCGTGAAGCATGCTTATCTGCTCCAATAAGGCGTTGTATGCAAAATCCTCCGGCAGCCGGTCGAGAATATGGCCGCTGATTTCATTGGCGGCTCCCATTTCGTCCAACTTGCGCCGGAACGGATTGCGCTTGTAAACCGGGTCCAATCGCAGGTCCGGTGTTTCCACGAAATCGCTGATCGGGTCGAAAACAATGCGGTTGCGCCGGTCAAGGACACCGCTGCGAAAAACAATCGATGAGATATGCCCTTCGCCGGTGGCCCGCAGGCTCATGATAAACCGCAGGCTACCCTTTTTCTGGTGGCTTTGATCCGGATGGGCAACGATGGAAGGATTAAAAAGGGCTGCCGATTCAATCGAGTATTCTTTTGTGAAGCATGCTCCGATGAGGGCTTTTTGCACTTCGCTTAGCATTATGTCCCGCGGAAGATAATCTTTCACCACTTTGAGGTGCAATTCAAAAATGTGTCCGATATCTTCGTGCCTTCCGGCAAAATCGAGCATGATCCGCGCCATCAAAGCCTCTGCCGCCTCGCAGGATAGGCTCAGAATGCGCTGAATGATCTTGGTGATGCGATGCTTTTCGTCGGGAAGATGAAGCCGAGTGATCACCCGTGAGGTATCGCCCACGATTTTTATCGCCTTTCTTCTTACATTGAGTTTTTGTCGTTTTTCCGGCTTCATATCCTTTTGTCCTTAAATCCGATCAAAATTTTTACCTTGAAAGTCAGGGTGCATTGAGCGCATTGGAATATTGGGTTCATCATCCTACCCAACAAACCCAAATCTACATCGGCGGTCGGGAATCGGTGAGGCAGAGTTCCACCAGTTCCTGGATGACGGCAGTACCGGCGCATATGACCGTGTCCGCACCGCCCCAGTAGATTTTCACCGTACCGTCGTTTTCCGGAACAGCGCCGCAGGTAAAGACCACATTGGGCACATAGCCGCTGACTTCCCAGGGATCCTCGGGCTGCAGGATCCATTGATCGGAAACACCGATGACGGTGGCCGGATCGTCGAGGGCATGCAGGGCCGCGCCGAGTCGATAGACGGTTCCGGACATGGTCTTGAATACGCCGTGATAAATGTGCAGCCAGCCCTTGCCGGTTTTAAACGGCGGCGCACCAGGGCCGATTTTCATTTCGTCCCAGTGATACGCCGCCGGCTTCATAATGACGCGCGAGTCGCCCCAGTGCACCAAATCGGGAGAATAGGAAATCCAGATGGACCAGGGCGAAATCTCCGAATGCGGCCGGTCCAGCCGGACATACCGTCCGCCGAATGTTTCAGGAAAAATGACCACGTTGCGCAGGTCGGCCTGGGTGATCAGCGCAATACGTTCCACCTTTTCGAAATTCCGGGTTCGCGCCAGAGCGATCCGCACGCCGTGCCGGGAATAGGCGCTGTAAGTCAGCAGATAGCTGCCTTCAACCGGGCAGATTCTAAGGTCTTCGACCCCGAATGCTTCATATTCGGCAAAAACACCCTCGGTTGCCGGTAAAAGAAAGGGATGGGGATCAACCTTGAAAGATAATCCGTCTTCACTGTCGGCCCGGCCGATGATGGAGCGTCCGTTGCGCAGATGCGACCTGAACAGCATGATGTAACGATCATCGTGTTTGACAACGCCTGCATTATGAACGGTGGCGACCGGATAGGGCACATCCTCTTTTGTCAGGATGGGGTTTTTTTCAAAGCGGGTAAC
>JARRKU010000076.1:35510-37994 GCA_037387725.1 Desulfobacteraceae bacterium
TTTTAAAGCGGGTAACGATTGGGCTCTGCGGTTTCAAAACGGGCGGTCCTGTAAAATCGCTTCATAGACGTGCTTGTAGTCGCGGATCATGCGCTCGACCGTGAAGTGCTTTTCAACATGACAGCGACAGTAGGCGCGATCAATTGCGTCAATGCGTGCGACCGCCTCAACGGCCTCGGTTACCGTGTTGACCAAAAAACCGCTTTCACCGCTTTGGATCAACTCGGGCATGCTGCCCCTGTCAAAGGCGATCACGGGCGTGCCGCAGGCCATGGCTTCGACCACCGACAGACCGAAGGGCTCATCAAATGCGATGGGGTGCAACAGCGCGCTGGCCTTACCAAGCAGCCGGCTGCGCTCGACGGGCCCGACACTGCCGATGTAGGTCACCTTGTCATTGTTTAGGTGCGGGGCGACATGGTGATCGAAGTAATACTGGTCCTGGACAATACCCGCCAGGATCAATTTTTTGCCACAGGCCCTGGCGATCTCCACAGCTTCACGGACGCCTTTGTCCGGGTGCATACGCCCGAAAAAAAGCAGACAATCGTCCGGATCGGGCTGAAAATCGAATTGGGCAAGATCGATGCCGTGGTGAACGGTCTTGATATAATCGAGCTCCGGCGCCCGGTCGGCGTCGCTGATGGCGACATAGAAGGTTTTGCCGTTGTATTTTTTATACACCGGCAAAATTCCGGGCGACGAAAAGCCGTGAATGGTGGTCACGACAGGGGTGGTCGTCAGGCCGCTATAGGTCAGGGGCAGATAATCGAAATGGTTGTGGATAATGTCGTAGGCATCGGCACGCTCAAAGAGTTCCGAGATGTGCAGACACTCCCAGACCTTGGGGATGAGGGAGCGGTTCTCTTCATACCCCTGGGGGCAAACGGCACGCAGTTTGGCACTGGTCTGCGAGTCCGCGGTTGCAAACAAGGTGACATCATGACCGCATGCCACTAGCCCCTCGGTGAGAAGAGAGGCCACATTTTCCCAGGGCCCATAATGCCGTGGCGGTGTGCGCCAGGCGATCGGCGCAAGCATGGCGATATGCATGGCTGCTCCTTTACTCCCCGGCTTTCGGGGAGGCCGGCTGGTTCACAATCTCCTCGGCATAGAGCCTTTGCAGTGTGAGCAGCGAAAGCAGCCAGGCCAGGGATGATTCAGCGCCTTCGTTCTGGTTGATGCCGTCGGCCATCAAGCCGTCGCGGCAGCCGCCGGTAATGGGATCATAAAGCGGTACGTTGAGGTCGTTGTGCCCCAGAAACCAGTTGAAGCACATGACGGCGTTATCGAACCAGGCTTTGTCCCGGGTGATATTGAACGCTTCCACGCACGCTTCGACCATGGCATTGGCCTCGATGGGCTGCTGATCGAAACGGGCTTTGAGGCCGCCTTTTTCGTACCATCCATTGCTGCCGACAGGCACAAAGTGCCGGTCTTCGGTCTGGATGGCCAACAACCACCTAAGGGAGACGAGCCCTATATCTAGCATATCGTTGCGTTGTAATCGCCGGCCGGACAACAGCAACGCATGGGGCAGTTTACCGTTGGCATAGTTCAATGCATTTTCAAGCCAGGGCCAATTGTCTGTCGCATTATTGTTAAACTGCGTGAAAAGCCTGTCGGCCAGCACCTTTCGGATACGGCGCACATCGCTGTCGCCGGAAAATTTTTCCAGGTAGGCATGCATGCCCACCAGGGAAAAGGCGATCGCACGCGGCGAAGCAAAATCTTCAACGGCATGGAGTGCTTTTTTAAAAAGCGTCGTGCTCATGGCCAGGTGACCGGGATTATCCAGCAGCGACACCGCTTTGCCAAGGCACCAAAGGGCCCTGCCGTGGGCATCCTCGGACCCAACCGCCTCCGTCCACTGCCGCGAATAGGTCATGAAGTTACGAAAACGTTCACTTTTCTCGTCAAAGGCATACTGTAGGAACCCGAGGTAATGCCCACTGAGACGATCAAGGTCCCAACCGTTGGCCGACAGGTATTTGCGCCCCATGGCGGCCGCCAGCAGCGCCCTGGCATTGTCATCGGTGCAGTAGCCGTGACTGCGGTTGGGGATGGTATGGTTGGCATGCTGCAAGATGCCGGTATCGTCAGTGAGGGTTTTGAGATGATCGAGCTTGATCTCCGGAAGTTCGAAAGCCGTAATGGCCTTGATATGCGCCACATAGGCGTGCCGTGGACGGGGCTTTGTGCCCCTGTTGAGCTGAACATCATTGAATAACTGGAGATATCGGTTTGAAACCTCCTTCCAGACCGCGTCGCGGCTGAACATATAGGCTTTCTTGCGCATGGCGTGCCGGGCGACATCGTTGTCCAGCAGATCGATGATCTGCGCGGCCATGGCATCCGGATCGTCAAAGGGCACGAGCCGGCCCCGGTCTTCGGCCAGCATCTCGGTCGCGTACCAGTAAGGGGTGGAAATGATGGCTTTGCCGGCGCCCATGGCATAAGCGAGGGTCCCGGAGGTAATCTGGG
>JARRKU010000077.1:0-35643 GCA_037387725.1 Desulfobacteraceae bacterium
CTGCATACCCAATTGGAGAAGGAGTTTGCTGAGCGCTATCATCTGCTCAAGCAAAAAGCCGAGCAGGAGCTGCCTACCATTATAGCCACCGAAGGGGCTGCCGCGGGCGGGGATGACAGCGATGTGTGCGTTTTGTCCAGCACTGCCGAGCATGGCGGCGACGAAGCCTGCGATGATGGTCGTGCCGGCTAATAGCCTTTGGCATCGTCGTTAATTCAGCAATTAATGCAAGAGGCCGCCTCAACCTTGGATGAGGCGGCCTCTTATTTTCGGATTTAGTTTTATTGTAAAGAGCAATCTGTCGATGAAAAAGGAGAGCAACACATCTGCTGACCAGAAACGTTGCCGGTGTTGCGGTACATGCTGCCGCAAAGGCGGACCGGGACTGCATTTGGAGGATCGATATCTGGTGGATTCCGGGAAAATCCCCCTGTCGCACTTGCTGACTTTTCGACAAGGCGAGCCGGTTCTCGATAATGTGAGCGGCAGCATTGCTCCGGCCGTCACCGATATTATCAGAATTAAAAGCATCCGTGACCACAGCACCGAATGTGTCTACTATGAACCCACGCAGAAGGGGTGTCGCATTTACCGACACCGTCCGTCTGAATGTGAAGCGCTACAATGCTGGGATACACGGAAGATCGAAGCCATGTATAATTGCCGTCGCCTGACGCGGCGGATCCTCATCGCCGAAGTAAAAGGACTTTGGGATCTGGTGGCCCACCACCAGGAACGCTGCGACTATGCCCTTGTCGCCGAATTGGCTGATCGTATCCGACAGCGCCGCCGGTTTGAGTCGGCTGAAAACGAGTTGCTTGAAATGATCCGATTCGACGGGCATTTGAGAGACATTACCCATGAGAGGGGGAATCTGGAGCCAGGTTCACTCGAATTCTTATTCGGCCGTCCCCTGTCTTTTACCATACGGTTGTTTCAACTGAAAATCGTCAAGAATGCAGCAGGTTACATGATCGCGCCCACCAGTGGTGCGGGGGAGCAAGTATGCTACCGCCGCAACGGGTTTTAGGTTGGCGGGGCCTGAGGACTCCATATCCTGTGTTGCCGGAGGTTCGCAGTAGTTGGACTACGGCTTCACCTCCGGACGCCTTGGCTATGGAGCCCTCAGGCCCCGCCAACCGAAGAGTTCTGTAGGACTTTATATCCTGTGTTGCCGGAGGTTCGCAGTAGTTGGACTACGATGGCGTACCTCCGGACGCCTTGGCTATGGAGCCCTCAGGCCCCGCCAACCGAAGAGTTCTGTAGGACTCCATATCCTGTGTTGCCAAGGGCGTAGGTTGGGCTGAGCGAAGCGAAGCCCAACAATGCTTCACCGGAACACAGACAACGCTTGTGCATAACTACAAGAACCACCGGTTGGTAGTGATCCAAAGGACGGTTGATTTCGTCAATGTTGGGCTTCACAAGTTCAGCCCACCCTACGGCTGCGCTTCCGGTCGCCGTGATAACAGATGAACATCGAACATCGAACGCCCAACGTCCAACGCTGAACAAGGAATACTGCCGAGTTATAAAATGACGGAGCGAAGCGACATCATTTTTCGACGTTCGATGTTGGAAGTTCGTTGTTCGACGTTCAAATATTTCAAATCTGTAGAAGTGTGGGCGACGCCCACCCTACAATCTACGATGGCGCACCTCCGGACGCCCTTTGGTCGATGTATTGTTCGTAATTTGCCAAACGCCGGAAATATTGATACATAGAGATAGTTTCAAGCTTCCGGACCGCGTTCGCAGAAATTGTTTCTGGATAACAATCAGATCTTTTATGGAGGAGAGCATGAAATCGAATCGGGTGGGCATTGTTGTTCTGTTTGCCGCAATAATGGTGATAGCTGTTCCGGCCTGGAGTCAGGATGAAACACCCTCAATGCAGCAGCCGGCTGAGGCCCAAGGGAAAGAGGTGTCAATGGAGAAGCCGTCAGGCGATCTGCACAAAGCGTCTCCGGCTCAACAGTCATCGGATGCGGCGTCCGTCGTTCAGATTGAAGACGCATTCGTTTGTCAGGATGTTGTCGACCGTTCACCGGTCGGTGCCGGAGATAAGTTTGCCAAGGAAACAGCTAAAGTTTATTGTTTCTGCCGGGTGGTCGGTGCACCAGCCGGAGCCCAGATCACACACAACTGGTATTATAACGGTGCATTGAAGGCATCGGTGAAACTCAATGTGGGATCAACCAATTATCGTACCTGGAGTTCAAAGACGCTTCAGCCTGGATGGGTTGGAGAGTGGATGGTAGAAATTTTGGGCGATGATGGATCGCCACTGGAAAGCATCGTTTTCATTATTGAATAACCGGATCTGATCGCAATCTTCAAATTGGAGCAAATTGCGGGAAATGCGCAAAAATTCGGGTACCGAGGAGATAATGCACAAGAGCCTGGACGAGGCGGATAAAATCGATTAAATCTTGTGCGTGGCCGGGTCTCAGAACGTTTGTATCACCTGTTTGACCAGGCTAAAATGAGAAAGAAGCGCCCTGCGGAGTGAACTTTTCTTTTTCCATGATGCCCTTTCTTCCCGCGTCATGCTTGTCTGGATGTTTGGAGGTTGCTTTTCGATGGGATTGTTCGCCTACCGGTAGAGCTCCGGTCGACGATGGGGGAAGAAATGTCGCATGGGGTGGCTGCGAACCGCTTCGAGGTCCTCAGCTCTGAGGTCGACAATCAGCATGGACGCGCCGGGCGTAATGTCTTTGGCCATCAGTTCTCCGGAAGGATTGATGACCATGGCATTTCCTGGAAATCTCAACCCGTTGCAGTTATCACCGGTCTGGTTGCACGCCACCACAAATACGCTGTTGTCGAACGCCCTTGCCGTCAAATGTCGCATCCAAGAGTGATGCTTTTCTTCAGCGTTTCCCCTTGGTGATGCATGGGGAATGAAAAGGACGTCTGCACCTCTATCGGTCATGAGAGCCGACAGCTCAGGAAAATGGGCGTCAAAGCAGAGTTGGACACCGAAATGGATGGCATCGATGGAAAAAGTCGGTATTTCGTCTCCCGGGGCATATGTCTTTTTCTCCGGTGGGGCGATGTGGACCTTTCGGTAGGTTAGCACCCGTCCGTCCGGTATGAACACACAATGGCTGGCAAAGGGCATACCCTGCGGATTATCTTCAGCCATGCCAGCCAATATGACAATTTTCTCCGCTTTGGAAAGCTGCGACAGTTTCTCGGTGACAGGTCCCGGTATGGGCTGGGCGATTTCGGCCATCTCCGGGCGATTGCAGTAGCCGGTAATATTGAGCTCCGGAAAACATACAAGATCAGCACCCGCTGCTTTTGCTTTTCGGCTCCATTCGATGGTGGTGGCAAGATTTCGATCGATCTCACCAACAATGGCTTCGCAGGTGATGGCTGCTATTTTTATGTCTTGCATCCGTTATTGCGCCTACACGTCAAATTTCGCTCTAATTTTGAATACGTTGGTCGCCGGAAGGTTCAAAATTGTATCCACGCCGGTCTCGATAGCGATACGGTCCAGGTTTTCGGCGATCTCTTCCCTGGACGGGGCGATGAAAGTAAACCAGATGTTGAACTCATTATCGCGCTGGTAATTATGAGTAACCCCAGTGTACCGGTTGACGACTTCTGCAAAGGCGTCGATTTTGTCCTTCGGCACCTTTGCCGCACACAAGGTACTGACAAAACCGACCTTGTGCGGAACGAAATTGCCGCCGATACGCCGAATGATACCCTTGTCTTTCATTTTCCGCACACGTTCGATGACCTTCGCCTCGGTCAGTCCCAACTCCTTGGCGATAATCCGATAGGGTCTGGCATCAATGGGGAAATCAGATTGGATTCTGTTGATAATGGATTTGTCTGTGGTATCCAATTTCAAATTGCTTTCTCCTTTGTCCTCGGATCTTTAGCTATGGTCTGGAATCAGCTTGATATGCAGCTTCCGTTTCCTGGGCCCGTCGAATTCACAATAAAAAATACCTTGCCACGTCCCGAGTACCATTTGACCGTCTTTAACGGCAACAAGTTCCGATGATCCCATAAGGGATGTCTTTACATGGGCCGGTGAATTGCCTTCCATGTGACGATAATCGGCCTTCCATGGAACCATCTGGTTCAACACCATTAAAATATCCCTTCTCACGCTGGGGTCGGCGCTTTCGTTGATGGTGATTCCGGCTGTGGTATGGGGTACATAGAGCATACAGACGCCATTGGAAAAATTTTCAGCTTTGAGCGTTGATTGGATCTCAGCGGTGATATCCAACATTTCGGTTTGGGCATTGGTTTTGACTGTGATTGTTTTCATGACCTCTGCTTTTTTTAATCGGTCTCCGGTCTTAGTTTGATGAAACCCCCTGCTGTTGGAACAAAAAAAGGCTCTGCCGCAGCCGGCAGAGCCTTTGGAAACCTAACGCGTATTTTAATTAGACGCAACCGGTGGGTTTCGGCAGACCGGCCATCTTACAAGCTCCCTTGCCCGGGCCTGAGGGGAACAGCTCATAGATGTGTTTCAGTTTGAAACCGGTCACCTTGGACAGAACGCGAACCATAGGGGCGATACCGTTTTTTTCATAGTAATCGCGCAGTACTTCGATGACTTTTTTATGCTCATCGTTCAGCTCATCGATACCTTCTTCTTTTTTAACGTACTGGACCCACGCTTCGCTCCAGTTTTTGTAATCATCGATGAACCCATCTTCGTCTACGGTAAAGGTTTCTCCACCAAATTCTACTGTCGGCATTTAAACTCCTCCTTTGCGAATTTATTAAATCGGCTAAGCAGCCTATACAAAATCCTAAAATAATGAAGTTATGACTAATAGCGAATCGGGTATGGAATGTCAATCCAAAAAACGATCATTTCCAAAGGCGGCATACAGCTGTCCAGAAGGGTGGACACCTCTTTTAAATGTAATATTAACGTATATTTAAATAAAGTTTGACGGTAAGCGGAAAGGGTTGGCATGGCCAACAAACCCATTCGAAAATCAATCTCTATTTCGTCGTATTTCGATCGGTTGGCCTTATCCGGTTTGAATCGATGGTGGACTGTATTTTTTGAGTATAAACCCCAAAAAAAGGATTGGCACAGCACTTTGATATTACAGAGGATAATGTGCCTATGCCTTACTGCTGCGCCGCCGCGATGGCCGATACAGTCGCTTCGATCATCGCCGGCATCGTTTCCCGGTACCAGACCCGGTGATCTTCCAGTCGTGGGATCGTCCGCTCCATGCTGCGGCCATGACAGATTCATGGCGCACCTTCCGCCCATCATGTTTTCATTTCGAGGGTGCGTTTGCTTTTAGATGCGCATCGGTCAAAAAACGGCGTCGAGGACCTCTCGCACTTTGACCGCCAGATCCAGCATTGAAAACGGCTTTTGAATGAAATGAACGCCTTCGTCAAGAATACCTTGATGCACGATGATGTTGTCCGTGTATCCGGACATGTACAAACACATAATGTCAGGATAATCAGAGGCAATGGCTTCAGCAAGGTCCTGCCCATTCATTTCAGGCATGATGATATCGGTAAGCAGCATATGGATCTTGCCGGCGTACCCCTCGGCCTCATGGAGCGCATCACGAGGCGAAGATGCGGCGATGACTTGATAACCATAGGTTTTAAGCATCATTTCAAATAGTTCCAGGTTCAATGCCTCATCTTCCACCAGCAGAATGGTCTCATCACCCTTCAGATCCTGGGGCTTCGCGATGGCCTTTTTATCCCGCCTGAGAGGTGTGGCATGCCTGAGAAGGTAAATCTTGAAGGTCGAGCCTTCACCGGATTCGCTGTACACGTTGATGAAACCTTGGTTTTGTTTGACGATGCCGTAGACCGTAGCCAGTCCCAAACCCGTGCCCATGCCCATGCCTTTAGTGGTAAAAAAGGGTTCGAAGATTTTTTCCTTGGTCACCTTGTCCATGCCGCTGCCGGTGTCGCTCACCGCCAGCATCACGTACTCTCCGGGGGAAAATCCTCTGTGTATTTCACAATAGGCCTTATCGAAAACGACACGTTTGGTCTCGATGGATATTCTGCCCACCCCGCTAATGGCATCCCTGGCATTGATACACAGGTTGGCCAGAATCTGATCGATCTGAGAGGGATCCATTTTGACCGGCCATAGTCCGGCGCCCGGCATCCAGACCAGGTCGATATCCTCGCCGATCAGCCGCCGAAGCAGTTTGAGCATGCCCTCCACCGTCTCGTTCAGGTCAAGGACCTTGGGTGCAATGGTTTGCTTGCGGGCAAATGCCAGCAGTTGGCGTGTAATGTCCGATGACCGAAGACCGGCGGCCAGGATTTCTTTAAGATTTTTGCGCAGGCCATCCGCCAGATCTGCATTGCCCAGTGCCAGCTCGGCATGGCCGATGATCACCCCCAGCATATTATTGAAATCATGGGCCACCCCGCCGGCCAACTGCCCGACGGCTTCCATCTTCTGAGACTGGCGGAGCTGCTCTTCGAGTTCCTTGCGCTGGGTGATATCCTCTTTTACCGCCACATAGTGTGAGATATTGTTGTCGGTATCTCTGATCGGGGCGATGGTGGCCTGCTCCCAAAAAAGCTCGCCGTTCTTCTTGCGATTATGGAACTCACTCTGCCAGACGCCGCCTGATTTGATGGTCTCCCACATCCGCTCGTATTCTTCCGGAGGTGTTTTGCCGGATTTCAGGATACGGGGATTCTCTCCCACGGCTTCGAGAGACGAATAGCCGGTGATCTCCGTGAATTTGGCATTGACGAATTCTATGGAACCCGCCGCATCGGTGATGACGATGGACGCCGGGCTCTGCTCGACCACCTGGGAAAGCTTTCGAAGGGACGCTTCCGCCTGCTTGCGTTCGGTGATGTCTTCGGAGATGCCCAGAAGGAATTGCGGTTCCCCGGTTTCGTCCAATAGGGGAATCTTGCGGGTGTGCAAAAGCCGCACTTCATGGTCTCTGGTTCGAATGGTCTCCTCGGGAATGTCCACCGGTTCCTTTGCGTCCAGCACCTGACGATCCTTGGTTGTAAAGAAGTCGGCCTCTTGCTTGGGGAAAAAATCGTGATCGGTTTTACCCAGCAGCTCATCCCGGGAATATCCCACAAGCTGTTCGCCGGCTTTGTTGAATCGGACGAATTTGAGGGTCCGGGCGTCCTTAACAAAGATCATATTGGGGATGTGTTCCACGATGCTGTCGAGAAATGCTTCGTTTTGGCGCAAATCACGATAGCTCAACAAGCTGCTCAGCCTGTCGGCCAGCCGCCTGCCGATGGCTTCGAAGACCCTCATCTCCTCGGCTGTCCATACTTTGGGATGGGCGCATTGATGAATTCCGAATTGCCACGGGCTGCCGGTTTTGGGATAAACGGCCATGGCCATACGAGATTTAATGTTGAATCGCTTCGACAATACCTCAGGCCCCTCATGGGCCGTTTCCGGACCAAACATCACCGGACCGTCTGCTTCCAGAAGAATGCGAAGGGCGTCGGCGAACTGCGGATCCATCGGAATTTCTAACTTCAATTCTCTGACACCGGGGTATTCCAGCTTGGTGCGCTCCATTGGGCTGGTCCATGTGGATGCTTCCGGATCGCAGGGATAGAGGAGAAATGCCCGATCGCAATCAAAGATCGAAAGTACAACGTCGAGCAAATCCTTCATCATATCGTCCATATCTTCGGCGCCTTGAATGGCCTGGTGGACCTTGTCCATGCTTTCAAAGAACCTGAGATTGGCCAAGCGCTCACGCTCGATCTTTTTGCGCTCGGTGATGTCCACCAATGTGCCCACTGTGCCGGCCACATGATGATTCGCGTCAAAAAAGGTCGCCTTGTGAAAAATAACATCATGGTGATCGCCGTCTTTATATTTGCCGCCGGCTTCATATGTTTTTATTCCCGGGTTTAAAAGCAACGCCTGGTCTACCTCATGATGTATGTCAGCGCGCTCCCTCGGGGCGATATCATGTATTGTTTTTCCGACAATCTCCTCTCTTGAAAAGCCCATGAATTCAGAGAAGGCTGCATTGCAGCCGAGATACAATTGTTCTGCATCCTTATAATAGACGGGGAGCGGAATGGAATCGATTAATTGTTGAAGAAAAAGAAGCTGTTCGTTCAGTTGCAATTCTGTCTGTTTGCGTTCAGTAATGTCTACCAGCAAAGCAATGTTGCCGCTTACACGGCCTTGATGGTCATGCAAAGGCGAGGCGTAAATGGCGGAGTCGATGGGTGTGCCGTCACGCCGCTTCTGACGCACCTCCACGCCGTCCAGGTTCAACCCCTGGCGGATTTGTTCCCGAAATCTTTTGAATTCTTCCTGTTGATCTATGGGAGCCGTTGGCAGCGGGTGCCCCATTACTTCTTCTGCACTCCAGCCGAGCATCTTTTCGGCCGCCGGATTCCAGACCGAATGCACACAACCTTCCAAATCCAGACCAACGATGGCAATGGGGGCCGCCTCGATGATCGCGCGCAGCAAATCATTGGAATGTCGCAACGCATCATGCGCCTGTTTTCGGTCTTCCAGGTTCCTTGCTTCCCTCAGGGCCCGCTGCACGGCCGGTGCAAGGCGAGATAAGTTTTGCTTGAGCACATAATCGGTTGCTCCGCGGGTGAGCGCTGCGATCGCCGCCTCTTCACCCAAAGTGCCGGAGACAAAGATAAAGGGGAGATCCGGGGAGACCTTCTGTGCTATCTCCAGGGCGGACATACCATCGAAATTCGGCAGGCGGTAGTCGGCCAGGATGATATCCATCCCGCCTTTTTGCAGGACGGTTTCGAATTCATCCCGCGTCCAAACTAAGGTGAGGCGGCATTTCAAACCGGCATCAGCCAGTTTGGCCTGAATAAGCTCGGCATCCGTCGGATCGTCTTCCAGATGCAAAATTTTGATCAACAGGTCCATCTTGAATCCTTGTTTGTGATGCGCTGGGCGATGAAAAGCGAATGCAAAATACCTTTTGGCTATTTCTTCTATCGCGCGTCCAGTATCTCCCGGACCTTGACCGCCAGATCTTGCCTTGAAAACGGTTTTTGAATGAAATGAACGCTCTCACTCAAAAGGCCGTGATGGGCGATGATATCGCCCGAATAACCGGACATGAACAGGCAGGCTGCTTCCGGATGCAGCTCGACCACTTCATCCGCTAAATCCCGGCCGTTCATCTCCGGCATGATCACGTCGACGATGAGCAGATTGATCTCGCCTTCATATGCATTGGCCATACGCAGCGCTTCACCGGGATTCGAGGCGGCCAGTACCCGATACCCCAACTTCTCCAGCATCGATTTGGCCATTTTCAAAATCGAACGTTCGTCTTCCACCACCAGGATGGTTTCATCTCCCCCCGGAACATCAATGGGCTGGGATTTCTGTACGGCCGCCGTGGTAGTGGCTGTATGCCGGGGCATGTAGATCTTGAATGTCGTTCCTTGTCCAGGTTCACTGCAAGCCTCGATAAAGCCGTTGTTCTGTTTGACGATGCCGTAAACCGTGGCCAATCCGAGCCCGGTACCTTGGCCGATCTCCTTTGTGGTGAAAAAGGGCTCGAAAATTTTGCTGAGGACATCCGGACCCATGCCAGCACCGTTATCGCTGACGGTCAATAATACATACTCGCCTGGGACAATCTCCTGAAGCTGGGCGCAGTCGATTGGACCACAGCTCAGACTGGCCGTTTCAATGGTAATCCTTCCAATCCCGGCGATGGCATCACGGGCATTGACACAGAGATTGGCCAGGATCTGATCGATCTGAGAAGGGTCCATTTTGACTGGCCAGACACCTTCTCCCGGCCGCCAGTCCAGTTCGATATCTTCGCCGATTAAGGGACGCAGCATCTTAAGAATACCAGCGACTGTTTTATTCAGATCAAGCACCCTGGGAACAACGGTCTGTTTGCGTGCGAATGCCAACAGCTGACGGGTCAAGGCAGCCGAACGTTCAGCAGCTTTGCGGATCTCTTGCAGGTCGGCGAAAAGCGGCCTGATCGGGTCCACTTGATCCATGGCCAATTCGGTGTAGCCGATAATGATGCTCAGCGTATTGTTGAAATCATGGGCCACACCGCCGGCCAGTCGACCGATGGACTCCATCTTCTGGGATTGGACGAGTTGCTCTTGAAGCTTATGTTTTTCCGTTACATCCCTGACCGTCTCAATAACGCTGGTCACCGTATCGGATGCATCAACGATAGGGTAGGACTTCAATTCAAAGTAGCGCTGTGTACCGGATTCATGCGGATGGATATGGAGGGTGCTATGGACCCTGCCAGAACGAAAGGTGGATTTGACAGGGCAGTCTTCTCCCATCTCGATGCAGGGCAGGGTGCTTTGGTGCAATATGCCATGGCAAGGTCGGCCGATCACCTCGTTTTCATCTAACGCCGCCATATCGCAGAAAGCCTTGTTGGCGGAGAGAATGCGGTACCGGTGATCGACGACGATAAAACCTTCATCCACCGAGTCCAGGATATTGCGCATCTTGGCTTCGCTCTGTGCCAGCGCCTTTTCCGCCTGCTTGCCCTCACGCAGGATCTGCGCCTCGCGCAGCGCCCGTTGGACGGCCGGTCCCAGTCGCTTTAACCCCTGCTTGAGCACATAGTCGGTTGCACCTTTGGTCAATGCTTCGATGGCGGCCTCCTCACCAATGGTTCCGGAGACGAAGATAAAAGGAATGTCGGGGCGCAGTTGAAGTGTCCGGCGCAGGGCCGACAGCCCGTCGTACATCGGCAGACGGTAATCCGCGAGGATAATATCCAGATGGTTCTGTGATAGAGCGCTTTCAAAGGCATCCTTTGTCTGGACCCGGGTAATCCGACATTTCAGGTTGGCTTCTTCTATCCTGGCCCGAACCAGTTCCGCATCCATTGGATCATCTTCCAAATGAAGGATTTGTATCAAAGGATCCATCTGGTACCACTCCTTCCATCGACAAGGTCGGCGCAACCATTTGCTGTCGCCGGTGAATAGACGGTGGATGGTTGATCAACTGGAGTGTCCACCACCAAAAGAATGCTTCTTAGCGTTTTTATCTCCACGTCACGGCAGCTTGTGCGGCAGTGAAAAGTAAACGGCCGCGCCATGGCCGGATTTGCCTTCGGCCCAAGTGCGGCCGCCGTGCCGGGAAATGATCCGTCGTACAATGGCCAACCCGATACCGGTACCCTCGAATTCATCCGCGTGGTGAAGGCGCTGGAACACACCGAAGAGATTGTTCGCGTAGGCCATGTCGAATCCGACCCCATCATCGCGCACAAACATCACGGCCTCATCGTCTTCGTTCGGCAACGAGCCGATCTCGATTTTCGCCCGCTTCCGGAGTCGGGTAAATTTCAGGGCGTTGGAGATCAGATTGGACAGGACGATCCGCAACATGGACGCATCGCCGTTAACTGTGGGCAGTTCACCGATGTGCCATTGAATTTTCCTGTCGGCCGTATCCGGTTCGAAGTCTCTGATGACGTCATGCGCCAGGCGTTCCAGCTCAACACGTTGATAGGTCATGGCCTGGCGTCCCGTCCGGGAGAAGGAGAGTAGATTGTCGATCAATCGATCCATCTTTTGAGCGGCATGGGAAATGTTGTCCAAGTAGTGCCGGCTTTCATCGTCCAGTACGTTTAGCGCTTTGTTTTGGAGCAATTCAATAAAACCGTCGATATGGCGCAGTGGCGCGCGAAGATCGTGGGAAACGGAATAGGCGAAGGCTTCAAGCTCTCTGTTTGCCTCCTGGAGTTGAGCGGTGCGATTGGTCACGCGCTGCTCGAGCTCTTGGTTGAGTTTAAGGATTTCCTCCTCTGCAAGCTTGCGTCCGGTTATATCAAAGAAGGTGAGGAGGAAATGATCCCCAATTGCGCTACCGAAAACAACCATATCCCGGACATCGCCGTTCTTGCAGGTCACGCGGTATTCGATCGGCCTGAGGCTGGTATTCTCCTTGTTCGCCCTTTGCAGTTCAGCTTCACACACCGTCAGAACCCATTCTCGGTAGACCGGATCAGGATAGGCCAGTTGCCACCACTCATTCATTGTCGGAACTTCTTCTGGAGAATATCCGAACAGTTGTTGAAACTGCGTATTGAAAATCAAAGTGCCTTTTTCTTTGCTAATAAAACAAAGTGGTACGGCGGCTTTGTTGAATAATTCCTTAAAGCGCTGCTCGCTTTCCCGCAAATGGACTTCCGCCTGCTTTCGCTCGGTGATGTCGATCATCGTGCCGAACATGCGCAAAGGGTTTCCGGAAACATCTCTGGTCACTTCCGCATAGCTGTGGATGTTGCGCACATCGCCGTCGGACCGGACAACCCGGTATTCGATGTCATAGGGGGGGCCGCCCGCCAATGCTGTACTGGCCGCCTGAGCCGCACTGTGCTGATCCCCCGGGTGGATCAGTTTCAGCCATTGCTCGTGCCACTGGGACAGGTCGGAAAAGGGACAGGGCCAGGCAAGTCCGAAGATTCGGCAGGCTTCTTCCGAAAGGGTAATGGTGTTGGCAAGGAAATCACGTTCCCAATATCCGACCTGCGCAATTCGAGCGGCTTCTACTAGTTGGCTTTTCCGCCCTCATAGTCTGCTTCGCACTGACCGCGGATGTGTTTGATGCGTCCGTCCGGAAACAGTAGTCGGCACCTGACGGCAAAAGGCGTTTTGCTTTTCAGTGAGGCCGTATATGCTGTGTTGACAGCCTCCCGGTCTTCCGGATGAACACTTTCCAGAAAAGCTTCGTAGGAGACAGCGGATTTTTCGGGATCGATCTCTAAAATCCGAAATACTTCATTGGACCATGTCAGCCTGTTGTCCGTCAAATCCAGTTCCCAGCTGCCGATGTGGGCGATGCGCTGGGCCTGCTCCAGCTTTTCAAGGCTGGTGCGCAGTTCGCGGTGGGCCATCATGGTGCTCAGGCCATCGGTAAAACGCCGGCCGATTTCCTGAAAAAGCCGCACTTCTTCCAACGTCCAGACCCGCGCATAGGCGCATTGGAGCAGTGCGAATTCCCATGGTTTGTCATTGGCAGGATGAAGGGCCTGGGCCATACATGACTTCATTCCAAAACGTTTCACAAGCTTTGCCGGAGGGAGAATCTTGGATTCCGGGTCGAATGTCACGGGACGATCGGATTCCAGCACGAGGCGCAGGGCCTTGGCAACTTCGGGGTCCATGGGCATATCGGGTCCCGAAACGCCGCCACCGGATAAGTCCGTTTTGGTGCGATCCATGGGTATGCTCCAAGCGAGGGCCTCGGGATCGCAGGGGTACAGAAGAATTGCCCTGTCACAATCAAAGATCGATAAAACGACGTCGAGCAGATCCTTCATCGACGTTTCAAGATCATCGGCGCTTTGAATGGCCCGGTGGACCCTGTCCATATTTTCAAGGAATCCGAGGTGCGCCATGCGATCCTGTTCCAACCGTTTGCGCTCCGTTACATCCCGGCCGATCCCCACGAGTCCCAGGGGTTTGCCATCAGGGTCATAATATGGCGATTTGACCGTATCCATCAGCAGGCGACGGCCATTCCCGTCGGTCACCCATTCCTCGACGTGCAAGGGATTTCCCTCGTCAAGTACCCGTCGGTCGAGCTTGCGAATCTCCTCCGCCTTCTTATGATCGAAAAAATCATAATCGGACTTTCCGATTTGCTCGCTTTCCGGCATTCCGATAAATTCCTCGGATGCTTTGTTACAGGCTTGATAAACGCTATTTCGATCTTTAATGAAGATCAGGTCGCTGGCGGAGTCGATCAGGCAGCGCAGCAGTGCTCTCTCCCCCTCAAGCTTTTCTTGGGTCCGCTTGCGCTCCGTGATGTCCGTGACCGTACACATCAGATGCGGCTCACCTTCTATCTCGAACCACGAGATGAAGCAGTCGAGCGTAACACGCTCGTCGAAATCCGGTTGATATGTCACCACCTGATGCCCAGACTGTTTGCCGCTCAGCATCGATTCATCCAGCTGACATCTGGATGCAAAGTCCCGGAAATTCAGTTGAAGCAGATTTTCCACATTTAGGCCAAGCATATCCGCCGCTGTCTGGTTGGCCAACACGCATCTCCCGGTTTTCCCTTCATAGACGAGGATGCCCACGGGCAGATTGGCCAACAAGGTATCTGCAAAGGCCATGGGTGCTGAAGCAAGGTTCATCCTGCTCGCCTTTCATTTCGATGCAAATCGGTGTTTCGTTTGTATCTGAAGCATACTGTTTCTTAATTCAAATAGGATCCGAACCTGGGTAATCGGGCAGTCACCGGTGGATGAAAGATCAGGTGGGTGGGCAGCGCAATTCGTAGAGATTTATCAGTACAGGGCATCGGCGGACCGTTCGTAAAGTTTCTTTACCGTTGGCTCGGTAATGGGTATTGATGCTTCTCCCCCAGACACCATGATAACGCAACGGTGGTTTTATCCCTCAATTTATCCGTATTCGGTGTCATCCTGTCAACCCATCGGTTCAGGAGATGGTTATTTCAAATCTTAAACAAGTCTACCTGACCGATGAGCAGATCGCTGTGGTGCCCAAAGCAAAGCCATGCAACCCACGGCGTCGGGCGGACCACCGGAACCGTCGGATATCCGCATTATCCACTACCCAATCCCGGCCGTCAATGGCGATGAAGACCCAGGCTGTTTCGAGCCTTCCGAATGCTCTTTTCCGGTCTGTAGCCGGGGCCCCACGATTTGAATGGCTGAAGAATATGCAGACATTGACGCGTTGAATCGAATAAAATTGGAGGTCGACACAAATGGCAACTTATTATAGTGAAAGGATAATCAGCGTAATCCCCTGCTGTAAATTCCAAATGAAGGGTCGCTATGTCGAATTATCGGTTCATCGCAATTTGTCTGTGGATTGTAATTTTCCAATGCGTTGGTTTGGCGCCGCATGCTGCCGCTGTTGAAATTCATGCAGATTCGACGGTGCGGGTCCTGAAAAGCGCCAGCGAGCTGGATTATCCGCCCTTTGCCCTGGTGCGTCCCGATCGCAGCGCCGACGGCTTCTCGGTTGAATTGCTGAGGGCCGTGGCCCGTACCATGGGTGTGCCTGTTGAGATCAATGTGGGCCCCTGGCCGGAGATCAAACAAAAACTGGCCCGGGGCGATCTGGATCTTTTGCCATTGGTCTCCTATTCTCGCCAGCGCGACGAAGTGTTTGATTTCAGCGTACCGTACCTGCGGATGCACGGCACCATTTTTGTGCGCAAAGGCGAAACCGCCATCCGGAGCGAGGCCGACCTCAAGGGCAAGGAGGTCATTGTCATGCGGGGCGACACGGCCCATGAATATGTGCTCCGCAAGAAGCTGTCGGATAAGCTTGTTTTGACAGACAATTTCTCCGATGCCATGATCATGCTTTCAGAGGGCAAGCACGATGCCGTTGTGATCCAGCAGTTGGTCGGCCTGCAGCTGATCAAGAAACTGGGCATCACCAATCTATCGGATGTCGCCCCCTATCATGGTGAAAGCCTCAAGCCCATTGGCAAGCCGTTGGAGGATTTTGAGCAGAAGTTCTGCATTGCCGTCCATGAAGGCGACCATGACTTGCTGGCCTTGCTCAACGAAGGCCTGTCCATCGTTTTCGCTGACGGCACCTACGACAAACTGTACGCCAAGTGGTTCGGGCCCATATTGCCCCGTCCCCCAGTGCCGCTACGCGAGATTCTTAAATCCGTGTTGTTAGTTCTGGTGCCGGTTGTTTTCTTGCTGGCCGCCATCGGGTTTTTCTATATGAAGCGGGAAGTGGCCAATAAAACCCGTAGCTTGAAACAGGAAGTCCTGGAGCGTGCGGCCGCGGTTCACAAGCTCAGGGAGAGCCAGACCCATTTGGAAAGCGTCTTTCGGGCCGCTCCTACAGGGATTGGCGTGACGGTGGAGCGCCGGATCAGGGAGGCCAACAGCCGGCTGTGCGAAATGGTCGGATACGCCAAATCGGAGCTGATCGACCAAAGCGCCCGCATTCTCTATCCTGACGACGAGGAATTCAAACGGGTTGGTAGTGAGAAGTACAGTCAAATCCGAAGAAACGGCACAGGAACGGTGGAGACCCGCTGGCAGCACAAAGACGGTCGCATCCTGGATATTCTGCTCAGTTCCACACCCTTCGATCTGGACGATTTGAGCAAGGGGGTCACTTTCACGGCCCTGGACATTACCCATCGCAAGCGTGCCGAAGAGTTGCTGCAGTTGACCCAGTTCGCCATCGATCATGCCTTCGAAGCCATCTTCTGGCACGGTCCCGACGCCCGCCTTATCTACGTCAATGATGCGGCCTGCAACAGCCTGGGCTACGACCGGGACGAGCTGCTGTCAATGACCGTGCATGACATCGACCCGGAATTTCCTCCCGAGGCATGGCCCGCTCACTGGGAGGAATTGCAGCGGCGCGGGTCCTTTCTGATCGAGTCAAAACACCGTCGCAAGGATGGTCGCGCCATTCCGGTGGAGATTCGGGTCAACTACATCAAGTATGACGGCCAGGAGTATAACCAATCGTTTGTCCGTGACATCACCAGCCGGAAAAAAGTGGAGGAAGAGCGGCTCAATCTCGAGCGGCAGATCCAGCAGGCCCAGAAGCTCGAGAGCCTGGGGATGCTGGCTGGCGGTATTGCCCATGATTTCAATAACATCCTGATGACCATTCTGGGAAATGCCGATATCGCCCTGCAGGACATGTCCCATTATTCACCAGTGCGCGACAACATCCGCGAGATTGAGGTCGCAGCCCGGCGGGCCGCTGAATTATCCAGGCAGATGCTGGCGTATTCCGGAAAAGGCAAATTTGTTATCGAGCCCATCAAGATCAACGAACTGGTTGTGGAGATGGGCCACATGCTCGAAGTGACCATCTCGAAGAAGGCGGTGTTGAAATTCAACTATGCCGACAACCTGCCGGAGTTCGATGGCGACGCCACCCAGATCCGGCAGGTGATCATGAATCTGATCATGAATGCGTCCGAGGCCATCGGCGATAGAAGCGGGGTGGTGGCGATCTCCACCGGCGCCATGCACTGTGACCGCCAGTACCTCCACACCACCAACATCGCTTCCCAGGTCGGGCTGGAGCAACAACTGCCCGAGGGAGTGTACATCTATTTTGAAGTCGCCGACACTGGTTGCGGCATGACCGGTGAGACCCAGGAAAAACTATTCGATCCGTTTTTCACCACCAAATTCACCGGCCGCGGGCTGGGCATGGCGGCCGTGCTGGGCATTGTTCGCGGACACAATGGTACCATCAAAATCTACAGCGAGCTAGGCAAAGGCACCACCATCAAAGTTCTCTTTCCAGCCACTGCGGTTAAGGGCGATCAGCCGGACCGGAAGATGGAATGCCGGACGACCAAAACGCCTGATATCTGCGGTAGCGGCACCGTTCTCATCGCCGATGATGAAGCGTCGGTCTGCGCCGTGGGCAAGTTGATGCTCGAAAGGATCGGATTCAAAGTGCTGACCGCCGCCGATGGCGCTGAAGCGGTTGAGGTCTTTCGCCAGCACACCGACGAAATCGTCTGTGTGCTCCTCGATCTGACCATGCCCCGTCTAAACGGCGAGCAGGTCTTTTCCGAACTGCGGCGCATCAATCCTCAAGTCAGCGTAATCCTTTCCAGCGGCTACAATGAGTACGATGCCACCCAGAGATTTTCCGGGAAAGGCCTGGCCGGCTTCATTCAAAAACCGTATAATTCGGCAACCCTGACAGCGAAAATCAAACATGTCATGCTGATGGGTATCGCCGAAAGCGATTGCCCTTCCGACAACGACTCCGGTGGGAGGTGATGCCGGTTTTCGGATTGGCTCGGATTTCCGGCCATAGTCCCAAAGGAAACAAAAGCACGCCAGTGCTTCGATCGTTGGATTTGAAATCCCGCCTCAGGCGGGACAGAGCATCCGGTGTAAAACAACTATAAGCTATCTTAAAAGTCTTTTGGCTCAATCTGGGTGTTGGTCCCGGGTTTACATCCTCGACATACTACATTATGCCTGCGGTTTGAAACCCGGCCCGGCCTATACCTTTGACCAAAATCCGTTTTGTAGATAGCTTCTAAAAAAGGCGTGCTAATCTGATGAGGCCACCTCATCCAGTGCCAGGTCCTGGTAGGCATGAAACAACCGGGTGCAGAATGCATCCCACTGTCGACAGGTTTCCATGGTTTCTCTGTTATTATCCAGCAGGTTGGGGTGTGCCACCAGGGGTTCAATCTGAGCCGTCAGCTCCGATATCAGTTTATTTTCCGCGCCGGCCAGCAAGCTGCGAACAAACGCTTCCGGCCGGTACCACGATTGTGCCCTCTGTAAATCCCGGTGAATCTGGCTGAGCAGGACATTGTGGGGGCCTTCCCAGAGTTCATTCACCGCTGCATCCCGGTATAACCGGGGCAGACTGGAGAAATCTTCCATCACACCATGCCCGCCGAAAATCGACATGGCCATTCGCAGCTGATCCACAGCATCCCGGGAAACGGTAATTTTCTGCAGCATCACCAGCTGGCGGACGTCAAACCGTTTGCGCCGAAGTTCAAGGGGCTCCTTGGGGTCGATGGCCACCTTGACATTTCCGTCCAGCCGCATAAAATCCCGGTAGACTTTAAAGGCCCCGCTTACGGCCCTTTTGGCATTTCGATCCAGGTCGGCGACCTGGCCGGCCACCATGGGGAATCGTCGGAGGCTTTGGCCGAAGGCTGTTCTGAATTCGCTGTACTTCTTGGCTTCACGGGCCGCCCTTGTCATGCTCGCCGCACCGGAGAGGCCCACTGTGAGCCGTGAATGGGTCAGTACCACGCCCACCACATTGGCCAATCCGCGTTCAAAAGGCCCCACGGGAACCGCCACGGCTCCGTCGAAAGTGATTTCCCCCGTGGTCAGTTCGCTGGTTCCCATTTTCCATTTGATCCGATCGATGCGAAACCCGTTGCGGATCTCTTTCGCTTTATTTCCGGGCAGCCAGGAAGGGACGACAAAAATGCCGATAGATTCGGAACCGGCAGGCTTTGCGGTTACCACGGCATAGTCCGCGTGGGTGGCGGAACAGAAGAACTTGGTGCCGTATAATTTCCAGACATCGCCTTCTTTAACGGCTTCGAGCAGATTGGCAGGGACATCCGATCCCCCCTGGATCTCCGAAAGGTACTGGGCGCCGATGGCAAAGCCATCCTCCCGCCCCTCTGTACAATGCATAAGGATCTCTCGGGTTTCCGGTGTATCGGAAAAGGCCTCCAGAAGCGCCACCAGTCCTTCGGTGCAGACCAGGGGGCAGGCGATACAGGCCTCGCCGTTCTGGTAGATCAAAAACATTTTGATCAGACGCACCATTGGATCAGTCCGTTGAGAGAACAACCCTTCACCGAAAACCTCCTTTTCCATGGTTAGGGTCTCCATCGGCCGCACGATACGGTCGATCCGATGGTGATGCCCATCGTAATGCAGCACATAGGGACGGTTTTCAGGCCGGGCGGCCTGATCCGCCAGGTCCCGCCAGCGAAAGGAGGCCTTTAAGGAGAGTTCTCGCGCCGACGCGTCTACCGCCTGCCAGCCGTTGCCGGCAAAGCGTCTGACGACTCTCTGAATAAACGGGTCGTCGGCGTAATAGTCGACGCCATTGCGCCAGTCCAGGAATCCATCAAAGCCGTAAGGGTTGTCTCTATTGGGAATGGACATCGTATCCTCCATTCAAATTTGAAACGCCTTTTGATCAGTTCGTCGGCTAAAGGTTGTCATCTCTTCGGTCACTGTCCCTTTTCGGCTAATTTCCACCCTATTTTCGAAAGTAGACCATGGACGGGTCTGGTCGTCCAATGTAACAAGTGCGGTTGAAGCCGTACTTTTTTATGATACCCAATGCCTGTCGGGCTTCTTTCTTGTTTGGAAACATTTTCATGCGGCTGCGGCCGTCGGTCATCAGCCATTGGCGACCTTCTTGTTTGATTTTCAGATTGGATGGATTAAAGGGGATGCAGTCCTCCTGGGGCAGAGACCCTTTTGGCGCGCCGTTGTTTACCAGCCAATACTCCAAAGAGGGGTCGGGCCGGCCGATAAAGCAGTGGCGGTTCATGCTGTAGTGCCGGATGGCTTTCAGAGCCGCCATGGCTTCCTTCCTGTTTGGGAACATTTTCATGCGGCTGCGACCGTCGGTCATGAGAAATTGCCGGCCCTCCTGTTTGATGATTACTTTGCTCGGATCGAATCCAAGGCAATCTTCTTTCATGGCAGCTGAGGCGGATCGGGTGGCCGTAAAAGAGATCTCGACCCACCCGGGTACGAGCCCTTGTCGGTACGCTACACGCGGATAGATCATCCTTCCTTTCAAAGATTTGCCGCTCACAGCGCCCCAAATGACTTTTGTTTCATCCGCAGAGCCCTGGTACCACCAAACAGCGGCAAAACGCTTGTTTCCCACTTTGCCCTTGAAGCGAGTGGCGGCGGATGCGCTTGCAAAGGTGCCGAACTCGACGGTGATCCTGTCGCCGCTTTGGGTGATTTTCATGGTGGTCGTGTCATTGATGGGTTGTGTCACCGGTGTGCGGTCCAAATAGACATTGGTGCCGGTAAGCTTAACGGAATAATTGCCTGCGATGTTTTGAGACCAGGCGGGTGCAACCATGAGGATGAAACAAAGGGCAATGGCCGAAACGAAGGTTGATTTGCGTAACATGGAGCCCTCCTTTCTTGTTTTGCTATTGGATCGATTTTCGTAACTTTAATGAAAGAATAGATATCAGGGTGCCCAAAATCACACCGAATATCCCATCGCCGAAATACACAATCAGCGTGATGCCGGCGCTTGCACCTGTAATCAATGCCAACAGACCGAAGATCAATAGACCATACCCGCCTAATTCCAGCATACGTCCATAGCCCATCGGATTCCGGGTCAGCAGGACATAGAAGAGGCCGATCAGTCCGAATACGCCGCAGACCGCCCTAAAGAGGTATGTAAAGACCGGCGTACGGGGCAGCGGGTCGATGCCGAACCGTGAAATAAAGTCTTCCAGCACCTCCTACGGCAAAAAAATGAATGGAACAGCCGTCAAACATCCGATGGCGGTAATCCCAAGTGCAATCTTCAAATGCTTTATTAATGGCCGTTCCCTTTGGGTTATTTTTTAAATTTTGTGTTTTCTCTGTCATTCTTCCGGCGAGATGAAATTGTCTTCTAAACGTTCTGGTCAGGTTCGGTTTCGAACGTAGGTTCATGATCAGGCTGGATTACCTGGAGCAAGGTCAAAAGCGCCGCTTGAAATTCGATTCAATCATTGATGGATGGATTGTCTTTAAGCCGTATCGTCTCCGGGCGATCATGTCAATAGGTTTGATGCGCCAAAACCGGTGTGCCGCTAGCTGCCCACACCACGAAACAGGGGCGGGTTGGAACCGGATTGTTCGATTGGAGGATATCGCCACCACCATGGGGCCATGACCGTGTTGCCCATATCCGCGTATCGTTTCCGGGGTTTTTTGAAAACGAGATCGAAATTGCTCTCAGGATTGTTCCCAGTTGCGGTTCGTCTTCTGAGAAGCGATACACCATAAAATCCTGAGTCAAGACATTTCTTCTGGGTGTGAAGATCCTCCAGGGGTATTAGTACAGCGCTGTGGTCATCAAATGAAAGCGGGCAACGCAGGTTCTGATAGACAATATAACGCAATTTACCGCCATATTTGTTTTTCAGAGCGGCAATGCGAAAACCGCTTTTCAGTAAAATGGGAAGATTCCATATGTTGTATGGTGAGACAGTCGCGAAAATATGGCGGTGGGTGCCGCTTTCCCTCAAGAGCCCCAGGGATACACGGTTCATGGCAGAGGCCAGGCTGTTTCCCCGGTAATCCGGATGGACGCACACCATCTGCAGATTGGCTACATTGGTCAATTCTTCTTCCGCCAGTCCCAGATCCAGTCCAAGATTCCAGTCTTTGTCACAGGGATCGGGATAATAGATATTTCGAAAGGCGACCAGGCGGCGGGCCACAAATACTCCCAGAACGGCGCCTCGGCTGCCCATATGTTGTTTCATGAATTCGCAGGAAAAGGGTTGCAGCAAATCCGGACGCGGCAGATGTTGGACAATGACTTCCTGCAATGCCATTACCAGCGGCAAGTGTTTCTCATTCAAGTAAACGACGATATACTTTGAGGAATGGGTACAGGCATTAATAGGGCTCTTCTTCAGCTGACCGGTCTCTAAAATACTCGACATGGAATCCCCCTTTTCGTCCAAAGGCTACTTATCCGACGAAAACTTTTATTGATTGTATGCAACGGGTGCTATGTCCCACCTGAGGCGGGATTACACCTGCAGCAATCGAAGCACTGATGTGCTTCTGTTTATCCGTCCTTTAGCCCCGAGCATCTATGCTACTGGCTATGCGGGTGGCCGTGACTCAATCATTTAAGATCAAGCGATGACTGCAGCGGCTGTTGGGTGCGGGGATATTTTAACGGGCTTGGATGCTTCGCAGATGGGCAGGGTGATGCAGCACAGTCATGACATCCGGGCAGGATAAGATACGATGGCTTTTCCGTTCCAATTCCATCCCCAGTTGTAAGGGTAAATATCAATAAGCATGCCAGTTTGCCAAAATAAAGTAAAAATTGTCTTATATTGTTTGTTGTCAAATAGTTAAGAGAATGATGCTTTTCGGGAGTAGTTTGGCTTCGACAAAATCATGACAGACGGATCAGCATGAATCGATCGCATTGAATGCGGGGGTGCATAAAAATCTGAGCTATTTTTTATGCACACCCTTATTGGGATGGTTTTTTCAGAACCTTGCGAATGGTTTCGGCCATCTCGGCAAACGCAACAGGTTTCATCAGCATAGCGTTGATGCCCATGGCAGCGGCTTTTTCCGCAGACAATTTTTTGCTGTAACCGGTGCACAAAATAATCGGAATTCCGGGTTTTCTTTTCTTTAGCGCCATGGCCAGTTGATCGCCTGACATTCGCGGCATGGTCATGTCGGTAATGATCAGATCAAAATCATCGGGAGCGGCGGAGAGCCGGTCCAGGGCTTCCAGACTGCTTGTTATGGCAGTGACCCGATACCCAAGCATCCTCAATCTTTGTCGGCTCAAATCGGCAATGGGGAGTTCATCATCGACAAACAGGATCCGCTCATTGCCAAGGGGCAGCTTTTGTAGCTGCTCTCCCGCTGTTGCACCTTGCTGGATTGAAAGCGGCAGCCGAATCTCAACCTCCGTCCCACGGCCCACATGGCTTTCGACGGTAATTTCGCCGCCACAGCCCTGAACGATACCGTGAACCACCGATAGTCCCAAGCCCGTGCCTTTGCTTCTGCCTTTGGTAGTAAAGAATGGATCAAAGATTTTGTCCAGCTTGTCGCGGGGGATGCCGATGCCGGTATCCGACACTTTGATTTTCAGAAAGCCCTCTGTTTTGAAAACGTTACGACTGCGGCCGAAGGAACGTCTTAAAGCTTCTTCTGAAATATGAACCGCCAGGGTGCCACCATCCATTTCCATGGCTTGGGCGGCATTGGAGAATAAGTTCATGAAGATTTGGTGGATTTGAGTTGGGTCTGCCATGACATAGGCCTCGCTGTCTACGGTCAGGCAGATGTCGATGGAAGTGGGAATTATGGATCGAATCAGTTTAACGGCTTCCCTGGCAATGGCGCTCACCTGGGTGGGCTGAATATGGCTTTCGTCTTTGTGGGCAAAAGTCAATATCTGTTTGACCAGCTCTTTGGCGCGCAGGCCGGCCCGGTAGACCTCCTGCATGTTTTTTTCCAAAGGACCGTTTCCGGCCACATCCATTAGGCAAAGCTCGGTATAGCCGAGCACCGAGGCCAGAATATTGTTGAAATCGTGGGCAATGCCGCCGGCCAGCGTGCCGATGGCTTCCATTTTGTAGGCGTGGCGCAACTGGGCGGCCAGCCGGATCTCTTCGTTTTGGGCCCTTTTGCGTTCGGTGATGTTCTCATGGGAGACCACCACGCGGCGGTCGCCATCGTCGGGAAAAGGCGTCACCCGGCCGTGAAACCAATAGGAGCCTCCAGGGCCGCTGAGCGGATAATCCATCTCAAAGTGCTCTTTTTCAGCGTCCAATACGCTCCGGATACCGGCGGCAAAGGCTTCCGCACAGCAGGTGTCTGCATCAGGGGTGTTTTGGATGGCCTGGCAGGCATCAAGGTAATTGGCCCCTTCGCAGCATCTCAGGGCGTGCTTGCCGCTGACCTTGGCAAATTCCTCCCACGCTTTGTTTACCGCCAGCACCTTTCCGGAAGCATCGATAATGGCGATGTGGGCTGAAAGGGCATCCAGGGTCGAGCGCAGAAAGCGCTCTGACTCACGCACCCTGTCTTCAGCGCTATGGCGCTGGACCGCGTAGCGGATCACCCGCGTCAGGTGGGAACCGTAAGTCTGCCCTTTAACCAGAAAGTCCTGGGCGCCGTCCTGAACAGCTGCTATTCCGATGCTTTCATCCTGATGCCCGGTCAGCACAACGATGGGCATATTCGGCGCGGCCGATCGGGCGGCCCGGACCGTTTCGATACCCTGGCTATCGGGCAGATCCAGATCCAGCAGGGCCAGGTCGGTTTTCTCCGCCTTAAGATGGGAGACAGCGTCCGCCAAGCGGCTGACGCAATGCACCGTGAAACCTGAATCCTCGCCAGCGGGAAGCATTTCCTGGATCAAATCGGCGTCACCCGGATTGTCTTCCACCAGCAAAATACGCAGCGGCTCCTTCATCTTTCCTCTCCATTGGGAGGCAGTACAACGATGCTGAGCCAGAAGTCTTCAATGGACCGTACCACTTTGATGAATTGCTTCAGATCGATGGGTTTGGTGATGTAACAATTGGCGTGCAGGTTATAGGATTTTAGCACATCCTCCTCGGACTGGGATGTGGTCAGAATGACCACCGGAATGCGCTTCAGGTCATGGTTCGCTTTGATATCGGCTAAGACTTCGCGTCCGTCCTTGCGGGGCAGATTCAGGTCCAGAAGAATTAGATCAGGGCGCGGTGCATTCCCATACTCCCCTGCATTGAATAAAAAGTCCATGGCGGCCTCACCATCACCCACCACAAAAAGCTTATTGTTGAGTTTTCCGCCTTCCAGGGCCTCACGGGCAAGGTCGGCATCACCCGGGTTATCTTCCACCAGCAAGATATCGATAGGTTTCACTAGCTGCCTGCCGTCCATTCTCTGACTCCTTTTTTGTTTCGGGAATGGTAAAGTAAAAAGTCGTACCTTCCCCAGGGACCGATTCAAACCAGATTTGACCGCCATGACGATCAATGATGCGTTTGCATAATGCCAGTCCGATGCCGGTACCGGGATATTCGCGGCGGGTATGCAACCGTTGGAATACCTGAAAAATTTTGTCTTTATACTTGGATGCGATACCAATACCGTTGTCCTGGACGCTGAAGCGCCAGGCGTCCAATTGCCGGAGAGCCGAGATGCGTATGCGGGGCGTCTTTGACTTCTCCTGGAATTTGATGGCATTGTTGATGAGGTTTTGAAGCAGCAGGCTCAATTGAGTCTCGTCAGCCTGGACCGGAGGAAGATCGTCAGTCAGCACAAGAGCCCCGGTTTCATCGATCTTCGATTTAAGATTGACAATGGCCGTGCCCAGAGCGCGTTGGGCGTCAACGGTCTTGAATTCCTGCGCATGGGTTTCCACCCTGGAGAAAGCCAACAGATCACGAATGAGGGCCTGCATTCGCGCAGCACCGTCCACTGCATAATGAATATACTTGTGGGCTTTGTCGTCTAGCTGGCTGTGGTACCGCTCTTCGAGCAGTTGGGTATAACTGGACACCATCCGTAAAGGCTCCTGCAGGTCATGGGATGCCACGTAGGCAAACTGCTTCAGATCTTCATTGGATTTTTCCAGAGCGAGCATTGCTTTCTCACGTTCCAATTCGGTCTGCTTGCGTTGGGTGATGTCCCGGACGATGGACCACATGCCGATGGGAATGTCGGCGTCGTCCTGGATCAGAAAAGTGCGAACCTCCACCGGAAAGATCGTGCCTTCGGCGTGGATGTATTCCTTTTCATAGACGTCGGACCGACCCGTTCGGGTCACCTGTGTACGTAGGATCTCGGCTTCGGCATCGTGCCATTTGGCCGGGGTCAGCCGGGATTGTTGCATTCCCCTCAGATCATCATCGCCGTGACCGGTGATCTCCTGATAGGCCGGATTGAAATCGACGATCCGTCCCTTCATGTCGAATTGAACAAAGGCATCCCGCATGGTCTCGTGCAGCCGGCGATAGCGCATTTCGCTCTCCCGCAGAGCGGCTTCGCCTTTGAGCTGTTTGCGCAGCAGATGCGATACCAGTAAGCCTCCGACGAGGCACACCGCTACAAAAGCGGTCCGGCCAAACAGGTCCGGAGAAGAGACGTTCAGGATAATCGAATCCAGGATGCTTTCCGGTGCCTTGAAGATCAGGAACCGCAGTTGCTCTCGGAATTTAAAGTAATCCACCAGGCCGTCGATGACCCAGAACAGCAGACCGAACAACAAAGCTGCGCTGATCACATACCCGGTTGTGATTTGACCGGGACGCTGTCTCAGTCCAAAAAGCTTGCGCACGAGGCCAAGGTTTAAAGCGACATCCGCGATCAGAAGCACGAAGTAAGCGTTAAAACCCTGTGCAAGGGCAGAAAAATGAAGATAGTCCAAGGAGATGCCATAAGGGATCCCAGCAGGAGAGTCGACATGCATGGCCCAGCGCAGAAGGGTGTAAAGCACTATCGTATGGCAAATCCGGAAGGGTATTTCAACCCAGTAGGAATTCATGGCAGGGAAATGACCGCTCTTTTTGCGTTCGGCGCACCATCCATGCCAGACGATCCAGAGCGAGAGCATCGGGATGGTAATGACAGGCTCCCACACCCCATGGGGCCATTTTAAAAACCATCCGGTCTGAGCGCCCAATCCTAGCGTGGCCGACAACAGCCCATAGCGCCACCCCCAGGCCAGGGAAACGACCATGGGGAAGACCACACCCGGCAGCAGACACGCCTGGTAGGGGGGAAAGTCAAAATAAACAGCCTGGAAGTTGATGCCAAAGCCGATCCAGCCCAGAATCAGGGATTTGATGACCTTGGATGTTATCCGGGTGCTGCTGTCCTGTGTGATTGCAATCATTCCTTGAAAATCTCATCGGCTGCCTTCAACAGCCCCCTGGGGGCATCAAAACCGATGGCCTTTGCGGTTTTCAGATTAATGGCAATTTTTTTAGGATCTTCAAATACC
Source organism: Desulfobacteraceae bacterium (assembly GCA_037387725.1). Classification (GTDB taxonomy): domain Bacteria; phylum Desulfobacterota; class Desulfobacteria; order Desulfobacterales; family Desulfosarcinaceae; genus JARRKU01. The sequence continues at coordinate 27,205 of JARRKU010000077.1, forward strand.
TGGCTCAGTGATCCCGGATGGGCGCCGTTGAGAATTTTTGCCATGATCCTGGCATGATATCTCCCTACCGCTTTGAAGTCGCCCCGGCTGACACTCAGCAGCACCCCACGGCGGACTTCCTGGGGCCCCCTCTGGGACCAGGTGGGGATCTTGTATTCCATCAACGGTGCAAGGATTTCATTCATGTGATCGTTATCCACCCCCTGATGAACGGTCATGAAAAGGGCATCGATCCGAGGGGCCAGCGCCTTGTGGCACGCCACCATTTTCTCTGTGCTCACCTGACGGCTAACGCCGGACCAGGGGGCCTCACAAGTGATCAGCTTGAAACCGCGTTGTGCGGCCACGCGTTCGATATCGCTGAGACCGGCGTAGCTTCTTCCGGCGGCGGTATCTTCGTAAACGATCCCCAATCGCTTAAAGCCCACGATATCGTGGAAGAGCCGCACTTGTTTGAGGTAGCGGTTGGGCACGCACCGCGCGTGGACATGGTCGAATCCGGATCGGTCGGCGCTTTTCACGATTCCGGATTTGACGGGGTCACTGCTGGAGACCACCATGGTGGGTATCGAATGCAGGTGGTTGGCCAGGTCCTGACCGGCCCACGTCCCCATGGCGATAATGAAATCAAGCTGGCGGGCCTGGAGCCGGGCGATGGCGGCTTGACGGGTTTGCACCCGGCGGTCGTCATTCCACTCGGCCGAATAAAAAGCGTCCGGCACGAACCGGAGATAGGCGCTCTGGGTTCGCGCCAGGGCCATCCAGATCACTTTGGCATCGGAGGGCGCCGCCTCAGGAGGAACTTTGAAGGGGGACATCCAACCCAGCTCGGCCAGCCCTCTGGCAATGGCTGTCAGATTGGCAGGATAGTTGATATAGGGCCCCCCTTGGTAGTAGCCAATACGCCATTTTTCCCCTTTGCGGGTGGTTGCAGCGGTCCGATACCTGTCGTCGCCTTGGACGGTATGAACCCATTGCAGCGCCATGGCCAGGCATAGGAGCGCCATGGTAATGATCCTGAATCCCGATCCCTTTCGTGGCATCATGATTCCTTGGCATCCGAAAATGACAATGGTTGATTACTTTCGTGGCATTTGCGCGCTAATGTCTTATAGAAAGAGGAGATTGGTGTGAAGGAAAACCGTTCCTGTTGAGTCGAATGAACTTACGAGAAAACTATCAAAACTGAATACTTCTGTCAAACATTTGATCTCGGCTAAAATCCCGGCAATTCATACAGGGAGATCTCAAGTGCGTCCGGTCATAGCGACACGTCAAAGCATTGACATCCTGTATTACTCAAAACCGCCTCGTCCCTTGCTCCCTGTCTTGGCGGGTAAATCCTGAGCACAGCGATGCTACTGATGCTGAGGATCATCATCACCCGTCATATTATCTCTGCAGAGAACGAAAAAGCCTATACCAACCAGCTCGAGGTCATTTTACGGACCTTGCAAAAAAAGCATGACAAGCTGATGGCTTCCGGCATGGAGGGACTGTTTGCCGAAGGTTACAAAGAGACCACCGCCTGGGAATTGGGGGCGCAATATTACGCGCCGGGTCTCAATATTTATCCTTTTATCGTCGATGGCGCCGGGTTGATTGTTCTGCATCCTTCTCTGGAACCGGGGAGCGCTGAAGTCGCTCAAGAGGGCTTTATCCGCAAGATGCTGACGATGAAAAACGGGGCGCTATACTACACCTGGCGCGACGATGAAAAATGGATGCTGTTTCGTACCTTTAAGCCCTGGCAATGGACCATCGGCTACGCCATCAAAACCGAAGATAAATTTGCCAGCGTGCATGAGGCCGCCCAGGGCATTTCCATTGTCATGGTATTGAGTTCCCTGATGGGGCTATCCATTGTCTATGCCATGCTCAGCCGGGTGGTCCGGCCTATTAAAACCCTGGCCTCAGATGCCCGGATCATAGACGATGGGCAGTATGGGCATCAGGTGAACCTGTTGCGCAGCGGCGATGAGGTGGCCCAATTGGCGGCATCCTTGGCCGGCATGGCTGCCAAAATCAGGGACCGGGATCGGCAGATCCGTAAATTCAACGAACGACTGGAGACCCGGGTCCAGGAACGCACTGCCGCGCTGGAAACATCCCGGCGAGAGCTGGAAAAAGCCATGGAGGCGGCTGAAGCGGCGACGGTTGCCAAGCGCGAATTCCTGGCCAACATGAGCCATGAAATCCGCACACCAATGAATGCCGTCATCAGCATGTCCGGCCTGTTGGCGGAAACCCGCCTGGACAGGGAGCAGTGCGAATTTATCCAGGCAATTCAGAAAAGTGCCGAGGCGTTGCTGTCCATCATCGACGATATCCTCGACTTTTCCAAGATTGAAGCCGGCAAGCTGGACTTTAACCTGCTGAACTTCGATCTTCAGGACACCATCGGAAGCGTCGCGGAAATGCTCTCCTTCAAAGCCCATGAAAAAGGTTTGGAGTTCGGTATCTACATCGATCCGGCCGTACCCCGGTTTTTTATCGGTGATCCGAGCCGATTACGCCAGGTTTTGATCAACCTGACCGCCAACGCCATTAAATTCACATCCCAAGGAGAGGTCGTCATCCGGGTTTCAGCGGATAACGAGTCCGATACCCATGCTCACCTCTACTTCTCGGTAACCGATACAGGCGTCGGTATCCCGGAAGAGCGGCGCAATCGCTTGTTTAAACCTTTTTCACAGATTGACACTTCCACTACCCGCATATATGGCGGCACAGGTTTGGGGCTGGCCATATCCAAAAAGCTGGTGGACCTGATGGATGGCCGGATCGGAGCCGACAGCGCAGAAGGGCAAGGGGCCACCTTCTGGTTCACAGCCGTATTTGAAAAGCAGGGTCGCACCCAGGGGCATAAATTTGCCCTGCCCGCAGATCTCGAGGGAGAGCGGGTATTGGTCGTGGATGATAACGCTATCAGCCGTGAGATTCTCTCTGCCTATTTCAAATCCTGGAAATGCGAATGGGCCACGGCGGCCAGCGCAACCGAAGCCCTGGAGAAAATAGAAGTCGCCAAACAAAAGCACACGCCATATGATCTGGCCATCCTAGACCATTTAATGCCGGGTATGGGAGGGGATAAATTGGCCCAAGCCATTAAAGCCAATCCTGATTTCAGCGACACCAAGCTGATCTTGATCAGTTCACTGGGGCTGGGAGGCGATGCCGCTACGTTAAAACGATGCGGATGCGATGCCTATCTGACCAAGCCCATCAAACGGCAAGCGCTTTTGGACTGTATCCTGGTGGTCTTCGACCCCAGTGATGCTGCGAAGCATATCGCACCGTCCGGCGATTTGAAGCCGCCTGGTCCTTTGAAGACCCTATCCCCGGTCGACACCCGCATCCTCGTGGCCGAGGATAATTCCATCAATCAAAATGGCTCCCAAGCTTAACCATGCGTTAGGTGGCGCTTGTGATGGTGAATAAGAGATTTTATCAAGATCTATAATGGCGGCAAAAAAGATCGGAAAAAATCGGGACTTCCTGAAAGTGACCCCTTCTTGCATGGGCTAATCTACTCAACATAGACAATTGCTTGTTTTTTCTTGATTTCCGGGGAAATGCGCAGCTTGAAACGGCGGGCCTGCAATCGGTTGACAAATAATGAAGGCTTTTCAAGAAAGGCTGCCGGCATCGATCCGGGGCTGGCCCTATCCTTGAGGACTTTAACGGCCATGGGCAGCAGAAGTTCATCGGCAATTTGAAAGTAGTCGCTGGACAAGGCGACTGCGGCGCCATTCCACACGCCCATCTTGTAAAATGAAAAAACAGGCACGCCTTTGCGGTTGGCATCCTCAATGAAGGTATGGATATTTTCGTATATGGTGCCGCTTGAAGCGGCGATAATGGCATCCACTCCCCGGGCCATCAATCGATTGGCGGCTTTGGGCAATTGATCGCGGTTTTCCACGAATTCCATTTCAAATCTCAGCCCCAGGGAAGTGCAGGCGCTGCGGGTTTCCGGAACCTCCACCCTTCGCGATTTGTTGTGTTTGTCAAAAAGAAAGCCCGGCTTCTTCAGGGTTGGCCATATGGCCTTATAGACGCGCAGGTGCTTCTCCACCGGGATGTAATAGGACGCCCCGGAAATGTTCCCGCCGGGAGGGCCTAAAGTTTTGAATCCGAGGAGCAACGGGTTGTTGGCATTGGTGTATAGGGTCGGGGTTTTAAGAAGCGTATGCTGGGCGATAATCAACGCGTCGGAGGTCCGGGTGATGACCAGGTGATAGCCTTTGTTTTCGATGGATTGAAGCAGTTTGACCGAGCGGGATTCGTCTCCCAGCCCTGAGTAGTGATCCACCACGATATGGGGCAAACGGTCCTGCAATTTCGATTCAATATGGCGGGCCAAGGGATCGGGGGTGACCTTGCGCCTGTCGAAATCGAAGAGGGCCACCTTGTAAAACTGGCGTGCGCACTGGGAGGGCAGGGGGCCTGCCAAAACCAGGACCGTCGCTATCAGGGTGATGACGGCGGAATACCCGATCTTCGGCCTGCCACTGGTCCATATCTTCATGCCCATCCAATCGTATCAAGGTCTTAGCTTATGGTATCAGAGACCGAAAATTTCGCAACCACTTCCAGCTCGCCAATATTTATGGCGCCGGCTCAGGAATTCTAACTGGGCTGTAGGTCATTAACAAGGAAGCGATCCCGACCCCGATCCCGAGGCCAAATCAAATCAGCGTCGGGGTCGCTATCGGAATCGCTTTCGAAATGATGTCCTAAGGACAAATAAGGTTCGCAAATAATTATCTCGCAGATGAACGGATTCATGGACCGGTGACTGTGAATGACATTCAGTTGGAATTGATGCATCCGGTTTCAACACTCCTGCTTTCGTTTAGCGAATGTTCCATCGCGCGAGGAGGTCTGGTCTGATTTTATCAGAATATTCCAATGGCATCAGTCTGATTTTTTCAGAATCGACCTGGCGCTGTATCGATTCGCTTGGCTGTTCTCACCAGCCGGTTAAATAAAAAAGATGTATTATCATATGGTTGCCATACTGTCGGGTATCCGGATTATTTATGGTCCACCGTTTGCAAATGTGAATTTTATCTGATGGATTCAACCACGATCGATACACAAGGAGGAATTGAGGATGAAAGCCTTAACCCCAAAAAAATTAACCTGTGCATCCTATCTGTTTGTTGGCCTGATCGTTCTATTATTCTTTTTCGCAGGATCCGCCTCTGCGGAATTCACCCCTGAAAAAGTGCACTTTCTTATCCCAGGAGGAGCCGGCGGCGGCTGGGACGGAACGGCCCGGGGAGTGGGAAAGGCGTTGATGGACGCCGGAATTGTCAAGCATGCCTCTTTTGAGAACATGTCCGGTGGCGGCGGCGGCAAAGCCCTGAACCATCTCATTTCAACGGCCAGGCGTCAGCAGGGCACCTTGATGGTCAATTCCACGCCCATTATCATCCGCTCCCTGCAAGGTGTCTTCCCTCAGTCTTTCAGGGACACCACCCCCATTGCCGCCGTGATTGCGGATTATGCCGCGTTCGTCGTCCCGACCAAATCCAAATACCAGAGTTGGAAAGCGGTCATCGACGATTTTAAAAAGGATCCCATGTCGGTCAAGATTGCCGGCGGTTCGGTAAAGGGCAGCATGGACCATCTGGTGCCCGCCATGGCCATCGAAGCGGCCGGCGGTGACCCGCTCAAACTGGTGTATGTCCCCTATGATGCAGGGGGCAAGGCCATGGCCGGCCTGCTGGCCGGCGACACCCAGGTGCTGTCCACCGGCTTTTCCGAAGCCTTGGGCCTCTCCCGCCAGGGAGAAGTGCGGATCCTGGCCGTGACCTCCGAAAAGCGCCTGCCCCAGGCGCCGGATGTACCGGCCCTCATGGAACTGGGCTATGACGTCTCCTTTGCCAACTGGCGCGGTTTCTTCGGCGCTCCCAAGCTTCCGGCGGAAAAGGCCAAGGGCTATCAGGCCATGCTGGCGAAAATGTATGATACCCCGGAGTGGGAGAAGATCCGCACCAATCGCGGGTGGCAGAATCTTTTCAAGCCGGGCGACGAATTCGTAAAATTTCTGGAAAACCAGGAAAAAGCCCTTGGCGGCATGATGAAAAAACTGGGATTTCTGAAATAGGACGCGTGGGTGGCAGGCGGATGGTCCCCTTCCACCCTTCCTTTACCATCAGGCCGAACCGCCATCAGGAGACGAGGAATCATGAACATCAAGCGTGAAAAAATGGGGGCCCTGTTCATTCTGGCGCTCTCCATCGCCTACGGTATCTATGCGTTTAAAATTCCCCTGATCTTTTTATCCCAGGGAGAGGCCCTGAACGCGCGCACCATGCCCTATGCCTTGTCCATTGCCGGTATCGTGCTCTCGTTGCTGATTATCCTTCTGCCCAGCTTCGACAAAGAGAAAGCCCTGACGGTCAAATCGGTGCTCATGGGCCTGGATTGGCGTCGCACGGCTTGGTTCATCGGCCTGTTGATCGTCTACAGCCTGAGCATGCCTTGGATCGGCTTTGTGATCGCCTCCATCGGCTTCATGGCCGGCGGCGTCATGATCCTCGGCGAGCGAAAGTTCAAAGTTATCCTGCTGGCTTCGATACCGCTGGTCGTCGGCCTCTGGTTCATTTTGACCAAGGTTCTGGGGATGTACATCGCACCCGGTGAACTTTTCTATCTTTTAGGAGGGTCGGAATAATGTGGGAAGGACTGTGGACCGGAATGGTGACCGGGGTCCAAACGACCCTGATACCGATCAATATCGGCCTGGTATTGGTGGGCTGCTTCGTCGGCAGTTTTATCGGCATGATGCCCGGACTGGGACCCATCACCGCCGTGGCCCTGATGATCCCGGTGACCTATCCCCTGGATCCTGCATCCGGTATGGTGTTGCTGGCCGGGGTCTACTATGGCGCCATTTTCGGCGGGTCGACCTGTTCGATCCTGATCAACGCGCCGGGTGAGGCGGCTACAGTGGCCACGGCTATCGACGGCTACCCCCTGGCCCAGAAAGGCAGACCGGGAAAGGCGCTGGCCATTGCCGCCTATTCCTCTTTCACCGGCGGCACCGTTGCCGTTATTCTGCTCATGCTGGGGGCCCCGCTGATGGCCGGCGTGGCCAAAAATTTCCAATCGTCGGATTACTTTGCCCTGATGGTCATGGGACTGACCGCCGTATCGGCCTTTGCAGGGCCGGGCGGCTTTCTCAAAGCCTTGCTTATGACCGTGGTAGGCCTGATGCTCTCCACCGTGGGCACCGACCAGACCTCCGGGGTACAGCGGTTTACCTTCGGCAGCATGAATCTGCTCGACGGTCTCAGCTTCATTATGCTGGCCATGGCCACTTTCGCCGTTACCGAGGCGTTTGTGATGGTGCTCAAAAGGCAGGACACCACCGGGGTATTCAAGGCAGAAAACCTGGCCAGCATCAGCGACCTCAAAGTCACCCGCAAAGAGTTCAAGAAGATCGCGCCGACACTGGGACGTTGCTCGCTGTTGGGATTCTTCATCGGAGCTTTGCCGGGCGCCGGGGCCACCCTCGGGTCCTTTCTCTCCTACGGGATGGAGCAGCGGCTGGCCAAACCCGAAGACAAAAAAGAATTCGGCAAGGGCAGCATCATCGGTCTGGCTGCGCCGGAGACCGGCAACAACGCCGCCAGCAGCGGCTCCTTTATCCCCTTGCTCACTTTGGGGATCCCCGGGTCGGGAACCACCGCAGTGATGCTCGGCGCCTTGATCGCCTATGGGATTGAGCCCGGACCGAGAATGTTTGTCGAACGGCCTGAGGTCTTCTGGGCCGTCATCATGTCCATGTACCTGGGCAACGTTTTTCTTCTCATCCTCAACCTGCCCCTGATTCCTTACTTCGCCCGGCTGCTGGCCGTTCCCAGAAACATATTGATACCCGGCATCATTTTTTTCTCCGTCATCGGCGTCTATCTGATCACCTTCAACAATTTTGACATCAATGCCATGATTCTCATATCGGTGGTGGCCCTGATGCTGCGCCTGTTCGACTTTCCCATGGCGCCGCTGCTGCTGGGTTTCATCCTGGGCGGTCTGATGGAGGATAACCTGCGCCGGTCCCTGATGATCTATGATGGATCGATCTCCTTTTTGTGGGAGCGGCCCATCACCCTCGGCATCAACCTGCTGACCATTGTCTTTTTGGCCTCTCCCGTCGTTCAATGGTTTCTAAGTCTTGGGCAGCGCGACCATTCGGCTTCCCTACCCCCGGAGGTCGAAGAGGCGGGTTGAACCAATCACACACTTTGATGGGGCCACCGACGCAGGCCTGCGCCTGCCGGACACGGTTGCGGTCAACGATTCTGCCTGAATGTGATTCATCGTACTCGGATTGTTATTTTCGTCGAATATGCGGACCAAGGTGGGGCGGGCATCTGGAAATTTGAATGAAAGGCGATGCATTCAACCGACCTGTTACGATTC